>JBDRLL010000029.1:0-23695 GCA_043813075.1 Candidatus Altarchaeota archaeon
TTTTGCACACTGGTACTCTATGTAGTAGTCGCTTTTTTTCTCTATGAACTTGCAATCCTTGAATACTTGTTCGTCGAATCTCGTGTCATCGTATTTGAATATGGTGTAGTCGAAGTCTTCAGTGCCGAATTTTTGAATGATCTTTGCCAGGTATTTTTTCCCGTATTCCCCCACGGCAGAGGCGAAAAGGCACCGGTACCCGCCCTTCTTTTCCTTACCCCCTCCAAAAAAATTGTATAATACCCTCCAAGAATCCTGCTTTTTATCTGTCAAGTGTTTAATCTGGCTGAAAATTTTTTCCATTGTTTCGGAGTGTGTATGCCTACTGAAATAGGATTAATATATACTACTCTTTCTGTTTACATAAAAAAGGCAAAAGCGGGATTACATTCTGCTTCATCTTCCCCTCCCCCTCCACATCTCTTAGGCCTGATCCTGTTGTGGGCGGAAGACATATGTTAAATCAAATCCGGCGATATGGATTGCTTAATCTTTTCTGCAACACGCATTCCACTTAAAAGAGCCTGGTCGCTCCAGAGATACGCCCATTCACCGAACCGGCCGCAATAATAGACGTCATTCTCGTCTAGATACGTGTGTATTGTGTGCAAAGCCTTCTTACGTTCTATATCGTGTATGACATAACCGTATTTTATGTCGAAATCTCCCAGATACTCCAATTCATCTGCGGCAATGCCCTCTGTTCTGGTGATGCATCGTACTACCTCATCAGTAAGTGCATCACCCTCTAAGGCCAATGGCTTTGACGGTGAATACGGTATCTCAGCCTGCATGGTCTCGCATCCTCCTGGCGCGTTATCCTCCGAAAACCTTGACATATAAACAATCCTCGTATAGGGGATATCCTCGTCATAATAGTAGTTCCACTGGGACGGACTGCTGGCCCTATGGTCAACACGGAAGTTCAGCATCCTAAGGGACGTCCACTTCAAGCGATTCACCGCTTCGCACACCTCTTGTGGAGCATTCTTTATGCATGCTATCAGCTCCGGTAATGGGATGCTTGAGACCAGGATTCCATAATCTTCAACTATTCCCTTGTTGAATCGTATCTTCCTCTTCTGCAAGTCTACTTCGATGGGATATGTTCCTAATCTGATGTCGGATTCTGCCTCAAGCAACCGTAGAAACGATGAAAAACCACCTTTCCGCGGGTAGATGAAGTGGGATGCGTAATGGGTGTTATCCCCTGATGTATTCAATGCACCGTCTATCATCCTCCCCAAGTCTTGTGGATTCACTCTAACCCCAATCCAGTCAGTCGTCAATTCCTGCGGTTCGACCGTCCAAAACTTCCTGGTGTACTTGTCAGTGAAGTTTTTCGAGAAATAGACGCCAAAATTTTTTTGACACCAGTCACGATAATTCATTATCTCCGCATTGCCGTCATATTTAGCGTGGATGACGTCCAAAAGAATATCTCTGACTATCTCATTGGGCAGGCTATGAAGATTGTTCTGTGGTTCATGCTCTATCCAGTACCCCCGCCAGTAATTCAAGCAAGATACTTGCTTATCATCGTAGTCCCCAGCAACAGAATCCTTAAAAAGTCCTTTCACATACTCATTGGAGGTGAAGGATATGTGGGGTCCATAATCAAACACGAGGCCATCGTACTGCCCTGACTTGCATAAACCACCAGCCTCACCCTCTTTTTCATATAACGTCGGGGTAAAGCCGTGTTTCCGGAGGTGATAGGCTGCGCTCAGGCCAGAAATCCCAGCACCAAGGACAGTAGCATCCATCACGGTCCCCTAACGTTGTTTTTCCTCTCCCGGATGAAAGATGAGAACTGGCTAATCACGTATTCAAGATGTCGCTCATCCAATCCCTGGTGGAGTCCGATCCAGAATGTGTCATTCATTATGCGGTCGGTGTTGTCGAGTTTATCATGAATCCTGTAGTTGGTGTTCTGAAGGCTTGGGTGGCGGGTGATGTTCCCTGCGAAAAGCATTCTGGTGGCTATCTTGTTTTCTTCAAGATGGGATACCATCTCATCTCTCGTGAAACCGGCGTCTTGTCTGACTGTAAGTGGGAATCCGAACCAGCTCGGGTCCGACTTTTCAGTGGCTCTCGGGAGGATAAGATGGTCCGCATGGGGTTTAAGCCCGTTGTGGAGTGTCTGCCAGTTCTCCTTTCTTGCCTTAATGACCTGCGGTAGTTTCCTCAATTGGGATACGCCCACGGCAGCCTGCATGTCGGTGACCTTCAGGTTGTAGCCTATGTGCGAGTAAATGTATTTATGGTCGTATCCGTACGGTAGGGTGCCTAACTGCCATTTAAAGCGTTTTCCACAGGTGTTGTCCTGGCCTGGCTCGCACCAGCAGTCGCGCCCCCAGTCCCTGAAAGACGTTACTATCCCCCTAAGCTCATCGTCGTTTGTTGTTACCGCTCCTCCCTCACCCATGGTTATGTGGTGTGCTGGGTAGAAGCTGAATGTCGCAAGGTCCCCGAAGGTCCCGGTGTATCTGCCGTCGTATCTGGACCCCAGTGCGTCGCAGTTGTCCTCCACAACCCATAATCCATGTTCCTTAGCCGTTCCAATAACCTTATCCAAGTCGAATGGGTTGCCTAAGGTGTGTGCTAGCATGATGGCCTTTGTCTTTTCTGTTAACGCATCCTCGACATCATCCGCGATTATATTATATGTGCCGACATCCACGTCCATGAATACCGGTGTCAGATTGTTCTGGATTATCGGGTTCACGCTGGTTGGGAATGCGCATGCCGTGGTTATCACCTCGTCACCAGCCTTCAATCTTCTTCCCCCGAGCTTTGGTGAGGTCAACGAGGATATGGCCAGGAGGTTTGCGGATGATCCTGAGTTCGTTATAACACAGTGTCTGACTCCCAGGAAACCGGTGAAGTCTTTTTCAAACCTTTTCGCGAATCTTCCTGCAGTAAGCCAGAAGTCGAGTCCGGAATCCACCAGCGCCTTCATATCGCCTGCATCATAGACTCGTCTGGCATATTGGACGCGGTCCTTGCCGGGGGTGAAACCATTCTTATCTGCGTGCACCTTATCATAGTGTTTTTCGACGAGTTCGTGAATCATCCCCCTTAGTATCTCATCAATCTTCCCGACCTTCAGGCTACCAGTCCTGCAGACACTCCCTGATTTTACCCTCACGATATTGTTGGTTAATGCAAAGTATTCCCCCGTAACCTCGCCTTCAGCCAAGTCTTTTCCGCTAATCTTCACGAGGCGACCATCACCCTCCCGAATCATCGGCAGCAGACTGACATCATCACCACATGACTCGTACACTATGCCCCTGCTTATGGTGCCCGCATGGTTTCCCGGCCCCGCACGTCCGACTTCGACGATGTCGCCTAACCCTAGATCACTCATAGCCCCACCCTAACCTATCCCCCTGACTGTTATACTCCCTGATCTCCCCCACAATGAAATCCCATAGCCTATCCCCCACCATCCCCCCATAAAACATCTTATACCCCCTTACAGTCCTGTCCACTGCCTCATCTATGCCATAAACCGGCATCCATCCAAGCATTCTCCTGGCCTTGCCAACATCCAACTTCAGCAGGCCGGCTTCATGCGGGTTCTGGGAAGAGTCGACCTCGTACTCTCCGCTACCCCAGCATTCCATCACCTTATCGACGAGTTCCCCCACCGTTATTGTATGCTCGTCAGCAGGCCCGAAATTCCATGCTCCCGAGTATTTCACAGGGTCTTCGCGCATCATGCATGCTAGCAGCAGATAGCCTGATAAGGGCTCTAGGATGTATTGCCAGGGCCTTACTGCATTAGGGTTGCGTATCATGATGGTCTCGCCCTGGTTTAGTGCTTTGATGCAGTCTGGGACTAGCCTGTCCTCATTCCAATCACCACATCCTATCACGTTACCTGATCTTGCAGATGATACGGCGACTTCCTGGAGAAATGATCTTCTATAGCTTGCTGTAACCAGTTCAGCGCATCCTTTGCTCGAGCTGTATGGGTCGTACCCTCCAAGGGGGTCAGTCTCTTTGTACTCGTGTTCAGACTCCTTGTTTTCATAGCACTTGTCGGTCGTGACTATCACGCATACCCTCACTGACCCTGTTTTCCTTACTGCCTCAAGGACATTTAATGTCCCCATCACGTTCGTCTCATATGTGAGTGCCGGTTCTTTATATGATCTTCTGACTAGTGGTTGGGCTGCCAGGTGGAAGATGAACTCTGGCTCGTGTTCATCGAAGACTGAGACTAGTCTTCCCCCTTCCCTGACGTCTCCCGTTATGTGTGTTATCCTCTCATCAAGGTTTATGGATTCGAACAGGTTCGGTTTTGACGGTGGCTCAAGGGAGTAGCCGACTACATGCGCGCCTAGCTCGGAAAGCCATGCCGCAAGCCAGCTACCCTTGAATCCAGTGTGTCCTGTGACCAATACACTTCTCCCTTCATACGTTCTTCTTAGTTTTTCATACATGCCTTACATCCCAGTCGTTGGCTACCATGCCGTCATTATGTGGTGCAGGATCGGATGTCCGCCAGTATCCAGCATCGTTTTCGGTATTAACGGATCTCCCTCATCCATCAAGTGCCTAAACCCCCACAAAGTATAACGGCTTTCATAGAGAATCATTAGTGTTTTAAAATAAAATTAGGGTTACTTACCTGATAACACGCAAATCCCGGATTTTATGTATTCCATGGTGTGTGTTATGGGAAAGCAACCATGCTACCGCAAAAGACATCATGTCCTGCCGAATAACTTGCTTTAAATATCCTTAAGCCCCTTAAGTAAACTGCGAAAGATGGCTTACGCAAACCTGAACCAGCACGGGATGATCCTTGACATCATTAGCATAGACGCCATCACTATTGGGGGCTAGAGCCTCCACTACGCCACTATCCCCCGGATTTGACTGTAATAAAACCCCGCGTATTCGATTATCGCCTTTTTTTCTGCGCTGGGCACATAAATTAAGAGAGGTTTACACGATGGCTAAGATACTGTTTCACGATACGACACTGAGGGACGGCGAGCAGACGCCGGGAGTATCCCTCACTCCAGACGAGAAGCTTAGGATAGCGAAGGCCCTGGACGACCTGGGAGTGGACGTCATAGAGGCTGGTTCCGCGATAACCAGCGAGGGCGAGAGGGAGAGCATCAAGGCGATAGCCAACGAGGGATTGAAGGCTGAGATATCCAGCTTCGCGAGGATACTCCAGAAGGACATAGACTTGGCCATCGAGTGCGATGTGCACTCCATATTCCTGGTGGTCCCCACATCCGACCTTCACTTGAAGTACAAGCTGAAGACGACGAGGGAGAAGATACTCGACTCGGTGACAGAGCTTGTGGGATACTGCAAGGAGCACGGCGCCAAGGTCGACTTGTGCTGCGAGGACGGTTCCCGCACGGAAACAGACTTCCTGAGGAAGGTTATGAAGAACGGGGTGGACGCTGGAGCCGACAGGTTCACTGTCGCCGACACGGTGGGCGTCCTCAACCCCCAGCAGACCTACGACCTGATGGGGAAGGTGGTGAAGAACGCGAAAGTACCTGTTGGAATACACTGCCACAACGACTTCGGCATGGCGACCGCGAACACGGTTATGGCAGTCAAGGCTGGCGCACGCGTGGTCGACGTCACAGTGAACGGCCTTGGCGAGCGTGCCGGTAACGCCGCCCTGGAGGAGGTTGCTGTCGCATTGAGGCTGACTACAGGCCACAAGTTCAACGTGAAGATAGAGAAGCTGACTAAGCTTAGCGAGCTCGTGGAGAAGCTGAGTGGGGTCCCGCTGCAGCCCAATAAGGCGATAGTCGGGGAGAACGCGTTCACCCACGAGGCTGGCATCCACGTGGACGGCATACTGAAGAAGCCGTCTACCTACGAGCCGATAAAGCCCGAGATAGTGGGCGGCACGAGAAGGTTCGTGTTGGGGAAGCATGTCGGATTCAAGTCAGTGAGGAAGATGCTGGAGGACGCGGGAGTCGAGATGAGTGAAGACCAGATGCGGCAGGTGTACGACCAGGTTAAGTTCCTCGGCGACAAGGGCAAGCATGTCACTTCAGTGGACCTGGAGTCCATAGCGAACACCGTCCTCGGCAAGGTGGAGGAGCGCGCCCTGCATCTTGAAGAGCTTGTCGCAGTGGCAGGCAACAAGTTCACTCCGACAGCATCGGTGAAACTGAGGATGAACGGCGGCTCCGTAGTATCCGCCGGAGTCGGCACAGGCCCGGTGGACGCGGCGATAAACGCGATAAAGTCCGCTACAAAGGATGTTCCGTTCGAGCTGGTGGAATACCACGTCGACTCGGTCAGCGGGGGCACGGACGCAATGGTCCGCATAGTAGTCAAGCTGAAGAGCAAGGGCCGCATAGTCACCGCCCAGGGGATAGGCGCCGACATAGTCCTCGCGTCGGTTGACGCTATGGTGAACGGGCTGAACTCGATAATGACAAAGGGGCCTAAAAAATAGGCCCCCAATCATCCTTTCAATGACGCCCTCCCATAGTATAAAAGCATTCACTGGTGATACCTAACATGGTTCATAAGAGCGTAGACCATGAGGCAGTGCTCGCAGACCAGATTAGGATGGGCCGGTCCGCATTGCGCAGGAAGAAGGGTCTGGATCCTCGCGTCACCGAGACCGATCAGGAGCTTCTTGACGATTACCTCCAGGCTAAATTCCGTTCCCCGGATTCCAAAAAGTCCGAGCACGCCATGCATGAGGAGGAGTTCATAAGGGATCGTCTGAAGCGTCAGAGACTCAAGTAGCTCACTCACCCTCGAATATGGGCCCGCTCAGGTCGCCTTTATTGTTGTATCCCCTGCGCTCCCACGTCCCCTTGTACTCTGGATCGTCGGACAACTCTATCTTTGTCACCCACTTCACCCACTTGTAGCCCCACTTGTCTTCAGCCACCAGCTGGAATGGGAATCCCCTCTCTGCAGGCAGGGTTACGTTGTTCATACTGTGTGCGAGCATTATGTTGTTGCCGATTATGTAATCAAGTGGGAGTGACGAGGTGTATCCGTCGTAGGCGTGGAATATGACTGTGTTGGCTTCTGGCTTAATGCCCGCATCCTCCAGGAGGTCTTTCACCAGCACGCCCTCCCAGAACAGCTTAACACTCCACCCTTCCACGCAGTTGAGTGCCACCACCTTAGAGTACTCCTGCTTCTCAAGGACCTGCTCGTACGTGTATGTCATGGGCTTTTCAACAAGCCCTGTGACTTCCAGCACGTACCCCTCCTTTTCCACGTACTGGGGGCCTTTTATGGAGTTCTCGCGGAACTGGTTTATCGAGGACAGCTTCTCCCCCCTGTATTCGCTGACTTCAACTCCGTCCAGTTCTATTGTCTTGCCTTCGATGCATCCTAGCGTGAGTGCCAGCGCCAGCAGGACGCATGCCTTTTTCACTCGTACCTCCATTCTGACGGCAGGTAAAGGTATCCCGCATTGTGTTGGCTGTATTCCCTGCTGGTCTCTATTACCTTGAATTGCGCGGCGTTCCTCATGCCGGTTATGGTCATCGCCCCCTTGCTGTCCAGTATGCTTATGTCAATGACGTAAGTCCCCCTGAGGAGTGGTATGTTCTTTATCACGCACTTTATCCTATGGTCTCCAGGCTCAAGGTCCGGTATGTCATCCAGCTCCCCCAGGGTCGTGCTGTGGGCTATGGTCATCATGTTGTGGTCAGACACCTTCACCATAACGTTCGGCGACGAGACCTTCTTCCACACCTTTATGTCCAACTCTATGTTGAGGTCATTGTTCTTGTGTATGGCCTTCGACTCCGTGCCGTCGTCCTCGCCCAGTTTTATGTTCATTATGCTTATGTCCGCAGTGCCTTCCTCGTACTTCGGCTGGGTCCCGTACTTCTCATGCATCCTCTTGAGCATGTCGTCGCTCAGGTTGTCCCAGTAAAGTATCGACCCCTCCTTGATGGGCCCTGTGAACTTTGCCTGTCCCCTGTCCATGTAGAAAAGCCTGTCGCACACCCTCTCTATCTCCCCTATCCAGTGGGAGACGAAGAGTACCGTTATCTTCCCCCTGTTCTTGTCCAGCCAGTCCAGGCATTTCTGCCTGAAGCCTATGTCCCCGACCGCGAGCGCCTCATCCACAAGTAGTATCTCCGCGTTAGTGTGTATCGCCACGCTGAATCCGAGCCTCGCCTGCATTCCGGAGGAATACATCCTGAACGGCTTGTCAAACCATTCTCCGATATCGCAGAATTCCTCGATAACCGGGATTCTCTCGTCTATCTCTTCTCTTGACAGTCCCATTATCGCAGCCAGCACTCTCGCGTTCTCCCTCCCCGTCAGCTCCCAGTGCACTCCAGCAGTCAACTCTATCATCGGGAAGACTCGGCCGTTAACGTACACGTCACCCTTTGTCGGCGGGGTGACTCCGCATAGGACCTTGAGTAGCGTGGATTTTCCAGCACCGTTCTTGCCTATTATCCCCAGCATCTCACCCCTCCTCACCTCCAGGCTAATGTCCTTTAGGGCCCACGGCCTCGTGTCCCTGGGTATCCTGAAGAGCCCTCTGACATCCGCCTTAGTGAAGCAGTTCAGATAGTGGCCTATGATGTAGGCGTAAGGCATGCCATACCTCTTCCAGAGGCCGTCTATCCTCACAACCACGTCATCATCCATCCTATATCACGTCCGCAAAGTATTGGGAGAGGTATCTGAACATGGGCCAGCATACTGCCAGCACAGCTATGGTAACTACAATGGATATCGCTAGTAGCGTCAGGTCTGGCGCCATGTTCTTCACCAGAACGTTCCTGAAGCCCTCTATCACGCCGACCATGGGGTTAAGGCTGTAGAGGAGTCTCCTCCCCTCAGGCACCTGGCTTATCGGGTATGCCACAGGCGACGCGAGCATCCAGAATTGCATGAGGAATGGTATGCCGAACAGCACATCCTGCTTGTAGGTTCCCACCGCAGCGAATCCGAGCCCGAAGGCGAAGGTTATTACGAGGAGCACTGCGATGAGCAGCGGAAGCCATAGTAGTGCGGCACCCACCGGCGTCTTGAACCAGATCATCATCGCAACGAGTATTATCGCTGATATGAAGAATTCTATGACCGATATTATTATGTTCGCGAGGAGGTAGACTTCCCTGTCCAAGGGTATCTTCTTTATAAGGCTCGCGTAGCCGTATATCGAGTTACCGCACCTGCTCACCGCAGTGGAGAAGAACGTCCATGGGACAAGGGCGCAGTAGGAGAATATTATGTACGGCGTCCCCTCGCTCGAGATCGTGAATATGCCCCTTATGAACGTGAACAAGACCATGTAGAAGAGCGGTTGTATGAGTGCCCAGAGCGGTCCTAGCAGCGACCTCCTGTACCTGCCCTTGAACTCCCTTACAACGAGGGCCCATATCATGCTTATGAAGTATGTCTTCTTGTTGTACGCCTGCCTATGGTAGCTCGTCATTTCAACCTCTTTTTCTAGAATGCCTCAAATCTATTTATTTACAAGTGGATTTTAATATATACGCTCAAAGATGGCCCAGAACATAGCTGAAAAGATTCTCGCATCCCATGCTGGCGTCGATGCCGTCTCTCCAGGGGAGATTGTGGACGCTGAGGTCGACTACGTCATGGTCAACGACGTCACCGGCCTGCCAGCATTCAAGGTGTTCGAGCAGTTCGGTGTGACCCCAATCAGGGAGAAGAGCATCCTGATACCAGACCATTATGTGCCAAACAAGGATGTGGCGTCCGCGGAGCAGGCGAAGGCTATGCGGGAGTTCGCTGGGAAACACGATATCCCGAACTACTTTGAGATAGGCCGGAGCGGGGTATGCCACCAGCTGATGATAGAGCAGGGCTTCGCCGCCCCAGGCAGGCTGATAGTCGGGGCCGACTCCCACACCTGCAGTTACGGTGCGTTGGGCTGTTTTTCCACCGGCATCGGCAGCACCGAGGCCGCTGCCGCGATGGCGTTGGGAAGGCTATGGTTCAGGGTCCCGGAGTCGATGAAGCTCACCGTCGACGGCAAGCTCGGGAAATATGTCATGGGGAAGGACATAGTCCTGCATACTATTGGAGACATCGGTGTTGACGGCGCGCTCTACAAGTCGATGGAATGGTATGGCAGCGCGATAGAGTCACTGTCGCTCGCCGACCGCATCAGCATCAGCAACATGGCCATCGAGGCCGGCGGCAAGGCGGGCATCATTCCCGCCGACAAGAAGGTGGACGACTACCTGAAGGGCCGGGTGCGCGGCACATACAGGAAGGTTTCTGCAGACAAGGATGCTGATTATTCTGACGAGATTAACTACGACGCTAAGAGCATCGTCCCCACTGTGGCAGAGCCGTTCCTGCCTGAGAACACTAAGCCCGCGAGTGAAGTGGACGTTGAGATAGATCAGGCGTATCTGGGCTCCTGCACGAACGGCCGCATAGAGGACTTCCGTGTTGCCGCCAGCATACTGAAGGGCAGGAAGGTTAAGGACGGCGTCAGGCTCATAGTAGTCCCAGCCTCCCACAGCATCATGGATCAGATGATAGAGGAGGGGCTATACAAGATATTCAGCGACGCCGACGCCTACATATCCGGCCCAACGTGCGGCGCCTGCCTTGGCGGATACATGGGCGTGCTCGCGAACGAGGAGGTGTGTGTCAGCACCACCAACCGCAACTTCATCGGCAGGATGGGCCATAAGGGAAGTAAAGTCTATCTAGCCAACCCGGCTGTTGTCGCAGCTTCTGCGGTAACCGGGAGGATCACGGACCCGAGTGAGTTGGAATGAGCGAGGCGTTGCTTGTAATCGACATGCAGAAGGATGTCCTGGAGTGGATGGTTCCCGCAGGTAATGACGTATTGTCCAACGTGAAGCTGGTTCTTGAAGCGTTCCGGGATTCTGGCAAGCCGGTGGTCCACATTCTTCGCGTCCATGCCGCCGACGGCAGCGACGTTGAAGTGTTCAGGAGGAGGATGTTCTCAGAGAAACCGTACCTAGTAAGGGGTACTTCCGGCGCTGAGGTCGTTGGCGAGCTCGCTCCATTGGAGACAGAGCATGTTGTGGAGAAGCAGAGGTTCAGCGCCTTCTTCCAGACTGGCTTGAAGCACCTGCTGGACAGCATAGGAGTGGACACGCTCATAGTGGTGGGCGTCCAGACCCCCAACTGCGTCCGATGCACTGTGACCGACGCGGTGAGCCACGACTACAAGGTCATACTCGTCAGGGATGCGGTGGCTGCTGCCACGCCGGAGATTCACGAAGCCAACCTCCTGGACTTGGGGAACATGGGCGTGGAGTTAAGGACTGTGGAGGATATAGTTAATAGCGTTTGAATTCCAGAATAATTAACGGTGATCTTATATGGCTAAAACAAGGGAAACCGGTGGGGAGCTGGCTGACTTGCGCAGGCAGATGTATGAGCTACAGCGCGTTCCAACGCAGATTACCGGCACGGTCCAGGAGCACATTATGAACGATAGGTGGGATCAGGCTGCGGGAGGCTTAATAAGGGAGCCGGAAGCGTTTGGGGATAAGGATAAAGCATTGAATGATGCTGTGGTGTGTCTCGCGTTATTGCGTGTTGCTACGCCCGCTGCAGAGCAGAAAGCCTGGGACTTGATGGCGAAGGGCACTCTCCAGCATGCGGACGACCAGAAACTGCGTTTCAGGGCTTACGAGGACAAGGTGGACGAGTTCGCGAGGACGCCCGCCAGGATTCGGGAGGAGGCTGCGAGATTAAAACGGGAGTATCCAGTGAAGAAGCAATGAATCATATAAAAGGCAGGGCATGGAGGTTCGGGAGCAACGTCGACACAGACCAGATCATTCCCGCAGAATACCTGGTGATGGCAGACCCAGTGGAATTGGGGAAGCACGCGTTCGAGAAGGTGCGGCCGGATTTCGTTAAAGGCGTTAAGAAGGGGGACATCATCGTCGCTGACGAAAACTTCGGGTGCGGGTCTTCCAGGGAGCATGCGCCACGCGCCCTCATGGGGTGTGGGATATCCTGCGTGATAGCCAAGAGCTTCGCCCGCATATACTTCAGGAACAGCATCAACCTCGGGTTCCCTGCCATCGAGTGCGGCGTGGACGCCAGTGACGGCGACGAGATTGAAGTCGACTACTCGAAAGGCAAGGTTAGGAACGTTACGACAGGGAAAGAATATGGATTCAAGCCGCTGCCTGAATTCCTGTTGAACCTTATGGAGTCCGGGGGGCTCGTAGAATACGTTAAAAAACAATTGAAGAAATGAGTGTCAAAAGACAGAAGCCTGCAGGGAAACTTGACGAACGGGATATGATGGGTGTCCCAGAGCAATCCCGGACATGCAGGCACAATTACATGTAATACCTCGCCAGCAAGGGGGAGCTTCCACAACCAAAACACAGTGATGCGGAGATGTACGATAGGACGCTCGACATGGAAGTCGAGTCAGCACGAAAAAAAGAGGCTAAGAAATGAAACACAAGATAGCGGTGCTCGCTGGGGATGGGATAGGCCCTGAGATAATGGTGGAGGCCATAAAGGTGTTGGATGCCATAGGCGGCTTCGAGTATGTTGAGGCTGACGTCGGCGGCATTGCGATAGACAATCATGGTACAGCCCTTCCCGAAGAGACTATCAAAGTGTGTGAGGATTCGGATGCGATAATGCTGGGTGCTGTCGGCGGCCCCAAGTGGGAGAGTCTTCCGCCAGAACAGCAGCCTGAGCGCGCTGCACTCCTGCCACTCAGGAAGCATTTCAGGCTTTACGCTAACCTGCGTCCCGCCAAAGTCTTCAAGTCGCTGGCTGGAAGCAGTCCGCTGCGGCCTGACATAATCAGTGAGGGCATAGACCTGCTTATAGTCCGGGAGCTCACTGGCGGCATATACTTCGGGGAGCCTAAGGGTTTGGATGAGGAGTCCGGCTACGACACCATGGTGTATGGCAGGCATGAGGTGAAGCGGATAGCGAAGACCGCATTCGAGGCTGCCATGAAGCGTAGGAGGAAGCTGACTTCAATCGATAAGGCCAATGTCCTGAGTTCCATGGTGTTGTGGCGGCGTACTGTCGAGGAGGTTTCAAGGGATTATCCTGAAGTCGAGTACGGGAACATGTACGTCGACAATGCTGCGCAGCAGCTGGTTCGGAATCCAGGGCAGTTCGACGTCATACTCGCAGGCAACATGTTCGGCGACATACTGAGTGACGAGGCGGCGGTCATAACAGGGAGCTTGGGCATGTTGCCTTCAGCAAGCCTTAACAAGGATGATTTCGGGCTTTACGAGCCTGTGCACGGTTCGGCGCCTGACATAGCCGGGCAGGGGAAGGCTAATCCCATAGCCCAGATACTCTCCGCATCTATGATGCTTAAGTACTCTTTCGGCATGCATGATGAGTCTGATTCTATCGAGGCTGCGGTGGGCGTGGTCCTTGATGAAGGATACCGTACCTGTGATATAATGCAGTCTGGCATGAGGCAGGTGAACACCCGTGAGATGGGCGACTTAATCGTGGAAAAACTGATTTAACCCGTAATTCTCATTCATTAACATGTTCCGATCCTTCCTCCTTGAAGTGCTTAAAGTCACCTCAGTGTTCTTTGTCATATTAACCCTGGTGGCGTACGTCATATTCCTAAGCCGAAGGAGATTCATTTATTTCCATATCGAATCCTGGCTGGTTAACCTAGACGTCAGGAGGGCTACGACAATAATCCTCGCATTCGTGGTAATCGCCCGATTAATCACGATAAGCGTGGTGAGTTATTCTGATGAATCTCCATACCTCCTCATGTCTCGATTGGTGTACGAGGGGTATGCGCCCTACAGGGACTTTTTCCTTGTCCACCCGCCAGCATACTTTATTGTGACTTCACTGATGTTCAGGTTTTTCGGTGTCGGCGTTATTCAAGCCAAATTCCTCCCCTTCCTCTTCTCTGTTGCGACAGTCTTCCTCGTCTATGAGATGGCGAAGGAATTCTACGGCGAGGTTGAGGCGGCGCTGGCCCTGCTTGTTGTCGGAGTGACTCCGAGCATTCTCTTCATGACAATGAATGCCCTACTGTTCTCCGAATGCATATTCTTCTCCACATTGTCCGCCTATCTCTTCCTGAAGTCCAATGAGTTCGATAATCCGCGCATCGTCTTCTTCTCCGGATTTTTCGCAGGTCTGGCGACAGTATACCGTTTCTTTGGCGCATACATACTGTTGACGATATTACTGTACCTTGTGTTATTCAGGAAGTCCAAGCGCGATTCCCTGATGAAGTCGTTGACACTGGTCTTAGGGTTTTCACTGGTCATACTCCCCGTGTTCATGTACTACAGTCCTGAAATCATCGACAACACGATATCCTACAACATTTATCAACGCCCGACTTCTGGTTTTACCGACCGTTTAAAGGGTTTTGTAAGGCATTCACAGTACTTTAACGCATTGCCGATAATCACCGGGTTCATAGGCTTATGCGTACTGTTAAGCAGGGGGAGGATGCGTAGGATAGACTGGTTCATGGTCCTATGGGTCATGGTTGTTCTCGCAGGCACATTATGCGTTAAGCAGGTCATCCTCCAGCTTTACGCGATCTACTTTGTGATGGCAGTCCCCCCGCTCGCGATGCTGGGGGGGTATTCGATACATTACCGGATGTCGAGCAATGTTGTTGTGATAGTGATGATGGCCTCCACCTCAATAGTCACATGCACTCTGCTGACGTTGACTTCACTGGACTTCCACGTTATCACCAACATGCTCATCTCCCGCATAGACGATGTTGGCGGCCGGGAACTGGTTGTTTCCGGATCCTCCCCTTTCGCCCATGCGATAGCATTCCAATCCGACCGTGATCTGCTCATGAACATGGCAGACCATTCTATCCTAAACTACTCAATGGGCGTTAGACATGAATTCATGGCACGCCTAAACTCAACGCCCACCGTTTTCGTGCTTGCTGACGGTGAACTATATGACGTATACAAGCAGGTGCCTGAAATGATGGGTGAGAGATGCGTATTTTCTGTTGATCACGAGGATTTCAAAATGTACTTCTGCAACGTTATATAACCTACAGTGAAAATAATATACCTACCTAACGGTTAGGAGGCATCATGATGAAAAAAGTGCGGGTGGGCGTCATCGGCCCCGGAACAATAGGGCATAAGGTCATATGGGCTATTGAACGTCAGGAAGATATGGTCGTCTCCGGTGTGGCTAAGACTTCCCCCGACTGGGTTGCTAAATGGGTTGCGGAGAAGGGGTACAAGCTATACCCGTCCTCTAAGAAGGGTGCTGAGGGAGTTCCAGACGCCATGAGGGAGTTCAAGGAGAAGATTGGCGGGGAGCATATAGGCGGGCCTGTGGAGGAGTTGTTCGGTGTTTCAGACGTCATAGTGGACTGCACTGGGAGCAAGTTCGGCGCTAGGAACAAGGAAGAGCTTTACGTGCCGTACAACAAGGCTAATGATAACCGTCTTAAAGTCCTGTTTCAGGGGGGAGAGTCGGCTGACATAGGCGCGTCATTCAACACTAGAGCCAGCTACGACAAGTGCGTGGAATCTGTTGAAGCAGGTAACCCGTACCTCCGGGTGGTCTCATGCAATACGACCGGGCTGGCTAGGCTTGTCGGCAGTGTCATCGAGCACGGGTGGGGTGTGGACTATCTTACTTCAACATTGATACGGCGTTCCACAGACCCCGGCCAGTCCAGTAAGATGAGGATTGACGGGACTGAAGTGAGCCTTAAGATACCATCGCATCATGCGCCAGACCTTCAGGAAGTGCTGGATGTGGAAGCGTATTCCAGGGCGTATAAGGTCCCGGTCAGCTCCATGCATGTGCACGACCTGAGGATGACTTTCAAGAAGAAGGCTCCCAGCAAGGAGGAGTTCGCCTCCATGTTCGAGGATGACGTCCGTGTCGCGCTGCTGGAGACGTTCGACAGCACAATAGAGCTCCGGGAGCGTGTGCGTCGCATAAACAAGCTCGAACCACACCTGTTCCCTGGCGGCGACTTGTTCATGTCCGCGGTCTCGACCGGTTCATACTACGTGTTCAGGGGCAGGGAAGTCTGGCTTACGCAGGGCATCCCCCAGGACTCGATCGTGGTGCCGGAGACTATAGACTGCATACGGGCTTCAATGCATTCAACGCTAAAGGCCGGGCGTGATGATGCGATGTCCCGGACGGACGAGTCCCTTAAGCTGGGTTTGATGAAGGAAGTCCTTGAAGAAAGCTACAGATGAAGAATAGTAGAGTGCAGTCGGAGCTGAAGTACCTGCTTGACGCAGGATATAACCGGCAGTCTTCCCTAGATTTCGTCTCAAACCATCATCGCCTCGACATTCCGGAACGCAACCGTCTCAACAGGATTGTCTTCTCGGAAAAGGAGGTTAAAGACCATAAGAACAAGCTCGCTCCCCTTTCAAGCATGCGTGGGGGAAAAGTCGCGGTCGACGGCTACAACGTGCTCATAACAGTGGAGGCCATACTCTCTGGAGGAGAGTACTTCAAGTGTATGGACGGGTTCATTAGGGATAACTCAATGGTGTTCAGCAACCACCGGATAAGGAAGGCTACTTTTGACGCTATAGAATCCATCCTCAGCGTATTGAAGGGCGCCAGGCCGTCTGAAGTCCTATTCATGTACGACAGCCAGGTTTCCCGTAGCGGGGAGCTTGCGGGCTACACAAGGCACTCTATGATGGTCAATGACGTGAAAGGCGTTGCCAGGACAAGTCCGAGAGTGGACTATGAGCTGAAGAAGCTGGACATGATTACTGCAACATCAGACTCCAGGATAATCGGGCTGGTTTCCACTGCCGTTGACCTGCCACAGGCAGTCTCCCGTCGTTTAAGGCAGGCTAAAAAATGAGGGATATCACCCGGGAATGGGCTTTGTACTCCTCCCTATGCATACTCCTGATGTTAATCATCATGTCCTACCAGTCCATAACCTCCAGGACCGGTGGGATACTCGTCTATGGATCCGACGACGTCTACATCCACATGGCTGTCGCCAAGAATCTTGTGTTGCATGGCGTCTGGGGTGTCACGCGATACGGGTTCACGTCATCCACGTCATCCATAATATGGCCCTTGATGATATCGCTAGTATACAAGGTATTCGGCGTGAACAACATAACGCCGCTAGTGTTCAATGTAATCCTATCTATCCTACTGGTTTTCTATGCGTATCGCCTGTCTGGCAGGTATGTGGCAGGACAGTCACTACGGTTCATGCTTCTACTGTCCCTCATCCTATTCCTACCACTGCCCCTACTAGTGTTCAACGGACTTGAGCATGTGCTGCACATCCTACTAACGCTCTTGTTCGCGTTTTATTCTGCGATAGCCCTCTCAAAGAACGTGGTTTCCTCTAGGGAATGCTATTACCTCTACGCGTTAGCCCCGCTCATGACCATGACCAGATACGAGTCGATGATGACGATAGGGATAGTCAGCCTCCTGTTCCTATTGCGAAGAAGGCCCATGGTTTCACTGGCATTGTTCTCTGCAGGAGTCCTTCCAATAATCGTTTATGGCGTGGTTTCAATGGGTAACGGATGGTTTTTCCTGCCCAACTCCCTGATACTGAAAGGCGGCTTACATCAGGATGTCAGCTCCCACCCGACCGTCGTCGGCCGGCTGATAGTATGGTTTACGGTGGGCGTGATAAGGTCATTGATGACGACACAGACTCTCGTCATACTCCTGGCGGTCTTATTCCTCCTGAAGAAGTATCAATGGGATGGATTCCATTGGAGTGAGGTGGTTGTCCTAGCGGCAGTATTCACCCTCAACATTGTAGCCCACTTCTTCTCTGTGCACGCGGTAGTCAACAGGTACGATGCATACCTAATCGCACTCGGTTTTTTCGTGATCACCGCCCAGCTCGGCTTGAATGTCCTAGAAAAAAAGAGGATGAGCATCCGCTCCACCCTTCGAGTGCTAGAAGAGCATCCCCTACTCATCCTAGTGCTCGTATTCTCCATTCAAAACGGGCTGTGGACCCTCCAGATAGGCCAGATTTCAGGGAACATATACCAGCAGCAGTACCAGATGGGCGTCTTCCTAAGTGAATACTATGCCAACAGGACCGTCGCGCTGGTGGACGTAGGATTCGCGAATTACCTGACAGACCTGCGGTGCGTAGACTTGTACGGCCTAGCTGACATGGACGCTGCTAATGCAAAGTCGGGTGGCTACTATACGATGGGGGAGGTGGATCGGATAACGTCCGGCAAGGGGGTGGAGATTGCCGTGCTCTTCGACAACCAGTTCATCAGGAACAATGTAAGCATCATCCCAGCCGGATGGACTAAGGTCGGCTCATGGAAGATAGAGGACAACGTCATATGCGGTGATGATGATATAACCTTCTACTCGGTGAAGGATTCCAGCAGAAAACAGCTGATTGATGACTTAAGGGCATACTCCCCGCGTCTGCCTAAGGAAGTGATTCAAGAATACGGTTTCTAGCGTAAAAACATAATCTATTTTAAAGACGTCGAGCCTAATATGTATTACTTTCAATCTTAGAAGGGGTGATGTTGTGTCAAAAAAACTTTTTATTCCAGGTCCAGTGGACGTTAGTCCCGATGTTGCTGCAAAGATGAGCGAGCCCATGATGGGTCACAGAAGCAAAGAGTATGCTGAACTGCATGGGAGCCTTACTTCAGGCTTGAAGAAGCTTTTGTTCACCCAAAACCCCGTGTTCATAAGCGCCACGTCCAGCACAGGCTGGATGGAGGCTGCGATAACAAACTGTGTGGGCAGGAACTCCCTGCACATAGTGAACGGCGCGTTCAGCAGCCGCTGGTACAAGATATCAATGGCTTGCGGCAGGCAGGCCACAAAAGTCGACGTTGAATGGGGCAGCGCCGCCAAGCCAGCTGACGTTGAGGAGCTGGTGAATAGCGGGGGTTTTGACGCGCTCTTCATAACCCACAACGAGACTTCCACCGGTGCCATGACGCCGTTGGATGGGTTCGGGAAGCTTTGCCACGACAACCAAATGCTGTTGTGTGTTGACGCAGTCAGCAGTGCGGCTGGAGTCAAGATCGAGACAGACAAGCTTGGCATAGACGTCCTAGTGACCGGCACCCAGAAGTGTTTCGCAGTCGCCCCCGGGCTGGCGTTGACTACAGTATCGCAGGCCGCGTTAGACCGGTCTAAGGAGATGCCTGGCAAGGGATACTACTTCGACTATCACGAGTACCTGAAGAAGGACGCGAAGAACAACACGCCCTCAACACCACCGATACCTCAGATTGCTGCATTAGACTATAAGGTCCGGAAGATACTCACTGAAGAGGGGCTCGAAAACCGGTTCAAGAGGCATAAGGAGCTCGCAGACTACACACGGAAATGGGGTATGGAGAAGTGGGAGCTTTTCACAGAGGACTGGTGCGCCTCCAACACCGTCAGCTGCATGAAGAACACTCGTGAATACGACCTGAACGACCTGAAGTCCAAGCTTTCCGCGGCCGGCTACGAGTTCAGCAACGGATACGGGGACTTGAAGGGCAAGGCATTCAGGGTCGCCCACATGGGGGACCGGCAGATGCCAGACCTCAAAGAGTACCTTGAGGCCATCGACTCGATAGTTGGGTGAGCAATGACGGGTGGCTTAAAAGCAAGCCACCCCCTCAAACACCCTCCTAACGCATAGTCATCGAGTCCAAAATCCTTTTTTTTAACGTTATTTCACATTATCTAGTTATCCAAACCCATCGGTTTTTACGCTGGTTTAACATGTCTGTCACTGGTTTACTGAAAGATAAGAATAGGCTGCTTGGCTCAATACTAATCCTGTTACTCATACTACTAATCTCCTCCTACGCTGCCATAATATGCGTCTGGTTCTTCCTCCCGACCTACAATGAACCGGGCGAGCCGTGCGGCACCATCGACGACTTTGACAGGCTTCGTTCGCTCGGATACTTGGATTCATTCCCCATCCAAAGCGACGATTTATGGAAGAAGGGCGTGCTATTGCACGACAGCAATCTCTCCTACCCGGGATTCAACATCTTCCATAACCGGTCCAACGGTCACATCCTCCTTCTTGACAATGATGGTGTGGTGCGTCACCGGTGGAATGTCAGCAATGATACGATAGACTTCTATCCCTCCATATTCACCATCATCAGACTACTGGGCGACGGCAGTATACTTGTCTTAAACCATGAATACTCCCTCTCCAAGATAAGCTGGGATTCCGAACTAATCTGGCTGAGGGAGGAGCGCTTCCACCATTACGTCAACACCGATGAAGACGGTAACATCTACGTGCTGTCAAGAGAACGATTTGCGCTCCCATGGTACCTACTTAAGACACCATTCCTTAACGACTTCATAAACATCCTATCACCTGACGGCACCACAATAAAGACGATTCCAGTACACAGGATACTGCTCGACAGGGTAGAGAAACCCCGCATCCTACGGTTGATTCTGAACCAGATATTCTCACTAGGGAACCCTCATGTCGGCGACGGGACAGTCTCCGACATATTCCACACAAACACCATCACGATACTGGACCGGGACGTCAATGGGCTGGGCAAGAAAGGCGATATGCTCCTCTGCATGCGCTCACTGAACATTATAGTAGTCATAGACCCTGACACAGAAGAGGTCGTCTGGAGCTGGGGTCAGGGAACACTGGACTCACCCCACAACCCGACATTACTGGACAACGGGAACATACTGATATTCGACAACGGCTACAACCGATGCTACTCACGGATAATCGAGGTGAATCCAGTGACACGCGAAATAGCATGGGAGTATACGGCTGACCCGCCCACGTCATTCTTCTCTAAGATAATGGGTTCAAGCCAGAAGCTCCCCAACGGGAACGTGCTGATAACAGAATCCACGAAAGGCCACGTCTTCGAGATAACACATGAAGGCGAGGTCGTATGGGATTTCTGGAGCCCTGATGTCCGCCGCGATAACACCAGCAGGCGGGTGGTGTTCCTGATGGAGAGGATTAGCCCCGATTTCATCCGCTCAATCAACAAGACAATAACCCCCGGATAGCGTGTTTTTATTGTGTCTTTCACATTATTTGTCTGAAGATGGCCTACGTTATCGCTGTTTCATGGATTCCCCGCTCCAACGTCCACATGTACGAGACATACTCAGGCCTCAAGAAGACTAAACTCGACGTCAAAGACATATCATACGACCGGGAGCTCAGCTTCACACTACCCAAAGTAAGGGGATACGAGAACGTAAGGTTCACGCAGGACTGGAGCGGACTGCACTCCTTCCAGGTAGAACTACCTGACGACGACGTTATCAGCAAGTCAAGGGAGTTCATGGCAGCCATGCAGGTCGCCCTAGTGGAAGACCTGTTCAAGGAATGCCATACAGTCACCTACAAGCAGGTGGTAAACGACATAGTACCCATAAACTTCCACGTAATCATCTTCAGCGGGCGGAAGCCAGACCTCGAAGGATACTCAGAGAAAAAGGCGGGCAGCCTGACGTTCTACTACGACCCACGGGGACTATACGACAGCGGCACAATATCCTACGTCCACGGTCAGGGCGGACGTGAGATAATGGACGTCCTCATGTACCACGCCTACTGCGAGGTAGTCTGCGACTTCATCCTCAGCATGCAGAAGAAGATGACCCGCCTATACCATGAGGCAGACTCCGCGGTAACCCAGATAGAGTCCGCCACCGAATTCAAGGCCATACGAGACTCCATACTCGTCGTCGACGAAGTCCTAAAGGAGTCGGCTGAAAGCTACGGGAAACTCAAGCAGGCCCGCTCCAACATGGGATTGAAGAGGGCGGCCTTCAGGGAGCAGCACTTCACAGGACTAGACCAGGAGATAGTCGACGCACTCGACATAGACTACTACTTCAAGGCCCTGATTTCAGACGCAGACTACGCGATGTCCCTCTGGAGCGACGTCCTAATAGAATACATAAAGAATGTGGGCGAGACGTTCGACGCCAGACTCATGATGATATCAGCGGAAGGCAAGGGAAAGGGCAGCATATGGCCATTCTAACAGATAAAAACACCTGTTCTAAAAAGACTAACACCACAAGATGTTGACTAAGCGCGTCATACCCTGCTTGGACTGTGACTTGAGCGTTCCCGAGGGCAGAGTCGTCAAGGGCGTGAAGTTCAAGCAGATACGGTATGCGGGCGTCCCATGGGAGATGGCGTCGCAATACAGCCGTGACGGAGCCGATGAGATAGTGTTCCTCGACATAACAGCCTCCCACGAGAGAAGGCAGACCATGATGGACGTCATCCGCAAGACCGCGGAGGAAGTGTTCATCCCACTGACCGTCGGCGGCGGCATCAAGACGCTCGACGACATACAGGGGATACTCCGTGCCGGCGCAGACAAGATAACAGTCAACACGACCGCCATAAAGAACCCGGATTTCCTCAGGCAAGCCTCCGGGAAGTTCGGCAACCAGTGCATAGTCGTCGCCATAGACTCCAAGCGCACAGGCAAAACACCCTCCGGCCACGAATGCAGCATCTACGGCGGCCGTGAGATGACTGGATTAGACACTCTCGAGTGGGCTGGGCGTGTTGAGGAGCTTGGTGCTGGCGAGATAATGCTGACCAGCATGGACTGTGACGGCACCAAGGAGGGATTCGACCTGCAGCTGACCCGGCTAATCAGCGAAAATGTGGGGATACCGGTGATAGCGTCCGGCGGAGTCGGCAGCCCCCATCACATGCTGGAGGCATTCACTAAAGGCAAGGCTGACGCGGCGCTCGCAGCCTCAATATTCCACTTCAACGAGCATCCAATACATGTGGTTAAGGAGTATCTCAGGGAAAATGGTGTTTGCGTGCGTTTATGACGATGAAGATTAAGAGGTCACACATGCTCAAGGCGTCACTAGCCTTATCCCTTCTCATCCTATGTCTCCTTGTTCTCGACGCTATTCTACCCACATACACTGCCCTTGATTACCCTGTCTGTCAGACTCCAGAGTCTTCTGGAGCCGTCGAACTGAGGGGTCTAGGCTATATAGACTCCATGCCAGTCTTAAAGGATGATTTAATGAAGGATGGCGTCATATACTATGACCCTAACATGTCCTACCATGGGTTTAACCTTTTCTCGTACTCTAGCTCTCAAGTCGCGTACTTGATTGACATGAATGGGAATATGGTTTATAACTGGTCTCTAAACGTCTCCCATACAATAAGGCATGTTGAACTCGGCCCTGATGGGGATATATATGTTTCCACAGATCATCTGTACCGGTTTGACCGTGATTCAAAATTGCTATTGGAGACTAGTGTGGAGTCGCACCATGACTTAGATCTCTCTGAGGATGGCCGGATATACACTCCATCGAGGTTCTATAAAAGGTGGGTGTTCCCGCACTACCTTTTTTTCCTTAACTATTGTGTCCTCATCATTGACTCTGATGGTAGGGTCATGGATGGTATCCTGTTGTTTGACAGGTTCTGGTATAAGGTTCCGTTAACCCGGTATGCGCGGATATTCCAGGACCTGGTAATGCGGAGGCTTCACCCAACCTCTGACTCTCCAGCAGATATTTTCCATGTGAACACTGTTTCCGTCATAACCCGGGATGTTCCAGGACTTGCGGAAAAAGGCGACATACTAGTCTGTCTCCGAGACCTGGATTTGATAGCCATACTCGACGGGGATACTGGCGATGTCGTATGGGGGTGGGGTGAAGGCGTCTTAGACCGCCCCCACAAGCCTGTTCTACTGGATAA
>JBDRLL010000030.1:0-13433 GCA_043813075.1 Candidatus Altarchaeota archaeon
TTGGAAAGGACACCAGAGGCGGTAGGCTGCAGTATGTTTACTCGCTTTCAGACCCAGTTAGGCGTTTTCTGGCTGAAAAATAGGTTTTTAACATCATTTAGACTAATGAGTATGTGAGAAGACCATCAGATGATTAGTGACCCCCAACCCCCAATATTAATGGGTTTAAAGCACCCAGGAGAACCACACAGAAATATTACCAAAAAATAACCAAAAAGACATATTTAAATAATAATAGACTAATATATGAGATAGATATGAGTAAGAAGATTATGGTGACTTTAACGGACGAGCAGTATGAAAAACTAAGGAAGTCATCAGCATTGGGAGAGACTGATGCGGAAAGACTCAGAAACTCATTCCTCATATACGACTCTCTTAAAGACCTCCTAGAGGTGATAAACAAGCTCAAGGAGTAGTGAAAACTAGATTTCAACAAATTTATCGAAAGGAACCGTCCGATCAGTTATCTCACCAGCAATATTCTGCAACATCAACGCCTTAGACTCCTCAACATCCTTAGAACGACCTAAAACCCACATCATCTTGACGTAAGCGGTCTCAGGGAGCATATCCTCACAATATACGACGCCACGAGAGGACACCTCCCTTAGGTTACTGTATACATGAGGGTTAACCCGCCCATAAAGGCATTGCGTAGTCATTGCCACTAGAACCCCTGAATCCACCATTTTCTCGATTTTTGGTATTAAAGAGCGTTCCTTGATGGTCGTGGGGACATGACCCAGAGCAGTGCCTTCAATAACAACACCCTTGACGCCATTATCGAGGAGATAATCGAATATTCCAGGTTCCACACCAGGATATGCCTTCACAAGGGCGACATTCTCTTCAATCCTGGAATCTACGGTAACCCTCGAAGAGCCACGGAGAGGAGTGTTTTTAGATAAGAACTCCACCCGCCCGTCAGAGTGTATCCTGGCCAAGGGGCTTGAATTTATGGACTGGAAGGCGTCTCGGCGGGTAGTGTGCATTTTACGGACTTTAGTGCCCAAATGAGCCAGACAATGGGTGTCAGACATGCTGCCATGCATTACAAGATATACGCCAGAAACGTTAGACGTGGCGTAGGATACCGAACACAACAGATTCAGGAAAGAATCCGCGGAACCCCTGTCAGTCGACCTCTGGGCGCCAGTGAAGACAACAGGCTTCGAAAGGCCTCGCAGTAGGAATGAGAGGGCGGCTGTGGAATAATGCATTGTGTCCGTTCCGTGCGTCACAACAACACCTTCAGCGCCGGAATTAAGCTCTTCAGCCACACTCACCGCCAAATCGACCCACAAAGTAGGGTTCATGTCCTCACTCATGACATTCATCACAGATTTGGCCCGGATATTGGCGATATTTGATATTTCAGGCATTGCCTCAAGAAGCTCTTCAGCAGTAAAAGAAGCGTTAACACCCCCTGTCTGGTAATCCACTTTGGAGGCTATCGTACCCCCAGTGGACAAGATAGATATCACAGGCTTTGACGCGTCATGTTTTAAACCGGGCTTAGCAGTCGATTTCGGCTTTTTAACGGCCTCCAAGACCTTTAAGCTAGTTATTTCACTTGTTTTTATGCCGATGTTGTAGCCGTTGTCTAATTTCAACGTCAAGTATCCGGGGTCTGCGAGGTCAGGACGCTGCATCACAATACCAGTATATGCCCTGCCAGCAAGCCTTAGCTCAACCCTATCCCCAGACCCGTATTCAACAGTCATTTTAGGTTAGTTTAATCATCGGTGATGTGGGTTATATACTTAAATAATGATTGTGCATATATTTAGACCATGTCTAGTAAAAAGTCCGTTAAGAAGTGCAGTTCATGTGGCACGGAAGTCTTGAAAAACTACAGTGAATTCAAGTGCCCTAAATGCGGGGAGAAGGAGATCATCAGATGCGACCCCTGCCGGAAACTTGGGATAGCATACAAGTGCGATAAATGCGGTTTGGAAGGACCTTAGTCGTGCAGATGAAACTGATGGTATTAGACCCTGAAAAGCCGAGCGATACCAGCATATCTGAGGTAGTTGATGTTCTTTCCATGGAGGGTGTCATAGTATACCCAACAGACACTGTTTATGGGTTAGGATGTGTTTTAGAGAAGAATCCTGTAGCGAGAGTGTATGAGATGAAAGGCCGTCCTGAAGGCATGCCATTATCCATAGCCTTCAGCGACATGAAGATGGTTAGGCACTACACGGTGTTGGGGGAGGGAGAGGAACAATTCATTGATGAACACTACAGAGACCCGCACACATTCATCGTGCATAAGAACAGTAGAATACCCGACTTCGTGACCGCTGGTGGGAATACTGTTGGAGTGAGGATACCGGACAATGAAGTGTGCAGGAGGATAATCAGACGGCTGGGGGAACCGATAACCACCACCAGCGCAAACATTTCAGGCAGGATGCCGCCAGCAAGCATGGGGGATTTGAGCAGGGAAATAGCTGACGCGGTGGACCTGGTTGTCGACTCCGGCGCATGTGGTAGCGGCACCCCATCAAGGATAATCGACCTCACAGAAAGAGGGAGAGTAGTGAGATAGATTTAACGCCACATACAGATATTATAGCAGGATGAAGTGGAGTGCATGCGCCATAGGAACCATCATTTTTCTCCTCACAACAACAGTAAACGCCGATGACCTGCTAAACATCTCGGTTAACATAAACGGGGATGACGCGTCAACAAAGATACCAAAAGCGTATACTGGGGAAAGTGCTAGCGTGAGAATAGTCCTCGAAACCCCTGAAGAAGGGGTGAGGATAAACGACATTTCATTCGCATCATACCCCGGGGCGGTGGGCATAGTACTGAACAATGCTGTAAGGAAGAGCATTGAATTCCCATACACGACCGGGCCAGACACCATAAAAAACGATGTGTACCTGCCATGGTACCTGCCAGAGGGATTATATGAGATAACCATAAACACCCACTACACACACGACTATTCCAGGGGCAGGAACACATACCGCATGCGGATCATGGTCATGTCCGGCGGATGGACTTCAAGGATACTCGGATGGATAGCCTGGTTTCTCCCAGACCTAGTGACAAAAAAGATTATCGAGGTACTACTCCTTATTTTTGGTTGAGTATGATATCCAGTCGAGATAGCTCGGATGGCCGTGGGAGATTTCAACAGAGATTATCTCAGGGCATTCATAGGAGTGCTCCTCCAGTATCCTAGAGAAAGCAGCGTCAATGCGTTGGCGTGTCGTCTTACACAACAGCAAGTATTCCTCTGAATGCTCTAACCTACCATCCCACACATATGTCGAATACACTGGGAAATAGTTCACACACGCCACAAAACCACCTTTAACCAGAATGTCAGAAATCCTCACTGCCTCGTCTCGCCCAGACACCGTAGTGTGGATAAGATAGTAATCTCCCATGCTAACCAGTGAAGTCCATGCTGAAATCCAACGCCACCGCAGAGTGTGTGAGACGGCCTATTGAAATCCAGTCCACATCAAGACGACCGTAATTCCGTATATTACGCAGTCTTATGCCGCCAGAGACCTCTATGAGAACCTTCCTCCTAAGCCCCCTCACCTCCAAGTCGGAGAGTATTTTACGTATCTCCCTAGGACGCATGTTGTCCAGCATTATAACATCGGCACCGGACTCAGCAGCCTTCAACGCATCCGCACGATTAGACACCTCAACCTCCACCTTAGCCTTCAACCTGGCGTTAGAGGCAGCAGACAATGCCCTTTCAACATCATTATCAAACAGTATCAGGTGGTTGTCTTTGATCAGCACCATGTCGTAGAGGCCCATCCTATGGGTGAGCCCTCCACCGACAACAACCGCCTTCTTCTCCAAACAGCGTATGAGGGGGGTTGTCTTCCGGGTCGCAGTCACCCGCGCCCTGGATTTCACAGAATTTAGGGCGTCAACGTATTTCCTCGTAAGTGTTGTGATCCCACTCATCCGGGAGAGTATGTTCAACGCAGTCCGTTCTATGAGGAGTATGTCATGAGCATTCCCGTATAAACGGAAGACCACCATATCCTTTGAGACACGGTCGCCGTCAGACACCATTGGATTCGATTTTACATTGTATTGTTTGAAGAGCGCCTGGAGTTCATCAATACCTGAGACGTAGCCAGAATCCTTAGAACGTATTACTGCCCGAACCTTCGGGTTCGGGGTGAAAGAGGAGGTTAAGTCCCCAAGACCCACATCCTCGCCGATCATGTCTTTCAGAAGCGTCCCTATGCTTCTGTCATTCATTCTGCTATTTCCTTGCGCCCCCTCGACGGGGAGGGAATCTTGTGCACGAGGATTATGTCACCAACTTCCGCAACCTCCTCATAGGGGATGCTCTCATCCCGGAGTATCCTCCTGACCTCCTCACCAGAGGGCGAGGACCCCTTGAAAGACTGCAGACTCAAACGCATAATCTCCCCCTTCTCAAGGTTTAATATGACATCCTGCACCCTCCCGACAAACTGTCCCTTGGTAGTGTAGATGTCCATCCCATACAACTCAGATAATCGCTTACTCATGTGAAACACCATTTAATGTTAAGTATTTCATTCAGCTTATTTATAAGCAAATTAGTTAAAAAAACAGGTTTAAACAATAGGGGAGGGGGGTGAGTTCCAGTATTAACCGGGGTTTGGGAGCGTATTTAATCTTTAAGAGAGTATAATCTATAGGGAGGAAGATGCCGGAAACAAGTATAGTAGCATTTGCGCTGGGATTTCTGGTGGTGGTGGTGACCGCCTTCAAGTCCATAGTCGTGGTAAGACCCTACGAGAAGGGGGTTGTAGAACGCATGGGGAAATACAATAGGACCCTTGGTTCTGGCCTAAACATAATACTGCCGTTCATGGAGTCGGTCTATAAGGTGGATATGAGGGAGGCGTTGATAGATGTTCCATCCCAGGAAGTGATAACCAAGGACAACGTAAACATAAGCGTTGACGCAGTAATCTACTTCAAAGTCACAGACCCCTTCAGAGTCATGTACAACGTAGCTATGTTCGAGGACGCTGTCAGCAAGCTCGCTCAGACAAACTTGAGGAACATAATCGGAGAGCTCGGGCTTGACGAAACGCTCGCCTCAAGAGACAAGATAAACATAGAATTGAGGAAGATACTTGACGAGATAACAGACAAGTGGGGCGTCCGCGTAACCCGCGTGGAGATACAGGATGTGGAACCACCAAAGGACATTGTTGACGCCATGAGCAGGCAGATGAAGGCGGAGCGTACGAAGAGGGCTTCCATACTCGAGGCAGAGGGAACAAAACTGTCGGAGATACTGAGGGCTGAAGGCAAGAAGCAGTCAGAGATACTCGATGCAGAGGGGAAAGCCATCGCAATAGAGCGTGTTGCAGAGGCTGAGAAGAAGAAGAAGTCCCTGCTAGCCCAGGGAGAAGCAGATGCTATAGGCAGGGTATTCACTGCCATACACGACGGGAAGGCGACCAAAGACATACTCACCATAAAGTATCTGGAGGCCTTGGAGAAGATGGCTGACGGGCAGGCCACAAAGATATTCATGCCCTTCGAGACCAGCGGCCTTTTAAGCGGAGCCGCGGTAATGGGTGAGATGTTCAGGGAGGGGGGGATGCCCAAGCAGATAGAGGCCATTAAGAAGCCCAAGAAAGACGTGCCTGCGGGAGCAGAAGACAAAAGATAGTTAGGCACTACATTGGTGGTATTTTGGTTAAGGAAAAACTCAACACAGGAATCAGGGAGCTGGATGAGCTGCTTGGGGGAGGGATCCCAAGAGGGCATGTTGTTCTCCTATCAGGCTCATGTGGGACAGGCAAGACAATACTCTCACACCAATTCCTGTTTGAAGGCGCTAAAAAGGGGGAATCAGGACTATACATATCGCTTACTGAACCCTCAGGCATGATAGAGGAGAACCTGGAGGAATTCAGCTTCTATGATAAGAAATACGTTGACGAAGGCCTTGTGAACATAATAGACGTTGAAGAGGAATGCATCCTAGGCAATCTGAGCGAGAGAACCCCAGAATACCTGGTAAAGACCATAAGCGACGTGATAAACAACAAAAACAGGAGGAGGATAGTCTTAGACTCTGTGACAGCCCTGGCAGACGACATAGAGGATGAAGCCATGCTGAGAGACTTCCTGCTATCCTTAAGGAGGAAGCTGATGAAGGAGAGGTCCACGCTAATACTGATTTCAGAGATTAAGCCAATGACATTTGAATACAGTAAGTATGGTGTTGAAGAGTTCGTTTCAGACGGGGTGATAATGCTGTCTGAGCTGGAGAGGAAGGGAGACCTGATACGGACCCTCCAGGTCATAAAAATGAGGGGGATAGATCACAGCCGGAACAAGCAGGTGATGAAGATAATGAAGGAGGGTATTGTCCTAAACCCCATATTCAAGTCAGACTTAGACTGACCTTAGACATAGCATGAACAAAAATAATAGAAAGTATATAAGAAAAAATTATAATATATAAGCTAATCTTATATCTTATTTGGATTGTCCTAGCTTTATGGCCTCTACAGGACATGAAGCAACGCACGCACCGCATTCAATACATGCTTCTGGATGCTTTACCACAGACTTTTTCCCTTCTTCCTTGTCGACAAGCTCGAAGACTGTCGGGGAAGCAGGGCAGACTGACACGCAGGCCCCACATCCAGTGCATTTCTTTTCATCAACAATTGGTGGCATTCTAGTAACCTCCTTAGTTAAAAAGTAGAAGTAAATAATAGAATACTCCTATAAAAAAGAGAAGAAATGGATGTGTACTTGGATCACGCGGCAACCACGCCAGTAGATGGTTCTGTTGTAAAAGCAATGCTGCCGTATATGACGGAGAGATACGGGAATGCTTCAAGCCTCCATAAAAAGGGGAGGGAAGCTAGGGATGCGTTAGAGGCGGCGAGGAAGACTATTGCAGGCAGGATAAACGCCTCCCCTGAGGAGGTAATATTCACGTCAGGCGGGAGCGAGTCAGACAACCTGGCGCTAAAGGGGGTGGCTTACAAGAGAAAGGAGGGGGGAGGGCATTTGATAACCAGCAGGATAGAACATCCAGCAGTTTTAGAAACATGCCGGCGTCTGGAGGTAAAAGGGTTTAATGTAACCTACCTTGACGTCGACGGGGAGGGTTTTATCAGCCTGGCCGATCTGGAAGACAGCATAACAGAAAAGACGGTTATGGTGTCAGTAATGCATGCAAACAATGAGGTGGGGACCATAAACGACATAAAGGCTATAGGTGGGTTGTGCCATGAGCGTGGGGTGCTTTTCCACACCGACGCAGTGCAAAGCTTCACTAAGACAGAGATAGATGTGAAGAAGCAGAATATAGACCTCGCTTCCTTCTCATCCCATAAGATACATGGACCCAAAGGAGTGGGAGCCCTATACGTCAGGGAGGATCTAAAGAACAGGATTGAACGCCAGATTGATGGAGGGGGCCATGAATACCGGCTTAGGGCGGGAACAGAGAATGTTGCAGGAGCAGTGGGTTTCTCGCATGCAACCAACCTGATAACGAAAGAGGATGTGAGGGGAATGAGCGGACTCAGAGACAAGATAATACGAGAGTTAACAAAGCTCCCGGAATCGCATTTAAACGGGCCTGAGGGGGATAAACGGTTGTGCAACAACGCGAACATAAGCTTCTACAACATTGAGGGGGAGTCCCTGCTATTGATGCTTGACTCTCTGGGAGTGCAGGTATCAACAGGTTCGGCGTGCTCAAGCGCAAGCCTTGAGCCAAGCCATGTGTTGACTGCGATGGGCAGACGACCAGAGCAGTCTCATGGTTCCATACGCATAAGCTTGGGTAGGGAAAACACTGAGGAAGAAGTAGATTACGCCATAGACGCGATAGGGGGGGTGGTTCTTAAACTAAGGGCGCTAAGCCCACTAGTCTAATCCACATCACCAACCCCTTTTCTCACTCTTTTCCTTAGCAACACTCAGCTGTATGTCAGAGGGATGTGTTGAATCCCATAGCTGGGATATGCTTTCAGCAAGGCCGAACAATTCAGGGTCATTGTTTATGGAATATTTCTTACCAAGACTCTTGTGTGCTCTTATCTTCCCCATGAGTTCGATTACGTTGACTCGCGTGTCAACGCATCCGTCACGCTCTAGGATCACGGCCTGGACGGGGAGCCCCGCATCCGCCATTAGACTGGAACCTTCGTACACTTCAAGGACGCACCCCACACCTAAAACCGCCTTAGGCTTGTACTTCTTGACCATCCTTTTCACGAGCATGGATCCGGGTGCTATGAAAAAACGGTATCCTAGCTGTTCAGAGTACTCCTTTATCTTGAATATGCCGCAACGACCGCATGAAATGCATTTTATACCCTCAGAACCAAGGGGGGCGGGGCATTTGGGGTTTCTCATGCATTGGGGCAGGAATATCACCCGCTCAGGATAGTTGGTGGACGCGTAAGCCTTAGCGTATAGTATGTTCCTCAACTCCACGACCATCGTGTCTATGAATATTCCATCGATACCGAACAGCCATGACATCTGCTTTACAGGAGCCTCCAGGAATCCGAGTATGAACAAGGTTATGTTAGGGAGCATAATCCGGTTGTTCCTACGGTAGACTAATGCGAGAAAAACCCCCAACAGGGATAAGGACACCACACTCACGAAGAGCGTTCCTGCCAGGATAATGGTCGCTAACCCTATCTTATGTAGGGTGGTAAGCTCAAAAACAGGCAAATCCATGGTATATACTACATGGCAGCAGGCTATAAAAGCGTCAGTAGTCTATCCCACGCCTAACCCTAATACCCCTGTTAAACGGGTGTTTTACGTCCTTTAGCTCAGTAACATAGTCAGCGGCTTCGATAATCCTCTTGGGGGCGTTACGCCCAGTCAACACGAGTTCCGTGTGGCTTTTCTTGGATTTAATCAGCTTAAGCACACGGTCAACTGACGTTAGCTTGCGGTGCAGCGCATTATTCACTTCATCTATTATCACCAGGTCGTATTTCCCTGACTTAAGTATCTTCTCAGCGTGGTTCAAAGCCTCCTCAACGTATTCCCTCTCTTCATTTCGCGATATGAAGCAGTCCCTACAGTTCCCACAATCTATGTCCCCCTTCTTCATCTCATCAGAGTAAGGGCACTTCTTCCCGTATTGTTTTATGGTCATCCTGGGGAGGATTTCAATGGAGGATATCACCTCACCCATATGACTACCACCCTTCAGTAACTGTATCATGTACACGGAGAATCCATGCCCCATAGACCTTAAAGCAAGCCCTAATGAGATGCTCGTCTTCCCCTTACCCGCTCCAGTGTAAACATGGATAAGACCCTTCCTCTTATTAGCTGGCATATTATCACGCGATGCTACACGCAGAGTACCCACATGAATGGCATTTACTGCATCCTTCCTCAAACACGAGTTTACTGCCGCACTCAGGGCAAGAATCATCCTTGCCTGCCTTCCTCTCAGACTTTGGCTTGTTAACAGCCTCTATATTCAATACCTGCCCGCTCCTACTCCCATCCCTGTATATGGTCACCCCCTTACACCCCAGTTTGTAGGCTAGGAGGTATACTTTCTCAACATCATCTGTTGTAGCGTAGTTCGGGAAGTTGACTGTCTTTGAGACTGCGTTATCGGTGTGCTTCTGGAATGCCGCCTGCATTCGCACATGCCATTCAGGCGTTACTTCATGGGCGGTGATGAACACACCCTTAACGTCCTCAGGTATCTCGTCTATACCTTGTATGGTGCCCCTCCGAGCTATCTTCCGCATCAATTCCTCGCTGTAGAACCCTTTTTCACGCGCCATCCTCTCGAATAGGGGGTTCACCTCAACCATCTCCGTCCCATCAAGGATATTTCGTATGAAAGATACTGCAAACAACGGTTCTATCCCCCCAGAGCAGTTGGCTATGATGCTTATAGTCCCCGTGGGGGCTATGGTGGTTGTGGTCGCATTCCTCAGCTTCGCATACCCTTGCCCTGGCCATATGCTCTTCTTGAAGTTTGGGAACACCCCCCTCTTTTCCGCCAGCTCCGCAGACGCCTTCTTAGACTCCTCGTTAATGAAGGACATTACCTTTTCAGCCACACTAATGGCATCTTCACTGTTGTACGGCACCCCTAATTGTATCAGCATGTCCGCAAACCCCATTATACCAAGACCTATCTTCCGGTTGCTCCTAACCATCTTAGCTATCTCATCAAGGGGGAAGTTACTCATGTCTATCACATTATCAAGGAAGTGAACCGCAACATGCACGATCCGCTTTAGCCTGCGCCAATTAACCTCACCCTCATCAACCATCTTAGACAGGTTTATGGACCCTAGGTTGCACGCCTCGTAGGGCAGTAGCGGCTGTTCGCCGCACGGGTTCGTGGATTCTATCTCCCCTATCGCAGGAGTGGGGTTGTCCCTGTTGAGCCTGTCGAGGAATATTATCCCAGGTTCCCCGTTCTTCCAGGCCATGGTGATGATCAAGTCGAATACATGCTTCGAGTTTATGCGGTTCATCACGCTCTTGTCATGTGGGTTAATGAGGTCATAGTCCTCTCCCTTCTCCACAGCATCCATGAAACTTTCAGTGACCCCCACAGATATGTTGAAGTTGTTCAAAACATTCTCCTGCTCTTTAGCGGTTATGAAATCTATTATGTCCGGATGGTCTACGCGGAGTATGGCCATGTTAGCCCCCCTCCTCGTGCCCCCCTGCTTGATGACCTCCGTCGCAGCGTTGAATACGTTCATGAATGATAATGGACCTGATGCTACGCCACTGGTTGATCTCACATGATTGCCTTTGGGCCTCAGCCTGCTGAATGAGAATCCAGTGCCGCCGCCACTCTTGTGTATTAGTGCCGTGTTCTTTATGGCCTCGAATATGCTTTCCATGCTGTCCTCAACGGGGAGTACAAAGCATGCTGAGAGCTGTTGGAGTTCCCTGCCCGCGTTCATGAGGGTTGGTGAGTTTGGCATGAAATACTTGTTTGACATGATATCATAGAAATCCCTCTCTGTTTTTTTGACATCCGCTTTTTTGTTGTATAACGCGTCCGCCTCAGCTATGTTCCTAGCCACCCTCTGGAAGAGTTGCTTTGGGGTTTCAGTGATTGCCCCGTCTGGTGACTTCATCAAGTACCTCTTTTCAAGGACTTTAACCGCGTTTAGGGATAGTTTTATGTCGTCGTCGACTCCCATAAGGGATTTTGTCTCACGAAGTTTCTTGCGTTCCTGCCTGTATATTATGTATGCTTTCGCCACGTCTGGCTTGCTGTCTTTTATCAGAACGTCTTCAACTATGTCCTGAACGTCCTCCACGCTAGGGGTTTTGTTCTTGAATCTGGAATTCAGTTTCCTTACGACATTTCCTGCCAGCCGGTCAGCTTCCTTACCGTCCTTCTCGTTGACTGCCGTTATGGCCTTGTGTATTGCGTCAACAATCTTCTGCTTGTTGAATTTGACTGTTCTCCCGTCTCTCTTCCGTATCTTAGAAACCATTATCCACCCCAACCCAATAGGTGCTTTACAGATTAGATTGGGGGAATATATATCTTCAGCATCCTCACCCCTGGTCGACTGACTCAACCCGCTCAACACCTGGGACTTCCTTCTTCAGGGTCTGCTCTATCCCGTGTTGGAGGGTCATCTGCGACATCGGGCATCCGTGGCATGCTCCCTTTAGCCTTACCTTTACCACACCCCCTTCAACGTCCACCAGCTCCACATCTCCCCCATCCATCTGGAGTAGGGGGCGTATCTTCTCCAGGCTCTTGGATACCTGTCCTTTAAGATCGTCTGTCATATTCCATAACTTATCCGTTATCCTTTATAACTGTTATAGTATCCCCTCTAATATCAGTGGGAGTGCTATTGTCGCATCGGAATATACTGTTACAGACCCCCCATTCTCCCTTATCTTACCCCAGGATTTAGCCTCCCTCGGCATCGCTCCGGACAGGGAGCCATCGTATTCCAATGCTGTTGTCACATATACCGCGTAGTCGAGACCCCCTCGAAGTAGGTTCACACCCAGCGTATGGTGTTTTGATATGCCTCCCCCCAGGATTATGCCCCCTGTTTTTTCAGCATCATACGCTAGGTCTATCATCGCTTGCATGTCTCCAAGGGGGTCCAGCATGAAGTCCCTATGCTTCTGGCGGAAGAAGAACATCTGTAGCCCCAGGGCAGAGTCAGTTATCCCTGGGGTAAACACGGGTATGTTGTTCTTCAGGCAGGTTCCTATGAACGTCTTCTTCTTTATGTTTCTGGCAAAGTGTTCAGTAAGCTCTCTTGGTGTCACCGTGCTCTTTTCCCCGTAAATCTTCTTCAAAAGGGGTTGAGTCTTCCTCTCCAATAGCTCGTATCTGTCGTTTGGCACCAGTATGTTCCCTATCCTGTTTACCCCCTTCTTGTGCAGTCTTACGTCGTCTTCATTGAACCCCCCAATCCTATATGGTTTGAAGGCCCTTATTATGTCGTGGTCTATGCTGCCTCCAGTGGTTATGACAGCATCCACCATCCTTTTCTCAGCCATCTCTATGAACACTCCTCTCAGCCCGCTGGCCATCATGTTGGCTGTGAACGAGAGGAATATGGTGCATCCATCCTGCTTCATCCTCTCTATCATCTCCCTGGCCTCACCTATCCTCGTGGCCTGGAAGCCAGTGTTCCTGAAATCCATGCCCCCTCCTGTGGGGGTGATATCCTCTACATACTCCATACGCAGTGCCTAACTATTTTTTTGTTTATATCTACCTGGTGTCCAGGCACTTTATTATGTGCCATCCGAATTCCGTCCGCACCGGCCTGGAGATCTCCCCCTTATTTAGCTCGAAAGCAGCCTTCTCGAATTCCTTGACCATCCTCCCCCTACCAAACCAGCCCAAGTCGCCTCCCCTCCTTCCTGAAGGGCATTCCGAGGATTCTTCAGCAATCTTGGCGAAGCTCTTCTTACCTAGCTTCAAGTCGTCGTATATGCCCTGTGCCTTGTCCATGGTCTTGACGAGGATATGTGATGCGTGCACTTCTTTAACCATACAAAACCATATGTATCGGTTTCTTAAAAACAGAAAAACAACACGTAGTGCCTAACTTCTCATGTTCCTATCTCTAACCGCCCGCATATCCTCCTGAGGGTCTGTACTGCTGAAAGGCATGCCATGTACGATGTTCCCGGGTTCTCCGGGGAGGGTACGTTGTCTGCCCTGGATTCGAATGCCCCGAATGCCCCGCTGGCCTTTATCTCGTGAGTGTTGCTGCTCGCAGTCGGGTCGCACACTATGACGACCCTAGTCTTGTCAGGGCCTACCCCCGCAAGGCTTAGTATTGCAGACACGTTGACGTTCTTTGGGAATAGCTTCACCGCTTCCCTGGCCGGGCCGTCGTAGAGTGTAGTGGCCTTTGTTATCTTATCCACGTCTATGCCCCTATCTTCAAGGT
>JBDRLL010000031.1:0-38596 GCA_043813075.1 Candidatus Altarchaeota archaeon
CAGTCGGTAGAGCGCGTGCTTGGTAGGACCAGATAATCCCAAACAGCACGAGGTCCCGGGTTCAATTCCCGGTCGGGGCTAGTCAATAGGGGGGATAGCATTAGGAGCTGGATAAATCCGTTAAAGAATCACCTTCATCCGACAGAATTCTCTTTCCAGATTATCTGTCATGCTGTCGCAGACCTCGGGATTATCAAGCTCCGTGGCCAAGAGCGTGTAGCATCCAGCCCTCCTGAAGTCATTCATTAAACCGCATATCTTGGGGTCATTTGTCTCTAAAGCAATCTTTATCAAGCATGTATTTCTATTGAATTTATCGGATATCTTCAGGCATTCGACACCGTTTTTTTCCTTTTCCGCGATGCTTGCTGCGATTGCAGCTATGCAGTCTTCCCTCACTTCCTCTAGCTCGTGCACACATAGTGAATAATTGTTAGTGGCTTTGGCTACTAGTGAATAACAGTAATTCTTATTGTAGTACATTCTATCGCAGATGGAATAGTTTCCTGTTTCTTCGGCAATAGAAATCGGGTTCGATATTCTGGTTTTCTGACCGACACAGAAGGAAGAAGTGAAAAAATCCGTTAAGTTCTCGCAGCCTAACTGTTTCTTGCCAGTATAGTTGAAGTGAAGGGTGAGATCAATAAGGGGGTTTAAACACCTTAACCTCCCTGCCTCGTCATCGATTTCCATGCACTCGGGCTCTTTCTCAATTAGTATCCTGCAAAAACGGGCGAGATTATGGGGTTTTAGACTATTCGTTTTACATGCTTTGGGGAGTAGATCGAGACGTAATATGAATAGGTGGTAGTGTATTTGTCCAGTGTGGACGTAGTATACCTCATCGTCTATAAAGCATATCCCGTTAATGCATCCATCCTTTGTTGAAATCGACGTGTTATCTTTCAGCAGGTCATAGATTTTATCATCCAACCATTTAGATGGATCATATTTACACGAAACATTACACGCTCCGCATTCAGTAGAATACACGTTATAATTGGTCTCCAGACAGTTACACGTTAGTGAGCCATTTGAGTAGACGTCCTCACGCCAGGCATAAAGGGGGGTAGCGCTACTGGAACTCCAACGGGTACGAATATATTCTGGTTTCCCCATTCGAGAGACATATTCACAGCTTTTTGTTGAACCACCACCCGATGATCCACCACTACTCTCTAGACAAAGTGAAATATTTTCTCCGGAATTATAAAGGGCATAGCCTAATTCCATGAATTCCATATATTTCCCATGATCCATGTGAATAGAATCTGGTCTGACAGGTTTTAATGATTTACTGGATAAGTAGTAGAATAAGCATACCCAGAGGGCTATTATAAACACTAGTAGAAAAAAACGTTTCATGTATACCTCATTGAAATCTATTGATTATAAACAGAGTATGCTATAAAAAAATAGATTGGGTAATACTGCTTGATACGCTCAAATTCATGCGTGACATGATACTGTACTTGAGGGGGTATATTAGTATTGTGGTCCGTCGTCTAGGGGTATTAGTATTATCTCCCCGTTGACTGGCAGGGCGTCAAGCTTTATCTTGATGGTGTCCTTGTTGTTGAATCCGACCCCGATCTCGACCCAACGCTTCTTGCCGTCGGAAACGTCCACAACCGTCTTAGCCCGGTAGTCAGGCAGATTACCCATAAAACATCACCTCTTACCATATCGCATTCAACACTGATAAATGGTTTATATAGGCAGACTACATAATCTATGGTATGCCAGTAAAAGGCCGTAAGACAAGTCACAAGGATGCTATGAGGCAGAAGAGGCACCGCAGGAAGACGCGGATGTGACGCCAACCATTCTAACCGTGAAACAGGATCCCCTTTAGTTTATGGGGTTCTTCACTCTTCTTCAGGTATCTTGAAGGTCACCAGCCTGCATTTGCCGCACCTGAATGCCTTGTCCAATGCTGCGGAAACGAACTCCTCCCTTCCCTTACCATCGTCCTTCTCCCAGTAGATGGTGGAGTCCTGGCCCACAGCATATATCAGACCCTGCTCCATTCCCTTACCGCATCCAGGGCAGCTCATGGAATCAAAAGCCATAATACAATAATGGTTGATTTAGTATAAAAACTATTATGGTTTAAAAAGTAGTTTATAAAAATAATTTAAATGATAAAAGTGGATAATATAAAAAAAAATAGACTATTTGCTTTTGCAGCTGCAGAAGCCTTCCGGATAGCTGTTGGTAATCCGCTTTTGCCGGGGTATGCTTTGTTCTATCGGCTTCTTACACTCCCGGCATAGGTTGTCGGTCTTCCGCCGTACAGTAGCCCACATGATATACTCCAATGATTCGGTTAGTATGTCCGTCGGGCTATACCCCCAGTAATCCAGTTCTTTCCTAAGGTCTTCGCTTATCAAAGCCTTAACTTCGATCTTATCTGTCATATCACCACCTCATTCATCCTATCGCACGGCCTCCCCGCTCTCCTGTCCGTATCCTGACTGCTTCGGCTAGAGTTAGTACGAAGATCTTGCCATCACCGACTTCGTCGGTCCTAGCGCCCTTCATTATCGCCTCTATCGTCGGCTCCACGAAATCCTCGTTCACTGCGATTTCTAGCCGTATTTTTGGCAGCAGGTTTACTTCCTGGCTCGAACCCCTGAAGACTTCCGTAAACCCCTTCTGACGTCCGCATCCCCGTATCTTCGAAACCGACATCTTGTAGACTTCAGCCTTGTATAGCTCCTTCTTCACTTCCTTGAACCTTTCAGGTTTTATGTATGCAATAACCAACTTCATTTTTCCCCTCCCTATCATGCAGGCAAGTCCATGTCAGGATATGCCTCTTCACCGTGTTGTGTTAAGTCAAGGCCTATTATCTCCTCCTCTCGCCGTACCCTCAAACCCATTATCAAGTCTATCACCTTCATTATTACTATAGTGGATGTGAAGGCGTATATCATAGTCACAAGCACGCTGGCAGCCTGAACCAGCAATAGATGGGGGTTGCCGGCCATGAAACCGTCCGCACCCCCCGGGTTTATCATAGTGGATGCGAAAACCCCTGTTAAAAGCGCCCCTATTATACCGCCCATGCCGTGGCAGGCCATTACGTCCAGTGCGTCGTCTATCCTTGTCTTGTTTTTTATGAACAGTATCATTATGAAGCATACGGCACCAGCTATGGCCCCGATCACTATTGCAGCCAGGGGGCTTACAAATCCTGCCGCAGGGGTTATGGCCACTAGACCGCAGACTGCACCAGTCACTATGCCCATACTGCTTGGCTTCTTGTCGCGGGACCAGCTTACGAGCATCCATGATATTGCTGCGGCAGCAGCTGCAGTGTTTGTGACGACGAATGCGTGGGCTGCGAGACCGTTTGCTGCGAGCGCGCTTCCCGCATTGAAGCCGAACCACCCGAACCATAGGATAGATGCGCCGAGTATGACCATGGTGATGTCATGCGGTTTTATCTCCCCGCCGTTCGATAGCTCCACCCTCCGGCCTAAGACTAGTGCGGCTGCGAGGGCTGAGACTCCTGCTGATATGTGGACGACCGTGCCTCCAGCGAAGTCGAGTGCTCCCATAGCCCGTATCCATCCGCCATCACCCCACACCCAGTGGCATAGTGGATCATAGATGAATGTCGTCCATAGTAGTGTGAATACTAGGAATGACGAGAATTTCATCCTGTCTGCGAAGGAGCCGATTATCAATGCAGGGGTTATTATCGCGAACATTGCCTGGAATATTAGGAACGCGTACTCGGGTATCGTCTCACTATAGGTTGGGTTCGCCCCCATGCCGATACCGTTTAGCCCGACATGGTCCAAGCCTCCGATTACACCACCTATGTCTGGCCCGAATGCCAGAGAGTATCCCACAAGAATCCATTGGATGCTCACCAACGCTATGATTATGAAACTCTGGGTTATGATGGCGAGGACGTTCTTCTTGCGCACCATACCGCCGTAGAAGAATCCAACGCCAGGAGTCATTAGCAGCACCAAGGCTGCGGCCACGAGGACCCATGCTGTGTCTCCGGCATTCAGTTTTGACGTGTCTATTGCTGAGGCAGACTGCGTTAAAAGCAGCAGGAGCAGGGTCGTGTAAACGATTATTATTTGTTTCATATCATCATCCCTCCATCATAGAGTAGCCTAGAACAAACCACCAAAGACAAGATGTCTGTTAATGATTTATTCAATTTGTAATAAGAATATGAATAACTTATATAAATATTTATCGATTATTTGTATTATTTCATAAAAAGATATATAAAATTTGAATGAATACTCAAATAAATGACGATGTTTAACTAAATAATGAGGATATACATAAAAATTAATTAAAAAAATGGATAAAATAACAATAAAATAGAAAATAAAAATTAAAAAATAAGAAATAAGGCACATATTTATAAACCATCTACCAGGGGTTTTTATTTTTCATCTGCGAATCTGCTCCGCCCACCAATAGCTGAAGGCCCTTTCTCACTGGTCCTTATGCGGATACACTCCTCCAATGGCACTATGAAGATCTTACCGTCTCCGACACTACCTGTCTTGGCGCCTTGGATAATGCCTTCAACCGTCGTGTCAACGAAGTCGTCGTTGACCGCGACCTCCAGCCGTATCTTCTGGAGGAGGCTGATCTCCTTCTTAGCGCCACGGTAGCTTTCAACATAGCCGCGCGTCTGGCCGCAACCCTTAGCCATGCTTACGCTCATCCTATGGACTTCACGCTTGTCCAACTCCTTCTTCACCGAATCCAGCATCTCAGACCGTATGTACGCAATTATCAACTTCATTTCAATTCACCTCCATTTTTTACGCCGGCACCTCAAAATCCGGGTACGCGAACATCCCGTGCTCGCCGATATCCAAGCCAACAATCTCCTCCTGCTCCGAGACCCTCAGTCCAAGAAAAAGGTCGATGGACTTGAAGAGTGTGAACGACGACGCAAAAACGAATAGGAATGTCGCCACAACCCCCGTGACCTGAATAATCAACTGTGAGAGCCCGCCGCCAAACAATAGGCCGCTCACCCCCCCAGTGTACGCCTTCTCGGCGAATAATCCCACAGCTATCGTACCCCACGCACCGCATGCGCCATGAACTGAGATCGCGCCTACAGGATCGTCGACTCGCAATATCCTGTCGAAGAATTCGACTGCGAACACGACTAGGATTCCCGCCACCACACCTATGAGTGCCGAGCTGACTGGGCTCACTGCCGCAGTGCCTGCTGTTATGGCGACCAAGCCCGCTAGGAAGCCGTTTATTGTCATTGAAACGTCAGGCTTGCCATTCCTAAGCCATGTGACCACCATCGTGGTTATTGCCCCCGCCGCAGCCGCAGTGTTTGTCGTCACAGCTATCAAAGCGACTGCGGGCGTCATAGCAAGATTGCTGCCAGGGTTGAATCCGAACCACCCGAACCATAGTATCAGACCGCCCAAAGCCGCCAGAGGTATGCTGTGACCTGGTATGACGTTGATTCTGCCGTTCGTGAACTTGCCTATCCTGGGCCCCAACACTATGACTCCCGCCAGCGCGGCCGAACCTCCGACCAGGTGCACTACTGTAGAGCCTGCGAAGTCTATCATGCCCTTTTCAGCGAGCCACCCCCCACCCCATATCCAGTGACCTACCACAGGGTAGATGAATGCAACTATCACTATTGCAAAGAGTATGTATCCGAGGAATTTTATCCTCTCCGCCACTGCCCCAGACACTATGGTTGCCGCCGTTCCAGCGAACATCATCTGGAATATGAAGAATGCCAGTGCAGCCACTGTTGTGCCGGGCCAGGGTTTTTCAAGAGAGACCCCTTTTATCATCAGGTATTCTGTTGGGTTTCCTATGAGTCCGCTGACATCACCACCGAAGGTTATGCTGAATCCGATCACCATGAAGACTATCGCCGCCATGGATATAGTCATGATGTTCTTCATGATGATGTTCACGGAGTTCTTGGATCTCGTGAACCCGGTCTCCACCATCGCGAACCCCAAGTGCATTAGGAACACCAGGAATGCTGCCATCAGAACCCAGAAAGTGTCCAGGTTGCTTATCTCTACCGCCTCTTCCGCCGACACTAGAGGTAATGCCAATAGTGCCAGTATCACCATTAGGACTGTTTTTCGTGTTTTCTCCATTATGTTTTCACCTCATTGTTTAGCATGAATTGGCATTCAAATACCGGGAATTGGTTTTCATTGCCCCATAGGAGGATTGCCAGCCGTTTGGACACACCCCCAATCACCCGGACATTATTTGAATGTTTATTCATTTTTTGTTTATATTTATGAAGAAGTTATATAAATACTTGTTGTTTTTTTGATTATTTCAATATAAAAAATAGCATTTTTTATATATATAATCATTTTATTGTCATATATGTAGGGGATATTGCAAAATTTAACAATATTATGCAATAATATTGAACATATAATAAAAATTAGACCATAATTTAGAGTATATTAGTATAATAAAGATTTATTTTTGAGTGATTAATTTGTGGATTTTGTTGTTTTTAATTTCTTGAAATATAATGGATATGGAGGTGGAACAAAGGTGTCGATAAACTGTGGGAGATGCGGGAAACCATTATTCAAGCCAGGACTGCAAGTCTGCGATAGCTGTAGAGGCGTGATAACGAAGGATAAGGACAGGCACGCGAAGAAGATGGAGAACAGGATGGAGCAGGAGAGGTCACTGTACGAGAACATCAGTGCTCCAGGAAAAGACGATGAGCCGGACGACTATGGTAGGGAGCACTACTTGGACACGCATGACGCGTCGTCAGTATGGGTTGACAACAATCCCTCGAGGGGTAAGGGCGGCAGGCGGAGGCGCTAGCCGAGACGATACCTGAGTATCCCCGCAAGACCGCCCAACGACTCCAACTGCCCCCCAGCATCACCCTCACTATTGACTATGTGGACTACACCACGCTTATTCTGAACTTCCAGCATAAGAGGCTCTATCCTAACCCTATCATCGAAGAAAAGCCGGTCAGACACTATGAGCGTTTCAACAGCACCCGAATCAACGGCGTCACGCACGTCATCAAACCCGTAAACCGCCAATCCATTTCCAGCGCCAATGTTCTTCAATACCTCGTCCACGAGACGGGTGTCGCGCACGGAATTGACCATCTCCAGAGACTTGTTCACAGAGCCCCTCTTCAAGACCTCCTGCACACCGTTCCTGCCTCCGGAGCCGGTATCCTCCACCACAAACTTTGATGCGAGCCCTGAATCCTTCTGGCGCACAAAATCCATGAACGCGTTCTTACCGAAACCAGGGCCAGCAAGGATGACGAGAGATACGTTATTGCTCCCCACCAGACCAGCCAGCATCTGGAAGAGTTCACCATGAAAACCCTTCAACCGATCCTCCCTACCCTTCAGGTCGTATTTGCCGCCTATGTTGCGGGAGAACTCCGTGTAATCCACGCCGGAATCCCTGAGAAACCCGACCGTCGCATCACCATCCTCCACAACAACCACTAGCACGCTAGGCCTCAGCGTCGACTCTACTGCAGCGTCTATCCGTGAAAGCTCAGGCTTACCCCATTTTTCCTTTACCACAGTGAGGACTGAGCCTGGGTCTATGCTCAGGGTATGGTGGGATCCTAATCCAATAATGTCTTCAGGCCCTGCCTCTATGGTGCCGGATATCCTCAGCGAGTTCGAGTCCCTCTTGAATTCGGTCTTCCCGACCCGGACGGACAGCGTTATGGTCTTCCTCTCCCCGCCACCGCTCTTAACGTCGTCCCGGTCCTTCACCCTCCGCTGGGTCTTGGACTTTACGACATCCCCTTCAAAGACCACCTGGCTCAGGTACCATAGGTCGTCTAGGCTCTCCAGACGAAGCTTGAGAACGCCGTTACGCAGGTCCTTGCCGAGTATCCTCAATCATACCACCTCAAATCCTTAGGTAATAATAGTATTTATTGGAGTAATACCTGAAAACTAACACAATGGTGATACCGGAATTGCTTGCCACACTGGTGACGAAGAAGGGGTTGGATGAGGTGGCTAAGGGATTGGATGAGGACGACGAGTAGCTACCTGTCTGCGAGCCCTGCTTTTTTTATCACATAGACTCCAGAATACCCCTTATGCAATACTTCAGACTCCAGAACCTCAATCCTCTTGCTGAACAACGGCCCGTCTAGGACGGTCGTCTCTATCTCACCACCCTCCCCTGAAGGGTTGATGGCGTACTTATCCCTTAATTTAACCAGGTCTTTAATCAATCCCTCGTCTATGGGCCTGCCAAGCCACTTCTCGTCAAGCGAGTATGCGGATACGCTGGATATGATGACTTTGAAGCCGTTTTCCAGCACCTCCTCCAGCAGCTTAACCTGGTCCATACCCCACAGGGGGTTGACGCACTCTATGCCTAGCTCAGAGCATATGTTCTTTATCCGCTTAGACTGGTATACGGACGCTATCGCCCCGGTAACAAGACCCCCTATAGAATACTCGTCCACCGCCCGCTTTATCGCGCGCTTCAGGTCAGCCAGCTCCTCCTCCTTCACGCCCGCCGTCTCCTCGCAAATCAACGGCAGGCCGACAGCCTCGGCCTGGAGGGATGTTATGCTGATGTTCGGCGTGTGAAACATGTAGCTCTCCTTGTTCTTAGAGACTATGGTTATCAGGCAGACGACTTCATGCTCCATCATCGCCTTGTGCATCGCGTAAAAAGAATCCTTACCTCCAGAGAAGAGAACACCAAGCCTCATGTACTCGAGACTATAGGGATGCGGTGAATAAAAACCATGAGGACTTAGGGGGTGCCGGTGGAACGCCATGAAGACGCCTCCCGGCACCCGATAGCACATTCGCAACCACCACAGTCAAATGCGCGATACTACTTAACACACGACAACATATAAAACAGCAGGTTTCAATCAAGTAACCTTGGTATTTGGAGTATACGTACTGTAATATTTTATAGTGTCAGAAAACCCAGAGAGAAATAAATACACTGTGATATAGAATACGTTATTTCTTTTTGGTACAACTTTTTCTTTTTTGAAAAGAAAAAGGTGTGCTCCCGTGGGGATTCGGACCCCAGTCGCCGGATATCTCCAACCTTAACGAGGCTGCGAGCCACTGAGGCCTTTAGGCCGAATGTGGCTCATTTGATCAACCTTTATTAAAGGTTGCGAAAGTCCGGAATGATTGGCCGGGCTACACTACGGGAGCGTATGGAATGTGTTTTTCTTGTTAATCCCCTTCACAGGGAAGGTTCATGGTTGTGATGCGTATTCGTTTTTGGTCAACCTTTTTATGAAAAAGGTTGGGGGTGAGTTTTTATTATTGGGTAGTTGTGTCTTAAAAAAAGGGGTTGGGAGGGGTTTTGGCTGAGTAAACCCCTTTTATTTCGTTAGTTCTATCTCTATGTGGACTCCGTCCGGAACTTGGATGCGCATTATCTGGCGTAGGCTCCTCTCGTCAGCCTCAACGTCAACGAAGCGTTTGTGTATCCGCATCTCCCATCTCTCCCAGGTTGCGGTGCCTTCCCCGTCTGGGCTTTTGCGGGTTGTTATCCGCATCTTGCGGGTGGGCATGGGTATGGGTCCGGAGTACTTAACGCCCGTCTTCTGTGTGACTGTCACTATCTGGTCGCATACGTTCTCCAGCTGCTCTGCGTCTCTCCCAATCAGTATTATACGGGCTTTGTCCATTCTTTGTTAATATAGTTTTAAAAAAATAGGTGGGTGAAGGGAAGGGTTTTTAAGCCTTCTTCTTCACGTCTATTGCCATTCCCGCCGCCACTGTTGCTCCCATGTCGCGGATAGCGAATCTACCGAGTTGTGGGAACTCCTTGGCGTTCTCGATGACTAGCGGCCTTGTAGGCTTTATCTTGACTACTGCCACGTCACCGGTCTTCAGGAATTCTGGCTTCTCCTCTTTTACCGCACCTGTCTTCGGGTCTAGCTTCTTGACCAGTTCGGTGAACTGGCATGCTATCTGCGCGGTGTGTATGTGGAATACTGGAGTGTATCCTACTGTTATCGCGCTTGGGTGCTGTAGTACGACTATCTGTGCCGTGAACTCCTCAGCTACTGTTGGCGGGCTGTCTACGTGTCCGACTACGTCCCCACGCTTGACGTCGTTCTTGCCTATGCCGCGGACGTTGAATCCTACGTTGTCTCCAGGCTCTGCCTTAGGCAGCTGCTCATGGTGCATTTCAACGGTCTTGACTTCCCCGGTCACGTTCGCTGGCATGAAGATGATCTTGTCGCCAGGCTTCATGACGCCGGTCTCGACACGCCCTACAGGCACTGTCCCGACACCAGTGATGGTGTAGACGTCCTGTACTGGCAGCCTTAACGGCTTGTCCGTGGGCTTGTCAGGTGCCGTAAGCTTGTCCAACTCAGTTATCAGGGGGTCGCCCTTGTAGTACGGAGTGCTGGTGCTCTTGTTCTTGACGTTGTCTCCGTTGAATGCTGACGTCGGTATGAAAGGTATCTGATCCACCTTGTATCCGATGCTCTTCAACAGGTTCTCAAGACCTTCCCTCGTCTTCTTGTAGGCGGCCTCGTCGTAGTTGACTGCGTCCATCTTGTTGACGCACACTATCAGCTGCTGGATGCCGAGCGTCTTCGCGAGGAAGGCGTGCTCCTTTGTCTGCGGCTGTACGCCGTCTTTAACGTCGCATACGAGTATTGCAGCGTCAGCCTGTGACGCACCCGTAATCATGTTTTTAACGAAGTCCCTGTGGCCTGGAGCGTCGATTATTGTGAAGTAGTTCTTCTGCGTCTGGAACTTCTTGTGGGCGATGTCTATTGTAACGCCCCTCTCACGCTCTTCCTTCAGGTTGTCCATAACCCATGCAAACTCGAAACTGCCTTTTCCAGCCTTTTCGGCCGCAGCCTTCAGGTTCTTCATGTCCTGCTCTGATACTTCTCCGAGATCGTAGAGTAGGCGTCCAACCATTGTTGACTTGCCGTGGTCCACGTGCCCGACGAATACCAGGTTTATGTGTGGTTTATCAGCCATCTTTGCTAATCCTCCCATGTTTTTCTTTTGTTTTTATTGTTTTTCAAAAAGTGCTTTATTTATTGTAATATATGCTATAAAAACGGTTTTTACTCAATGAATTCCTCCGGCTTCGGGAGCTCCTTCTTAAGGCCTTTCCGCTCGCGTATCTGGGATACTACCTTGCCCTGGAGTTCTGAAGGCAGCTTGTCGTAGCCGGCGTTTTCAGTGCTCCATAACGCGTGACCTTCGCTCGCGCTCCTTATGTCTCCGGCGAATCCGAATGATTCTGCCACAGGCACCGTGGATTCGATGGTCATCAGATCATCCTTCTGGTTCATGGAGCCGACTATGCCCCTCCTCCTCTGGAGTTCCCGTGTTACGGAACCCATGAAGTCCTGTGGAACGTCAACCCACACGTTCTGTATGGGCTCCATCATCCGCGGATTGGCCTTGAGTATGCAAGCGTACATCGGGTTCTTGACTGCAGGGTATATCTGCGCGGGACCCCTGTGGATTGCGTCCTCGTGCAGGCTCGCATCCTCCAGCTTCACCTTAACCTTCATCATGGGCTCTTTGGCTAGTGGGCCTGAGTCCATTACCTGCTCGAAACCGTCGAGTAGTAGCTCCATTACCTCGTCTAAATGCTGTACGCCACGTGTCATATCAACCAGGATGTTGCCGTGGTAGATGTCTATTATCCTTCTGGCAGGCTCTTTCTCCATCCCAAGCTCGTTGAGGCGCTGCCATATGTCCTTGCTCCGGTCTTTCCTGCGGCCTTCCTCTATTTCACCTGACCGTATTGCCTGGTATATTGCGTCCTCCAGGGGTTCGACTGATATCTGGAATTTGTTGTGCTTGTTGGGGGACTTCCCTTCTATAGTGCCGAAGCCTGCTTCAATGGTCTCACGGTACACTACTATCGGCTGTGAGACGATGAGTTCTAGGCCGCTCTCCTTAATCCTGTTGGTTATAACCTCTAGATGTAGCTCCCCCATCCCTGAGAGCAGGTGCTCTCCAGTCTCCTCGTCTATCTTTGCCTGCAGGGTCGGATCCTCCTTGGCAGTCTGCCTTAGGACTTCGATCACGCGTGGCAGGTCTTTCATGTGCTTGGCTTCTACAGCCACTGTAACGACAGGCTCGCTGTGGTGTTTTATCGCCTCGAACGGCTCCATCATCTCAGCGGATACTGTCTCCCCAGCGTATGCTCCCCTGAGCCCGGTTATCGAGACTATATTCCCGGCGGGTATGGCCTCCACCTTCTCTCTTGAAGCACCAAGGTATATGCCGAGGTTCTGGACTCTCGCGTTCACCTTAGAGTTGACTAGGTAAACGTCCTGACCCTCATTTATCGTCCCTGAGAATATCCTCCCTGTCGCGACTTCGCCTTCACGCTTGTCGAAGACTTGGATGTTAGTGATCATGATGCTCAGCTTCCCGTTTGGGTCGCACTCTATCATCGACTTTCCGACTGAGGATTCCAGGTCGCCCTTCCATATCTGTGGCACCCTTATTCTCTGCGCAGTCTTAGGGTTGGGGAGGTGTTTCACCGCCATATCCAGGACTATCTGGTGTGCCGGAGCCTTCTGAGCCAGAGCCTTCTGGTCTTCGCCTATGCAGTGGTCGATTATTTCCTTGAAGTTTATGCCAGTCTCCTTCATGTAGGGCATGTTGATAGCCCACTTGTGGAATCCTGTGCCGAATGCCACTGAACCGGCGTTAACGTCAACCTTCCAGTCCACACCCTCAGGCTGCTTCATCTGTATTATCTTGTTGACTTCCGCTATGATCTTGAGGAAACGGTTCTGCAGTTCTTCAGGAGTGAGCTTCAACTCGTTTATCAGCCTGTCGACCTTGTTTATGAAGACTACGGGCCTGACCTTCTCCTTTAGCGCCTGGCTTAATACGGTCTTGGTCTGGGGCATTACGCCTTCAACAGCGCATACTACGACGACTACACCGTCCACGGCCCTCATAGCCCGGGTCACGTCGCCTCCGAAGTCAACGTGTCCTGGAGTGTCGATCATGTTTATGAGGTATTCCTTACCCTTGTATTCGTGGGTCATGGAGACGTTGGCTGCGTTGATGGTGATGCCGCGCTGCTGCTCGTCTTCATGGAAGTCTAGGGCCAGCTGCCTTCCAGCAGTGTCCATAGAGATTAATCCAGCGTTAGCTAGTAGGCTGTCGCTCAGGGTTGTCTTCCCGTGGTCGATGTGCGCTACTATGCCGATATTCCGTATGTACTCGGGTTTGTTCACGAGTTTCAATACTTTTTCCGCTATTTTTCCTTGACGAGCCATTATCTACCTCACCTAGCTGCCTTCGCAATCCTCTCGGTCTCCTCCTTCCTCTGGATTGCATATGATTTTGTGTCAGACTCTGAAGCCCATATGATCTCGTCCGCAAGGCATTCCTCTATCTTCTTCTTGTTGTTGAACGCTGTTGCGAACGCCCCCAGCGAGACGTATTTCAACGCGAAGTCAACACGCCTCTGCGATGAGACATCCACTGCCTGATGATACCTTATACCCCCGTAGATGATGGTCGTCGTCTCCTCCCGTGGACATGACTTCTGGATCGCGTCAACCAGGACCTGTATCGGGTTTTTCTTCGTCCTCTTCTCTATTATCTCGAACGCCTTTTCGACTATGTTAAGCGCGTTCTGCTTTTTGCCCGTGTTCCCGCCGCCACGAATGTATTTGCCAGCGACCTTCCTTGTTCCCTGGCCTGAACGCATCATCTTGTTCGCCAGTCGTTCCACTATGTTCATCTTAGACTTGATGAACTGCTTGCCGACCAGCCGTCCTGACGTATGGGGGACGTATGTTGGCGTTAGCGACATGTACATTGCCAGTCCTGGGTCTTCTATCGTCACGTCGTAGTCCCATCTCCCGAATAGTTTTGGATCCATTTTTCAGCTGTTTTTCTTGAAGCCGATGCTCTCAGCATCCTCCCTGAAGCATCTCCTGCATATGTGCAGGCCATACTTGTGTATGAGACCCCTGTTTGCACCGCATACAGTGCACTTCAGGTTCTTCGCGTTCATTACCTTTTTCTTGCTTGAATCTTTATTTTTCTTCAATTTCAACACCAAATTTTTCTTTCATGAACGATAGTGCCTCCTCCTGTTTGACAAGCCTTTTTGGAGTTATCTTATCCTTAAGCCGCATCCTCCGCTTCAAACGGTATCCCGGACGCTCAAGGGTTATGTTGAAGTTCATGCCGAAAACCCCGATTTCAGGGTCATACTTCAAACCCTGTATGTCGATGTACTCCCTAACGCCGAATGAGACGTTACCATCATCACCGAAGCACGATTCAGGCAGCTTATTGTCGCGGGCGTAGAGGCCCCTCTTTATGAGCTCCACCGCGTCCTCGCCACGTATAGTCACCTTGCATCCTATTGGCTCCCCCTTCCTCAGACCCCACACCGGAATCTTGTGTTTTGATGTAGTCCTCACGGGCTTGCGTGAACTGAACTTCTCCAGCAGCTTCTCTGCGCGTATCAGACGCTCCCCAGACTGCCCCACGCCGATGTTCACGACGAGTTTCTCTATTCTTGGAGTATTCATTACGTTCATTTTATATCGTTATTAAGGGCTCTTTCTTGCCCACAATCATCACGTATTCCGTCAGCGTCTGCAGGTCGCCTATCTTAGTCAGAGACTTCCTGGATGCCGTGCCCTCAATGATGCCTTCTATGACGCCCAGCTCCCCCCCATGCCTGCCCCTGTAGACCATGGCCTTCATGCCTGCCGCATAGCCCAGACTCTCCTTTAGCTTTAGCGAGGGTAATTCGATTAGCACAGAGTCGTTAACCTTCACATCCTTGTCTGTGAGTATGTTGCTGCCGTCATGCAGGTTCAATTGCGTCTTTCCTCCAGACACTATACGCTTCCCGTTCACACGGCATAGTTTTACGTTGGATTCTTTCGCGTCAATCTCCTTCAGGTAGAGTCCCTTAGAGCTCACTAGGACACGGTAGTGCTTTTTTGCCAACGGTATCTCTATCACGTCCATCAGGCCGACACCATAGCGAGGGTCGCGGACAACCCTCTTGTTAACCAGGATAAGGCCCCTGTTTAGTATGTTCCTTGCTTCGCGGGAATTGTCCGCGTAACCAAGCTGACCCCTTAACACGTCAAGAAGGGTTATACTGTCCTTATGGGAACTCTTAGGCCTTGAAGTCCATTTAACCCCCTTGATCCCCGTTACCATGCTCTTCAAATGCATTATGAAGCCTCCTCCTTAGCTGTTCTCCCTAGTATCTCCCTCCTCTTCTTGTCTTCTAGGAACAATTCAGTTATCATGACGTTGGACGGGTTTAACGATTTTTCAACGTCAGTGCCGTCCGCCTTCTTCATCGTCACACCCTCAACATATACCTTATACTTCTTCAAGTCAACCCTTGTCACCTGGCCGTTGACCCCTTTGAACGATCCGCGCATCACTTTGACAGAGTCTCCCTTACGCAGGGGTATTGAATTCCTATTGTACTTCTCCTTCAGCTCCTTGCTCAATGGGGAGGACATCATCTTCCTCCTCACGTTTAAAGGAGCCTCGTAAAGCCACTTCCTCTGCCGTCTTGGCTTGGATGAACTCGGTTTTTTCATTTCACACCACGATGCTTGAAATCGTACCTATCTTAAGCCAGCGATCCGCAGCCTCCTTTGCGACAGGACCCTTTATCTCAGTCCCCTTGGGCATCCCCTCGTCGCTGACTATTATGGCCGCGTTGTCCGCGAACTTTATTTTTGTGCCGTTAGCACGCCGGTACTCTTTTTTCTGACGTATTATAACTGCCTTGAACAATTGTTTCCGGACTTCAGGCCTGCCCTTCTTCACGGAAACGATGATCATGTCGCCGACACCCGCCTTAGGTATCCTCCTCCGGGTACCACTGTAGGCCCTCACTTGGATGAGCTCCAGTTCCTTAGCGCCGGAATTGTCGGCGCATATGAGCCTGGCTCCTGCAGGTATTGCACGGGTTATATTGGCGTTAACCGCCCTTCCGAGAGGTGGCCTCTTTGGCACCCCCCCTAGGGGCTTAGCCATTCTCAGCTACCTCCTTCTTTTTCCTGACCGTCTTCTTCTTGGCGGCCTTAGGCTTCACCGTCTTCTCCTTTGGTTCGGCCTCTTTTTTTTCAGTCACCTTCTCTGATGATAGTACTTCGGTGACTACGAAGCTTACGGTCTTGCTGAGCCTCCTGCACTCCATTATCCGTACACGGTCTCCTGTCTTTGCCTTAACGCATTCCGGGTTGTGGGCGGGTATTTTGGAGCGTGCCCTCTTGAACCTGTCGTACTTCCTTACCTTGACGAAATAACTCCTCTCGACTACGACGGTCTTGTTCATCTTGTCGGAGACCACTATTCCGTCTAACACCATTCCCCTGGTCGCCAGGGTCCCATGTTTTGGACAGTTCACGTCACTGCACTCCATGTTAAAACCTTTTTTTTATCTTTTTTTTCACGCGGTCTTCCGGTCTTGAGACCAGTAGACTGCCTTCGACTTGGACTACCGCCCCTTCTGGGAGCGTGAACTCCAGTGTCACATCTTTTTTCGGGATTTTGTATTCCCGGTCTTCTTTTGTGATCGTTATCGTATTCCGGGTTTCCCCGGATACTATGCCATCCACCCTGTATCCGTCGTGACTTGCGTCCACGACCCGGACCTTTAAGCCGGTGAGTTCGTGCCGGAGTAGGTTGTATGGCGTTATCATCGACTGATGAGAATTTTTTCTCAGCGGTTTTATGCCACGTCGATCATTTCTTCGGAGAAACCCATGCCGACTAGAACTTCCTTCACTCTGTTGACATGGTCTCCTTGTAGTTCTATTATGTTGTTTTTGAGTGTTCCCCCGCAAGCCATCTTCCTCTTGAGGTCTTTGGCTATCTGGGTTGTGTCAACGTTATCGAATCCGCCGATAACTGTGACCATTTTACCGTATCTGCGCTTGTCCGCACGTACTTTTATCTTCTGACCCGAACGGGTCATGTCAGCGCAAACGCATAATTCCTGAGGAAGTCCGCATTTAGGACAATTCATTTCTTTGCCGTTACCTCTTTCGATTTGACTTTCTTGCTTGTCTTAACTTCCGCGGACCTTTTTTTCTTCTCAGTCAGTATGCGCGCTATCGTGCGTTTGATTTCCCTTGTTTTGCCAACTCCCTCGGGTATACCGCCTGAAGCGAGGACGCCCCTCATTTTCATGAGGTCTTTCCTCAGCTGGGTTATTTGTTCATCCATCTCAGGGACATCCATCTCCCGTATTTCACTTGAACGTATTATCGCCATGGTTTAGTAAGACTATATTATATGATATACCATTATTTAAGCTTTCTCCTCTCCTGAAGCCTCTTCCTCAGGCTCTGCGGGCGTTTCGGAGGGTTTTACTACCTCAGCATCAGCCTCTACGCCGCCCTCAGCGGGCTCTACAGGCTTTTCGCCTGTTTTCACGGTTTTTCCGGCTTCTTTTGGCTTAGGAGTCTTGTCTTCCTTACCAGCCTTCTTCTTCTTAACCGTCTTCTTGGCAGTCTTCCTCTTTTTCTTGGTCTTCTCATCCTCCACTTCAGGCTCTGCCTCGACCTTTGACATTAGTGGGTTTATACTTATCTGGTCTGGGAACTTAGTGCCAGGAGGCACTATCTTAACAGTCACCCCGATGACTCCAGCCTTCAGGTAGGCTTGCGTTGACCCTATCTTGACTAGTTTAAGCGAGTCCCCAGCCTTTTTCATGTATCCTTCCAGGTATTTCTCAGACCGGCTTCTACCGCCTTTTCCAACGAGCTTGCCAGACAACACTATCTCCACCCCCCTCGCGCCAGACCCAATGACTGCTCGTATAGCCTTGTATGCTATCCTCCTACGGTTCATGCCGCGCTCCAACGCGACCGCTATTCTGCGTGCTATTATGTTCGGGTCCAGTGTTGGCTTCTCTATCTTTTGCACGTCTATAACCGGATTGTCGACACCATACCTCTCTGTGAGTATCGTGGTTAGCGTGTTGATCCGCCTACCCTTCTTACCGATGACTATTGGCGGCTTCTCAACGTACAGTATTATCCTCGTCGCCAGAGGAGTCTTCTGTATGTTTATACTACTGTATCCAGCCCGATTCAACTCGTTACGTAGGAAGCTCTCTATCTCCGAACGTATGACCCCCTCCTGTATGAAATGCCTTTCCATCGCCATTATGCTTCCCTCCCCACGACCTGTAGGTGAACGTATTCAGTGTTCCACGTAGCCCACCTGCCTTTAGGCTTCCTCCTCGCACGGCTCACACCATGAAGCGCCTGAACGTGGAACAACTTTACCTTTGACGCCTCAAGACCCTTGAATTCAGCGTTTGCCTCGAGATTCTTGAGGACTGAGATGGTGTAGGCGGCAGCCTTAACAGGGTATTTCCCAATCTTCACCTGACTGCCCTTCCTATGGCCTATACCGGTCTGGAAGCGGGTGTACCTGACTGGCCTGCTTTTGGCTATGACTTCCTCCATGAAGCTTATTGCCTTTGGAAGGGCCATTCCGCGTATGTTGTCTGCAATCATTACCATGTCTTTGAAGCTGACGTTCATGTCTCTGCCTATTGACTTGACTGTCCGCTCCTTGTCAGCCGGTTGTATAGAGTAGTTTATCTTCATTTTTACTTGATTGGTACGAATAATGACGATCTCGTGGCGCCCACTCCAGGAGCACTATGCTTAACGACTCTTCGCGGCATTGCGAACTCTCCGAGGTATTTGCCTATCATCTCTGTCTTTATCTCCACTGTCACGAACTCCTTGCCAGTGTATATGCCAAACAATAGCCCCACCATCTCAGGTAGTATCGGCATGTCCCTGCAGTGAGTCTTCAATGGTTTCCCGCTCTTTTCCTTGTCGGCAGCCTTCACGCGCTCCATAAGCTTCTTCTGCTGCTCCGTTAATCCCCTCTTCAGGCTTCTTCTAGCCCTGGCGGGGAGTATCTCAATCAACTGTTCCCTAGGCATTGCCTTGAGCTCTTCTAGAGTGTGACCATGGTACTTGAATTCTTTTTTTGCCATCTTTAAGCCTTCTTCCTCAATCCTGTTCTTCTAGCAGCTATGTGACCCACCTTACGGCCGGGCGGAGTGTTCCTAGACACCGTCGTCGCCCGCCCCACATGCGGGTGCCTTCCGCCCCCGTGCGGGTGGTCTACAGCGTTCATCGCCCTTCCACACACTTTCGGCCATAGCTTTCCTTTTGCCTTGTGCTTGTAGTAGTTCTGGCCTGCGTGTATCATAGGCTTGTCTTTCCTGCCTCCACCAGCGACTTTCCCTATTGTTGCTAGAGACGTGTTCCTCACGAATATGGTCTTTTTTGAGGGTAGCCTGATCTGGGTCAGCCCTGTCTGCTTGTCGTGGGATACTACAGACGCCTTGCCGCCTGAAGTCCGTACTGCCTTCCCACCGTCTCCGGGCCTCAATTCTATGTTGTATATGCCAGTCCCCTCTGGAATGTTTTTTATCGGCATCACGTTACCGTCCTTCAATTCCGCCTTTGAACCCAACTGTACCCAGTCCCCAACGGCAACTCCTTCAGGGGCTAGCATGAGTATTTCACGGAAGTCTTCGAGCAGTATCTTGGCTACTGGCGCTGTTCTACCAGCGTCGTGTATGAACTCGACTATCTGCCCGCCCACAACACCTTTCCGGTCTATTATGGGGTAGTTAACCTTTCCCTTGAACCTGTGCGACGGAGACCTGTATCTTGGAGAGCCTGTCCCCCTCCTCTGTGGTATAATCCGCTTACCCATCTACAGCACCCCCAATTGCGAAGCGATCTCTTCAGCGCTCTGGCTGGAGTCTATCTTAACGTGAGCCTTCTTCTTCCCGTCCGTAGTGTGCATGACATTAACTGACACGACCTTTACGTTAAGCATCTCTTCAACGGCATTCTTCACTTCTTTTTTGCCAGACTTCTTGTTGACTATGAAAGTTAGTGTGTTAGCCTTCTCCCTGAGGGTTGTGGCCTTCTCGCCCATCAGCGGGTATAGTATTATTTCATGCGGATTCATTTTCAATCAAGTTTTTTTATCGCAGACTCTGTCCATATGGTAAGCCTTCCGGCGTGAGTGCCTGGAGCAAGCGTGTCAACGTCCAAATCGTTTATGGTGGCCACCTCAAGGCCTTTTATGTTATTTAGGGCGTTCATAACACCCTTGTCTTCGCCGACAACCAGGAGCATGCCGACACCCCTCTGCCTGCACCTATCCAGTTCTTCAGCGAGCCCTAACTCTTTTAGTATTTTGACTGCCTCAGACGCCTTCTTCACTTCCTGAACGGCATCTTCTATTATTATCGGCAGGTCTTTTATTTCACCAAGATTATGGCCTCTTTCCTCAACGAGTTTTTTGTTTGCCGTCGCGGCTATGGCAGAGTCCAGCGCGTTCTTCCACTCCTTGTTGTTTATCTTCTTGCTGTAGTCCTTGCACTGGGGTGGATGAGCCCTGTGGCCGCCGACAGACTGGGGCACTCGCCTGACCTTGCCCAAACCCCCCCCACCGCGTTTTTCACGGGGCAGGCGGGCCATGGCCTTGTTTATGGACTGGCGGTAGCTCCTCTTCCTGCTGCCGAAGTATCCGGCGCTAGTCCTGAATCCTGCTCCAGGGTCCACTCCCTGGGGCTGTCTCGTGAAGGCTTGTTCTGCGACAACAGACCGCTGTATCAGGTCTGGCCGGTATGGTGAAGTGAATACCTTGGGGAGTTTGGCTTCCCCCTTCACCTTGCCTTTTATGGAGTAGATGTTTGTCATATCACATTCCCTGCTTTGAGCTTAAGTCTATCCTCTTCAGAGTGTAGTTCACTTCAGAGTGGGGTCTTCTAGGCCTTGTTAAGCGTATTATCCTCTTTACCGGCCCGGGTATGCTGCCGTAGACCATTAGGTAGTCTCCGGAGACGGGCCCGTACCGTAGGAATCCGCCGGCTGGCGTGACTTCCTTGCCGTCTTCGCCTATCTTTAGTATTAGCTTGTTGAATTCAGTGCGCTTGTGGTATCCGACCTGTCCCGGCTGTGGTTCCATCCAGAGTTTTTTGCTGGGGCTCCATGCTCCGCCAGTACCCATGTGCCGTGTTTTTTTCGTTGCTTTAGCGCGTTGTTTCTTGATGCCGTATCTTTTTATCACACCCTGGAATCCCTTCCCCTTTGTCACTGATGTGACGTCCACGAAATCGTTTTCATTGAATACGTCAGTAATCTTGATCTCCTTCCCCAACAGTTCTTTGGCGTACTCGAGTTTGCCAGGCATGTCACCGCCAATCGCAACTTCCATGACATCCTGGCGCTTTTTGGGCATATTAGTTTTCGAAGGCTGTGTGGATACTATGAGCCGTATGTCTGAGACTTCATCGAGCTTGCCGGAAATTGCCTCTATCTTTTTGGAAGGGTCTTTTTTAGCGGATTTCTTATCCTTCCCGCCTTCAGAGTCGAGCCATATGTCCGAGACAGCCTCCATACCCTCATAGCCCTTGCGGTAGACTCTCACGCCTAGGACCTTCATTGGGGGTGCCTCGAGTATGGTGACAGGCAAAGCGACTTCGAGTCCGTTGGTTGGGCTGTTCTTTGTCTCGTCCACAGCTATCACGTGCGTCATACCCGCCTTGTAGACGGTGTATCCGAGAGCCTTAACTTCCTCGGACTGGGGCCAAGACTGTATCCTAGGCCTCTCCATTTTCGATCTCTTCCGTGGAACATACTGGAGTGAACCAGCACGCGGTTTGTTCACTTTAGCCATATTTCGCTAAAACAAGTGCTATTGCCTTGAAAAAACGGTCTTAACCATTAGGAATGATGGTTTTAAAAACCGTTAGAAAGGTATTATTCCTGCAGTTGTAGGGAAACTGCCTTAATTATAGATATATCTAAATATAAAAACCATATGTTTGAGTCTTTCAGTGATTTTTTATACAGGTATTTCTTCGTTCCAGGCTATGACGTAGTGGATACCACGACGTATGGTGTTGCGTTGGGGTTGATTGTTTTTTACCTCATACCGAGGATTAAGAGGTTTGGTGTTGGCATGGACAGGGAGTTCATACTCGCCTTGATGCCGTTCGTCTTTTATGGCGCGACCACTAGGGAGCTGTTGGACCATCGTCTCGGAGTGTATTATAATTTCGGCGTCTATCCCCAGAATTTTTTCCTGGTGTCCCCGTGGATATACTTCACCATGTTCATACTCACTTCCCTGTTCATCGTGGCTGGGCTCTTCCTTGAAAGGCGCTTTGGCCTGAAGCACACGAGGTTTGTTTTTTTCGGCGGATGCCTGCTTGCGTTGTACAACATCTACCTTATTGTTCCTGCTGTGGAGAGCATCAGCCCCTTGTTCTACGTTTCAGGGTTGTTTGTACTATCCTCCGGGCTTTTCTTCATCATCGTGAAGTCATTGAAACTGGAGTACATGATGCGTGAGTTCAATTACATGATAGCGATGGCCCACTTGTTTGACGCGTCAACCACATTCTTTGGGGTTGATTTCCTCGGGAACGTTGAACAGCACGTGGTGCCGAACTTTTTTATAGGACTCACTGGAACGGCGGGAGTGATGTATCCGCTCAAAATCCTCGTTCTCTTGCCTGCACTGTATATCATAGACAAGGACATGAAGGATGACGTGTTCGGGAGGAGGTTTGTGAAGCTCGTCATACTGGTCCTTGGACTGGGTCCGGGCGTAAGGAACACTATTCTGATGCTGTTGGGTTAGGCTATTTGCGCATGCTGTTATAGAGAAATCCGGCGTATTTCCTCAGTTTAGAGGGGTTTAGCATGTTCGGGATTGCTGATGCGATGTATTTGGGGCGGCAGTAGAACTCTCGGAAAGCTTTTTTCTGTATTTGCGTCAGGTCTTCGGGAGTCCAGTCTTCAGTCCTTAATGCCGGCTTGCATATGCCGAGGGTGGGGACGTATTTATCGTATTCCCGGTGTACAAGGTAGTTTTTCTCTAATGCTGTCAGGTATACCTGGGTGCCTGGGTAGGGTGTTATTATCCCGAAGTCGCATCCGTCTAGTGGAAGGCTTTTAGCGAACCTTATCGTCTCCTCCATGTCGCTGATCGTCTCGCCGGGTGTGCCGAATAGGAATGATGCCGTCAGGTGGAAGCCCTTCTTTTTGGTCAACAACACTTTCTCCCTGATTTCCCCGGTTTTCTTCCCCTTGCGCATCAAGTCCAACACTTTCTGAGAGCCGGACTCTATTCCGAAGTCCAGCGCATAGCAGCCGGTCTCCCTCAGCTTATCCAGGAGTTCAGCATCCACTCTGTCCTCCCGCACGCCGTTGGGAAACTTGAACTGCACGCCAATCCTCCGTGAAAGCATTTCATCGCACACGTCCATCGAGTACTCTTTTATTAGCGTGAAGTTGTCGTCTATGAAGTGGATTTCGTCCAGACGGTATTTTTTTGCGAGTTCCTCTATCTCGTCGACCACGTTCCCAGGGCTTCTTCTCCTGAACTTGTTTCCAAGAAACCTCTGGCAGAAGGTGCACTGGTTCGGGCAACCCCGCGTACTCATAACAGGCAGGTTACGGGGGCTTCTAGTGTCCACGCCATACGTCCTGCTCTTACTGAAATACTCCTCGACCTTCAGGAGATGAATGGCGGGGAACGGGATATCATCCAGGTCATCGATTACCGGCCGTACTTTGTTCTTCACTATGCCACCATCACTCTCCCTGTAGGCCAGACCCTCCACTTTGTCGAATGTGCCTGGACTGAGGGTTTCCATCAGATCAACCACAACACCCTCGCCCTCGCCAATGCAGACGGAGTCCACTGACTGTTCTGCAAGAACTTCCTCCGGTATTGCGGATGGGTGGGGGCCGCCCATGCATACGTGAATCTTCGTGTTTTGTTTTTTGGCTTGTCTTGCGACTTTCAGGGCTTCGTAGATTATGGGTGTGGAGGAGTATACGCCAATCATCTGGGGGTTTTCTTGCCTTATTCTTTCCCCCAGCTTATCATCATCGATGCGTTCCAGTGTGTTGTCGATTATTGATACCCTGAAGCCCTCTTCTTCGAGTGTGGCGGCAATGTAGCATAATCCCATGGGTGGGGTTATTGCGATGTCATGTGCGTAGTTAGGCTTGACTAGCAGCACATCTGCCATGTAATGATATTTTGCGATTCGCCCAGAATAATAATGAAGAACACACAATTATTCCATTTATGAAAGATATTTATCATTAGTGAATAATGTTTTCCATTATTGGAAACTATAGGTAGAGTATCATCGCGTTGAACGTCATGCTTGAAATCCAGTGCATGAGGAAGCTGGGGAGTATGCTCCTGCACTTCACATCCACTTCCCCGAAAACATAGCCCGCAGGCAGAGACCACCAGACCTCAAGACCAGGCTTCCCCAGATGCACGTACATGTAGAGCAACGAATGGATTAGGTTAGCATACCGTGTCCTGCCTGCAAGAGACTGCAAGAGGAAGCCCCGGAAGAAGAACTCAGTGCAGAACATGAGGACGCCCATCACAAAGAATTCATGGTATACGAAGGAATACATGCCTTTATCCGCCGAATCCCACAGAGGATAATACTCCCTGAAATCCTGGAGCGTGGAACCGTAATACATGAATGGAAGGGCGAACAACAAGAGAATTAAACTGTACTTCAGGCCGAGACGCACATCACCGAAAGCGATGTTAAACTCGCTTAACCTCCCGCCAGAAACCCGCACGTAGGCGACCGGAACCAGCACGTAAAGCACCAGCAGGGAAGCCACATGACTTAATGGCAGGACGGCGAATCTTGAAGCCAACAGCATCAATAACGCTAGTGTTAGACTGGTGTAAGACACTTTCAGGCCAAGTCATCAACTATGAACTCTAGTTGATCGCTGAAGTCGTTGTAGTTAACGTGACCAATCAAGGATATCTTCTTCCCGACTATCTTCTGCCTGGCAACCTTGACCGGAGCGGACTCGTCCTGCGCCTCGCCGATATGGTTCATAGCCTCCTCCAAGTCCATGCCCAGAATGCCCTCAGCCTTCTCCTTGAACGCGACTGCGCGTATGTTCGCGGTGGAGTCCTCGAGTATAACGGACGCCAGCATGTTTGGGGTGGAGTCCACCATCCCGCACGAATCGCACAGCCATTCGCCCCCCAGGTTCTGGACCCTGCCGTCGCATTCACTGCACGTCATGTATAGTATGGGCCGGTCTTCGACGTCGATGATCTTCCCCTTTATCTTCACGAAACGGTCGTTGTTCTCCAAGTCAGCTATGCTCTTCTCCTGACTCATCGAACTGCTTATCTGACCTACGGTGGGCACGTTGACTGAAGGGTCTGGGACTACGTCACCATACCTGCCGACGTGCACTTCCGGCTCATTGTTCAGGTTGGGCTTCGCGTACACGTTGTTCAGCCGTACAGAGTCGCCCTCCTTGAGTTCGCTGGCTGCTGATGCCTTGTCATCCCACAACACCACGCGTATAGTGCCAGAGTCGTCGCCGACTATGAGTGACGCCATCTGGCCTTTCGAGTATTCCCGCGGCTCGTACACGCGGAGGACTCTCGCCTCCAGCGTGAAGTTCCGTAGTTCAGGGGATACTTCGGATATTTTTATCTTGCCTGCAGACTTTTTCTCTAGCGGCTTTAGTTTTATCGATGACTCGGTCTTCATGACCCTACCCCTGTTGCCGACTTGAAGTTCGACTTCGTCGTTTAGTCCTGAGCGCGTGTACGCGTTCTCCAGTTTTACGAAGTCTCCCTCCGCTATCTCGGCTTCCGCGGCATTGTCCCATAGGACTACGCGCAGGGTGCCGGACTTGTCTTCCCCTATGAATGACGCCCTCTTGCCGGTCGAACCGTCGCTCCTGCTGAATTCTGTCGGAGGGTAGTAGGAGTTTACGCGGCACACCAGGTTTATGGAAGGCATGCCAGCAGTCAGGGAGCCTATCTCATCCACAGTCTCCTCTATTTCAGGCAGGCTTACCTGGAGGTTGGACGGGTTTATGGCGAGGTTAGATAGGTTTCCGGCGTGTATCTCCAGCGCCCCCTGATTATCCTTAGCGTAACCGTTCCTAACGAGCAATATGTCTCCTATCCGCAGCTTCTTGACTGCTTCAGTGTTCTGATCCCACAATACGATGCGTGACTCGCCGGTCTCGTCAACTATTATTACGCTAGCGAACCGTCCTGTAGAACCGTCCTTCCTCTGGAACTCTCTCGCAGAGAATACGGTCTTGACTCGCCCGGCAACCGTAACCGGAGATGACGGCGTCAGCGAGTCCAGCTTGGTGACCTTGATTTCGGTCTCGCTCAAGTCCAGGCCATACTCTTTAGCGACAGCGTATACTGCGCCATAATCGGAGAGTAGGCCGTGGGTCTTCTCTTTTCTCTCAGCCATCTTCTGCCTGATCTCGTCAACCGACTTTCCTGAGTCACTAGAAACCCGTTCTATCAGAGATTCTACGTCTTCTGCCATTCCCAACCACTCCAACACATACATTAGTTTGCTTTAGTTAAAAAACGAGGTGTGTCCTATAAAAACAGTGGTGTGAGCATTAGAAAAGTTTTAGGTTTTTGCCTTGTGGGTTACCACTCCCCCACGCCATTTCACCACTACTTCAGGCTTCATGGCAATGTGCTTCAGATGATACTCCATTATGGACTCGCTGCCAGGCTTCAAATCCCCAAGATCCCAGACGAGATAATCCCTCTTCCTTAGCACGTTCAACGTCTTAACGTCCAGCTCCGCATTCTCAGGTATCGCGTCCTCCACTATGACGTCCTTCAGCACCTTCCGCATCCTATTTGACACCACCACCCGGACATACTCGCTATCCTGTGTCTTGGATACCACGACCTCCCCGCGAGACATCTCACGGAACACTAGGAAAGCGAAGAATCCTGCGATAACCAGGACTAGGAACAATATGATGTACGGCACGCATGACAGTGATGACTTGACTGGCCCCATAATGTCAATGCCCTTATCAATGCATCCACCAACGTCTACCTTGACCAGTGACTCCCGGGTCTTAGAGTCAACCATGCCTTGATCTCCGTAGAGGAATGCCCTGACATCATAGTCCCTGCTTACCTCCTCGTCTACAGGCCATGCGAACATTAGTGAACGGACTTCACCATCAGGGAAGACTCCTTCAATAGTATTATTATAGTATATGCTGCCTTCCACGTCGGCAATGAGTAGCATGACACTCCCCTTCTCCACAGCCCCGTCACTTAAGACATCAACCTTTACCTTAACGTCCTCATGGGGGCAGTATTTCCCGGAGACACGGTCCAAGACGACTTCAGTGATGCCGTAAGACCCTTTCTCGGGGGGCAGAACCGGCGCCTCACTCCCAAAACCGGTTAAAGCCACTCCGGATTCCCCAGGATCAACCATGCCAAACGGGTAATATAGTGCGACAGCACTGTCGCCAAGTATGCTTAAACCATAGGTAGTATCATAATCCCACGCGTGGTTCTTGCTCTGCTTCCACTCAGAGACCAGTATGCGGGAGGGCATGGTCATCCCAGCCTTAGGGTCCATTAGGCCGGTGGCGACTATGGTGGGCTCTTCAGGACGGTTGTACGCCTTCCAGTACTCGAAGACCACTTCCCCGCCACCGTAGTCGACTTCACTCACCTTCAAACCCTCGCCTGGAAGATATATGGGGGCTCCGTCGTTGAAGCCCAGCATCGTGTCCAAGTATATCCTGACCCCAATGTCATGCGATATGTAGTCCATGTTGAAGGCCTGCAATTCTATCAGAGTCCGGTTTTCAGCGAGGGTTATGGACTGCACCACCCTTACCTTCCCTGGCAGCATCCATTCAGTGACTGCGGTAGAATCCTCGACAACAGGGAGTCTGGAGACGTACCGGTCCATCAACACGGAGTCGGAAGGGTTCTCTGACGACGCGTACAGGATGTCGTCGACTTTCACTGATATGAACGTGCCCTTCCAAGGCTGAGGGTAATTGTACGTCAGCTTCTCCCATGAGCCGCCGTAGAATCCACCCATACTGAAGGAGCCTATGTTACTGCAGGAATCCAAGGCAACGTCCATCCCATACTCTTCGCTCCTAAGACGCACCGCACACGAGTCATCTGATGCTGAGGAAGTCAATGAGGCGGAAAGCAAAACCAAGACCGTGTAAAGGACGATGGACTTAGACATGCCAACCATTAAATATATTCAGCTAGATATAAATGAGTAATTGATGGCCAATGTTCTCTGACGGATTCAACGAGCTTATGGCAGGCGTGGAAAACCTCACCTTCGACAACGCCTACAACATGACAGTCAACGACATAATAGTGGTCGCACTCTTCTTCATAGTCTCCTTCGTGTTTTCAGCACTCCTATGCTCCATATTCAAGATGCTCGGCAGCCGGCGGGAGGAGACCGCAGACTGGGTGGAGGTTAGCCAGGAACCCTTGATGCAGGAGCCGGAGAGGCCGTACACTCCCCCCGAGCCGGAGTTGACGCCCAAACAGAAGCTGAAAAAGAGGGAGGCCGAACTTCAGAAAAGGGAGGATGCCATGAAAGCCGAGCGGATGAGGGAGCTCGCCAGGAGAGAGAAGCACGTTGAAACCAGAGTCACGCCTGACACGGGCGCGGCCACCGCAAACCAGGACCCCTCAAGCCCAGACTCTTTTGATGAGGAGAGGAGGAGGGTTAAGAGGCTCTTGGATGATGCTGAAAAGCGTTTTGCTTCAGGCGAGATTTCAGAGCGGAATTTCAGGACCATCACTGGAGACTATCAGAAACAGCTCATAGACTTGGACGTGAAAATCAAGAAGAAGCGTGAGACTGGGATGTAATGGTGGAAAGCTTTTAAATCTAGACTTGCATTAGATAGCAGATAAAATAATGGAGAACGTCTTCTACTTCATCGGCTCAAGCCTCATAGCCCTAGTGTACGCAGGCTACCTGTCCATCAACATCAGCAAGATAGAGGTTAAGGATGAGAAGATCAGGGAGATAGCCGAAGCCATACACGAGGGCGCGATGGCCTTCCTGAACAGGGAATACAAGGTGCTCGTGATATTCGTCATACTAATGTCCGTCATCCTGGGGGCTTTCATCGAACCCAGACCCCTAGTGGGGGTGACATTCATCATAGGGGCTTTCTTCTCCGCGCTAGCTGGAAACATCGGCATGCGGGTAGCAACGAAAGCCAACGTCAGGACTGCGATAAAGGTAAAGGAAAGCCTAAACGCTGGCCTGAATACGGCATTCTCTAGCGGACTTGTGATGGGGCTTACCGTGGTCGGCCTCGGAGTCCTCGGCGTGAGCGTATTATACATCATATTCAGGGATCCTAACGTCATCTTCGGATTCGGATTCGGAGCCAGCAGCATCGCCTTGTTCGCGAGGGTTGGGGGCGGCATCTACACGAAGGGTGCGGACGTCGGCGCAGACCTCGTGGGCAAAGTGGAGGCTGGCATACCGGAGGACGACCCGCGGAACCCCGCTGTCATCGCAGACAATGTGGGAGACAATGTTGGTGACGTGGCAGGCATGGGAGCGGACTTGTTCGAGAGCTACGTTGACAGCATCATAGCCGCAATGCTTTTAGGAACCTTGTTCATAACAACATCATCTAGCGCGGTTATACTGCCCATCGCGATAGCCAGCCTTGGGATACTCGCGGCGATCATAGGAAGCCTGTTCGTGAAAGAATCAGGCGGCAACGTTGAGAAGGCGTTGAACAGGGGCATATTCACGGCCGCGTTCATCATCGCGGCAGCATCATACTTCCTGGTGGAGATGATACTTGGTCCTGGATACTTTGGAGTATACCTGAGCATGCTGTCCGGGCTGGTGGCGGGAGTCGTCATCGGCTTGGTGACTGAATACTACACTTCATCGAAGTACGAGCCCACCAGAAGCATCGCCAAGTCGGCTGAGACGGGCGCCGGCACAGTTCTTATTTCAGGGATAAGTGTCGGCATGCTGAGCACCCTCGTGCCAGTGCTCGTCGTCTGCGCTTCAATACTAATCTCCTACAAGCTGGCGGGCATATACGGCATCGCCATAGCCGCCGTCGGGATGCTGTCCACACTCGGCATAACACTGGCCTCAGACACCTACGGCCCGGTCGCAGACAACGCGCAGGGCATAGCAGAGATGGGCGGCATGGGCCATGAAGTCCGCGAGAGGTCTGAGAAACTTGATGCCGTCGGCAACACTACCGCGGCGATAGGGAAGGGTTTCGCAATAGGCTCCGCAGCACTTACCGCGCTCGCATTGTTCTCAGCATACGTCACAGCAGCCAAACTGGATGTGATAAACGTCATGGACGCGAAGGTTACCGTCGGACTGTTCATCGGAGGCCTGCTGCCGTTCCTCTTCTCCTCCTTCACGATGAACGCTGTCGGCAAGGCGGCGGAGATGATGGTGGAGGAAGTCAGGAGACAATTCAGGGAGATCAAGGGCCTTATGGAGGGGAAGGCTAAGGCAGACTACAGGAAGTGCGTTGACATAAGCACTAAGGCTGCTATACACGCGATGACCCTTCCAAGCATTCTCGCAGTCATAACGCCCGTGGGAGTTGGCTTCCTGCTGGGCACAAGCGCGTTAGGCGGCCTGCTCGCAGGAAACGTCGTCACCGGATTCGTGCTTGCGGTTATGATGGCCAACGCGGGCGGCGCATGGGATAACGCCAAGAAGTATATCGAGGAGGGTAATCTCGGCGGCAAGGGCAGTAACGCCCATAAGGCTGCGGTAGTCGGGGACACTGTTGGTGACCCGTTCAAGGACACTAGCGGCCCAAGCCTTAACATACTGATTAAGCTGGTGTCGATTGTCGCGCTTGTATTCGCACCCCTCTTCGGGTCTGGGTTGATCTAGTAGGCGCAGCTGTTCAGATAGCATCCGCCCTCACACTCGTAGTCTGTCGTTAACGCGTATCCGTCCACCCCACAGTATACTTCACGCAGTATCCTGTTGGACGTGCACCCGTCGACGTATGATCTGTTGGCTTTGTCGAAAACCATTCCTGCTATGAAATAGTTCCTACCACCGTCGGTATCACGGCACGAGGGCCTCTCGTAGGGGCATTCAGAGTCAAGACTGCACTTGTCGCTGCCGTACCCCAGGACTGTCACGCAGCTCCCTTGACGGCATTCAAGGTGTGTTGAAGCCCGTGTGGGAGGCATGCTGGCGGTCGTGGTGGGTATGATCTTATTGGTTGTTGACGTCGTGTCTGTGGTGCCTGTGACCGAATCGTTACTGTATAGGGTGGTCGACGTAGCAGTATCCTGCTCCCACGTTGAGAGGGTGGTAGAGGGGGCTATTGATAACGTCGTTAGGCCGGGTATCGAATCGTCAGCGGCCTCGTCAGGAAGTGTGGTTGTCGCGTATAGAGTGGTTGTCGTTGACGTAGTGGTCGTAACGTCCACGTCAGGAGCCAGCAGTTCTTCAATCACCTTCTCCATGTCAGGTAGTGTGGGGAGGTTCATCTCTGAGAGATTTAACGGGAGAGTCGGCTCGGGAGACAGCGTGGATTCTGACGGGCATTCGTCGATGTGTGAGACGCGGGTTCCGTCACTGCACTTAAGCTTCACTTCACCAGGCATTATGCAGCCGGATTGTAAGACAACCAGCACCAGCAACACCAGAAGGAACCTTGAGGGCATAATATACATTAGTAAGGGATAAAAAAAGAAGGCCATTTATTTCCAATGATTTCCGTGATATTATACGATGCCGCAGGGAAATGTTGAGGATGGTTCTGGAAGAGTCGAGAACACCAGGATAACCGGCAACCTGCGTTTAGGGGGTGAAGCCCTGGATAACAGGCATTTCGGCCTTGCGAAACAGTATTTCAGCGAAGCCGTGAGGATAGACCCTAAAAGCGCTGTCGCACGCAACAACCTTGGGGTTGCATGCTTCAGGAACGGTGACGTGCGGGAGGCTAAGGAGGCCCTAATGAAGGCTGTGGAACTGGACCCCTCATACCCTTCACCGCACAACAACCTGGGGGTAGTCTACGAGTCGACGGGTAAAATCAGGAAGGCGAAGGGGGAGTACGAGACTGCCTTAAGACTCTGCCCTGACTACAAGGACGCCCAGCATAACCTGGACAGGATAACAGCCAAAGGCATCCCAGAGCCGCTAGCGTATTCCATGGCAATGCTGCCGGCACGTGTAGGATTAGGAATCCTAGAGAGGATAGGGAGATACCATGCTGAAGACCCTGGCGGCGCGATAATGACAGACACCATACTAACAGTCGGCACTGCAACAACACCACTCGCGATGAGATACCCGGACCAACCCCTCATCTACGCTACGGCAGCGACCTTAACGGCCATAGGACTCACGGTAGGTTACGTCATAAGTCAGAGACAACACGGATAACGTGAGGGTCACTTCCTCATTATCCGGTTCACGCCGTTGATGAACGCTATCACGCTGGCCATAACCACGTCCTCGTGGACTCCCCTGGCCATGGTGCTTTCACCGTTCTTGCTGACCCTGATGGAAACGTCCGCGAGAGCGTCACTGCCGCCGGTGATTGCGTCCAGGTGATACTCTTCCAGCCTTATGTCCGCCCCAATCGCAGATCGGATTGCCTTCAGGGTTGCGTCTACCGGACCCACACCCTCCTCACTCGCAGCCTGCTCCCTCCCCCTGACTAGCATCTTTACTGATGCTATGGGATTCTTGCCGAGCTCCGCGTGAAGGGTCAAATCCTTCAGCTCCACGGTCCTCTCCTTCTTGGATACTTTACCCAAAAGGTCTTCCGCTATGGCAGCCAAGTCCTCCTCAGTCACCTTCTTGCCCTTGTCCGCAAGATCCTTCACTTTACGGGTGATGTCTTCAGCCTGCTTTTCACTAACCCTGATGCCCATGCCATCCAACTTGTCCCTGATCCCGTGCTTGCCTACGTGTTTACCCAACACCAGCCGCCTCTTGGCTCCGACAGTCTCAGGCTTGATAGCCTCGTATGTGGATGCCTTCGAGAGCACTCCGTGAACGTGGACTCCTGACTCATGGGCGAACGCGTTGCCGCCGACTATCGGGAAGTTAGGCATCACTTTCACGCCAGTCAGCCGCTCAACCATCCTGCTGGTCTCCCATATCCTCTTGGACTTCACGTTGGTCTCTATCCCGTGGATCAGCTTGCACGCCATCACAACCTGCTCTAGGTCCGCGTTACCCGCGCGCTCGCCCAGACCATTGACTGTGACGTGCGGTATGCTGGCTCCAGCCAGGACTGCGCTGACAGTGTTGGCGACAGCCATCCCGAAGTCGTTGTGGCAGTGGACTGCCAGCGGAGTCTTCACATCCTCCCGTAGCTCTGAAATCAGCCATCCCATGGCCGCCGGCGTCATAACCCCGACCGTATCCGGGATGTTGATGTGCTCGACCTTCATGGCGTCCGCCATGCCGACCACCTGCTTCAGGTAGTCCAGCTCTGTCCTGCACGCGTCCTCGGGGCTGAAGTGAACCTTGAATCCCCGCTCCTTAACGTACTGTATGCAGTCTTCCGCACGACCCATTATCTCTTTCCTGCTCATCTTGAGCTTGTACTTCCTGTGTATGGGTGAGGTTCCGATGAACAGGTGGACCATGTCAACTCCAGCATCCATCGCAGCATCCATGTCCTTCTCAACACACCTGGATAAACCAACTATACGACTCTTCAGGCCCATCTCCTTTATCTCCTTGACCGCATGGAACTCGCCTTCACTGGAGACGGGGAAGCCGGCCTCGATGTAGTCGACTCCCAGCTGGGATAGGGCTGAGGCTATCTCCTTCTTCTCACCCACCGTCAGCGTGATTCCCGGCGTCTGCTCTCCGTCCCGGAGTGTCGTGTCGAATACCCTGATTTTTTCCGCCTTCTTTTTAGGCTCAACCTTCTTGTCGTACCAGAATTGGTCCATCATGCAATCCTCCAATATTTTTTAGAGTTGTAACTAAACATTTTTGTGTTTCACAGCGGAGCCATAGACTGTATGATAGCCTATGCCCGCAGCCGTAGCAATAAAAGCAAGCGCAGTACAGGGTTCCCGCTAAAGTAGTCCTCGTTGATTACCACCGTAGGGTATATGTAGGAACCATCCATTGTTGATATAAACTAAGGGATACTACTTAAAAAATCAAATTCCGGGGTTTTAAGCCTACCAGGGCAGTAATTTCCGGAGTATCGCCCACCCGGTTATCTTGCTGGGAATCAATGCGGTGACTCCACCGCTAGTATCGCATAATCCGGTCACACCCTGAGTCTGGCAGAGACAGCATAAGTCATCCACACTGCCGTCATCACAGTTAGCTGGCGTGTCACCGAAGTAGTCACATGAATTAGCATTACAATAACTCTGGCATGCTGAGGATGAGTCACCGCCATACGTCGAAGCGCTTACGCAAACGGTTAGAGGAGACTTGACTCCGCCAACCTCAACATTAGAGCAGCTGACCCTGTTCCTAGACTTGCATGCCTTGTGCTTCACGCAGTCAGGGTCGTCACAGTCTATCTTGCCATCGCAGTCGTCGTCCTTCCTGTTGGTGCAACCCCTCCTGACGTTCTCACTCTTGCTGGAGAGCCTCTGGATGCAGTCCGCGTCCCGGCAGTCAGTGTAGCCGTCACAGTCGTTGTCGATGCCGTCCTTACAGCTCCGGCGCTTCCCCAATTCGAAACCCTCCATGCGTTTCTTGCACTGGGGGTCGCTGCAGTCGGTGTAGCCGTCGCCGTCATTATCCTTACCGTCCCGGCACATCATTGGAGTGTTCTCGTTCTTGCATAACGGGTAGCATCCCTTCGGCCTCCTGGCGGCGGCAGAGTCGATTAGGAATACGGTGAGAACTGCGAATACGATTAAGGCCAGTAGTATGGTCCTCTTTAGTGAAGCCATTAGAGAAATATGGGAGGGGGATATTAAAAAACCCCTTTATTCACCGAGCTTTTCGGGCATCACGTACTCGCCGTGTTTCTCGCCAGACTCCTGAAGCCTCTCCCTCTGCTCGCTGAGGGAAGTGAAGAATGTTTCAGGCATGCCAGGCACCTTACGGTAGACTGCTTCTATACGGTCTATCTTAGCCAGGTTCTCGCCGACACGTATCTTGAACTGCTGTGAATAATCCTCCTTTGGATAGTCCTTCCCGAGCACCTGCTTGAAGAGCTTCTTCAAGTCATCGTACTTGGGTATGAATCCTGTCGGCGCCTTCAAAGCGCCCACTTCCCCGTGGACCCGCAACTCCATCCACTTGAGCCACACCCGCTTGTCGTCTATGCTGGTGAGGAAGTTCTTGGATGCGTCACCATCCTCCCTGATGAAGTAGTTCACTGAGAATATAAGGGGCTCTTTACTGGCAGACTCGACAATCTTCAAGTCATCCTTAATGTAGTCCGCGAGCGGTATGGATAGGAAGTCTATGTTGGACATCGGGTTGAAAACCCTCTGACCCGTCTTCCCTATGGTCGCGAACGTCGTCTCAGACTCCAGTGAAGCAGCGATAGTAGTTATCCCGTGCGTCCAGTCGAAAGCCTGCTGGATTGGGACTGAAGTGTCAGAATCCCTGCCCCCGTATATGACACCCCCAAGAGGGACTCCACCAGAGTCGTCAGCCATCGGATCCTTGTTCCTGAGCGTGCTTATCTCGATGGTGTAACGTGCGTTAGGGTGTGATATTGGAGCCGGCTTTCCTTCAGCATCCTTCTTGCTGGGACTCCATTCGCCGTCATAATTCAACCCGCCTTCAGGAGCAGGCCTGCCGTCGCCACCCCACCTCGCGTTCCCACTCGAGTCCATGAGGACGTTGGAGAATATGACTTCCCCGGGGGATGTGAGTGCCTTGAATATCTCCGGGTCGCCCTTGTCGTTGACACCCCCGATGATGCCGAACATGCCCTTCTCCACGTTAGCAGCCCTGACTTCACCGTCAATAACCCTCAGGTAGGCTATGTCGTCGCCCACAATCGTCTCGCCCTTTACCATGGCCGTCGACGTCTTACCGCACGCGCTCGGATAGGCTCCCGCAAAGTAGGTGACCCGGCCTTCTGGTCCGTGGACGCCCATTATGAACATGTGCTCGCAAAGCCAGTTACCGTCACTGTGAGCCCTCGCTATGGCGAGCCGCATGGCATGCTTCTTGAAGCCCAGGCTGTTGCCGCCGTACTGGTTGTTGACGCTGTATACTGTCTCAACGTTAGGGTCCACGTCCATGTAGATCCTACGCTTGTCCAGGTTCTTGGTGACGCCGTTCTCCAGCTCGCCCTGACTGTGGACGAACTTGAAGAACCGGTTCTTGTCCTTAAGCCTCTTGAACTCCCCGTAACCCTGCCTGAAGAGCATTATCTCGTTATGCGCGACGTAAGACGAGTCAGACAACTGGACTGCCGGCACCGAAAACACGCTGTTGTTCGGACCCAGACAACCGAATATGACGAACATCTCCCTGCCAGCCATGATGCCCTTCATTATCGCGTGTACTTCTTCCGTCGCCTCCTTCTGGCCTAGAGTACGTATGGACTCGCTCAACTCCACACCCTTCGGGACCAGCACGGCAGTATCGCCCTTAGCCCTCGCCTGGTCTTTCGCACTGTCGAAGTGGAGTGTGTGACCCAGAGTCGATAACTTGCGTTCCTCACCATCCTCAATGGCCTTGTCGCGGACGTACTGTAAGTCCTTTTTAGAACCATCGCAGACGAAAACCTTGCTTGGAGTGCAGTGCAAGACATACTTCAATATAAAATCGTTTAAAGCAGGATTATCCAACGCACTTATCTTATCGTACTGGTCGCCCAGCTTCTCCTTGAGTAATACTGTGTCGGCCATAGTGTTTATCACCCCCACTTTTTTGCTGCCGCCTTACTTTATCTTTACAGCGTTCAGGACCCCGTCGCTCCCAGGCTTGGACCTCACCCTTGCTTGAAGAGTCTTCCCGTCAGGCGTCTTAACATCCACCACAGAACCCTTGGTGATGATGTTCCTCCTTGCAAAGTCCTTACTCGCAGGGTTATCAGAGACGTTGACGACCTCACACTTCACGTTCTTATCGTCTATGAGGACGTTAGCGTGCTTCGCGTTGACGAGCTTCGTCTTAACCCCGCCACCCCGCTTATTAACGTTCTTACGCTTCTCCACCCCAAGCTGGGTCTCCACCGCATGACGGCCCTGATGCATCTTACGCTTCTTATGAGCCCTAGTCTTAACTTCGTGATACATAGTCCATACTATTAAGAAATTAGAGTATAAAAGGATAACGAACCATGATTAAACAAAATGAGGGCGGTCCTGTTCATATCAATCCTGGTTCTCGCTTCAGCCTGCATTTCAACAACACCCAATGAGCCAACGCCAACCACAGTGACGACCACACTGCCAGCCTGCGTGAAACCCTCCGACTGCAGTGGAAGGCATCAATCCTGCTACGGCCACTGGACGTGCGCGGGCGGGAGATGCCGGTGGGAGTGCGCCAGCCGGCTGGACGGCTTCACAGAGCAGTCCGGGAGGCTGGAATACACTGTAGGCGGCTGCGACTTCAAGCGGGGCAGCCGCCGGAACAACAAGACAGTCATAAAAGCCGTGGACGACAACATCATAGTCAACCAGACGCTAAGCTACTACTGCTGCGCCTCCATAGGCCTGGAGGTCGAGAGGAAGCGTAACACGTACACTATAAGGGAAGTCAACCACGGTAAGGTATGCCGGTGCATGTGCGACTACACGATAAACGCGGTGCTGAAGATGCCTGGGAAAGGCAGGTACGACGTGGAAGTCAGGGGCGTGGAATTCCAGAAGGAGAAGGGCGCCATACTAGGGAAGGAAAAAATAACGATAAGCTAAACCCAACACAATGAACGGGATTTAAATACCGTATACCATAAATAACCCGGCCAAACACGCCAGAGAGGAACGTACAATGGACGATAAATGCCCTACGGGGATACCAGGATTCGATGAACTCGTCGGCGGAGGACTGCCCCGCGGACGAAGCATACTACTATCCGGAAGCTGCGGAACAGGGAAAACAACCTTCGCCATACAATTCCTAGCCAACGGAATCGAAAAATACGATGAACCAGGAATCCTCGTGACACTAGAACAACACAGCGACGAACTCCGCAGCGACGCCCTGAAATACGGCATAGACCTCAAGAAATACGAGGAACAGAAAAGACTAATAATAATAGACACAAGCCTATCCCGCATAGGCATGCAAGAATTCATAGCCCAAATACCAGAAGTACCAGACAACTCATTCAGCCTACTGCCAGACGAATTCGAAATCAACAAGATAATAGACATCACATCACAAGCAGCCCAAAAAATAGGGGCCAAAAGAATAGTCGTAGACAGCCTACCAGCACTAGACTACCTAATCCAAGAACAACACGACCTACGCCGAGCCCTAATCAACATGAACTACGAACTCAAAAGCAAAGGCCTAACAGCCCTCATAATCACAGAAGCCCTCGAAGAAGACGGCATATCAAAACACGGGGTCGAAGAATACATCAGCGACGGAGTCATCATACTCCGCACCAACGAAGCCCTAGACACCAGAACCCTCAAAATCCGCAAAATGAGGACCATAAAACACACCCTCAAACCCAACACCTTCGAACTAACCCAAAACGGAATCACCGTAGGAAGCGGAAAAGGCATTTAAAATAGCAGAAATA
>JBDRLL010000032.1:0-51027 GCA_043813075.1 Candidatus Altarchaeota archaeon
TTTTTATCCTTTGACTGCCGCCGTATATAAAACGGCTCGTTTCCATACGGTAATCCCCCGCTACCATCCTATCTTGTACTTCTTTTTCTTATCGTCTTCATCATGATAGTAGACCTTCTTGTATCCCAGGGTCTCAGTGTAGTCCAAGTAGTATATCTTCTCAGGTATCACCTCGACAAACACGTGGTTGTCGGGTATGCCCCCGAGTTCCATGACCACCGGGAACTTGTCCTCATAGGCCTTGACTATGTGTGGGATCTTCCTCTTGCTGTGTATCCTGATTTTCCCGAACAACTGTATGCCCTTTATTTCACGGAAGTCCTCGTAATCCTCGTCTATGGTCAGCGAGACCATCGGGTTCGCCTCCATTATGTGCACCTTCTCTGAATGATGCTCTGTCTCAAAGAACAAGTGCAGTCCCTCATTCAGGTAGTATACCGTATACGCGCTCGGCTTCTGCCCGTCACTCAAGGCTAGCCTAGCCACCTTATGCGAGCCCATGTACTCCAGCATCTTATCTATCAAATCCTGGTCCACAAAAATCACCCCCTCATCAAACCATACTCCTTATGCTTTTCTTCTATGGCGTCCGCCAGCCCGTCCAACAACCCATAGTCAGCGTCTCTGGGATACCCCCTGATGTTAACCGGCTCAATCCATTCAGCACCAAGATTACCCATCAGGCCCTTCATCTGCTCAGGCATCCTGCTACCCCAACCATAAGACCCGACTGCGCTCAAGAGCCTTGTCTTAGGCCTCAACGCGTTCACGAGATATGCCGCGTAGACTGCCGCAGGATGCGGTCCAGTCAACACTGTTGGCGTCGCTATCACTATCGTTGCAGCGTCGACTACCGCCATCGCCAAGTCTCCCACATCCGTCTTAGCGAGGTTGTAGGGCTTCACCTTCACGCCCCTCCCCATCAACGCTTCCGTAAGATGGCGCACAATCCTGTCAGTGCTCCCGTGCATGGAAATGTATGGGAGCACCACCTCATTCCTGACTTCATCTGAAGTCCACTTCCGGTAAGCGTCTATTATGAACTCCGGCTTATCGTACACCGGCCCGTGGCTCGCCGCGATAACATCGATGTCATAACCCCCCAGTCTCTCGAGATGGCCTTTTATGACTGTCCTGAACGGCATCATTATCTCCGCGTAATACCTCTTCGCGGAGTCGTACACCTTCTTCTCGTCAACCGCGTAGAGTTCGCTCGTCGCCAGATGGGATCCGAAAAAATCACAGGAGAAGAGTATCCTATCCTCCCTAAGGTACGTCAGCATGGTCTCCGGCCAGTGCACCCACGGCGTGATCATGAACTCAAGGGTTCTGTCTCCGAGGGAGAGTGTCTCGCTGTCCCCAACAATCTTGAACTTTTCATCAGGTATCTGCAGCAGGTCTTTCAGGAATTCCTTGCACTTCCCGTTAGTCACAACCACTGCTTCAGGGTACTTGTCAAGTATCCCTGGTATTGTGCCTGAATGATCCTGCTCGGCATGGTTTGGTATAACATAGTCTATCCTGTCAATGCCCAGCCCATCAATGTTATCAATCAACTCGTTTTCCTTAGTCGGGTCGACAGTGTCTATGAGTGCGGTCTTACCGCTGCCCCTCACAATATACGCATTGTAGCTGGTGCCGTCAGGCAATGGTATCAGCTCGTCGAATATGCGCCTGTCCCAGTCTATGGCTCCAACGCTGTAGACTCCCTTCTTCAGTTCCCCAACCGCCATTCTATACCTAGGATGTTATTGTTCTGAAGTCGTGGAATTCACCCGTCTCTGTGATGAACTCCACCTCCTTCTCGAGTATCATGAGGTGCTTCTCCTCCTCGCCAGCAATATTGTTGAATATCACTGAACAGCTCTCGTCGCCGCACTGCTCTCCAAGCCTCCTGTATAACTCAATGCTGTTCTTCTCCGCTTGGATGCCGATGTTCAATGCTGCGAGAGAGTCAGCTTTATCATCCGCCCTCCCGCCAGGCACGTTAACGCGGAATATATCATCCTCAATCTCATGTATGTCAGGGATCCAGACCATCAAGACCATGTCTAGACCGGATTTCTCCATCATCTCACGGATCCTGTTGGCGTGAATCACCTCCTCGCTGGCAAGGAAGTCGAACATGGACTTTCCCTCACCCTCGCCCGTATTCTCAGAACACTTCTTGTAGAACGCGTAACCCCTCTCCTCTAGCTCAATAGCCTTCTTGAAGGCCTCCCCTAGCTTTACTTCAGGCATCTCTCATCTCCTCTAAAAAAATAAAAAATGGGCTTATCGGATCCTCTACTGGATTAGACCCGACTTTATCCCCGACTTCAGGGCATCCCACTCGCTCTTCTTGAGCGTGCACAGATTCCCATCCTCCCCTATCTTCACTAAGTCGTCTTGAACGTCGACGACAGGGCAGCAGGTCTTACCACCGCATATGCTATACACTGTCATATCTATATCACCTCTTAATTTATTCCACTAACTTCTTAAATAGGTCTTTCCCGACGCCGCATAGCGGGCATGTCCATGATTCAGGGACCTTCTCGAACGGTGTCCCAGGCTTCACGTTGTTGTCAGGATCCCCCTTCACAGGGTCGTAGACGTAACCGCACACAGTGCACTTGTACTTGTCCTTCCCCCCGGTCTCGCCGTCATCAGCCATATTCAATACACCTCGCACTTTATCTGGAAATATGATGTGGGATGACCGCATGAAGGGCATTTTTCCGGAGGACTGGCTCCGTCGTGTGTGTAGCCGCACTTCCTGCATACCCACGACTTCGGCTCGCTCTTCTTGAACACGCTACCGCCCTCGACCTCGGCGAGGAGCTTCTTGTACCTCTCCTCATGGTGCATCTCTGCTTTTGCTATCGCCCTCAGCCTTGCTGCAATATCCTTAAAACCCTCCGTCTCAGCGACTTTCGCGAACTCCGGATACATTGTCGTGTGCTCGTAGTTCTCCCCTGCGGCAGCCTCCTTCAGGTTCTCAATGGTAGTGCCTAATACTGTCGGTCCTGTGGCCTCCACTGTTATCTCACCGTAGTCTTCACTGCTCTTTCCCTTCAACTCGTTTATGAGCCTGAAGAGCCATTTAGCGTGCTCCCTCTCCTGCTCGGCGGTCTCCAGGAATATCGCTGAAACCTGTTCGTAACCCTCTTTCTGAGCTGTCCTCGCGTATATGGTGTACCTGTTGCGGGCCATGCTCTCCCCCATAAAAGCCTTCATCAAGTTTTTTATTGTGTCGTCCATCTTAACCAGAGTATATATTCAATGTAAACTCTATAAAAGGGTTATAGTACTCATCCAGTAACCTATATACCCCAACTCAAGATAATTAACAATGACCGAGCCAATAGAGATAGCCAGCGTTGTGGTCGGAATCATGGTCATAGCCATAGAGCTAGTCATATTGTCCCGCCTCCGCCAGCACAGGATGGAGATAGACGGGCATACTAGAAGGCTTGACGAGCACATCCAGGACCTGGACGAGCACTCCCGCCGCCTGGAAAAACAGGTTGAGAGGCTCCTAAAAGAGACTGAAGACATCTACACCCGGGTTTGCAGGCCTCTAAGCGTCAAATAACGGTTTTCCTGGTTTTTCTCCCATTATGCTAAACAACATAATTATTCTCTTATGCATAAAAATAAGCGATAAATATTTATATGTGAATTAACGATTGTTATTACTCTACTTTTGGGGTGATGTATAATGACAGGCAAAAAACACGGAATCGAGACGAAAGCATTGCACGCAGGACAGGATCCAGACCCAACGACCCTATCCAGGGCAGTACCCCTATACCGGACAAGCAGCTACGTCTTCAAGGACACGGAACACGCGGCAAACCTTTTCGGGCTTAAGGAGCTGGGCAACATCTACACCCGCTTGATGAACCCGACCACAGACGTGCTAGAGAAAAGGCTCGCAGAACTAGAGGGCGGCGTTGGGGCGCTAGCAGTATCGTCAGGAACGACAGCCATATTCTACAGCATAGTGAACCTGGCTAGGATAGGCGACGAGATAGCATCGGCAAACGACCTCTACGGCGGAACATACACCCAGTTCAACAACATACTCCCAGACTTCGGGATAAAAACAAACTTCGTGGACCCCACCGACCCGGACAACTTCAAGAAAGCCGTAACAGACAAGACAAAAGCATTGTACTCCGAGACCATCGGAAACCCGGCATTGAATGTCCCAGACTTCAAGGCAATCGCAGACATAGCCCACGACAACGGGATACCCTACATAGTCGACAGCACATTCACCACACCCTACCTGCTGAATCCCATAGAACACGGCGTAGACATCATAGACTACTCGCTCACCAAATGGATCGGCGGCCACGGCACCGCAATAGGCGGCGCGGTCGTGGACTTCGGGAAATTCGAATGGAGCAAGTCAAAAAAACACCCGCTCATGACAGAGCCTGATGAAAGCTACCATGGAATAAGATACGCCCACGACCTCGGAGACATGAGCCCACTCGCATACATACTGCGCATGAGACTCGTCCCGCTCCGCAACCTCGGGGGATGCATATCACCAGACAACTCCTGGATATTCCTTCAGGGACTTGAGACACTGCCCCTGAGGATGGAGCGTCACTGCGAGAACTCGCTTAAGACAGCGGAACACCTGAGCGCCCACGACAAGGTGGAGTCAGTCAGCTATCCTGGCCTCGACACCCACCCGACGAACGACAACGCCAGGAAATACCTTAAGAAAGGGTACGGTTCCGTGGTAGTATTTGAGGTGAAGGGCGGCGCAAAGGCGGGACGCAAGTTCATAGAGTCGCTGGAACTCTTCAGTCACCTCGCCAACGTTGGCGATGCAAAGAGCCTCGCCATACACCCGGCGAGCACAACACACAGCCAGCTGACAGAGAATCAACAGAAACAAGGAGGGATAACGCCAGGACTAATACGATTGTCTATCGGAATAGAGGACATCGGGGACATAACCTCAGACATAGACCAGGCGTTAAGCAGGATATAACATGGCGAAGAATCAAGGATCACTCGGGGTTGTGAAGACCAAGCACTACGACTTCAACGAGCTAACACTGGACAGCGGTGAGAAGATCAGCCCTGTGAGGATAGCGTACGAAACCTACGGGAGGCTCAACAAGGAGAAAAACAACGCAATCCTCATATGCCACGCCCTGAGCGGAGACGCGCACGCGGCAGGAAAACACCGTAAAAACAGCCGGAAAAACGGGTGGTACGACATCGCGGTCGGCCCGGGCAAGACCTTCGACACGCGCAAATACTTCGTCATATGCTCCAACGTAATCGGCGGCTGCAGGGGCTCCACAGGACCCTCATCCAAAAACCCGAAGACAGGCAAGCCATACGGTCTTGACTTTCCCACAATAACGGTCGGAGACATGGTCCGCGCCCAGAAGAGGCTGGTCGAACACCTGGGCGTAAGCAGGCTAAAATGCATTGTCGGAGGGAGTCTGGGCGGCATGCAGGTCCTCGAATGGGTTGCCAGATACCCTGACGCAAGCGAAAAGGCGATTGCAATAGCAACAGCCGCACGGCAATACCCTCTCGGCATAGCACTGCACGACGTCGGCAGACAGGCCATAATAAACGACCCCTCATGGAGGAAAGGAGACTACTACTCAAAGGGACAGCCGAAGGAGGGTCTTGCACTAGCCAGAAAAGTGGCTCACATATCCTACCTAAGCCACGAGACCTTCGAACGAAAGTTCGGGAGAGCAAGGAAAAAACGGAGAAACGGTAAGTTCAGCACAGAGTTCGAAGTGCAGAGCTACCTGAACTACCAGGGCAGCAGTTTCGTGAGGAGATTCGACGCCAACAGCTACTTGTACATAACAAACGCGATAGACCAGTTCGACCTCACCGAAGGGGGGAGAAAAAAGCTGAAGGACCTCTTCAAGAACGCCAAATCCAAGTTCCTCTTGGTTTCATTCACATCCGACTGGCTATACCCCCCGGAACAGGTCGAAGAGGTTTTCAACGCACTGGCGGAATCAGGGATACCGTCGGTATACAGGAATCTAGACCTGCCATATGGCCACGACGCCTTTCTAGTATACAACAACACGCTCGGCAACGCGCTCTCGGGCTTCATCAACGACTAGACATGTTTAGCCGCATTCCTGCAGCACCTGCATATCAACCTGGAGACGACATCATCACTGCTGTCTGCGCTGATTTCGACAGCAGCTTTGGCAATCATCTCCCTGTACCCTGCGGGCATCCTCCCTCCACCTCCGCGCTTCTTGTGCAGATACTGGGATACAGCGGACGGGGTTATGTCCAGCACCCTGGCGACATCCTTCTGCCGCATCCCGTTCTTAACGAGCTCCCTCGCCAAATCCGCCCTTATACGGGGCAGAGTGTACCATATAGCTTCCTCACACGGTAATGCCATGATACTATTAACTATAGTTAAGTTTTTATACTAGTATGTCACAATATTAACAATTGTTAATAAAATGGTTGGATTGCTTTACCTCCTCAGAGGGGCAGGAACCCCACTGACATGTCCGTGTCCCTGCCAGTGTCGGGTCTAGACACCCGCACACACCATTAACCCACACGGACAAACCAAATAAAAAAACCAATTCTTTTTTACCATCCAACAAAAACCAAAGGTGATAAAATGACGTTAAACAACATACTAAGTACGATAGGCGGCACACCACACGTAAGGCTCCATAAAATGCCTGCTGAAGGAAGCGCTGAAGTCATCGCCAAGATAGAGTCATTCAACCCAGGCTCCTCAGTCAAAGACAGGATAGCCCTCTACATGATAGAGGCGGCCGAGAAAGAAGGTCTACTAAGAGAAGACAGCGTTATAGTGGAGCCCACGTCCGGGAACACCGGGATCGGGCTCGCAATGGTGGCTGCAGTCAAAGGATACAAGCTGAAGCTGACCATGCCGGACACGATGAGCCTTGAACGCAGGAAAATCCTGAAGGCATTCGGCGCGGAACTAGTTCTGACTGAAGGCTCGAAGGGGATGGGCGGCGCAGTTGAGAAGGCAGTGGAACTAGGCAAACAAGACACCCACGTCTTCATACCCCAACAGTTCAAGAACAAGGCGAACGTGAAAGCCCACGAGGAAACCACAGCCAAAGAGATAATGGATGACGTGGGAGAATTCGACGCGTTCGTGGCGGGAGTCGGAACAGGAGGAACAATAACCGGAGTCGCGACCGCACTAAAAGAAAAACTCCCTTCAGCCAAATTCATCGCAGTGGAGCCTACAACATCACCCGTACTCTCCGGCGGAGAGAAAGGCCCCCACAAGATACAGGGCATCGGCGCCGGATTCATACCTGACATAATGCGCCTAGACCTGGTGGACGAAGTCATAAAAGTCAAGGATGAAGACGCGTTCAAGACTGCTGAACGCCTCGCCAGGGAAGAGGGAATACTCGCGGGAATATCCTCCGGAGCCAACACGTGGGCCGCACTAGAGGTAGCGAAAAAACTGGGTGAAGGAAAGAAGGTTGTGGTAATACTCCCCGACACTGGGGAGAGATACCTTTCGACAAAACTATTCGAGGAACGTGAAGATGCTTGACGTATTCAAGGTAGCCTACGAGAAGGATCCTGCATTAAGGAAGGGCGTGGGATTCCTGGAGGTCCTCCTATACCCAGGAGTGCAGGCGATAATACTCTACCGGATAGCGCACGCCCTACATAAAACAGGGATGCCCATCCTACCCCGAGCCATCTCCTACTTTGGCAGGTTCCTGACTGGGGCTGAAATACACCCGGCCGCAAGGATAGGGAAAAGATTCTTCATAGACCACGCCACCGGCGTGGTCATCGGGGAGACAGCGGAAGTCGGAGACAACGTGATGATGTACCACAACGTCACCCTAGGCGGCCATGGATGGTGGCGCGACAAGAAAGGTGAGAAAAGACACCCCACAATAGAAGACAACGTGATACTCGGCGTCGGCGCCACAGTACTCGGCCCCGTAACAGTAAAGAAGAACTCGCGGGTGGGTGCGTTGTCCGTCATAGTCGACGACATACCTGAAGACTCGACGGTCGTATGCCCTAAAGGCAGGCTAAGGATAATGGAAGGATGCTACAAGCGCCTCATAGACCCCTGCGACCACTGCACTAAAGAACCGGAATGGGTGATATAAAAAAAACACAATAACAATAGCGAGGACTAGGGCAACGGAGTTGACTAGTCCTGCTCTCCCCGAAAGCGAGGATGCCAGAGCGGCTATGGAGTGGCCTGCAAAGCCATCAACGGGGGTTCAAATCCCTCTCCTCGCTCAACCTTTTCTTTCTTTCAAAAAGAAAGACCCACAGAAAGCAGAGCTTTCTGGGGCCCATCCCCAAAGGGGATTGGGAAACGTTGACGAAAAGAAAGAAACAAAATCTAAGATGAGCCTACGAGTATACAACACAATGTCCAGGAGGCTGGAGGAATTCAAGCCCCTCAGCGAAGGCAAGGTCAGTGTATACGTCTGCGGGATGACGGTGTACGACAACATGCACATCGGGCACGCGAGGACGTACGTCGCATTCGACGTGATACTACGCTACCTCAAACACAGTGGCTACAAGGTGCGGTACATCCAAAACATCACGGACATAGACGACAAGATAATAAACCGGGCCAGAGAACGCGACACCAACCCGATGGAACTATCCAGAGAATACGCTGAAAAAGCACTGAAAGACCAGGAAGCTCTCGGCCTCATGAAAGCCGACGAATACCCGAAGGTGTCGGAGACCATCCCAGACATAATCAACGCAGCCCAGACCCTGATAAGCAAAGGTCACGCATACGTCGTCAACGGCAGCGTATACTTCAGCGTATCGTCCGCCGACGGCTACGGGAAGCTGTCCAACCAGGATATCGAACAGTTGAACAGGCATCGGATAGACCCTGACCCTGAAAAGAAGGACCCCCTCGACTTCGCACTATGGAAGAGGGTGCCTGACGGGGAACATGGGTTTGAAAGTCCATGGGGCTACGGTAGGCCAGGCTGGCACATAGAATGCTCTGTCATGTCGAAAAAGCATCTCGGCGACAGCTTCGACATACACGGCGGAGCGCTAGACCTCATATTCCCACACCACGAGAACGAGGTGGCGCAGAGCGAGGCGTTGACAGGTAAAAAACCGTTCGTGAAATACTGGATGCACACCGGCTTCCTCAACTCGTCTGGAGAGAAGATGAGCAAGTCGCTCGGCAACATACTCTCTGTAAGAGAATTCCTAGACAAACACAGCAAAGACGCGTTCCGGCTGTTCATACTCCAGTCACACTACAGGAGTCCCGTAGACTACGGGGAAGAAAAAATACATGCAGCTGAAAGCGCTCTTTCGCGGCTAAGGAACTTCAGGAAAAACATGTTGGCAACTTCCGATTCCGCCAGTGAAAACGGCAGTGAAAAAATTTTTGAGATATTCGAGAGATTTAGGGCAGAGTTCAACGAGGCGATGGACGACGACTTCGACACGCCAAAGGCGATATCCCGGATATTCACTGCAGTCAAGGACTCAAACACGCTCTTGCCGGGGGGAACGGACTCAAGGGAATCCCTCAGAAAGTCGATTGAAATACTCGACGAACTAGCTGGAGTCATAGGACTGAACCTAGTTGAAGACGGTGTTACGCTGACTGACGTCGAAGAGGAGCTGATAGAGCGCCGTAAGCGCCTCCGTGACGAGAAGAACTGGGCGGAATCAGACCGCATACGCGGTGAACTCGCGAAACGCGGTCTAAGGATCATAGACAAGAGCGATGGATTAACAATCGTTGAAAGGATTTAAGCACTAACGTGTTATATCAATGGCGGCACTATGATGGACAGGAAGATCAGCAACAGGATGGTCGGCGGACTGCTCATAGCCCTTGCGTTAGCGGTGTCATACCTGCTGGTATCGTTCCTGAACATGCTGAACGAGCTGAGCCAGAGCTCTTGCACGTGCGGCGACACCTGCAACATGGTCCACTATGATACTCCCGCAACATTCTACCTCGGGTTCATAGCAGTATTCATCCTACTATTCATCGGCATATACATATTCGCGAAGAAGGAGCCTGCCACAACATCGGACCGGAAGGAAAAGTGGTCTGAAAAACTCAGCACCCTCGACGCCGACGAGAAGGTGGTATTCACGCTGCTTATGGAGTCGGATGGCACGCTATTCCAAAGCGAGATAGTCGAGAAGACTGGGCTATCCAAGGTGAAGGTCACGCGGATACTCGACAAACTAGAGTCTCGTATGATGGTGGAACGCAGGAGACGCGGCCTCACAAACATAGTGGTCATCAAGGATTGACTGGCATGTATTCTTCCGCACGCATCTTCTCATGCGTGCTCTCTTATCCTGGATTCCCGCTCCTTAACGCAGAGCTCGCAGTCTTTCTTGCTGCAGTCGTAGGTCTTCCTATCCCCCCAGTGGAGCCCGTACTCCCTCATCTCCTCCACGATCTTGCAGGCGTCCTTGCCCTTCCCTGTTAGCGTGTAGTAGACCCTCTCCGGCTTGGCGCTCGAATCCACCCTCCTGTTGGCGAGACCATCCTCCACCATCTCCTTAAGCCTCTCTGAAAGGACCTTAGCGCTCACGTCGCCCAGCATCTTACGCAATTCCATGAAGCCGAGCCTGTGCCTGCTGCTGTAGTATATCTCCTTTATGATTAGTATAGTCCACCTCTTACCCAACAGTTTAATCGTCTGCCTTACTGGACAGTATTCCCCCGGCAAATCCTTAATCCGCTTACCACCCATCCTAGCAAAGTATCCTCCCAGTTACCATACTCTTTAAATAATATACTATCCATTAGATACTGGTATTAAAAAGTAACTTTAAGGAGGTGCTGTGATGGGGCCAGGTTGTTGCTAAAAAGGACCAGAAAAATAACATTTTCTTCTTTTTATCATACCCTCCTATTCATCAAAAATGGGTCTTGGAAAACTGAATGGCGTTGAAAACCGCGGCGGATTGGGTGAGAACACGGTGTTCCTAGCCACAGCATTCCTAGTCCTCTTTGCGGCGGGAATAGTCTATGCAGCAACATACCTAGGCGACGCGCAAAGCCAAGTAAACCCGCTGCAAACCACGCCTACAACATCTACTAGTATGATGCCCTCCATTACCGAATCGACCACAACAACCATAAAACCCACACCAACGACGCAGACAACCACGCCCCCCGCTGTAGAAGACATCGAATCAAGCACCCCCTCATCAACGTCTACCCCCACTTCCACGGGGACGACAATACCCTACTACATGGAGAAATACTCTGGTAAGGGCTACCGGCAGGCATATGTTGACATAACCTTCTTCTGCCCCAGTTGCGTTCCAGCTGTCGCCAGGAACCTGCAGAACGAGGCCGGCGTAATCTCAAAGAGCATGAGCTACGCGCAGAAGACGAGCTGGATCATATACGACCCGCGCCTCGTCGAACTGGACCGCATAATACAGCTTGCGGGTGCGAATGGAGAGGCGACACTACTCAATGACACAGAGATAAAATAGCGTAAAAATGGATTTCAAGGGCATACTACTGGGGTTCAAGGCAAGCTTAATAGCGTCAAGCTGCTGCACACTACCGCTGATACTTGCGGTGGCGTTCAGCATGATGGGTGTCGGCAGCATCACCGCAGCATTGGCCATACCCAAATACAAGTACTTCTTCATCACGGCGGCTCAGCATTCCTACTGGCCTCACTCTACTTCAACATCAAGAAACGGTGTGGCGGGTCATGCAGGATAAGCGACGTGAAGAAGATGAAGACGCTCGTCATAATCAGCATACTAACCTACGTGGTGTTCACCATGATAGTGCTATACGTGATACTTCCCGTTGTCGCTGAGTGGGCGCTCGCGTGAGTTTTTAGCATATCCTGCGATACATATCTAGGTTGAAAAAGATAAGGATAATCTACCTGACGGTGTTAGCCTTCTTCTGCCTGACGCTGCTGCCATCGGCAGTCAGGCATGCCTTATTCCTAATGGGCGGGAAGGGCCTGCCAAGCATACTCACCGGCAGGTGGGACATAGCCCTCGTGAACATAGCCTTCTTCCTGCTCTTCCTCAGCCTGCTAAGGTTCAAGAAGCGTGTTAACTGGAGGTCCAGGAACATATACGCCGCCTTCATAATAGCGTTGTTCGCGGAGATGTACGGCTTCCCATTGACTGCATACTTTGTAGCCAACTACCTTGGCGCCATAGAGGTGGACTACAGGCCGGCATACGCTATTGGCGTTAGCTTCATGGGCGTTGACTTCATGCTGCCCACGATGATGATTGTCGGAGGGGCCATAACGGTATTCGGCCTGCTGTTGATAGTCCTGGGGTGGTATAAGGTTTACTCTTCCCTGGGTGGTCTGGTGACCGACGGTATATACAAGTACTCCAGGAATCCACAGTATGTGGGCATGATACTAGTCACATTCGGCTGGATAATACACTGGCCCACCATACTCACAGTCCTGATGTGGCCTGTGCTGGCTTGGACCTACTATAACCTCGCCAGGGAGGAGGAGGCTAACATGCAGGCCCAGTTCCCTGGTGAATACGCTAAGTACAAGTCAGAAACACCCATGTTCATATAAAATATAATATTATGTTATACTATATAAAATGTGTCCATATAATATAATATGTCTATATCATCATATGATTATATATTCATTTAAAATACAATGTATGTCATATGACAATAATTTCATAATAATGCCTCTTTTATTAATACTGTATGTCACCGTTTTGGTTACTATACTGCTTAAATAGTTATATGAAAATAATTACATATGAATGAATTGTCATACAAACTTTTCTTTAAGGCGTTCTCGAACACAACGAGATTCACCATAATCCACCTGCTGCGAAACAAACCAATGAACGTCTCTGAAATCTGCGAGAAAACAGGGTTCGAGCAGAGCAGAATATCCCACAACCTAAGGTACCTGCACGCGTGGGGATTCGTCAACTGCGAGAAGGACGGGAGAAACAGGATATACCGCCTGGACGGGAAATACCTACTGCCCATAATCGACCACATGGAAAAGTACATGGAAGAATACGAGGAGAAGCTCAAGACATGCGGCATACTCCACGCAAAGAAGATATGCAAGCACCTGGAGGATGAGTGGTGAAACGAAAGATAATCAGGATAGACGAGGACAAGTGCACAGGATGCGGGCTATGCATACCCAACTGCCCAGAAGGCGCACTCCAGATGATAGACGGCAAAGCCAGGCTAATAAGCGACCTATTCTGCGACGGCCTCGGCGCCTGCATAGGACACTGCCCTGAAGGAGCCATCAAGATAGAGGAGCGCGAGGCAGAACCATATGACGAGAAAAAAGTCATGGAAAACATAGTCAGAGCAGGACCCAACACAATAAAAGCACACATGGCACACCTGAAGGACCATGGCGAGACCGGCTTCTACAATCAGGCTGTGGAATACCTGAAGGATAATGGAATCAGAGTCCCAGACCTCGAGGGTAAGATACCGTGCGCTTCATCGCCCGGCGGATGTCCTGGCTCAAGGATGATGGACTTCTCTAGCATTCCGGATGGTGCAGATGAATCCGGCTCCCGGCAATCACAGCTGCGCCAATGGCCGGTTCAACTGCACCTCGTGCACCCTCTGGCGCCATACTTCCAGGGAAAGGATGTGGTGCTGGCCGCCGACTGCGTCGCATACTCTCTGGCAGACTTCCACAAGGACTACTTGAAGGGTAAGGGCCTTGCCATAGCCTGCCCCAAGCTTGACAGCGAGCTGGAAGTGTATGTGGACAAGATAAAGTCCATGATAGACGACGCACGGATAAACACGCTCACAGTCATGACCATGGAGGTCCCATGCTGCAGTGGGCTATTACGCATAGCACAGAAAGCGGTCGAAGATGCGGGCAGGAAGATCCCGTTAAAGCACGTTATGGTGGGCATACAGGGCAAGATACTGGCTGAGGAATGGGTCTCAGACTAGGGTGTGATGATGGACGATATAACCGGCAAAGTATATGGGATTGAAGGCCTCGTCGAATACCAGTCCGGTTCGGTGGTCAGCAGGGAGATAGTCCGGAACGAGAATGGGACCGTTACGGTCTTCGCTTTTGACGTGGGTCAGGGCCTCAGCGAGCATACCGCCCCCTACAACGCTCTCGTCTATGTCCTGGATGGTGAGGCAGAGGTCATCATATCTGGTTTATCTAATAACGTCGCCAGGGGCGAGATGATAATAATGCCGAAGGACAGGCCTCATGCCCTTAATGCGGTCAAAAGGTTCAAGATGCTTCTGGTCATGATCCGCTTTTGAATACGCTGGTTTCAACACGGTAACCACAACGCATTTAAGTATATAATACATACTTAATCACTATTGTATATTATTTTTCGGGCGGCTGAAACTAGTTTCCACCATATGTCCTTATACTGTTTCAGCGAATACCATGCAACAGGTGAACAAATGGATGAGACAAAAATCAGGGTAAACGGAATGCACTGCAAGAGCTGCGAGATGCTGGTAAAAGAAGACCTGAAGGAAATACACGGCATAATAGAGGCAACAGCCAGCCACAGCGACGGCACAGTAAGAATACGCCATAACGGCCCCCTGGACTTGGGGAAAGTCAAGTCTGCCATAACAGAGCTAGGATACAAGGTGGTTGAGGATGAGTAAGAAGACAGTCGACTTCAACATCGACTTCATGGAGTGCGCAAGCTGCAGCACAATAATAGAGAGGGAAGCAAGGAAGATCAAGGGAGTCACAGAGATAAAAGCAGACTACGTGAAAGGCAAAGGCACTGTAACATACGACACACGGAAGACCAGCATAGACAAAATATTCGAGAAGATAGGGTCAAAGGGATACGAGTGCAAGACAAAGCCTGAACAAAAGGAAGGCAAGATAAAGTCGATAACACTACTACTAGGCGCTATAGTAATACTAATGGGCGCCTACGTGCTATACGAGAACTTCGCGGGATACTCCATGCCAATCCTAGACCAGAACACGTCACTACTGCTATTGTTCACAATAGGACTGCTTACCGGATTCCACTGCATCGCAATGTGCGGCGGATTCGTGATAGGATACACCACAAAAGACAGCGGAGTGAACCTAAGGTCGCACCTGACATACGGACTCTCAAAGACAGCATCATACGCGATAATCGGCGCAATATTCGGATTCATCGGATCGCTGATAACATTCACGCCACTAATGCGCGGGATGGCCGCAGTGCTGGCGGGAGCATTCCTGATACTATTCGGCCTCAACATGCTGAACATATTCACATGGTTCCGCAGGTTCCGGCTGAAGACGCCAGGATTCATAAGCAAGAAAATCACTGGCGCCAGAGGCAGAAGCCCAATGGCAATAGGACTGCTCAACGGATTAATGATTGCCTGCGGCCCCCTGCAGGCAATCTATATCTTCGCGGCAGCGTCAGGAAGCGCCTACTATGGGGCCCTATACCTGGCTGCATTCGGGTTGGGCACTCTCCCAGTCCTACTGGGATTCGGAGTCCTAGCCTCAGTGCTCAGCTCTAGCCTGACCCACAGGATCGTAAGGTATTCGGGCGTCGTAGTCATACTCCTCGGACTGGTAATGCTGAACAGGGGCCTCGCTTTGACAGGGACCGGATACGACGTTAACACGGTCCTCGTATCCGCTGAAGCATACGAGGACACTGCAACAGCCTCAATAGAGCCTGTAACACTCGATGCTACAGGATACCAAGAGATCCGAATGGAAGTGACCCGCTACGGCTGGAACCCAGACAAGTTCCTGCTTAAGAAGGGCGTTCCAGTAAGGTGGATTATAGACGGCAAGGAGATAAACGGCTGCAACAACGCGATTCAGGTGCCGAAGCTCGGATTAAAGTTCGACATAAAGCCCGGCCTGCAGACGATAGAGTTCACCCCAACAGAAGAGGGCACCATACCCTGGAGCTGCTGGATGGGCATGATACCCGGGGTATTCGTCGTTAAGGACGACATCGGCGTTGACACTCCAATAGACGCCCAAAAGGAGTTGGAGGCAGTTCCATTAACTTCAGGTGGTGGCTCATGCGGCGGAGGCTGCGGTGGCGGAGGCTGCGGCTGCGGCTGCGGAGGATGAATAAAAATGATTGAAGGAAAATACGCTATATGGATGGTGGCAGTCGCTTTGACCGCGGTTGCGCTATACTCGTATGCAGGGTCAAGCATCACATCGAACGCGATTGCGCAAGACATGCCTGTAAAGCCTGGCGTTGTACGGATAACAGAGTACAGCGACTTCAAGTGCCCGTACTGCGGGAGAGCCGCAGAAAACGTGGGTGTCCTGAAGGAGAAGTACGGCGACAAGATAGAAGTACTATACAAGCACTTCCCACTGTCATTCCATCAGGGAGCTGACACTGCAGCCGAAGCATCGGAATGCGCGAGAGACCAGGGACGATTCTGGGAGTACCACGACCGCCTGTTCGAAGACTCCGGCAGGGGTGTTGACATCGGGCGCGCCACCACGCTAAAGACCATTGCAGGCGAACTGGATCTTGACACCGACGCATTCAACGAATGCCTCGACTCCGGAGCGAAGAAAAGCCTGGTAAAACAACAGATTAACGAGGCCTCCAGGCTTGGCGTAACGGGCACGCCCACATTCTTCATAGAAGGGGAGAAGATTGTCGGCGCCCAGCCTGTCGAAACGTTTAGCAGGATAATAGACTCGAAAATCGGTGGGTGATGATGGATAAAAAATGGGTTGCCGTGTCTGGAATAGCGTTGGTAACGTTAATCGCCGCGGTCTCAAGCATTGTGTTCGCCACCCAACAGTCCTTCGAGGAAAGGCGTGCGGGCGTGATAGGGGAGATGAACACCCTCATAGCAGAGCAGAAGACGGACGGTGAATACCGTTGCTGCATAGACCCGCCGTGCGACATGTGCTTTCTAGGCCATTGGATATGGGGGGACGGGAAGTGTAGGTGCGACGACATGATAGCGAAGGGCGAGTTCGACAAGGTATGCCCCCAGTGCAAGAAAAAGGCGGAGGAAGGGCAGTGCAAGTCAAGCGAGGGAGCGGCAATATGCGAACTCCCATCGAACTTCAATGGTACGGAGGTGGATTAATATGGCAAAAAAGAATGCAAAGAATCAGGTGACTGTGAGACAAAATCATATATTACTGGCGGTGGCATTAGTCGGGATAGCATTAGCCTACCTGGCGACATCATCCCCCGCAGGAGATGCCGGAGGCTACACAACACAGACTACTGTGAGACAGCCAGCTAATGCGGGTGAGAATCTTGACGATAGCGTAGTTAGGATACCCTTGTCTGAAGTGTCAACCCAGGTGAGGAAATACACGTATAGCCTCGGTCCCACAACCATAAGATACATCGTCGTTGAGGGTAGTGACGGCAAGCCGCGTGTAGCGTTCGACGCGTGTGAAGTGTGCGGTGGCAGTCTGGGATACAGGCAGGAAGGAACTGACGTTGCTTGCATAAAATGCGGGAGGAGATTCAGGATAGACGACTTGGGGGAGAAGAACATGGGCGGCGGATGCTGGCCAGCCCACCTGCCGCATTATATGGAAGACGGCAATATTGTAATAAGGAAATCCGACATAGAGTTTGGCGGGAGGTTTTTCTAGGATGAAGAAGACTACCTTGAAAGTCACGGGCATGCACTGCGCGAGCTGCTCAACCCTCATACAGAAGAAGCTGAACAAGACTGATGGCGTGTTAAACGCTAACGTGAACCTTTCAGCAGAGAAGGCTCAGGTCGAATACGACGAGTCAAAAGTCGACACAACCAGTATCCTGGGGGTGGTGAAGAGCCTCGGCTATGACGCTAGGGTGTCCACTGAAGCCGACAAGAGTGTCGACGAACTGGAGAAGAAGAGGGAGATTGAGAAGTCCAGGAAAATGCTCTTGTTCAGCATAGCGCTCGCCATACCCGCATTCCTGCTGGGCATGGTTTTCATGCACTTCCCCCACAGGGTATACCTACTGTTCCTACTGGCGACTCCCATACAGTTCATAGCAGGATGGAGGTTCTACAAGGGTGCGTGGGCTGCTTTGAAGAACAAGACCAGCAACATGGACACGCTGATATCCGTTGGCACAAGTGCGGCATACTTCTACAGCCTAGCGGTCATGCTCATTGGAAATGCTGGAGAGCAGTACTTCGAGACGTCTGCCATGCTGATAACCCTTGTATTGGTCGGAAAGTACCTGGAGGACCGGGCTAAAGGCAGGACAGGGGAGGCAATACGGAAGCTTATGGACTTGAGCTCCAAGAACGCTACAGTCCTACGCGACGGAGTCGAGCAGGTGATTCCAGCGGAAAAAGTCGTCGTCGGAGACATAATAATCGTCAAGCCGGGGGAGAAGATTCCGGTAGACGGCGTCATAGTGTCAGGCAGGTCGAGCGTCGACGAATCCATGATAACAGGTGAAAGCATTCCAGTAGAGAAGAACGAGGGAGACAGCGTGATTGGCGCGACGATAAACAAGTCAGGCAGCTTCAAATTCAAGGCAACCAAGGTGGGGTCTGACACAACCCTCGCGCACATAATAAAACTCGTCGAAGACGCGCAGGGCTCCCGCGCACCGATACAGCGTTTCGCTGACGTCGTGTCAAGCTATTTCGTGCCAGCCATAATCCTCATCGCGATAACCGCATTCTCCCTATGGTATTTCATCCTAGGGCAGTCCTTCACGTTCGCGCTCGTCATCGCCGTCTCGGTCCTAGTCATAGCATGCCCCTGTGCGCTGGGGCTCGCAACCCCGACCGCCATAATGGTGGGCATAGGCAAGGGTGCTGGGGAGGGCATACTCATCAAGGGCGGTGAGGCGTTGGAGACCGCCCACAAAGTCGATGCAGTAGTCTTTGACAAGACCGGCACACTCACCAAGGGAGAGCCAGAGGTCACTGACGTTATCGCGCTGGGGGAATTGAGTGACTCACAAGTCCTCTCCTACGCGGCGAGCCTAGAGAAGACCTCAGAACACCCGCTCGCCGAGGCGATACTGAAACACGCTAGCGCGAACAACATCGAGTTCTCTGACGCAACCGAATTCGACTCTCCAGGACACGGCGTCACCGGACTGGTTGACGGCAGGAGGATACTGATGGGGAGCAGGAGATTCATGAGCGAACACAACATTGATATCACCGGATACGAGTCCCAGATACACTCCCTCGAGGATGAGGGGAAGACTGTTGTCGCACTGTCCGTCGACTCTACTCTAGCCGGATTGATTGCGCTGGCGGACACGCTAAAGGATTCCTCCAAGCATGCCGTCGACAGGCTAAGGAAGATGGGTGTTGAAGTCTACATGATAACCGGCGACAACACGCGCACCGCAAAGGCTGTGGCAGAAAAGCTTGGCATAGAGAACGTATTCGCTGAAGTTGTTCCAGAAGACAAGGTCACCTACGTGAAAAAACTCCAGGAAGACGGCAAGATCGTTGCGATGACCGGCGACGGGATAAACGACGCGCCCGCGCTAGCCCAGGCGGACGTCGGGATAGTCATGGCGTCCGGAACGGACGTCGCAATGGAGAGCGGCCAGATAGTATTGATGAAGGATGATCCCCTGGATGTTGTCAAGGCCGCCAGACTGAGCAGGTTCACCATGAGCAAGATACGGCAGAACATGTTCTGGGCCTTGTTCTACAATGCCCTCGGCATACCCATTGCGGCTGGGGTGGTGTACCCGTTCACCGGCTGGCTTCTGAGCCCCATAATGGCTGGCGCAGCCATGGCATTCAGCTCTGTGAGCGTGGTCACGAACTCGCTTCTCCTGAAGTCCAAGAAGCTTTGATTTATTACCCCAATGAAATAATTTACCTGGAGTAGGGATGGACTTGTACTACGACCGTGAATCCGGGAATTACGTGATAAAGGACGGGAGCAACGTCATCATCCTGTCTGAAAAGGATTTTGACGACATGAAGCGGGACGGCAGAAGCCCGCTGCTGAAGAAGCTATGGGATTCCGCCAAGAAGCAGAAGAATCAGCCCAACCCGTGAACCAGCCTTATGAACTCCTTCCTGGACTCTTCATCCAGCTCGATCACCCTGCCGTGGCCTGGGATTATGACGTCCGCCTCCTCCAGTATCCTCAACGCGCTTTCCTTGAACTTCCCTATGCTACTGTTGGTCTTCGGGACTCCCCCCTCCCTCAAGTCCTTCTCATAGAACGCGTCGCCGGCCATAACGTACCTCCTATCCGATTCCGCTATCACTGAAATATGCTCTGGGACGTGGCCTGGAGTCCTTATTATCCTGACTCCATCCATCCCATCAACCTCATCCTCCCATGAGCCATGGTTCGTGTTCACGCCAGGCATCCACGTGGACTCGCCTATGATAATCCTGGCTTTACTGAACAAGTGGTTGTTGGAGGTGTGGTCCGGATGCCAGTGCGTGTTGATGACATAGTCTACGTCGTAAGGCTCTAGACCCTGCGCCGACAATCCCTCAAGAATAATATTCGCATCGCCCCTGCAGGCGGTGTCGACGATGATGTTAACGTTAGTCCTTATCAGAGTGACGCTGGATGAGACAGGTTCACGGTGGACAATCTTACCCCGCAACTCACGGTTCTTAACGCCCTCCTTAATGACTACTACCCTTATCATGCCCCATAGATGTGGCTTCTCGCCGTCTGGCTCATCAGCTCCGCCATCAGGGTTATGCCCTGGATGCGGTGTATTATGCCCTTCCCGCACGGCCTCTCGCCGAACTCTGTCACATCGTCAACCCGCACGTCAGGACCCCATATCAGCAGTGGCACAGGATCCCCGGAATGGTTTTTGATGGAGCATGGCGTGCTGTGGTCTGCGGTTATTGCGACGACAGTGTCAGTCAGGCCTAGTAGTGGCGCCAAAGCCTCGTCAATCTTCTCGATGAACCCCTTCTTACCTACCGCGTCGCCGTCGTGGCCAAACACGTCCGTCGCCTTCACGTGCATGAACACGTAGTCATAGTCGCCTTCAAGAAGCTCCATAGCCTTGCTGACCTTCGCCTTCACGTCGGTATCCTTCTTGCCGGTAGCCCCCTTAGGATGGTACAAGTCCATGCCGACTACCTTAGCTACTCCCTTGTATAATCCAGCGCCCGCGACGCACGCTGCCTTTACGTCAAACCGCTCCTTCATCGAGGGCACCTGGCCGAGGGCTCCCGGACCACGCTCCAGCAGGAAGTTGGCTTCAGGCAGTCCCGCATCCTTCCTCTCCTGGTTGATGGGATGGTCCTTCAGCAGCTCGTGCGACTTCGCGAGGAACCTGTTCATCGCGTCCGCAGTCTTCTTCGCCTGCGGTGAATCATCCAAAGGCTCCACCTTCAGCACCTTCGCGCCAGCCTCATGGCTGTCGCAGTCAGAGATGCAGTAGCTCAAGTCCTTCCCACGCATAACGAGTCCGGCACGGTATCCCGTACCAGCCTTAACCATGAATTTTATGCCGTCAACCTCCATGCCGTCCACAGCCTTGCATAACTCTGTGACGTCGTCGATCCTGCCGGCACGCCGGTCAGCCACCACCATGTCATTGTCGACGGTACCGAAGTTCACCCTGAACGCGATGTCACCGGGCTTCAACTCCATGCCAATCCCAGCAGCCTCGAAAGGACCGCGTCCGGAATAGTATTTCTCAGGCTCGTATCCGAACAAAGCCAGGTGCGATGTGTCGCTGCCAGGCCTCACGCCAGCACTTATCGTGTCCATCAGTCCATTCATGCCCTGGGCAGCCAGCTTGTCCATGTTAGGGGTCTTAGCGGCCTCCAGTGGTGTCTTCCCGCCTAGTTCCTTGCAGGGGCGGTCCCCCATCCCGTCGCACACTATGAGCAGCATCTTCATAACACATCACCCTATTGGAGTGTACATTCTATGTGAATACCCGGTAAAAAGCTTTTACCCTCCTGATTCCCTATTTTCTCTATGGGACGGACCATCCGGAGGGCCAGTGCTGCTGAACGCATGATTGACTCGGAAATATCTGACCCCCAGCTGATAGACCGCCGCCGCTTCATACGCGAGCGTGATGAACGGCGCGTACAACAGTCCGAGCGCGAAGGCATGAAGGCCGAGTTGAAGGGCGCCCCACAGGAAGTTCAGCTTCGGCTGGACAGCATCGGAGTCGTCGGCTTTGAACGCGCATTCAACCTAGTCCGATCCTCTCGGGTGGGCAGGCACGCCCAGCTTGAAAGCCTGACTAGGATATACGAGGAGGGGGGTTCTGACGTGAGAGACCGGATTGAAGCGGAGTTGAACACGGTTGGCGCTGACATCGGGAAGTGGAAGCGTGGCGAACCAATGCGCAAGAACCCGGAACTCCTCCTTCAGAAGGAGAGGATACTCAAAGGCCTTCGTGATGCCGGCGCCCGGCCGCTCGTAGTCCCAGAGTTCATCGGCGCATGCGCCATGCGCTATGGGACAGAGCCATACGAGTACGAGCGCAGGGCTGACGGCCCGGTAGTCACCGACTCACGAGGCAACCCTGTCATAATATATGAGACCGATTCCAGCGGCCAGGTGATTAAGGAGGCTTACGGGAGGGACAAGCCCCGGAGGACGGACTTGCTCAACGCATTCAACGCTGCTGTGACACTACCCCAGGAAGTCATAAGCGGTTCAGTCAAATCATGGGCTGACGTCATAACCCAGAACTGCCTCACCGACGTTCACCGGCTTCTGCTTGAAAGGCCTCAGGGAGGTCCGTGGACCACCGCCGAGATAGCCGAGGAACTCGACTACTTCCATAGGTTCGATAAGGACCCTGGGTCAGGGAAAGACAGGCAGTACGTGCTCGGCCTGGTGGGCAGGGCGTGCGGGGTGCTCGAGTGGATGGGGCTCGTCGACAGGTATCCCCAGGACTCCATGATGGGTGCGGAAGTCTCCAACAGATACATACACGCGGCACACTATTATACTTACGGAGGACTTCCCAACGACAACGTGGACTTCTGGATCCTCCGTAAGCTGCACGAAGACGGCCCCCAATCCACGTCGTCGCTATTCCACACCACCCGGAAGGCTGGCAGAGTATACGGCCGGCAGTGGGCTCCATTCAACGAGGGCGCGGTGAATCTTGGTCTTGTGAGGATGGCGACTGACGGCCTCATCAGAGTCGAGGGTGTGGGAAGCCAGACCGCCCGCCTCACTCCGGCGGGAATCAGGGCGATGAAGGCTCAGGAGGATGCTGAACAGCAGGCTGCTGAAGCGGGCGTATCACCCTACCTTGATAGAGGCCTGTGCAGGCTCATACTCGGCACTCACCGTGAAGGATTGAACGCACGCCAGCTGAGGAGATACAACCAGATGATCAAGGCAGTCACCATCGGCCGCATGCTCGATGACGGCATAGAGAAGCCAGCAGTACTCCGGGAGATGAACCCTGAGTTAAGGGCTCCAGGCCTGTCGAGGACCAGGAGGTATGAGAGCGAGTGGGCCTACATATGCCAGGTCGAGAACGGCACTTACCCGTGGAGCAGCATAGACCCGCGCGAGACAGAGCGCGTGTACCTGCCTGCATTAAACCGCGCTGAAGCTGACGGGCTTATACCCGAGGGACACACCCAATGGTTCATACAACACGCGATACAAGGTAACACAATCCAAGATGCCGCAGCCAAACATTGATATACGGAGGGTTAACCCCCAGGCAGACTCCACAGTACTACAGCAGATAGACTGTCTCGGAATATTCGGCCAGCCCAGCGAACGGATACAGGAGAACCGGATGCATGCGCATGAGGCATCGCCGAACGCGAGGCGCCTGATATTCCACCAACCAGAATCGATTCTCCCTGACGAGGATATAATGGAGTTGGGCAGGCATGGTCTCGGCGGGTTCACCATGCGAGACAACCATTTTCACGCTGCGGGATACGTCATGCCATTGGCTTGCAGGGACTTCCGGTTCCTGCGTTGCAGGGGGAAAAAATGGGAGATGGCGTCAGGCGGCAATGGACTCTTCCAGCCTTTTATTGAAGACGAGGATAGCATAGTCCTCCCACTGATGGGAGGCATACACGTCAACGGGGAGGACATCACGCAGGACCCTGAGAAGATGCGGAAACTGGGTTTCGAGATCATCCGGGAGCCTGACGGCAGTGAAGCCACCCACCCCGGATTCAGTGTCGGAGGCAGAAGCCTTCTCCTTCCCGCAAAGATTAAGATACCAGCATTCAAGACCCATGACGGCGGGTGGGCTTGCGTCGGCCTAGACCGTCTGAAGGGTATAGTCAAAATCAACAGCGGTCCGGGGGCAGCCCAGCAGTTCGAGCAGGCTATTGAACAGCATATGAGGGCTGCGTGGCAGCAGGATAATGAGGGATTGGACTGGGATACCTACAGGAGGCGGAGGATTGAGACTTCAATGTTCAAAAGTGTCGTATCGGCATTAAGCAGTGAACCTAATGCTCCCGCAAAAATGTTTGAGGGTATTGCAGTACAGTTCAAGGGTGTGGGCGTCATGAAGTATGTGTACCACGCCAACCGCCAGAATGATGATGGGACGGTGGACCTGCAGTTGGGTGACGTGATACTCGAGACCGGGGACGCGAGGGAACAGCGTGTGACGTCCGACAAGGGCGTCGCCTTCTGCCAGCGACCGGAGTATGCGGGCAAGTCGGGCATACTCCTTGACGTACACCACGAGTTCTTCGACAAGAGTCCGACGGGCGGAATCTATTCGGAGGAGAAGGGTATTGAACGCGACCACAACCTGTGGGCTGAGGGCGCAGAGATGTCTGGCATACTAATGGGGTACGTGCCATTCCTGAGCAAAGTGGATGTTGATGCCGCATGCGGCGGGCCCACCAGGATGGTGTGCGAGCAGACCATAATGGCTGTGAGGGTGATCCTCGACCACACGCTACGGCTGAAGTCATTGTGCAGGGGAGGCAGTCCAGGCCAGCCAACCCACGAGTTCAAGGAGTTCATCAAGCAGGAGAACGTGATTGCGTCAGGCGACCCGAACGCCGACTACAGTGAGGAAGGCAAGGGACTTTATCTAGCCCGGCTCAACAGGACTGTGGGAAAGAACCTTGGGATATGCCTCGGCCAGGGGCTGACTGTGATGATGGAGCAGGATACTGAAGACAACATGAGCGTCTACGGCGGCATCATCGACTCCCAGAGCTTCATAGACGTGAAGAACCGATATCAGTGCCGGCCGCTGGTGGTCAAGTGGCTTGGCAACATGACTGGCATTGCTGCCAGCGCTGGAATGTCTGAGGACGAGTATTACTCTGGAAGGCATTTCGAGGAGCTGGCTGAAGGCATGCTTGGGGCGGCAACGGCACGCGCTGTTGTCGAGCGTGTCAGGAGCCCGCGCGGCAGGCTGGCCCGCATCAGCACTGAAGCCCGGGCTTCCATAGAGCTTACGAAAGCGTTTGTGAGAAAGCAGATGCGTGAGGACGGCAAGCAGGTTCCTGAAAGCTATCTGATTGGGCGTCTCGAAAGGGACCGGCAGCTGCAGAGGATTGCGGGCATCGGCGGACTCCGCGCCAGAGACATGAAGCGGGAGCTGGACGCTCACGGGAGAATCAGGATACAATATGAAGGCCTGCCCGGCATAATGGGGCAGAAGGAATTCACTAGGGAACAGTTGCACAGGCTGCTTGAAGACGCCCTCATAGAGGAGGAGATCCTGCTGGACGAGCCGAGGATGAAGTACAACCTAGACCAGTCGCTGCGGCCAGACAGGGAGATAATCCCAGAAGAGGATATCTCCCGCGGTGGGGGCGGAGCCTCCAGTGGGCGTAGGGACAAGCCTAAGAAGAAAAAGAAGCCTAAGCGACGGAGGAGGTAGCGTTATTCTAATACCGCTCCTTTGTCTGCGCTCGACACCATCCTACTGTATCTGAGGAGCCACCCCTTCGCCTTGGTCTTACGGATTTTGCAGGTTTTTTCCCTGGACTCCATCTCCTTCTCTGACACCAGCAGGTCGAGCCTCCTGCCGGGGATGTCTATCCGTATCCTGTCGCCTTCCCGTATGTATGCTATCGGACCGCATGCCGCGGCCTCCGGACTTATGTGGCCTATGCACGGCCCCCGTGTTCCGCCGCTGAATCTGCCGTCTGTTATGAGTCCGACGGTCTCGCTCAATCCCATGCCCGCTATCGCTGCTGTGGGGCTCAGCATCTCCCGCATGCCAGGTCCTCCGGCAGGGCCCTCATACCTCACGACCACAATATCCCCTGGCTTGATTTTCCTGGCGAGTATGGCCTTCATCGCGTCCTCCTCCAGGTCGAATACCCTGGCCTTACCAGTCATCTTCATGGCCTTCGGGGAGACTGCGCTCTGCTTTACTACCGCTCCGTCGGGCGCGAGATTGCCTTTGAGTATCGCCATCCCCCCCTGCTTGTGGTATGCATTGGACGGCGGCCTTATGACGTCTTCATCATGGATGACCGCCTCTGAGGCTATCTTCTTTATGTTTTTCCCAGAGCATGTCTGGTTAGGCCTTATCTTGCCTGAAAGCCTCTTCAACACCCCCGGTATTCCGCCCGCACGGTCCAAGTCTTCCATGAACGACTCTCCGCCGGGCCGCATGTTGCATATGTGCGGCGTCTTCCTGCTGACCTTGTCGAATAATTCGATGTTGAATGGGATTCCCGCCTCGTAGGCTATCGCGGGAAGGTGGAGTACGGTGTTGGTGCTCCCACCCAAAGCGTTATCAACAACTATCGCATTGTATACTGAATTTTTTGTGATGATTTTTCGCGTCGTCAGATCTTTCTTCACCAGTTCTACAATCCGTTCACCGGATTTGAATGCGATCCTCTTCTTCCGGGCTGAGTTCGCCAGCGCGGTCCCGCAGCCTGGCAGAGACATGCCCATCGCCTCAGTCAGGCACGCCATAGTGTTCGCAGTGTACATTCCCTGGCAGCTTCCTGCGCCGGGGCACGCCTCGCACACGTAGGCCTCCAGCTCGTCGGCCTTAAGCTTCCCTGCCTGGTACTGGCCGACAGCCTCGAACGTGTCGCGCACGAGGCTGAGCCTCTTGTTGTTCAAGTAGCCTCCCAGCATGGGTCCCGCAGTGACCACTATCGCGGGAATGTCAAGGCGTCCGGCTGCCATCAGCATTCCGGGAGTTATCTTATCGCAGTTGGTTAGGAGCACAAGCCCGTCGAGCGCGTGTGCGCCAGCCATAGACTCGACTTCATCAGCAATAAGTTCTCGTGAAGGGAGGCTGTAGCGCATCCCGTAGTGACCCATGGCTATGCCGTCGCATATCGCGGGCACCCCGAATATGAACGGTTTTCCGCCGGCAGAGTACACGCCGTTCTCGATGAATCGTTCCAGCTGCCGCATGTCAACGTGGCCTGGCACGATGTCAGTGTATGCTGACGCAATCCCGATGAACGGCTTGTTGAAGTCCTCCTTGCTGGCGCCGGTGGCGTAAAGCAGAGACCTGTTTGGCGCGCGTTCAACACCCTTCTTTATCTTGTTGCTCCTCATGGTCAAGAAACTATTATATGCTATTGAATAAAAAGAAATCCTGTCTAAGCCCTTTTCTCCATCATGGCGTCGAACTTCCTGCCGACCCTTATCACTCTTTCACCGAACATCTTCGGCCCGTCCATTGCCATGTCAGCAAGGCATGAGAGTGTTGCGGCGTATGTCTCCTCCCCACCCCTCATTCCAGCATCCAGTATCTTAGCGACATTATGCATTGTAAGGCAGTTCCTGCTGTGTGGCTTGTCCGCTTCCCTCGCATTTATCATCACAACTTCCGTCCATCTCCTCGACGGCTCTGAAAAACCCTTTATGCCTTCAAGTATACTCCTGAATCCTATGTCCTTTAGGGCTGCGAAGGTTAGTGTCTCAGCTAGATCCTGTTCATGCCTCTCCCTGTCCATCTCTGTCGTGAATTTTATCACCGGGAGCCCATTAAAGCCCCCGGCCTGCCCGTGTATCGTGTTCATTGTATACTCTATTTGATGGTAGAATACATTATATACGCAAATATCTTATATTATATAATTAAAGTCTTTAAAATATAAATAGAGGACGCATTTTGGTTGCGCGTCCACCAACCCCTTCTACTCCTCCTTCTTAATGTTCTTCGGTCTCTGGAGGATTATCTTCCCGTTAACTGGCACAGCGTCCATTAGGACTGTTATGGTCTCGTTGCCTTCGAAGGCTACGCCTATGTTGGTCCAACGGTCTTTGCCTGTTTCCGGGTCGCTCATCACCGTGCTGGCACGGTAGTCCGGCATCTGTCCTTTCATTTAACCACCTTTTTATTGAATCTGGGCGTTCAGTTAAATAACAATGCCCCTAGAGCACGGGAAAAGTTAACTAGGAATGTTTTTCTCCGGTGGACCCTATTATGATGCCCGCCAGGATATAATAGGCGGCCATGCCATAGCGTATGCTAGACGGCACGAGCTGGCTGCCCACGTCAACAACATAGCCAGTGCCTATCACCACGCCGAAGCTCGCTACCACACTGAATGCCACCAAGTCTACGAAATCCCTGTGCCTGTACCCTATCGCCCTCAGGAAAATGAACCCAGGCACAAAACTGTTCAACGCAAGGCCCACAACCGCCCTCACCACTAACGGGGTTTGCGGCAGCAACAGCGTCAAAACGGCCATCAAGACGCATGCCATGATATAATGCAACTTCCTCATGTCATCCACCCTACTCTGATACCATATTGCCCCAGACAGTATTTATAACGGTTTTCAACTCAGTACCTCTCCCATAATGTGATGAATAACAGCAGACTTAATACTATGAGTGTGACAAGTTCAACAAGCGGGTTACGGTTGAAAAAACCATCCACCATGTTCTTGTAATCCTCCAACGTACTCGTTAACTTGAATACACGGTGGCCTCCATCATAGACTATCAGGTACTTACCCCTCTTAAGGTACTCGCTGCCCCCTGAACCTGTCTTCACCTCGCAACTATCCTCGCACATCGCCTCAACAACGATGGTGTTGTTCGAATACTTGACCCCGAGGAACTTCACGTCAAACTTTATCCTATCCTGGTTGTTTATTGAATTGAAGATCTGCGCAGGACTATCGCCCTTATCCTGTCTGATGGGCGGGAAAGCCCGCTCAAATGATTTGATGCCCTCATAGTCTAGCGGTATGGGATAAGTCTCCCCCCCGATTTCCGGCGGGTTTCTCATGAAATACAACCCGTCTGAGATGAGCATTACGTTACTGCCCCTCAACTCCAGCACCTCAACACTATCCCCTTTTATCCACCTCTCCCAAGTGTCTATGAACCCGTCATTGTCCCTGTCACTGTAGCTAACGTAATCCATACCACTCCTATCACCGTACATGAAGTAGGAACCCTTGATTTTCCCTGAAGCATCGGTCACACTACCATCAACGCCAAGCAGCCAAGAGCCGCTAAAGACATTCCTCAAGTGAACCCTCCCATCTATCTCAGAGACGTAAAACTCAGGCGCACTGCGTGTCGCCTCAATCCTACCGCCGACAGTCAAAGGCAGCATACGGTTGACGCCCGTCCCAATCTCTTTAAACAAGTACTGCCCATTCAAATAGAAGAAATCATTAGCACCCTCACCATCATAGACCGATAAAACGGTCGTGCCCCCCTCCTTAGTGTACTCCTTCCCATGTAGATAGTCCCAAGGCCTCACAGGAACACTAATGTTATCCCGCATAGGTATCGGTTTTTCCACAGGTATCCTCTCCTTGAACCTGGATAAGTAGAGTATGTCATAATCAGACGATCCGTCACCATCCTGGTCCCACGCGTACTCTATCCTATTCGAGAAACTGTAGTTCCCTATGTCAGGGGATTCAAGTGAGAAAAACCGGATGCCCACGCCAGCGTTGCCTCCCTGCCCGCCAGCCGAGTCATCACCTGCCACAAAACCCCTCCAAGAGTATAGGTTCCTAAAAGGGTATGCCCTGTCTCCAGGCTTCACGTCAATGATCATGTGCCTGTCAACCACCTTCTCCAGGAAAGAGTCGATGCCCATCACCCTTGATTTATCCACGTTATACTCCAGGGGAAAACCGTAGACCGGCCATAAACGACCAGCCTTTTCCTTAATGCACCCGTACATGAATATGTTGCTGAACCTGGTGGGCTTCGTGTAGTCTGAATACTGGGCGTACGTGCATGCAGGGTCTTCTAACGGGCTCTTCACGTCCCTAGCCAGGTATATGAGTCCATCAAGGTTGTCGTGCACTACCCTCGACTTCACTGAAAAGTCTATGTACTCCCTCCCCCCGTCTGATTGAAGCCCATAGTCCCCGAACAACTCCATCTCAATGTCCCCATATAAGCCTTCCTCGCTCCATCTGCCGTTAACGGTCTTAATCCTAATCCTTGGCATACCCTCTTCAACAACAACACCGTCCGTTTCCACAGTGAACATGAGCTTACCGTCCCCGTCAATGTCGTCGTAGATGCTTGCCATAGTAGCATTAACGTAACTACCGTTTTCTCTCTTAACATCAGTCTGGAAATCCACTATTATGCTCCCCTCATCCTTGCTGATGATCCACGTGTCGGAGTCCATGTCGCAACACGACTCGATGGATCCCTCCACCCCCATGTCCCCATCGTTGTCGTATACTGTGAACTCATGCCCTTCGTGGCTGAATGTTAAGATGTCCATAACCCCGTCTCCATCACGGTCGTCATACCTGAAGTCAGAAATGGCTGAGGCAGCTGTTGAGACAAGGTTAAGCGTAATAAAAAGGCATGAGAGCGCACTCAACAATCCCCTCGCAGTTGACCGCATAAGAGACTATATTATTACATAAAGTTAAATTACCCTAGCCAGTAGGTACTTGACTCTCCGTTATCGTAAACCCTGTCAGACTTCGATAGCCTGTATATGTCCTCATCCTTCCGTATCCTATCAACTCCCCCGAAAAAGCCACCAAGCTTGTCCCTGTCCGAGTCAACGTAAACCCCGGGATTCGAGCCTTTATGTGTCGTATCCCCGAATTTGGCTTCTTCCTCGCATTCGAAGCCTATTCTGCCGAAAATGATGGACGTAATTACCCCACCGTGAAACACTGGTCTACTATGGGGTGTCTCGCATAACCATCGTGCGTTAATGAAATCCGCCTCATTGGCGTGCACCCAGTGCATGTTCACCGAAGGCTCGTGGCTCGACTTTAACAGGTTTAAGAAGACAGAAATTACAATGAAGCTTGTCAGCAATGCGACAGCGGTCACCCTCCTGCTTACCCTAAAGTCCCTTATCCTCTCTACGATTAGCTTAGCTGCAAGGGGTGCCGTGAATATGTGCACGTAAGGGAAAATCCTCAACTCAACGTTTGACGAGTACATCCCAACTCTGTCAAAGAATATGGTGAACAGGAACTGCAGGAAAAAACCAAGGTATATGAAGACAAGGAGTGCTATGTCCTCTTTTCCTGGCACATGCCTCCGTTTAAGCATGCCCTTGATTATGCCGACTACAGACATGAAGCCGATGGGCAGTATGATAAAGTCGTAACTCCTGAGCATCAAAAACAAGTTCGGGTTTATGTAGGCTTTTTCAACGTACCTGTACTGGGGGAATTTCTTAGTGAAACTATCCTCCTGCTCTAGCCCGCCGAAAATCAGCTCCACCTGGTTAAAGGTGCTCTTTACGCCCATAAGATATGTTTTCGCAGGAGTGTATACGAAGAACATCATGTAGAATGCGATGACAAGGCATATGCCCATCACGAACACCAGCCTGACATACGATGTGTTAACAATCCGGTACCTGCTGAAGATGATTCCAATAACCATTGAAATCCCGATGGCGATTATGGTTGAGATCGAGAAGAAAACGTTCATGCACATCATGTTAATCGCAAACCAGTAGGTCAATGCAATATGTCTTCTCACTTCCTTGACGTCCACCATCGAAAAGCTCCGTTTCATGCACGTAACCATCATGAATATGAGCATCATCGTAACCCTCTCGTGCGTGCCCCATGACGTCATGAAGATTATCTCAGACTGTATCGAGAGAAACATTGTTGATAAGAGCGCTGTGCCTTCATCCTTCAGGAACTCTCTGGACATGATGAAGTAGACTATGGCTATGAGCGTGCCTTGATACGGTATGAAATAGTCGAACAAGAATGTAACATTCAGGTCAAGCAGGCATGATAGCATTGTGTTATACAGCTGGAAACCAAAGCCGTTTTGGTATAAGTCTCCTTTCCCTATTATCCGCTGGGTGATTATCATGTTCTGCGAAGTCTCGAGGAACGCCGCCTGATCGCCGAACATTGCCCTACCGCCGTAGCGGGCTGGGATGTAGTGGTGAGTTAAGAAATTAAGCATGATGACCAACAGAAATGCGGTCTTCCACGTAAAAACAGGGCGCCTCATCCTACTTCCTCACTGATAATACTCATCTAATCCATAAGTATATTAATGTCAACGCCAAGAGGCGGGCTCTCCCCCAATATGCCGCTGTTATACGGGTTATTAAATCGCTATTGACAAATAAATCAATTGTGGAAGTGGTGGAATACGTCGGATTCATGGCGTTGCTTTCAATATTATGCATCGTCATAATGATATACGTGCTAGGGGAAGTGGGTAGCCTGCCATCATACACTGAAGTGTACTTCCAGGACGCGTTCGAAAAGATGTCTAAAAAGAGGATTGGCGACGAAATAGTGTTCACCATACGGAACATGGAGGGGGCCCCAGTCAACTACTCCTACAATGTAACAGCATACAACCTGAGCCAGGGGGAGGATTCTGCCATAGAAGTGGCGTCAGGCATGGTAAATGTTGGGGATACGCAATCATCGAACATAACCTTTAATATACCTAAAAAACACTTTCTGTACATATTAAACAGTGAGAAGCCAGTGCTCCACATCATAATATCAAAGGAGGGTCACGTCGGAACCTACCGGGAGTTGAGGCGAATGATAATCGATTAGGTGCTCAGACAATGAAACAATACACGAAACACCTCATGCTATCCTATCTAATGGCCATAACCACTGCAGAATGGCTTTTAACCTACGTTGACGTGGTCTACGGCCTGCTGTTGCATTCAGCCGTTTTCATAACCACTGTCCTCATATACTGGCGCAACTGGTCTAAATTCACCCTGAACGGGAGCATGGTCCTACTATCCTTCTCATACGTATCCCTCAGCCGCCTGGTCAGCGTCTCCATACTGGGCGAAATCCAGGATGTAATCCCGGTAATCGTTTTCACCAACGCCCCACTATTGATCTGCCTCTTCGGGTGCATACGTAGCGTCGGAATATCACTAATGGACTTCTTCCCCTCCTGGCGTTACCTGCCCCGCGAGCTCATAATCGCCCTGACCGGCATCATATTCGGCCTGACTGAAAGGCATATAATAGACGTGACAGTAATCCCCTGGACCGGCCTCCCCTCCTTCATCTTCTCGGCCATCACGATAACGCTTCTCACAGGCCTATATGAGGAGCTATTGTTCCGCGGCATAGTATTCAAGTATCTTGCCGATGTTGGCAGCAAATGGTTTGCAGTATTCTACTCCAGCCTGCTGTTCGCGGTAATGCACATAGCGTGGGAGTCATTCATCGACATAGTCTTTGTATTCACGGTCGGGGCCATATACGCCCTCATCTACTATAGGACTAAGAGCCTGGCAGGCATAATATTGTCGCACGGCATAACCAACATAATCCTCTTCATGCCCTAAAACCCGTGGGAAAGGCTTCTAAACCCGCGGATACTATATAAATAGCATACTTGAGTATAGTATTACTGTTATGGTAACCACCACGCTAACACTTACTTTGATGCTGGCCACCACCATCCTAACGCCCACAGCCGTACTCTCAGGAGTCTTGACGTTCGGAGTCCTGATATTCCAGATGGTTTTGCTGGAGATGGCGACCAAGGAGTCGGTTGACGCAAACCAGAAGAAGAAGCTCCTCCTGTTCATACTCACCCCACTACTGTTCTCATTCATACTAGTGGTCACATACGGTATAACAAGGATTTAGGGCTGACGACAACATGAGGTGTACGGTAACCGCCATCCTTATTGCGGTGGCTTTCACGGGACTGGCTTTCCCAGCGTGCGCCACCGACATCGACCTTGAGTCCGATCAATCCTACTACTACCCCGGGGACTGCATGATACTAACCGGCGAAATAGACGTCACCGGAGACTGCACTCTCGGAAACAACCCTTCCTTAAGCATAACCGGCCCGGGAATCCTCGAGGAGCCCGGCTGGGTGTGGGAGCTGGACGAGGATACCCAGGAGTGCATTGAAGTCGAAGGCTGCAGCGAATGCAAGGTCTGCAGCGGCGGAAGGGAATGCTCTGAAGAATGCGGTGAATGCCTCTCTGGAATATGCTCTGAAGAATGCATGTCCTGCATGGACGAGTGCCCCGCAGATTGCGGATACTGCCTTACCGACACGTGCGGGGAGCCATGCCAGGACTGCGACACCTCCGACTGTAATGATGAATGCGAGCTAGTGCCGCAGGTAGGGCCGATAAGCAGCGACTGCCTGGACTGCATTGACGACGCCTGCGACATCGACTGCGCCCCCTGCCTGGCAGCATGCTATGAGGAAGACTTTGACGCCTGCCTGTGGGACGTGTGTTCAGGAGAATGCGGGGAATGCTATCCCACATCAGGATGCCAGGAGGACTGCGAGCCTGAGGGCCAGTGCGACTGCCCGGAGCCGGATGCTGGGGAGATAGCGGTCAACTCCGCGTGCGAGGGCGCAGGCAAGACCGAATGCTGCTACGGGAAATGCTACGACATAGACCAAAAGCACTGTTGTGGCTTGGACGACGACTGCGAAGTACTGTTCTGCGACAAGGACTCGACAGACGACGAGATATTCTGCTGCAACAACAACAAGGAGATCGGCAGGCCCGACACCTGCTCAGACACCGCCTGTTGCGAGGCGACCACCGAGATGGGCATACTCACCTCATACGACATGTGGCTCTACGGCAACGGCCACGAACCCTCCGGGGAAGTCACCTTATGCGATGAACTCGGATGTCAGGTCATCATAACCTCCTCAGACCCCGCCGACCTCGTGGCGGTTGAAGGCGACTTCACCATCACGATAGACGGCGTCGACTACAGCCTCGGCGCCACATGCAATAGCATTGGAGCCGACGCCGTAATGTGCATTTCCGATGAAGTCAAGAAGCTGTGGGACGGGGACACCGCCTTCCCGGACGACAAGAGCTTTACATGCAGGTTTGAGGGCAGGTCCAATGAATGCAAGTTCAACGACTCCATAGACGGGGAGATACAGGACTGCTCAGACCCCTGTGAAGACGCGTGCACCAGCGAGTCAGGGGATGAGGAGGCCTCCACTAGAGGAGTGTTGAATCTGGAAGGAGCTAGCGTAAGCGGTGAAACCGGATTCGTGAGCGACTGCGCTTCAAACGACGACCCAGAGGACCAGTGGAAGTACGAGGACGGTGAATGCAAGATCGGTCATTCAGCATGCATATATCAGGACGATAACGGCGACTGCAAGAAGTGCATGAGGTTTGAGAACTGCATCCAGGCGTGCAAGCCCTACGACCCCATAATGAAGCTAGCCTGCGAGAACGTGCTATCCCACCCTAACGTCCGATACGGTCTAAGCCAGGAACCCCAGCAGAGCGACATGGCAGCAGGCCTGATAATGAATGCAATACAGGGCGCGATGTCGCCCAACCCAGCAGACCCATCGCAAAGCCAGGAATTAAACAGTTTCTGCGCCTCCGACGTGCTCAACGGCGCTGAAAACGCCGTCTGCAGGCACCTTGTGTGCGCTTTCCTCAGCCTGGCGAGGACGGTCGGCCTTGAGGGAGTCCAAGAGTTCGCTTACGTGAACATGGAGACGCACGGATCCCACGACGTCATAGTCTATGAGATGGATGACGGCACACTATACGTATTCGACCCCCTCAACGGCATTGAAGGCCCTGTGAGCGACTTCCCGTGGGGGATGGGTTTAGGAGGTCCCGGGCCCTCAGACAAGCAGTGTTGCGCAGGCAACAGGTGCACGCCATCAGGAATCCTGAACGACTGCTGCGATGAAAGCAAGTACTGCCACATACCTGATGAAAACCCAGACTTCATGATGGGTGGGACATACTGTCTCGGATTCATGGAAAAATGCATGCAATACGGGGGCCTCGCATACGCGTGCAAGCCTGAAGAGACGCCGCCCGCAGTCTATGACTGCTTCGGGCAGGACGGTGAGGAAGGCACTCAAGACGACTGCCCGTGCCCAACGTCAATACCCCATCCCGCGGGGCCACCCCATCCGCCATTAACCATACCCGGCGGAGGCACCTGCGTGGACACTGGCACGGAAGACGACCCCGGCCCAGGCAAATGCGGGTGCACTGGCCCAGTCTGCATATTGGACGGTGCATTCAGCGTCCCACCATTCCAATGCACTTCAGACGGCGTAGTTGAAATAGGGTGTGCCGGCCCGGACGGCAACATAGGGACAGACGATGACTGCTGTCTTGAAGGCACCGCATGCGCGAGTGAAGACGACCAGCAAACAGGCTCCATAGCAGGCAAAACCTGCGAGTACGCTGGTGACCTTGAGGAACCACCGGAAGATGAGGGGGGTGATGAATGATGAGAAATAAGATAATGTCTGTCATGGTCCTGGTGATGTTCGCCGGGTTGGCTGGCGCTAGCATAACCTTAGAGAAGACTGCTTCAACCAAGGAGGTTTCAGAGGGGGATGTCGTGCAGATAATGATCCGGGTGGTGAACGGGGAGGACACGGCCCTGAAAAGCAGCGTCATCGACCCGGTGCCCTACTTTTCAACAGTCTCTGGCGCTACGATGATGGGCGGGTGGACTCCGGGAGTATCCATACCTGTCAGCATCCAGCCGCATTCAGAGGAGACTGTCAGATACACGCTCACGATACTAAGCTTCCCAGAGTCATGGAACAACAAGCAGCGGTCCATCGGGAAGGCTGTCATACGTGACAGCAAAAACAAGCTGATCGCAGAGTCAGGGAGTGTTTCCCTGACATACGTGTCTGAAAAGAACATAATATGCAACTACAACATGGAGTGCGAGCCAGGCCTCGGAGAGAACCACGGTAACTGCCAGCAGGACTGTTTTTCCGGCATGGATGACGGGTACTGCGACCAGAAGAAGGACTACATCTGCGACCCTGACTGCGGCAGGAGCCAGGACCCTGACTGCGGCGGCACAGGCAAGATACAGCCAGTCTTCAACGCGTCAAACCCCTTCCGTGGAATAACCACGACAACCCAGAAGAAGACCACAACCACATTGAAGCCGCAGGTCGTCACCATAAAGCCTGAAAAAAAGTCGTATGACGAGGATGAGCCGCTCGACATCACCAACCCACGCTCAGTGCTAAACGCGATAATGCGCAACATAATACTCGTGGTGGTCTCAGCATTCCTCATTGTGGCATTCCTATACGTAACACTCAGACTATCAAAATGAACGCGAGTCAAGGCACTACTCATAGGGTTGGGGCAGGAAAACTCCACGCATCCACAGTAATAATAATACTACTCTGCCTATCGATGCATGCGGCTTCCGCCATCGAAGGCGACGGATGCTCCTACTCCCTCGATTGCAGCCTGCCAAAGGAAAAAGGAGGATACAACAACATTGACTGCGGAGGCCAGACCATAGACGTCAGTGTTACGGAATCTAATGAAGCATGCGAGTCAATATACCCCGCGAAAAAGAACAAATTCACATACACCATCAAATACTGCATACCGCCCTGCGCGACACCCGGCGAATACGTGGCAGAATTCTCCTACAACCCTAGGGCGACACTCAAGTTCGAGGTGCTGCCGCTTGACCCGACGACTGAACTGACCCTACCCCCCACAACAATCCGGAGTAAAATACAAATACCCCCCTTCATGCTCCCCACAGAAACCTGCGATAAGGTGTGCGTGAACAAAGGTTTCGAGTCAGGCCTATGCGACAGCAACCCGCTCAAATGCTCCCAGAGGAAGCAGACGTACGAGCCAGACGCCCTATGCCCGAAGACTCAGGACAAAAACTACTGCTGCTGCAAGGTCAAGCAGACCAGCTGCAACGAATACTGCGTCCAGGCCGGACACTTGAACGGAGTCTGCGGAGAGAGCAAGGGATTCTGCAGTGAAAACGACCTCATATACCTGGGCGACAAGTGCGGTGAAACCCCGGAGAAGCCATCCTGCTGCTGCACTCCCCGGCAGGAGACAACCCAGACCACGCTACAGGCGAAGCTATCCACCCTGCCTGTGAAAATAGAGTCTACCACGACAATCAAAACCTTAACCACGACAACCCGGACGACAGTCAAGAAGCCGGACACCACAGTCAAGAAGACCCCTGAAAAGAAACAGCTGACGATAAACGCCCCCAGCTACGCGGTCAAAGGCTCTGACGTGGAGGTTAAGGTGGCCTACGATGGCAGCCCCATAAAAGCTAAAGTCACGATGACCCGGCCGGACGGGACCAAGGAAGCGATGGACACCGACCAGTCCGGAGTAGCAGTATTCGCTGTCATGACGACAGGTAGGGTGCATTTCACGGCCGAGAAAAACGACTACATACCAGATTCCACTGCCATTAACGTGGTGGACTTGTCTGAGATACTATTCCACCCCTACTCTCTTTTGGGGCTGCTGTTATCATCGGTAGCGAGCGTGATTGCCGTATGGCTCTACTACCGGCGCACCAAGATAGTGGTAAGCCAGAAGGTGCTGGCGACAAGCGACGTCGACCAACTGGTCGACATTAACCAGAGGCTAGTGTACGACCTACTGGAAGGCAACAAGCTTACGATATGCGTCACAAGGAATGCCTATGACCGGATGGGCCTCAAGTACATGGACTCGGAGATACAGGCGTACCTTAAGCGTGTGAAGCCATTAACCTTAAAATACAAGGACAATGAGCGGGTGGAGTCATTGGTGGAACAGTATGAGCTAGACAAGGAGAATGCCGAGGCGATAGTGTTGGCTGAGAAGATCAGGGCTAAGGAGCTGGTGGTGCTTGAGAAGGATGTTGAGCGGGTGACCGAGATAATAAGCCCGAAGATACTGGTTCGGACGCCTGAGGGGGATCAGAGCGCCACCCTATAAATGTAGACGCCGTCCTTTGAGTATACTTCCTTAAGGAAATAGCATCTGCTCATCTGATTGTCCAAGACATACTCGACGCTCAAACCAGTATTCTTCTGTTTCAAGCCGACGTCATTCAACTCTCTTATCGAATCAAGCTTGCCTTCACAGCGTCCCAAGAAATAGTTGTCCATCTCCTTCATCACTACATTATAATACGTCCCCCTCGGAGAAACCTCAACAACCTTGTTCCTGCTGACAGGGTAGACTGTGTTGGAAATCCTCAGTCTCGCTAGAATTATCCTACCCCCTCCGGAATATGATTCAAACCACTTGAGGGCCTCGTACTCCTCCATCTCCAGGAACTTCCGGTACCCTTCCCTCGGCTCGTAATAATCGTACACAAAGCTGCCTGCAATCAGCACCACGACAGCGCACGTGAAGTATCGCATGGCCGGGTGCTTGCCAAGCTTCTTCTCGATGAAACGGAGTGAATACCATAACCCCATGCCAGACACCGGTATCATGAATATGAACGAATAGTATATCACCCTCTCATACGCCATCAAGACGGTGTAGCCCTTCACCTGGTACAATCCGATTATCGCAAGGGACGGGATGACTCCGGAAGTCAGTATCGCATGCCTCCTCCCGAAGAAGACCACCATAAAACCGACGACAAAGAAGAGTAGGGACACCAGACGGTAGTGTTCTACCGCGAATTCCGGGGTATAAAGGAAATCCAAGTCAAGCATCTCCCCGAAAAAAATAAATTTAGTCACGAAATAACGCACCCTGTCCTCCAGGCCGCCACTGCCTATTAATGTGAAGAAATAGCTGAAGCTGACCAGCGGAAAAAGTATGTAAACAAGGGTGCCCTCAAGAAAGCCCTTATACGATTTTAGGACTTCCCTGACCCTGCTGCCGGGAGAACCCTTGGACTTGATGACTTCCATCAACGCCTTAAGTACGATGACTGCGGAATAAACAGATATAACCACATAAATCATCGCCCCTGCCTGGGGGTGGGTTAGCGAGGCTCCGAGAAGGTTGACGACGCCCACATAATGCATCCTGGAAAGCTCCCTACCCCCCTTCTCAAAACAGTACAACACAAAGTATATGAACGCGAAGCCCATCGAGTGCGGTACCAGCAGCCACGGACCCAACAATACCATGCTCGTCCTCAAGCCTGCGAAAAACAATATGGAATAAAACGCGGGCCTGAAATCCTTCGCGACAGTTAATACCAGGGAATAAAGGTTAAGGCACGTTAAAAGCGTTACTAAAGCCGGCAGGTATGCGGTGGACAATACCGGCTCAAAACCAGACAAAATGAAGAACATGGCCTGTATGAAATGGAAGCCTGCCTCAAGCCCCACCGCAAGGTGCTCACGTTTATCCGCGAAGTTAGGGTCTACGAAAGTCAGGCCCCTCCTCTCCATGACCTGGACGCTCGAGGATAGGTGGGTCCACTCGTCTCCCTGATACGGTAGCGGGTATTCCGAGTGCACGCCCAGGGTGAGGAATACGATGAAGGCAAGGGAAAAGACGAGAACCAGCGACTCTACAAGGCCATGCTCCCTCAGGCTTGGCTTCACCATCCCCCACCCCACATCCTCCCTCCTAATCAAGGCAGCCACAATCCTGATTAACACCAGGAGTATGGACATTGACACGGACGCAAGCAGTATGCTGTTGAACGTCAACGGCTTCTTAAGCACAAGATTGAGGAAGAACATGGACAGCATGTTGAGCGTCAAACCTGAAGTAGCCCCCACAGAAAGGAACTCTGGCCACGTGAAACCCCTCCTCATTATGTTCAATGCGAGGGCTAATCCGGGGAGTATCAGCACCGTTAAAGCCAGAATCAGGTTAGGAATGAAGTCCAAGACCATATATAATATTATGTCTGCCGCATATTATTTAACTGATGGGGATTAAGACCATTGCAGTAGTGCCTGCATTCAATGAGGAGTTCACTATCGGCAGCATCGTCACCTTATGCTACAAGTTCGTGGACTCCGTCATAGTCGTCGACGACGGGTCAACCGACTATACGCCATGGATTGCTGAAAAAAACGGGGCCATCCTCGTCCGCAACACTGAGAACAAGGGCAAAGGCATCGCGTTAAAGGAGGGTTTCAAGAAGGCTTTGTCTGAGGGTGGTGACATCATAGTCACACTGGACTCCGACGGCGAACACCACCCTGAAGACATACCCCTGCTCATGAAGCCGATAATAGATGGTGAATGCGATATTACTATTGGCGTCAGGTATAGTGGCGGGAGGGGTAAGACTCCCTTGTACCGCCGGGTCGGGCAGAAGATACTTGACGCGCAGACCAACCTGATTGCGGAATCAAACTTCACCGACACTCAAAGCGGATTCAGGTGCTTCAGCAAAAAAGCATTGCTTAAGATAACACCCGACTACACCGGATTCGAGGCAGAGTCTTTCATGCTGATACACGCCGTGAAAAACGAGTTGACGGTGATAGAAGTCCCCATACTCCAGGAATACAGGAAGGACACGCCGACAATGGGCCCGATATCCCACGGCGCTAGAGTGCTGGTGTCACTCATACAGTTCGTGGGTAGAGAGCACATACTACTGTCTTTCGGGACAGGCAGCCTCATGTCGTTCGTAATGTCCATATTCTTCGCGTTCAGGACCTTCAACATATTCCTCCATTCAGCCACTTGGGCTTACGGGACAATATTCCTATCACTGGTCTTATTCCTGGTTGGCGTTTACATGTCAATGACAGGACTAGTACTCTTCCTAATGCACGAGAAAAAGAGCCAGGGGAAAAATCACTAAAAAGCCTTCCCACCAAGGATTCTCTCATAGACTCCAGCATACTGATCCGCTATCCTACTCCAGCAAAAAAACTCCTCCACCCTACTCCTCGCCTTCGAACCCAGTTCAGAAGCGTAATCCCCGTCAGACAGTATCCTAATCAACGCATCCCTTATCCCCTCCACATCCCTCGGAGAGACTATGATGCCAGCGTCACCCACAACGTACGGCACACCCCCCATACTCGTCCCAACAACCGGCTTCCCGCACGCCATGGCCTCCGCGAATACTATGCCAAAGGATTCTAGACGGTATGTGGGCATCACGAAAACACTGCAGGCGGCATAGTACTGCGGCATATCCTCGTTCAACACCCTGCCGGCGAATACAATATCCCCAGCAAAACCAGTCTTCCCAGCGTAATCCTCGTAATCCCCCCTCACTTCGCCGTCACCAACAACAAGCAGCTTAACATCGTCAAAACCATCCATCCCCTTAAGCCCCTTGAACGCGTCAATCAGGTCTATAAGACCCTTGCTCTCTATGTCCGGATTAAGGTTGGCTGCGAACAACACTACCCTGCCGTCCAATCCAAAACGCTCCTTCACTCCACTACCGTCCGCATCAGCGTTGAAGACGTCAGCGTCCACTCCATTCGGCACGGTCTCGCAGACATCTTCATATCCCCTAGTGTACTCTGAATTGGATAGAAATCCGGGGGAAGGAGTGGTTATGCTGGAAGCGTGAGCCAACCCACTCTTGAGGAATAACCTGTTGAACAACCATACGGCAGGCTTGTAAAACAAACCCCTACACTCGCTGGTAACGTCAACGCCCACAAGGTTCTGCAACGTAAAAACCATGGGCTTACCGTAAAATCTTGACGCCAATACTGCCAGCATGACTCCGATAGCGCTCGGAAACTGGACGTGCACGATGTCAGCATCCCTCACCGACCGGAAGAACCTCCCCAGCATCATAGTCACAGGTATCGGCAACTCATAGAAATAGACGGGACTGTTGAACGAAACCATCCGGAATCCCTCCCGCACCTGAGTGTCAGAATCCCGCAGCCTAGAAAAGCAGAATAGCGTGACATCATGGCCTGCCTCTGCCAGACGCCTGCAGACTTCCATGCTCGTCATCTCCACACCCCCGACAATCTCGAGCGGATTCATGTTCCCCACATGGACAATCCTCATGACTCAAAACCTCCCTGCCGAATAAAGCACCGCAATAGTGCTCGGCAGCCTTAAGACGCCCTTAAGCAACCCCAGACACCAGGCTATGACACGCACCGTGAAAATCCCGACATAATACGGGAAATCTGAGATGCTGCCCGACAATCTCGCTGAATCATACAAGACTATAAGGGACTCTGCGCCCAGGAAGACAACACCAATCTTAAACAAAAACGGGTGCAGAAAGCCTGCTGACGCGAGAACCAGCCCGCTGACCATCAGAAACGGCTGGATTATCATACCACCCTTTGATATGTGGTCACCACCACTCCTGTTGAAATGCTTCAGATAAAGATAAGGCATGTACTCAGCAGTCTTACACTGCTGCCTGAAAAAACCATTCCAGTCAGACCGGTGATGGTGATAGACGACCGCTGAAGGAACATACTTTATTCCCCCATACTTACCTGAAAAACGGTAGCCGAAGTCAGTGTCATAGGCGACAGCAAGCCTCTCGTCAAACATGAACTCCCTCAACGCCTCGCTCTGAACGCACAAGTTCATGGTCGGCGCCCTGACTATAACCTCCCCAAAACACTTGAAACGATCCTCAAGCTCCCTGCCCACAAGCTTCTGAAACCTGCCGGAACCATCAGGCGTCGCGCAAAAGCCTGCGGAAGCCTTGTACTCCCCCATATTCAACACAAGCTCGCTAACCCACTTCCTATCCACGATTACGTCAGCGTCAGTGAAACAGGTTATGGGAGTCTCAACAAGGCTTATAGCGTAATTCGTGGTTACAGCAGCGTGACCCTCATGCTGGAACAAGTCGACGCGTCCCCCATACTCCTGCAGTATCTCCCACGTGCCGTCCACAGAGAAGCCGTCCACGATTATTATCCTACACCTGTCGTCAGGATAATCCAGCTTAAGCAGCGACTCAACACACTTCCTCACGGTATCCCTCATGTTCCTGACGGGCACTATTATGGTCACTTCAGGCAGCTTGTCCATCATCACCTACCGTATCAACCTCAACGCTATCCTAAAATCCTCCAGCACGCGACTCAAGCTCCCCGCCCCACTAAGCCTCTTCCATATGAACGACGGGTTAAGATAGAACCTCCTGTAAGCCCTCCGGACAGCCTCCTCAAGGCTCGTCTTGCTGAAACCGGGATGCCCTATCGTAGACTCCCTGTAAGTGTCCGCAGGCTTGAAGTCCCCCGTCCCAGTCTTGAACCACCCTGAATCCAAGGCCACCCGGTACAGTTCAGTCATAGGATGGGGTATGGCGATGCTGAAGGACACGTACTCTATATCCATCTCCCTCAGCTTCCTTACGGTCAAATCAATGTCCTCCTCAGAATCCATGGGCGACACGCCCACGAGTATGTTGATTTTAGGCTCGATGCCGTGCTTCTTCAGCAAGCCAATAGCCCTCTCAACATCCTCCACCAGCAAGTCCTTCTTCACGAAGTCCAAGACCTCCTGCCGGAAGGATTCCACCCCCAAGTCAACATACTTGCAGTCAGACTCCGCCATCGCCTTAACCATCCCATCATCTCTTATCGTATCCGCCCTCGCCAGGCAACCCCACTCCAAACCCAAGTCTTTAACACCCTCACAAATCTGGATGGTCCTCTCCCTCCCGTTAATGAAGTTGTCGTCAAGCACTGCAACAGACATGTAGCCCTCCCCCCTAAGCTGCCTGAACTCTTTTATAATGTTCTCCGGGGAACGCAACCCCACCTTCGGCTTACAATGGAAAAACCTCCTGCTCTCAATCTCCCTCGCGAAAGTATAGGACGACGGAATACAGTATATGCACCTGCCATAACAGTTCCTGCTCGCCATCAACGTGGCTGAAGGCCTGCCCAACAACTTCGGGTTATAATACAACTCCTTCCTAAGCAGGTGCCTGGCAGGGAACGGGAGCGCATCCAACTCTTCATTGGTCAGCAGCGGCCTAGGGGGATTATCCACCTTACCGCCGACACCCCTCCACGACAAGCCTAAAACCCTGTCAAACCCGCCATCAGCCTCCAGGCACCTGACGAGCTCCAGTATAGTGTGCTCCGACTCGCCCCTGGCGACAAAACACCTGTCGTTCAACAAAAAATCTCCGGGACGGTAAGTCGGCTCAGGACCCATGAACACGACACTAGCATACTCGCTGATGGTCTTAGCCCACCTCTTATCGTTCTCCTCAGACAGGAACACACTCTCTACGACATACAGTCCACCGTCAGAAGGAAAAGACTCCAGCTTCTCAGCCGGACAGTCTATGAAAGACACGTCATAACCCTCCCTCTCTAGGAGCGCGGCGGGATACAGCATGAATATGTTCTGCTGCGGGTAAATACCGTAATTACACCCGAAAATCTTCTCTGGCGGAGGCCCGTCCCTGACGGGAGGATTGAGGAAAATAACCTTCATAGGTACTCGATATTATGTTAATAAGACTATAAATTATCAAACACGAACGCTAGAATGACAGCCAGAATCTCGATAATCATCCCCGCATGGAGGGAGGAAAAAGTGCTGGCCCAAACCCTCCAGTCACTAGACCACATGGATTACGCCCCTGGAGAGTACGAGGTGATAGTGGTCGCCGGCGGAGACGAGACCATACAAGTCGCAGAAGAAGAATCAATGGGGAAACCATGGATGAGGGTCATCCCACAGAAACAGGATTCCGGGAAGAACCAGGCCATAATAGACGGCCTAAAAGAGTCAACTGGCGAGTTGATAGTCCTACTTGACGCGGACACAATGGTCGAACCCAGCTGGCTGACAGAACTAGTCAAACCAATACTCGACGGCAGATTCGACATCGTGAACGGCGTATACAATCCGATAACCGAGAACTGGGTTTCACGCTTCTACTTGATACAACGCGTATTCCTGGTTGAAAACAGGATGTGGAGGTTCCTGCACGGCGCCGCCTCCATAGCATTCCGAAAGAGCATGGTGGATGGGAGAGAGACCCAATTCCTCAACCCCACAGTATACCGGGGCGTCGACCACCTACTATACATCAAGGCGGTTGAAGGCGGATTCAAGCCCGGTGTATCCGAGAATGCGGTGGTGAAAACAAGGTTCCCGACCACAATCAAAGACTTCCTGACGACAGAGTCACGGGCGGCGGACACGTCAATCCACCTGATGCGGGAGACAGACACCCACGACGCTAGATTCATACTAAGCCCGTTAATAACCCTCTCGCTCGCGTCAACACTAACACTGCCCAGTCTCATGAAGATACCCCCACTAGCATTCCTCACAATATTCCTCATGAAAAACGCATACTCCTTCATAAAACACTTCAACAACCAGGGACTAAGAAGACTGCTAAACCCCCTATGCTACATACAGTACATGCTCCTCAACATAATCGCCCACACGATATTCACCATCTCAATAATGAAAAGCATCCTCAGCCTAACCAGAATCAACAAACACTTCAAGGGCCCTAGGCCGTGATAACCCCCTCGTACTCGCGGCCCAGGTTCTCAATGTCGAACGACCTTATCTTCTCGCTGCCTCCGGCACCGGACTCCAACGCCTTTTCGACTGCGTCCGCCAGGCTTTTCGCGTCGAAGTCGGTGTACGAGACGTTGTGGAGACCCCAAGACACCACCTGCTTCAGCCTGGTCGAGACCACCCTCTTGCCTGCCGCAGTAGCCTCTATAACCTTCATCGGGCACGATGCATCCCAGAACACGGAAGGCCTCTTAAGGCACAAGCCCACATCTAAAGCCTTATAATACTCTGGCATCTGCTCGTAAGGCACCTGCCCCACGAAAACCACGTTATCCAGGCCCCTCGCACTCTTCTCGGCCGCAGCCTTCCCGACCGCACTACCCCTGCCGACGACAAGGAAGACCACGTCCGGGTTGGAGACCATTTCCGCAGCCTCAATAAGCAGCGACAGCTCCTCACTCGAATCATGGTTCCCGAAGAGCCCGATAATCTTTTTGCCTGCCCCAACACGCCCCCTAACCTCCTCTCCAGAAGCGCGTGAAAACAAATCCACGTCCACGGCGTTCGGTATCACACGCGCGCCAGGGAACCCAAGTCTATCACTCAAGACCTCGCCTACCACCACAACCTTATCAGTCCTCCCCACATACCCCCTCTGGATACCCCCTATCTCCCTCGCGTACTCCTCACGCCCCATCATCTCCCGCCAGAACGCGGGATGGTCGTCGCATACGTCGAGAACCAGATTCTCGCACTCCGGCGGCGGACACATGAAAGACCCTACGACACAGTCGATACCCTCCTCCCGGACAATCCTGTTCACGTGCTTCAGGAAAACCTTGTTATTCAGCTCCCGGAGCCTACGGGAATACAAGGCCGGCGAGAAACGCGGGATATCATGCACAGTAATCCCGTCGTCCACCCACCTACGGTAGAAGAAACCCCGGACGTAATCCAGGCCAAGATAATCCCTAAACCCAAAGTAAGTGTTAACGTTAGTCACATGAACACTATGCCTCTCCGCAAGCCAACGGCAGAAGGCCTTGCAACGCTGCGGAAAACCCCAGGAAACATGCGGAACCCACAAAACATTCATGACAATAACAGATAAGAGCAAAAAGATAAAAACCTAGTTTATCCCACCTATATTAGTGCTGTTACTGCGTGCGTGTAGTCTTTTTGGTGGGTGCTAGTGGCAAAATCGTGTCATAACAACTTAAGGAATTCTCTAATCGATAAGCCCGTAGAATCTATTATCGCAGATAATGTGCCAGTATCCAAGGATTTATGGAGGGGTACAACAACTTGAGAAAATGGATCCTCTCTCCTCAGAATAACATGTGAAGATCGTTGTCTTCTAACATAAAATCCTGTTTTAGATAATGCCTTAACCACCTTATTGCCGGATATCCCTCTTGGAAGCTTCAATGTATGGAAACCTCCACATCCACGAATTTCTTATCTATCTCCTGGGGCACGGGAATCCCATCCTCAATAAGGCACTCAATATAATCCCTCATAGCAGAAGTAAGATTCTTTATTGCCTCACTCCTAGTCTTCCCCTGAGAAACGCATCCCCTCATTATCGGGCAGTGAGCCACGAAACCCGACTCACGACCTTTCTCAAGAACGATAGTATACCTCATATTATAAACTATTTACAACAACTATTTATATCATAAAAACCCTCCTTTACCTTATAGTGATAACAACTACCTTCCAAGTATCCCATACTTCTGCTCAAGCCCCTCTCGCACCCGGTTAATTATGCTCTTACCTGCCTCTCCAGACAGTCTGTCTGCGTATTCGAATCCCCTGTTAAACATCTTCAACGCGTTCCTTGCAGTGTCAAGACTCTTGACGTGCAGTCCGCCGGTGATGTCCTCGTGCTCGTCGCGCACGAACAGCATGAACTCGTCCGGCTCACGGCCAATCCTCTTGAATATCCCAGTGTCCAGCCCATGCGGGTCCTCCATGTATCTCACGTCCAGTTTTTTGTTAGACTCCACCTGGTTCTCCAACTGGTTTATCACTGTATTGCATTCCCTGTACGCTAGCTTAGGGTCTCCGTAGACTCTGAAGGCGTGGTTGAACAAATAGTCCACATTCAGGTCTGTCAAGTACTTGACCTCCAAATCCTCCTTCTTAACACATCTGTTCCATAGTGCCTCGGTATACGGCTCTCTCGCCAGTCCATGATTCAGCTTCTGCGTGTAGGATATCATCGGGAAATTCGCGACAGAGTAGAACACTTCGGAGTCTTGAAGTAGTTCAGCCATCTTCCCATATAACTCGTCGTGGTCCAGGTATTCAACTATCGGCCTGTCCATCTGCCACGTCAACTTCCTGAAGTACTCGTCAGTGTCCTGGCAGGCCTTATCAAACTCGGTCTGCTGTTTCTCCAGGTACCTCCTCTTCTTGCCGAGAGTATCCCTCAAACCATCTATGTCTACACTATAGTCTGCTTGACCGACCTTCTCCACAATGCCTCTCTTTTGCAGTAGCTTAAGTATTGTGAACAGATTGGGTTTTAGTATCGGCTTCCCGTGTATCCTCTTGTACTCCTTCCCTATATCGTTGGGTGTGCTCTTGCCTGGAGTCTGCCGTATCTTATAGATTATCTTGACGATATCCAGCTGTTGCTGGGTCAAATCAAGCCATTTATGCAGTTCCCTGGCTTCAGGCATCATTCCTAGATTACACCCCAAAAAATAAAAAACACTAGTATAAACTATAATATAATCTTTTATTATACAAGTTTTTAAATCAATTTGCCACAGAATAGCATCAGGGTGGACATGGCAATACTAGCAATCGGCCTGATAATCATGGCCTTAGACTACTATCTCCTCAATATCCTGGGGAATAGGGGGGCGTGGGCGTGAAACTCCTGATCCTACTGACACTGCTCGGCCTCTCCAGCGTAGTGTCAGGGAAACTACTGTTCAGCGAAATCCTCTACGATGCTCCAACTCCCGAATCAAGCAACGAATGGATTGAAATACACAACACCGCCCCCGAACCCATAGAGTTGGGAGGCCTGGTGATAGAGGATAATTCAGGGAGCTACGCCATCCCTGCGGAGACCACCATCTCCGCTGGAGGTTATCTAGTGTTCGCCCGCAACGCAGAATCATTCAACGCAACATACGGATTCAACCCAGACGTGGACGGCTTCACCCTGGGTTTGAACAACGGCGGCGATAAACTGGAGCTGAAAGAATACGACAATGTAATCGATTACGTGGAGTGGGAGTCCTACCAGCAGAACTGGAGCCTACACTCCGAGGAAGGCGAGACACTACAGAGAAACCCATCGGACTCAGACACCAACTCTCCCCTAGACTGGCTCGCCGCCGAACCCACACCCAGCGCAGGGCCGGCGGAGCCCACGACATCCTCTACTCAGACAACTTTAACAACTGAGACAACATCAACAACCACTACAACAATTAATCCCTCAACCACAGGATCCACGACATCAACACTCGAATCAACGACTTCAACACTCGAATCAACAACCTCGACAATCGAATCAACAACCTCGACAACCGAGTATACAACATCAACTCTTTCCACCAATCCCAAACTAATAATATCCGAGGTCTGCTACGACACTCCAGGCAATGACAATCTGGAGGAATGGGTTGAGTTATACAATACCGGCAGCACAGTCAACATTATTGGTCTCACGATGGAGGATGGTAAAGACTCCTACACTCTCCCCGATTATGTCCTAGCCTCCGGGGAAGCGGTCGTCATCGCCCGGGACGCTGACGGCTTCAACACACAATACGGGACCAATCCAGACATATCCGGCCTCACGCTGAACATGAACAACAACGGCGACAAACTAACACTCAAGAACGGGGAGGAAGTACTGGACGAACTAGCCTGGGAGGATTATCTGCCTGGCTGGAGCCTTTCCGCAAGGACCGGGGAATGCCTACAGCAGGACTCCGGTGGATGGATAATCTCAGACACCCCCACTCCCGGTGAAAACACGGCCTACGAGGCCTCCACCACCACATCCAGCCTCCGGAAGACGACATCCTACATAGTCTCTTCAACCCCCTCCACGACGGTGAGGCCCACCACCTCAACGACATTAAAATCCGCCACATCAACGACACAGAAATCCACCACCACAATCATAGACTCGCACGTGGTGGTGGAACACAGGTTCACCAACCCCAAAGAGGACGCATGCCAGAACGGCGCGCGAAACCAAGGTGAAGGCGGCGTGGACTGTGAGGAATACTCCAGTCCACGCCCAACAACCACCACAACATCATCCTCAACATCATCGAGCCTCCTAAAAACCGAAGAGACGGCGGAAGCCGCTAATCCTCTAACGCCGCCCACCGGCTACGCGATAGCAGCAGCCGGCACGGGCGGCGGCCTAATAGGCACACTAATCGGCACACTACTCACACTCAGCGCAGTAACAATATACCAAAAGAAAAACAACCACAACAAAAAAAGAGGGGGATTGAAAAACCTTTAACCTA
>JBDRLL010000033.1:0-79785 GCA_043813075.1 Candidatus Altarchaeota archaeon
CGACTACATACGCGCAGCATCCATAAACGATGCGGGCATAGCATTGGGGCTGAATAACGGGAGGATAGTGCACTACAACAAGTATGGTGAACAGTCATGGACGAGGAAGACGGACGACCAGATAGGGACTGTGAGGATGAAGGACAGGACGATACTAGCAGGGCTTAGGGATGGGAAGATTCTCGTATTCCACGATGACGGGGACCTAGTGTACTCCCAGGACCTTGGTAGTGGAGTCGTCTCTGTCGACGGTAACGGGGTATACACGATAGCGGGAACCCTAGACAACCGGGTTTATTTAACAGGGCCGACTGGGATAGTTAAATGGTTCATGGAGTTTGACGGAAGACTAGTGTCCACTTACATGGACTTGGACAACATAATCGTAGGAAGCACTTCAGGCAGGTTAGCATACACTAGGCCGCCGTCACGGACTCCCACAGAGTCGCTTATAATGGGCGCCACCATGATGACGGTGATAGTCGGCGGGCTCTTGGTTTTCATGAGAAATTGGGGGAGATATTGAATGGAGGTGGGTGTTGTCGGGAAGCCGAACGTGGGTAAGTCGACTTTCTTCAAGGCGCTGACGCTCGCTGACGCTGAGATAGCCGCCTTCCCTTTCACGACAATCAAGGCCAACGTGGGTGTCGGCTACGTGAAGAGCAGGTGTCCATGCGGGGAATTCAAGGTGCAGTGCAGCCCTAAGAACGGCTTGTGCGTTGGGGGTTCACGGTTCACTCCAATCAAGATTATTGACGTGGCAGGGCTTGTGCCGGGAGCCCATGAGGGAAAGGGCCTTGGAAACCAGTTCATGGACGACCTCCGGCAGGCGGACGCGCTCGTGCACGTGGTGGACGTGAGCGGTAGGACTGATGACAGGGGAGAGGCGTGTGAGGGGCATGACCCTGAATTGGACGTCAGATTCCTGGAGGACGAGATAAACCTCTGGTTCGCAGGGATTATAGGGAAGAACTGGGGGAAGATAAGGGGGAAGGTGCAGCACGGCAACGCGAAGGTCGTCAGGGAGTTGACCGAGCAGTTGTCTGGACTGCAGGTTACCGAGGCTCACGTTAAGAAGGCTTTGACTGAGACGGGATTGGGTGATAAGCTGGATTGGGGTGAGGAGGACATAAACGCCTTTGCAGTTAGGCTTAGGGGTATTTCAAAGCCGATACTGATAGCTGCGAACAAGATAGACTTGGGCGGGGAGAACTACGAGAGGCTCAAGGAGAAGTATGGGATGATACCGGTATGCGCTGAGGCTGAGCTGGCGCTAAGGGAGGCCGACGCCCACGGCATGATAGAATATACGCCAGGGGAGGCGGGGTTCACTGTTAAGGGAGAGCTGCAGGAGAAGCAGGCGAAGGCGCTGGAGTTTGTGAGTGAGAGGATACTTAAGAGGTATGGTTCCACCGGAGTCCAGGAGTGCCTTAACAAGGCAGTCTACGAGGTCCTGGATCTTATCACAGTCTATCCCGTTGAAAACGAGGGCAAGCTGGCGGACGGGAAGGGTAATGTGCTGCCTGACTCATTCCTAATGCCGAGGGGGTCTACGACACTTGACCTGGCGTATAAAGTGCATTCCGACATCGGCGACAAATTCATAGGGGCTGTGGACTGCAGGACAAAACAGAAGGTTGGGAGAGACCATGAGCTCAAAGACTGTGACGTGATAAAGATAATAGCAGGAAGATAAGAGAGATACAGAATAAGAATTATTTGTATATTATAAGATATTTTTGTATTGTATCAATTGTCTTCCCATGCATCCCTGAGTTTTTCCATGCTGACCCGTATATAATCCCTGTCGTCAGCGTGAATCTCCAGGGTTATTGTATTGTCAAAGCCAGAAGACTTGAGTATGGAAACCACTTCAGACAAATCAATCTTGCCCACACCCAACGGCAGATGGTCGTCGTGGTGGCCCATATTGTCGTGTAGATGAACGTGGAGAAGACGGTCGCCGAACTCGCCGACAAGATGCCGGACATGCTCCATATTATGAGACCCCATGAATGCGTGGCCCACATCCAGCGTGAACTTCAATTCAGGTAGCCTGCGAAAGATATCCCCCATAGCATCAGTGCTTATGTGAGCCTTCTCGAAATTCTCAAAACACAATTCCAGACCCAACTCCCCAGCACGCTCGAGAATCAGCCCAAGTGAGCTGACAGTGAGTTCCAGCAGTTCGCTCTTAGGCCTGTGGAGGGTCAGGAAATCCGGGTGGATGGTTACGTGCCATGCCCTGAGCAAGGACGCGGCCTCAAGTACCCTGAACGCCTCACCCACAAAGGCGTCGCGCAAGTCAGGGTAGGGGCTTGCTATCTGGAGGAACCAGGGCATGTGAGCCACCAGAGACATGTTTTTTTCGCGGAGGAATTTCATCAAACCGCTTTTGGCTTCACCGACTTTCTCGGGCGTGGCCTCTGGAGCCTCTATCGTCAGGTCAATGAAGTCCAGCCCGAAGCCTGAGAATAGGGTTAACTCTTCCAGGACGTTGTTCCTGGGATTGTTCATGGAGCCTACCCTCATAACCGGCCCTCCAGTTTGAGCAGCTTCTTCTTCAATTCAAGCGAAGGCGTGAAGCCGCCGAGACCGTCAGAGGCGAGAACCCTATGGCATGGGACTATCAGGGGTATTGGGTTTGCCTTTAACGCACTGCCCACCGCCCGTGAAGCATGAGGCACGCCTATCGACTCGGCAACCCACCCATAGGTCCTGGTCTCACCGTAGGGTATGCTGGAGGCAGCCTCATAAACCTTCTTCTGGAATTCTGTCGCTCCGGGGAGTTTGACTTGGACCTGGCTGAAGTCCGCTTCACGGCCTGAAAAGTAGTCTGAGAGAAGCTCGTCTAAAATCCTCAGCCCGCCGCCGTTGCCGTCTTCAATACCGTATTTGCGCATCAGCTCCTCGCTCGAAGCGTGCGGCAGGTAGACGCGGTCCACAGCCGGGCCTTCCATGCCGTACCCCATCCATCCTGCACGCGTCTTCAAGACGCGTATCAAATCACTCATTTTTCAGAAACCTCTTGAATAAACCTATAATCGATTGGAACGCATCCTCGTCTATCTCTGGAGCGTGGAGTTCTCCGGTGAAAGGGCATATGAAAAGGGACCTTACTTTGTCGCCGTCCCTGAATTTGACTTCAATACTCCGCCACATCATGCTGCCGGAATCCTTGACATAGTATATGTCCCCCATCCGTATACGCTTGAACTTTCCACCGCACGCTTCTGTGCCGCCATGGTAGAAGCAGTTGTCTGTCAGTATTAACACTGCCGGGATGTTCCCTGAAGGCATGTACTTGCTGTCCCTCACGAGTATCTGGGACGTGTGCATCGAATCCGACCTAGCCAGCTCCTCCTTCACCACCCCAAAATCAACTAGAGTCATCTACATCATCTCCAGGAAGTATTCATGCAGCCTCAAGTCGCCGGTCAACTCCGGGTGGAATGAGACTGCGAGCATGTTATCCTGTCTTGCCATAACAATCTTGGAATCATAGAAACTTAAAGCATTCGCCCCTCCCCAAACCATCTCGATGGCTGGAGCCCTTATGAACACGCCGTGATACGGGCGTTCACCGAGCACTGGTATGTCCAATTCAGCCTCAAAAGACTCTCTCTGACGGCCAAACGCGTTTCGAGAGACCTTGACGTCCATGAGCGAGAGCAGAGGCTGGCCGGTCTTCAGAACCTGGCTGTTACCCTCTTTCGCAAGCAGCACCAATCCCGCGCACGTACCCAATATCGGAACGCCATCGCCGGCGATCTGCCTGATGGCGTCGTCCATGCCGTACTTTTTCACGAGCATCCCCACTGTCGTCGACTCGCCGCCGGGTATGACGAGAGCAGACAGGCTCCGCATCAATCCGGGATCCTTTATCCCGCACACACGAGCCTTCAGGCCAAGCGAAGAGACCGCATTCTCAAGCGAGGAGATGTGCTCTGACACGTCACCCTGAACATCCAATACGCCAACTTTCACGTCAAAACACAAGATGACTAGGACTGCTACTTAATAAGCTTGTACCCCTTAAGCAGGTCAGTCCGAGTCACAATACCCTTCAGCTCCCCGTTAACGACAGGAAGGCTGCCTATACCCTTCTCCACCATAAGTCCGGCAGCCTCGGCAGAATCCTGCTTCTCGCTTATGGTTATGAGACTGCGGGTCATAACATCCTCTGCGATGAGCATGCTAAGGGCGTCAACCCTCCCGCACGTCTTCTTCTCCCTGAATATGTTTAAGCTCAGATCCCTTATCGTTATTATCCCGGAGAGATTCTTCCCCTCCATCACCAGGACGCTCTTCGTCCCCGAAGACTTGACTTCCGCGATAACGCTCTCCAATGTGTCGTAGGACTCGACTGTGGGCGGATTATAATGCATTATGTCCCTGACCTTGAACCTGCCCTTCATATCCTTCGCGTAAAGCTCTGTCAACTCTGTCTTTGATAAGACACCAACCAGACGGCCTTCAGAGATGACGGGCAGCCGGTCCAACTGCTTGGGGAGATCCTGGAGCTTGTCCACAGCCGCGAATATGTCCTCATCAGCCTTTAAGGGTATGATGTTAGCCTCCATGAAGTCTTTCACCAGGCAGGACTCCATGTGGGTGTCACCACCTAACACGTGAAGGTTGGCTATGAAAGTCTCCTTGCTGACTACCCCAAGTATCTTGGAGTCGCTGAGGACGACAGCGCCGCTAAGGTTCTTCTTATCAAGCTCAGTGCCCACGTCAACGACATTGTCGTCTGGGCCAACAGTAAGATAATCCTTCGACATTACGTCTGACACATTCATCAGACACCCCGCTCTTGGAGCCTCTGCTCGAGGAGGCTTATCTCAAGACCCTTCATCGCATCGCCAAGACCCCTGCTGACTTCAAGAAGGATGTCTGGCTTGTCGTAGTGGAGGGTGGCTTCGACTATCGCTTTTGCCATCAGCTCTGGCTGCTGGCTCTTGAATATGCCTGAACCCACGAAGTTGCCGTCAGCCCCCAACTGCATCATCAATGATGCGTCCGCTGGGGTTGCTATGCCGCCGGCGCTGAAGTTTACGACTGGAAGCCGGCCCTGCTTTTTTACTTCCCTGACCAGGTCTATTGGGGCCATTATCACCTTCGCCTCTGAATACAGTTCGTCGTCGCTCATGGACTTTATCTTGCTTATCTCGCTTATTACGGCACGCATGTGGCGTACAGCCTCCACTATGTTTCCAGTGCCTGCCTCGCCCTTGGTGCGTATCATCGCCGCCCCCTCGCTTATGCGCCTCAACGCCTCGCCCAGGTCTCTGGCACCGCACACGAAGGGTATCGTGAACTTTGTCTTGTCCACGTGATTCTTCTCGTCCGCAGGGGTTAGCACCTCGCTCTCATCCACCATGTCCACGCCAATCTCCTGTAGTATCTGCGCTTCCGCGAAGTGCCCTATACGGCACTTGGCCATAACAGGAATGGTCACTGAATCAAGGATCTCCTGTATCTTAACTGGGTCTGCCATGCGCGCCACACCACCGGAGGCGCGTATGTCGGCTGGAACCCTCTCTAACGCCATTACAGCGCACGCACCCGCATCCTCTGCGATAACTGCCTGTTGGGCGTTGGTGACGTCCATCACCACACCACGCTTCACCATCTTGGCGAAGCCCTCCTTCAGAAGCCTGGTACCGTGCTTAGCCATAATACATCACCCTTGGGCATATATTACAATAAATTAGAATATAAATGGGCCCTGATTTTCAAGCCCGACTATAGCAGTCGTTAAAGTTGGCTGTGGATTTCCATGAGCTCCGTGGGGGAGAGCTCGTAGGGCCTCTTATCCGAGTGTCTGCCAGCATAACCCGTTATGATGTTCCTGATGGTCTTGTTCCGGTGGTTGAAGAGGTTGTTCAGGAATTCCGCGTACTCTGCCGTCGGCTTATGCTGCTGCAGGAGTCTGACTGCTGTCGACCATACTTTTGGCGGGGGTTCGAAAGACTCTGGAGGTATCTTCTCAAGCAATTCTATTTCTCCGGTGGATTGCGTTAGCGCGGATATCATGCGGTAGTTCCCGTCGCCGGCTCCTGCAGCCAGTTTCTCTGCGAACTCCTTCTGGACGACGAGGACTGCGGACTCGAACCCGTGCAGGATGAGTTTTTTTACAAGCCTCCTGCTGATGCTGTAGGGGATGTTTGACACCATCTTGTTGAAAGCGGGGAAATCGGTTTTTAACGCGTCACCATGTATGGCATGCACGTTAGGGGAGTCTGTGAACCTTTCCTCAAGCGTGCCGTAGAATTCAGTGTTCTTCTCGACAGCGAACACTGTTCCCGCCAGACGGGATAGGTGTTCTGTTAGGTTGCCTGTGCCAGCACCGACCTCCAGCACCACATCGTCCTCAGTGAGGGTGGCGTAACCGCATATGCGCTCCAGGAGCTCCTCGTCGACCATGAAGTGCTCGTCAGTCTTCGCCATACTATATTTAACTAATCGACTCCAAGCCATTAATAGTATGCATTGGAAGCAGCACTACAGGGACATCGTCATGATGCTGGAGCTTGACGTGGAGAAGGACATGTGGTCAAGGCAGGTGATACACGACATGGTCGGCGACCTCGGGCTGGATGGCCTAAGGAGTATCATAGAAGGTAATGATGTCATGGTGTACGGTTGCGGTCCGAGCCTGGAGAAGGACGTGCGGGTCATGCACGAGACCGGGAGGCACAAGGATTTCGTGAACGTTGCCGTTGACGGCGCTGTGAAAGCCCTCTTGGAGTGCAACATCATACCGGACATCAATGTGACCGACTTGGACGGGGACATCGAGTACATACTGAAGGCCGGCAGGTACGGGTGCGTTACGGTAGTGCACGCTCACGGGGATAACGTGAAGGCTTTGAGGAAGTACGTGCCCCATATGGAGGGCAGGGTCTACGCGACCACCCAGAATGAGCCTACTGACAGGGTCCATAATTTCGGTGGTTTCACTGACGGCGACAGGGCGGTCCATCTTGTAGAGCACTTCAAGCCCAAGAACATCGTGCTGGCTGGCATGGACTTCGGGAATGTCGTCGGCATATACTCGGGAGTATACGACAGCGTGATGAAGCCGAGGAAACTGGAGATAGGCAAGGAGTTGCTGGAGAGGCTGGCCAGCGCATCCAACATCCCAATGTACAACGCCACTTCAAGCGGCGAGGACATCAAGGGCATCAGGAAGGTAGATTTCAGCGAGCTGGACGCCATCATCCAGAAGGGTTTTAGGATGAAAGCACCCTAATTCTATTACAGTGTCTCACATCGACCCGGAGGACTTGGCGCCTGGAGGAAGCGTCGAACTGGTTGTCAGACGGCGGAAAGAGAGGATACTATTCAATCCTGTTGAAGGCTCCAGGAGGCTGGAGGGTATTGAGCCGGTCACAGACAGTGTTGGGAGAAACCTTGAGGGAGTCAGGATACTGTTAAACAAGGTTTAGGGGGTTTTAGCTTCATATTTAATAGTTCACTTTAATAATTAACAAATTCGGAGTGTTCTCATGTCTGACAGGTTAAGCACTGGCGTAAAGGAGTTGGACGAAATACTGAACGGCGGGATACCACGCGGGCACTGCGTTCTTCTGGCAGGAAGCTGCGGCACCGGGAAGACGATACTATGCCAGCAATTCCTGTTCGCCGGCGCGGACGCTGGGGAGGGCGGCACCTACCTCGCCCTGACAGAGCCGAGAGACAAGGTGGTTAGGAACATACAGAACTTCAAGTTCTTCAAGCAGGAGCATATAGACAACAATAAGGTCAAGGTGGTTGACCTCGTGCAGGACACGAGGCTCCGCGGCATAGGCTTGAACAATGTGGAGGGCCTTATAGCAATCATAGAGGAGATATTGAAGTCCAACAACAGCAAGAGGCTTGTGATAGACTCGATAACAGCGCTATGCGAGAACCTGCTGGAGGGTGAGAAGATAAGGAACTTCATTTTCGAGCTGGCGTTCAGGCTCATGTACCTTAACGTCACCACAATCCTGATTTCGGAGATACCCCCGCAGACATTCAAGTACAGCATATTCGGCATCGAAGAGTTCGTCGCGGACGGCGTCATCAGACTGTCCGAGTTCGAGCGAAAGGGTGACTTGATAAGGTCGCTTCAGGTGATCAAGATGCGGGGGATGGCGCATTCGAGGAACAAGCACGTTATGAAGATACTTGACGAGGGGACGGTACTTGTCCCAATGTTCAAAGCAGATATGGAGTAGTAAGATTGGCCAAGGAAGAAGACGGTAAATGGTATCATGAATACCTCCCGGAGTCGGAGGAGGTTATAGGCGAGGAGAACATAGGTTTCATGGGCTTCTACAGTGCCCTGGTGACGAAGGAGCGCGTAGTCTTCGTGCGTAGGTTCCCTAAGAAGTCTTTCGTCGAGGTCAGGCTTGACGAGATAATATCGCTGGAACACCTGACGAGAACACTGTGGGGGGACATGATAAAAGGCACTGCGATGATAGTCGGGTCTGGGCTAATCTACCAGTACCAGCAGACGGCTGACTTGGTCACACCCATAAAGAACCTGCTGATCAAATATCTGCCGGAACTCTCAGGCATACCAGTCCCGAAGGCGATCCTTTTCTTCCTCATAGTCATGTCCCTGATGGGAGTGTTCCACATACTCCGTTTCGTACCAAGCAACATAGGAAAACTCAAGATTTCAAGGAAGAACCGCTCTCCCCTGCTCATACCCACACGGCTTAACAGCAACACAAAGAAGCTGGTTAGGAACATAGAGTCCATGATGACCGAGAAGGACAAGGATAGGGGCAAGCCCATAATAGTGACTACCGGCATGGGCGGGGCAAGAGAGGAGGATGATAAGATAAGCCCCACAGAGAAGATCAAGAAGAGCCTGGATGAGGGGGTGAAAGGCCTCAGGGACCATGCCATCATAATAGCCTCCGCCAAGTCAAAGGACCACGGGCACGTGGTCTCAGCCCTTTTGGAGAACCTGATTAAGGAGAAGGGCATGGGCGGCGTGTACATAAGCGTGAGCAGGCCCTACGACGACATAATCGAGTTGATTGAAGAGTCCGGGTCTGACAGCAGCAACGTGTTTTTCGTGGACTGCATATCCCAGATGGCTGGTAAGCTGCCGGAAGGGGCGGAGAACGTGGTTTTCGTGGAGAATCCCGGGTCTCTTGAGGAAGTCAGCATGTTCCTTGACAGGATGCTGGGTAAAGTCCAGACCGAGAAGAAGTTCCTGTTCCTGGACTCGCTTTCAAGCCTGCTCATCTACAACAATGACAAGAGCGTGAAGGAGTTCACGCACTTCATGATAAACAAGATGCGTTTGGAGAAGATTTCTGGGATAATACTCAGCACCGAGAAGAAGGAGGCTGAGGAGATGGTTAAGACGCTTGTGCCGATGTGCGACACTGAGATAAGATTCTAGGCGCTATGTGTGAAGATGAATGTCCTGATATTCATGTGCGGTGAAGGCTTAGGCCACACCAGCAGGTGCATATCCCTTGGGCGTGAATTGAAGTCTGCGGGCCATGAAGTCCATTTCGGAGCCTACGGATACTCCAGAGAGCTTATAGAGAAGACGGGATACGATGCGCATGAGATACCGTCTGAGATAAGGCTTGTCGGGAAGTCGGGGTCCCTCGACATGAGGAAGTCTGTTGAGGCTACGATAAGGAACGCTAAGATACTTGGCGGACCCATGGTACTGAAGCTTTTGGATGAGTTAAGGCCTGACGTCGTCGTCTCTGACAGCTATTACCTTGGGACGCTAGCTGCGAAGGCGAAGGGCATTCCAGTATACATCATAGTGAACCAGACCAACATGAGGGAGTTCTTCGTGAATAGGGGAGTCTCCCTCCGAGTGCTGGGGAGGCTGGCTGAGGGATTCTATTTCAAAGTCTTCGAGAACGTGGACGGCATAATAATCCCTGACTTCCCGCCGCCGTATACCATCTGCAGCAGGAACCTTTGTTTCACCAGAGATATGGTGGACAACATACTCTACAGCGGGCCGCTGGTGAGGAGGAAGTACGGGGAGGTTAAGGCTAGAAGACTGAGGAAGCCCCACATACTCTCCATGATAGGTGGTTTTGGCTACAGGGAGGGCATATTCAATAACGTGCTGGAGGCCGCCAGGATGTCGGTGGAAGCTGGTTTCACGCTGGTCTCAGGGCCGGGGCTGGAGCCGTCAAAGCTCAAGCTCCCGGGGAACGTTAAGATAATGCCGTTCATAGAGGACCCGTTCCCATACATCAAGGGTTCTGACGTCATCATCGCGCCCGGAGGGCACAGCACCACAATGGAGGCCATGAGCTTCGGGAAGCCGTTGCTCTCCATTCCAGACATGTTCCACAGCGAGCAGGAGAGCAATGCAACAGTAATCGATGAGAAGGGTTTGGGTAAGAGGCTCAGCTACTTCACGCCAGCTGAAGTGATTTTAGAATGCGTTAGGGAGGTTGTTGAAGACAAATCATTCAGCAAGAGGACACGGCGGATGAGGCGGCTAGCCGGAAAACTAGACGGCCCCTCACGGATAAGGAGGATGCTTGAGGAAGAGGTGGCATAATGTTCTCTAGGAAGGATGTTGCGTTCCTGACGGCCACCGCTTTGCTGGGGATAATCTCCTACATCACTGGCCTTGACTATTATCTCGCATCAACCATCAGCAATAGGGCGGCTCATGGAGTGTCGTTGTTCTTCTCGTTCCAGTATTACGTCGCGTTCATGGTATTGTCCACCCTCATAATGCTGGTGAAAAACAGGCGGGCGGCCGTGTCCATGGTGGTGTCAGTAACCCTAGTTTTCCTCATACAAGGCATGTTCACTGAATTCGCGCCGAGGGCCAGGCCATCAGAGGCGATGCTCATTGGAGCCGGGCTCATGCATCTCATACAGAGTTCTGGGACATCATCCAGTTTTTTTTCAGGACACACCGCCAGTTCGATGGTGGTTTACGTCACGTACATGATGGCAGGCCACCATCCTGCAGCAATGCTTGTTCTCGCAGCCCCCATAATGGCTTCAAGAATCATGCTCGTTCAACACTACTTGAGTGACGTGCTTGGGGGGATAATATTCGGGTATGTGACAGCAAAAGTGGCGTACACACTCGTTGTGAGATAGCTTAACCCATCTCTTTCCTGCCGCCCATACGCTTTTGTAGCGCTTCAGGCACCCTGACCTTTCCGTCTGCAGTCTGGTAGTTCTCCAGTATCAGGCGTAAAGCCCTGGACGTCGCCACCATCGTGGCGTTGAGCGTGTGAACAGGATTCTTCTCCTGCCCGTGCCTGTATCTTATGCCGAGACGTGCGGCCTGGTAGCTCGTGCAGTTACTGCAACTCATCAGCTCTATGTACTTGCCTTCACGCGGACTCCAGCCCTCAATGTCGTATTTCTTGGCAGCCACCGTGCCTATGTCGCCGGTGCAGACGTTGACGACACGGTAGGGTATGCCAACAGCCTTCAACAGCTCTTCAGCGTTCGAGACCAGCTCCTCATGGAGGCTCCAGCCGTCCTCAGGCTTCGAGAAGACGAACTGCTCTATCTTGTTGAACTGGTGAACCCGGAATAGGCCGCGCTCATCTATGCTATGCTTCCCGATCTCCCTCCTGAAGCATGGTGATATGCCACAGTACTTCAATGGAAGGTCTGATTCTTCCAGAATCTCGTTCATGTACATTGCGGCCATCGGGTGTTCGCTCGTGGCTATCAGGTATTCGTCTTCTTCATTTATCTTGTACATGACGTTCTCGAAGTCTGCTAAATCGGTCACACCCTCGTAGGGTTTTCTCCGCATCATCAGCGGCGGCTCGACGAGCGTGTATCCCTTACCCACCAGCATTTCTATGCCCATCATCATCAGGGCGTAGTCCATGAGCGCGAGGTCTCCCTTCAGGAAGTAGAATCCAGCACCAGATATCTTGACCGCCCGATCGAAGTCCGCGAGGCCGAGTTCGACTGCTATGTCACCGTGGTGCTTTAGCTCGAAGCCGGGTTTGGAGGCGTCACCCCACGTGCGGACGACGACATTATCCTCCTCGCTCTCGCCGACAGGAACGGAATCATGCAGTATGTTAGGCAGACGCATCAGACTATCGTCTATCCTAGACCGTATTGCATCGCATTCTGACTCGTGCCGTTTAATCTCTTCGCCAACGTCCCTGGCTTCGGCCACGATGGACTTGAAATCCCCGCCAGCCTTCCTGACCTCATCCACGTTTGACGAAAGCTGGTTGCGTTTCTGCCGTAAACCATCCATATTCCGCTTCAGAGTCCGCCACTCAGAATCCAGGCTAATAACTTCAGCAAGCCTTTTCAGATGGGACTTATCTCCCCTGCGGGAGATATTATCCTCGACTGCCTTAGGATCATCCCTGATTAACTTGATGTCTAGCATACGGATAGTAATAGGAATAACTGTTTAAAGAATTGGTTAGGACAGGTAGGCTTTGAACACGTCCTCGACGTCCACTATGCCCACCAGCTGGTTCTTATCGTCCACGACAGGCAGTTTCGTGACGCTCCTTGACACCATCAGTGACGCCGCGTCCCCCACATTCTTCCGGGAGTTCAGTGTTATCGGCGGCGATTTCATGACCTTCTTCACCAGCACCTTCCTGCCCTTACCAGACTCCTTCTGTATGCGGGCGGAACCCTTGCTTAGCAGATCAATCTTGGTTATCATACCCTTAACCATCTTCTTCTCGACGACAGGCAGGCCTCCGAGGCCGGACTCCATCATCTTGTCCCATATCTTGGATAGCTCGTCTTCAGGGCTGCATGTTATGACAGACGTTGTCATGATGCTTTCGAGGGTTTTCTTAGAGGGCTTGCGGTTTTCAATAACGTGTTTCAGCACGTCCCTGGATGAGATTATGCCCTTGAATTCCTGGCCATCCACCACTGGGAGGTACAGTATCTTGGAATTCATTATCTTCTCTGCCGCGGCCATCACGTCTTCATCAGAGGATATGGTTATCACGTTGCTGTTCATTATGCCGTCTATCGTGAGGTTCGTCTTGGTGGAAGTGACCTTGAGTACGTCACCCCGCGAGAGTATTCCGATTAACCTGCCGGCATCGCATACGGGAAGTATCCGGACCTTGCTGTCCCGTATGATAGAACGGGCTTTTGACGCAGAGTCGTCTGGCTTCACACAGTCTATGTTTGTTCTCAGTATCTCCTTTACGAGCATGTGATCACTCACTAACACCAGAGCATTCGTCGCATAATAGACGACCATCAACGTTGACTAGACTCTCCGAGTAGTTCTCGCACGTCTCGCATATTCCAGTGACCTTGCCTTCTGAGGCGGCCGTGGCTTCGCTGATGCTCCACTTGGCGTGCTCTCTGATCAGGAGGTGTAGTGCTGGCTCCACGCGGACTATGTCGAATTCTGATATTACGCCCACTATCTTGCCCTTGTCTTTAACGAGTATCCGCCTGATGTTCTTGTCCCGCATTATCCTGGCGGCGTCGTCGACGTCTGCCCCAGGATTTATGGTTATGATCGGGCTGGTCATCACGTCAGCTATCTTGGAGGTCTCAGGGCTCTTCCCTTCAGCAACTATCTTTGAGATTATATCCCTCTCAGTGACTATGCCAACTCCATCACCCTTTTCCACCACGATAACAGAGGATATGTCGTTCTTCTTCATTACTTCGGCCGCGTTTTTCACTGTGTCGCCGACGTCAACGCATATAACACCCCTCGTCATGACGTCCCCAACGCTCAAATCCTTGATCTCATCCATTCGCTTGCACCTCGTTTATTAAACTATTCGCTCAAGTTTAAATACAATTCTTTTAGAGCTTAAAAATGGTGGAAGCATACTTTGAAATAAAGCGCAAGGACGGTGCAGGAAGGCTTGGTCTGCTCAGCGTTAACGGGAAGATTGTGGAGACTCCTGCCTTGATGCCGGTCTACAACATCTCGAAGCCGGTCGTGAGTGTTCAAGAGCTGGTGGGTGAATTCGGTGTCAGCGCGCTTATGACCAACGCCTACATGCTGCTAAAGAACCCTGAGCTTAAGGAAGAGGTGTTGGAGAGGGGGATACACGAGCTCATCGGCTTTGACGGCGTGATTGCCACTGATTCGGGCAGCTACCAGCTCATGGTCTACGGGGCGGTTGAGACCACCAACAGGGACATAATCAAGTTCCAGGAGGATATTGGGTCTGACATAGGCAGCTTCCTGGACATCCCGACGCTGCCTGACGCCTACAAGCCAAGGGCGAAGCAACAGCTGGAGGAGACCATACGCAGGTCTAGGGAGGCTGTTGACGCAGGATTCCTAGTGAATGCGGGGATACAGGGTGGCGTGTACACTGACCTGCGTGAGCAGGCTGCGAGGGAGACCAGCCAGGTGTCAAAACTGGTTGCTGTCGGGGGTATAGTGCCCTTGATGGAGAAGTACCGTCTCGCAGAGCTGGTTGACGTGATAGCGACTGTAAAGAAGAACATACCCAACGACAAGGTAGTGCACGCTTTCGGGCTCGGACACCCGATGGTGTTCGGCCTCGCGGCGCTGCTGGGGTGCGACCTGTTCGACAGCGCAGCATACGCACTATACGCGCAGGACGACAGGTACTTGACGGAGTATGGCACTGAAAAGCTTGCGGAACTGGAGTACATGCCATGCTGCTGTCCGGTGTGCAGTGAACACGGCCTAGGATTGAAGAATCTCTATGGGATGGACAGGGTTAAGGCATTGGCGAGGCATAATCTTTACGTATCGTTCACGGAGTTGAGGAGGGTGAAGCAGGCCATCACTGAAGGGAGCCTGTGGGAGCTTGTGCTGTTGAGGTGCAGGAGCCATCCCGCCTTGATGAAGGCGCTTGATGTTTTGATGACGCATTCGGAGTGGATTGCCGGTCTTGACCCCATAACAAAGGGCACCGCATTCTATTACACTGGAGCTGAGTCAGCGGGTCGGAGCGAGGTGTTGAACGCGAGGGCGCGCATCGGGAGGGTTGAGTGCGACAACACAATAAGGTTGATGCCCTTCGGAGATGTGCCTGCCGGGATAATGGACATATACCCTTTTGGCACCATACTGGATGATGCTGTGAACATGCCTGTTGTGAGGGACTTGGCTAAGGTGAGGGCGTTGATGGACTACCAGTTTGGGAAAGGTGCTGGAGAGCTCATACCGGATAGCGTTAGGATCAAGAGGAGCCGGAAGACGAGGAGGATGCGGTGGATTTACGAGGGAAAGGACATGTTAGCGTCTGTGCGCGCTTCGGATCATTTCATCATACCGCACGAGAAGCTTGCTTTGCGGCTGAGGGAGAAGTTCAATGCTCCGAGACTGCGGGTCGTATTGACTGACGAGCCGGAGGCGGTCGAGTTCGTGAGGCAGGGCAAGAGCGTGATGTGCAAGTTCGTTGAGAGCGTCGACCCGGAGCTGCGTTGCGGCGACGAGTGCATTGTCGTGGACAAGGACGACGAGTTCGTGCGGACAGGGACGCTAGCATTATCACCCAGCGAGATAATGGATTTCACGCGTGGCGCTGCCGTTAAAACCAGGTAGGGGGACTATTATTATCGTTTATCCCATTATTACTCTATGGGCAAGGTCGTCCATCACCCAAGGCATCCTGACGCCAGGGGCAAGGTTGTTCTGCAGGAGGACGGGGAGCATCTGACCATCAGGTTTAACGAAGAGCTTCTAGGGGCTAACACCCATCTCCTGGGCAGGCTGCATGATGCCACAGGCCATACGGCACTGAAGAAGCTTGGGTCAGACAGCGTTAAGAAGCTTGTCACCGTATTGGACAGCGAGCGCGCTCACCTGGAGGAGACTGGAGGTAACGCCGATGAGAAGAGGCTTGTGGGCAGGGCGCTGGACGCACTAGTACTGCATTTGCATAGGATTGGCGAGGGACATGATCTCCCGAACCATCTGTCGAGCCGCCACTTCTTTGCCAGGGAGTCGGAACTGCATAACCTGAGCGTTGGTGATATGAGGAGCAGGCTGTCCGCCTTCCTGTCGCCGACGAGGATCATGGACGCCAGCAATCCGGCGATGCACTTGAGGGCTATTATGACGCACAGACCGCAGAGGAGTGAAGAGGATTCGGGTTTCTTTTATGACAGTGACATACAGTGTTTCGTGAGGGATGATGTGGAGCCGATGCTTGAAAGGGATGACTTGAGCGCTAGGACAGTCAGGAGGAGCATCAGCGAGGGCCGGGTGGTGACCACACTTACCACCAGGTCAAGCCATGTCATAGAGTTCAGGGATGGATCTCCAGTCCTGACTGCGATTGGGGGTAGGAATTGCGAGCATTTGACTCTTGACAGAGACGGTAATACAACACCCTTACTTGCCGAAATCCAGGAGTCTATCGACATACATGACTTTGGTTCAAGCCCTGGGGGCAGGGCTCTCGCCAGCAGGTTGAGGCATGCTACTGAGCATATGAAATGGAAGGAGAAGCATGAGGCCCACGAGCAGTACAAGAGGCTTTGGAAGTCTCTTGGTCCTGATGAGAGGGCTGCGCTTGAGACTCCTGATGCTATCGCAGGCTTCATGGGGCCTAACTTGGGTGAGGGGGTTAGGCGTAGTATTGTTGATGGCATGCTGTCTAGGAGCATGTCGGCGGATGACGTTAGGGCAGTAGCTTCAGCGGAGTGCGTGGGTATGCTTGCGGCAGCGTATTCGAAGGAGGGTTATGGTGTTGTCGCAGACAACTATCTGGACAGGCTTGCTTCAGCCGCGCCCGCAGAGAAGGCCCTGCTCGGGCGCAGGGGTTTTGTGGAGGACTTGCGCAGTCACTTGTCTAAAGCCACTGGGGAGGATGGTCTTATGGGTCAAGTTGCGTCAAGAGTGAACGAGCTTGTGGACTATGTCGCAGACTCGTCCAGGCATCACGGGTGCAGGCAGGTGTTCACGCTCCACGGGGTTTCAAAGGCTTACTTGGGTGATAAGGACATGCGGTTGGATGTTCTGGAGGCTAATCTCCCGCAGGACGAGAGGACGCGGGCATTTCTTATAGACACTGGAATGGCAGCGTCAATGATAACAGAGTCATCTCACCGGGAGGTTCTGGTGGAGACCATGTCAAAGACCACGCCGGAGATTGTGGACAGGATACGGGGGACTCTCGTGGAAGCCAGACTGAGGGACGGGAGCCTCACTGGATTCGGCAGGCTAGTCCTGTTCAGAGACCAGGAGAGCAGGAATGCGGTGGCCGCATGCGGTACAGTCGCGAGACTGGGGCCTTTGGCTGGTAACGCTTATCTGAACGCTGCAGTACAGAGCCTCCACGACAAGGCCACCATCTACGCTGACCCGGATTACATAGCCCTCCTTGAGGCTTCCAGCGACGAGGCAGGCCAGGCGCTGGTCCACGGCCAGCACACCCTAGTGAATCATTGGGTGACTAACAGGGAGTTCTGGGGGAGTCAGGAGGCTAGAGCCATGTGCGGTGCCGCGGATTATAAGGTTATGAAGGCGCTTATCGCAGCGCACGATAAGTGGGAGAGGCTTCCTGACGGATTCGCCCAGGCTGGTACCGCACTCGCACAGGGCAATGCGAGTGAAGGGGAGATAGCCGCGTGGGCGAAGGCTGCTAAGGGCGGCCTGCAGAGCGCGTTGATGAATCAGGGGTGCGTGGCGAATCTCATGTCCATGGGTTCAGACCCGAACACGAGGGAGCCTAGGACTAAGGCTTTGCTGAGTGAGATGGGGGATCTTGTTGGTGAGAAAGTTTGGAGCCCGACTGGAAGGACTAGTGGGAGGAGGCGTCCTAGGGACGGCGGGGAGAATATGGGTAAGGCCATAGTCGATACGCTGGCTGACGATGAGACTAGGAGGAGGCTGATGGGCCTCCCCAATGAGGAGGCGCTTAAAAACGGGTTCTCGCTGGCTGTGGACGAGAAGGCTCGTGGGAGAGCATACTGTGTGCCTGCGGCAGACGCCCTGCAGCATTCGGAGTTCATGCCCCCACAGATGGCTGCCATGTATCTGGGCGAGGCGAAGGAGGATCTGGACGAGCATGAGGAAGCGAGTAGGGGTAGTATGTTACGTGATAAAGCGCTCTTAAGATTGATTGCTGAGAAGCTTCCTGAGGGGGTGGCGGCCCACGTGGTCAAGATGATGGGGTCGATTCACTTCACGAGACCGGAGGAGTTGAAGGCGCTCCTGCGGGATGCTGAAGGGCCGGTTATCCCTGATGGGCTTACCGTTGAACAGGGTGGTTCACTGCTCTCGCTACAGATTGATGTTCCGGAGGGATTCCCGGTCGCTGACGTGAAGCGTGCTGTCGCAACCATGTGCGGGGCGGAGGCTGTAGCACCGACAGACTATGATGGCACGCCCATACCTGTGACGCCTGATAAGATGAAGAGCGAGAGCGTATCAACGTACATGAGCCACATGTCTGAAAAGAAGAATGACATGCACTTTGACCATGATGGGGTTGGGGGTCATTTAGAGGTTGTCAGGCAGGCGACCGAGACGTTCACCCTGCTAGGACCACTCGGTTATGGTTATAGTCGCGAGGACTTTGACGGTAGGACGGAGGTATATGACTCCAGGACCGAAGTCGCGCAAGGGCTCACTGAGATGAGGCAGTTGGGCATTAAATTCAGTTACACGCCTGTCGTTGAGATGGGTGGTGAAGGCGGTAAAGAGAGGCGTGTCGTCACCACAGACCCGTGGACTTCCTACGCGTGCCAGACTGGTTCAAGCTTGATTTTGGAGGATGCGCAGAGGATATGCGCGGATACCGGCTCGCTTCCCAGAGCATTCACGGACGGTGTTCTCGCGGGAGCTAGGAGGAGGGCGGGAAACACGGAGCCGGCAGGCCCGGAACTCCAGGCCAGCTTCCATGGAGGGATGTGCGAGCTGGCGCAACGTGTCAAGCCCATCGAGGGCTCCCTTAAGGTGGATCTGCTGGACTGGATTAGGTATGGCAACACGCACGCCCAGGTGGTTATGGATGCATTGGTAGCGGACCCGACTGCTCCAATAGCGGAAAACCTTGAGTCCAACTACTATAGTAAAGCAGAGCAGTTGGGGAAAGCGGTCGAAGGCCTGCGTAGGGTACGCAACGACTATCCCATAGACGCTGCATCACTTGAGCCTGTGGTGTTAACCCAGACGCCGGAGGCTTGCGCAGCATTCATGAAGAGTCTGGAGCCGTTGGCTGATGACGAGAGGGGTAAGAGGCCGGAGCCTCTCCACGTTATTGCAGCCACTGCGTTAGTCAGCCCGATAGTCTCGGCGGGGGCTGACTTCACTGGAGTGACCGGTGAGGTGGGGAAGATACTGCAGGAGACTACAGGCAACCCGTTGAGCATGCTGGTGACAGGATTAAAGCCGCTTGTAGAGGATGGGACGGTACATGACTTGGAGACTCTAGGCGCCTACGGTCACGCGTTGGCGAGAGTAACCCAGGTGAACGCTTCCAGCCAGGCGATGGAGATGGCGCTCACCCGCATCACGCCAAGGTATGAGGGGACCGAAGCACTGCCGCCCAGAAGTGTTGCAGAGGAGTGTGAAGTCTTCTGCGGATATCTCGGAGACTTTGGGCCGTCCAATATCCCGAGGCTCTACGAGACTTACCGCGGCATTAGGATGGGTGCGGAGCCGAGTGAAGATGCGAAGGCTGCTGGCCTGACCAAGACCGGTGATCAGGGTGTGAGGCAGCTGAAGGCTTTGGAGGCGAGGGCGAGGAAGAAGCTGTTGGGCGACGACAGGAGCGTGCAGGTTGAAAGCCAGCTGGAGGCTGACATCATGACTTCGATGCTGAAGATCGAGACCAGCGACTGGGCGAGGGGTACGACTCTCGCAGACATACTGGAGCAGTTGAATGCAGCCATAGCTGACGGGCGTGTGGCGGATGTCCCAAAAGGCTATGATAGGGGGGTAATCAGGGTAGACAAGAAGGATGCCAAGGCGGTGGCTGAATTCCAGTTCCAGCCGCACGCGCACGAGAAGCTGGAGGATATCAGGGAGGACGTCAGGGCTGTGACAGGCAAGACTGTTGAAGAGGTTGTTGTGGAGGCGAGGACTGCCATAATCCAGGGCGCTGAAGCCCAGGTAAGGGCGCTTGAGGATTCACTAGCCCAGGCAGACCCTTCAGAGAAAGGATACGCTGGCAGGAAGAAGGGCTGTGAGATGAGGATACGAAGATACAGGGAACTGGCGGAGAGGGTGAAGGACCAGGATACTGTGGAAGGCTTCGTGGAAACCGTCGCCAGCTGGGAGGGCAAGAAGGATGACGAAGTGACCACAACCCACCTTAGGAGGGTCCTGATAAGCTACGGCATGTCACAGAAGTCTGATGGCGGCGGAAAATTCAGGAGGGCTGTCGAGTCCCCGCTCAAGGACGGTATCGAAGACGTGAATGAATTCTACGAGATACTCTTGAGGAAGCACATCCTAGGCCCCAACGACCAGGTTGAGGGTTATCTGCCGCTTTCAAAAGAAGCGAAAAAGAGGGCGCAGCAGGTGGTTCGCCAGCCCACCATAGAGGAGGAGTTGAGTAGGAGGGAGAACATTGCTGCTGCAGGGAAGGAGGAGATTCTTGTGGTGCCGTCAAGGGGATTGAGGGGTGAGACCTGCGGCTACTACTCTGACGCATGCTACACGAGCGTGAATGGCATGCTTGAGGGGCACCCCAACATAGTGCCACTAACGCTTGTGAGAGGCCCTGAGACACCGTCAGAGAGGATTATCGGCGGTGTGCTGGTGATAGAGGCTCAGACAGCTGAGAGAAGGGGTCTTGGAGGGGAAGTGATCCCATCAGAAAAGGTTCTGGTGCTGAGGGCAGTGAACCCGCAGGAGACTGCCATCAGGGCGCTCAAGGCGGACAGTTTCATGGAAGAATTCATTGACGGGTATGTCGTCCCAACTGCACGTAAGAGGGGTGCTATGAGGATACTCGTAGCCAAGAGCGCTGCTGGCGCTTCCATGACCAACAGGCCAAGCATAGCGGACTACGTGAACGGGGAGGGAAGTCCATACGAGAGCGCTGAGGTGATACCGCTCGCTGATGAGCCTCCGAGCACATTCAACGGCTATGACATAAGAGGCAAGTGCGTGCTGGTGAGAGACCTTGCTAAATCAGCATAGATTATCCGACAGTACCTATCCGGAATAGCCTGCAGTCGTGTTTAGAGCAGATTTTCTCGAGGCTGACATAATCATATTCTGATAGGGTGATTATGAAGTTGTCTAGGTTCCTTGCCATCGGGTAGGGTAGGTCGGCGCTTAGTGTGAATCTATTTCCTGACTTCTCGCTCATCTCATACACGACCGAAACCAGCCCGCCTTTGGTGACGTCCTTAGCGGAGTTGACTTTGACTCCGGACGCTAGTGCCGCATACCATGCCCCGAACATTTTCCTGGCCTTCCCTAGCCTCTCATCCATCCCACCCCATAGGGGCTCGCCGAGGAGGCATATTATGTCACCGTTTTCCGCCCCTGAGTCCCGGATGGGCTCGTCAAGCAGGAGTTCGCCCAACACGGTGAGGCTGCAGCGCGGTTCCACATCCTCGAAGAGGGTGTTGCCGCCGAGTAGGGGGATTTTCAATGCGAGTGACTGTTTCTTGAGTGAATCAATCATCTCCCCCAGATCGGCCTTGGGGCCTATTATTGAGTCCATTGCGAATAGCGGCCTGCCGCCCTTGACGACGACGTCTGTCGCCGCATGAACCAGAGCACTCTTCAAGACCAGGCGCTTGCTGTACGGCCCGTCGACGCTCGCAAGGAGGCGGCCTTTGAAGTCCACACATACGGAGTCATCCCAGTCCCTGACACCCATAACCGGGTTGGCCAGCTCGTCCATATCCAGGAGCTTCTCCCGTATCCACTCTAGGGCTTTAACATACTTCTCAGAGACGTCGTCTGCCATTCACACCATCTCCCTCAGCTTGTCAAGACCAGGGCACATCCTGGAGTCAGTGCAGAACCAGATGCCGTAGAGCCGGTAGAATGGGAATTCACGGCATACAGCCGGCCTGTGCCCGTGCACCCTGCACTTGTCGTCCTTAAGGAAGACACAGCGGCCGTTAACCCGCTTCAGGGAGCCTTCCCCATCTACGCTGGCGGAGAAGCCGGTTTCACCCGCGTCCGCGAGCCTCTTAACGTCTTCAGGAGTAACGGGGGTTATCCTAAAGCGGCAGCAGTTACCACAGCACGTGCACTTGAATTCATGCCTCACACGGCCTAGGAGATAGGCTCGATGCATCTTAGGCAGGATTGCCGCTATTACCCCAGCGACCATGAAGACGAGTACCGTTAAGACTGAGAACATGGAGAGAGGGTCGACCATAATAAGATTCTGCAATACAAAATAAAAAAATCAGGGGGAAAATAGGGCAGTATTTTTAAAGGAAAACAACATAAGATTAAACGCTTTTAATTCCGGGGAATGGTGATGCCAGGTAAAAAAACAGTTAAAAAAACTAGTAAAAAACCAAAACCTACTTCTAAAAAGAAGTCTCCAGGAAAAACAGGCAACAAGGTTGCTAAGGAAAATACGGCTAAAAAGTCTGTGAAAAAGAAGTCCACGATGGATAAAAAACCTAAAACCAATGCGAAAACGAAGGCGGCGCCGAAGGCGAAGACTATTAAGTGCTGTAAGCACTGCGTGGACTACGAGCACTGCAAGGATAAGGGGGAATGCTGCAACTACTGCGACTTCTACTTCAAGGGCAAGTGCATGTACGAGAAGGAGAAGAACCTGATACCCAAGGACCCTTGCGTCATAGAGATGAACGACTATAGGGGAGACGATTTCGGTATAGACGACCACGAAGCCTACGAGTCACTCTACGAGTAGTTCATGCTGCCTGTGCGGTAACCTTTAAGGTCCATCGTAACCCGATTGAATCCAAGCCCCAACAGCCTATCAGAGATTATGTCCCTATTATCGTATACTTTATCAAATTCTCCTGGATCAACCTCTATTACTGCAACATCGCCTAAACACCTGACCCTCACCTGCCTGACACCTAATGACCTGACCACCGACTCCGCGTCTGAGACCGTGGACAGTAACTCCCCGGTTATCTCGGTGCCGTATGGGATTCTTGAGGCGAGGCATGCGGTAGACGGCTTGTCGTGGTTTGGGAGTCGGAGAGACTCAGAAAGAGCGCGCACGTCATCCTTGGTGAACCCAAGTTCTGCTAGGGGGCTTAGAATCCCCATCTCCCTAAGAGCCATGTAGCCGGGCCTGTGTCCTCTAATCTCACTGGCATTAGTGCCCTCCACGATTGTCTTGACCCCGTATTCGGCAGCAATCTTACGCATCTTCAAGGCCAGCTCATGCTTACAGTAGTAGCAACGGTCTTCAGGATTGGACTTGAAGCCTTCACTAGCCAGCTCGTTGTGGGGGCACAGGATATGATTTATGCCGATGACCCCCGCTATCTCGCCGGCAGAACCGACTTCACTCGGGTCTGATGTTGGGGATACGAGAGTGACTGCGATTGCCTTTTCACCCAGCGTGTCGTGGGAGACCTTAGCCAGGAGGCTGGAGTCCACACCCCCTGAGAACGCTATTATCACCCCATCAAGGCCTTTGAAGAAGTCTGATAGGCGCTGTTTTTTAGCCTTCAAATCCTCTGGCATAAGCATATATTACCGGTGAAAAACTATAAGAATACGATGGTCGAATCGAGGATGCCGGGATTCTACAAGAAGACTGTTGGTGAGCGGAGAAGAGAGGTTGTCGGGCAGGCAGGATTGAGCGGTGAGGAGGAGGATTGCCTCAAGTCTGGGGGGCTTGACGAGAAGACTTCAGACAGGATGATAGAGAACGTTGTTGGATTGTTCAGCCTGCCGCTTGGAGTTGCGACAAACTTCCTGATAAACGGGAGAGACTACCTGATACCCATGGCCACTGAGGAGCCTTCCGTGGTGGCTGCCGCGAGCAATGCCGCCAAGATGGCTCGTGGCTCGGGCGGTTTCACTGTGGAGTCCGGAGACCAGCTGATGATTGGTCAGATACAGGTTGTTGGTGTTGACCCGGGGGAAGCTGGTGAGAAGGTTTTAGCTGGTGAGGAAGGTCTGCTGGAGCTCGCAAACCAGCAGGATCCGGTTCTTGTTAAGTTCGGCGGGGGTGCGAGGAGGATAGAGGCGAGAAGTATTGACACGAAAGAGGGTCCTATGCTGGTAGTCCACGTTATAGTGGATGTCAGGGATGCGATGGGCGCTAACGCAGTCAACACCATGTGTGAGGCGCTTGCACCTGAGATAGAATCGTTGACTGGGGGGGAGGCCATACTGAGGATAATATCAAATTATGCGGTGGAAAGGGTTGTTAAGGCGAGTGCATTGTTCCCTGCCGAGAAGTTGGGGGGTGATCGTGTTGTGGAGAGAATCTTGAAAGCCTATGCTCTTGCTGACGCTGACGTTCACAGGGCGGTCACACACAACAAGGGGATTATGAACGGGATAAGCGCGGTTGTCAGGGCGACTGGCAACGACACGCGAGCCGTTGAAGCGGGATGCCACGCCTACGCGTGCCGTGACGGCAGGTACAGGAGCCTAACAAGGCACATGATAAACGGGGATGGGGACTTGGAGGCGAGTATTGAAGTTCCTATCGCAGTCGGCATAATAGGCGGCGCCACGAAAAGCCATCCGGTAGCCCATGCGGCACTGAAGATTATGGGGGTTAAAAGCGCTGGAGAGCTTTCCGGCATAATAGCGGCGGTTGGGCTTGCCCAGAACCTGGCTGCACTGAGGGCTCTGAGCGATGAGGGCATACAGAAGGGTCATATGGGACTGCACGCTAGAAACATTGCGGTAATGGCAGGTGCTGGAGACGAAATCGTTGATGAGGTTGCTAGAGAACTTGCCGAATCGGGGACGGTAAGGATGGATAAGGCTAGGGAGATTATTAAAAAGATAAAGGAAAAGTCCGTTTAATGCATTAGACCATACTCGTAGCCTATCTTCATGCCAATCAAGAATGCGGCGCCAACCAGTGTTGAAACCACTATGCCGACCAGCGTGAATTCAAGCTGCATGAAACCTTCCTTGGTTTTAGGTAGCATCATATCACCTGTTGTTAGATATTATAATCAGTATAAAAAAGGAGTGGATTCATGCCGTCGTGACCTCGCAGCCGTCTGAAGTAACCACTATCGTATGCTCGAACTGGCTTACCACACCCTCCTGCCTCTCGTGGAGTGGGGGATATGACTTTAGTATGTCTTCAGCGGAAAGCTTGTTCAACACGATGCCTAGACGCAGTGGGCTTATCTCAAGGGAATACCAGCGGGAAGCGAACGGAAGTCCCTCACGGCCATCTATTGCCTTCAGCAGTTTTCTCGCCTCCCTGTCCCTCGTCGGGCGCTGGCTGATTAATGAGAATATCTCCGCCTTCTTTGACTCCACCACCCTCCCGACACCGTCGGTCGCGAACGGCTCCAAAGCCAAGACCATGCCCTCCTCTATCACCCAGTCGTAGGGAACCTTGATGTTCGGTACGCTGAGCCCTGCGTGAAGGTCGTACTGCTTTACCTCATGCCCAGTCAGGTTTTCAATCGGCCGGTATCCTGCTGAAGTTATCCTGGACTGCACTATATCCCCGATGGCGCTGACTGAGAGGCCTGGTTTTACTGCTTCTATTGATTCTGTGAGCGCTAGTTCGTTGGCTTCAAGCATTTTAGAGTATTCCCCAGTCAAGTCGATAGTGTATGCAGTGTCCGCTATGAATCCGTCGACGTGTACTCCAAGGTCAACTGAAACAACATCTTTTTCAGTGAGCACTAACTCGTCGTTGAACCTTGGCGTGTAGTGGGCTGCCACATCATTAACGCATACGTTGACAGGGAACGCGAGCCCTGCTTTGTTCTCGATTATCCTTGACTCTATGGACTCGGCTATTTCGATGAGTCTTGCGCCCGGCTTGACAAGCTTCCTGCTCCACTCCCTGGCTTCTGAAGCTATGCGACCAGCCTGTCGGTATGACTCCATATCCTCTGGCTCCATTGTTGGGTTAAACTTATTGGCCTGCCCCATTAAAATAAGGTCTAGGGCAATAGATAACAATCCATGGCTTTCATAGTGCTTGAGGGCATAGACGGATGCGGCAAGTCGACGCACGCGAGACTGCTCGCGGAATGGCTGGTGAAGGAGGGTCGTGATGTTGTCTTGACTGCGGAGCCGACTGACGGGAAGATAGGGGTGTTCATAAGGGAGGTCCTGTCCGGAAGGGAGACTGTCGACCCAAAGACGCTTTCCATGCTCTTTACTGCAGACCGCTACGAACACCTGCTCAACAGGATAGAGCCGGCGCTGGCTGAAGGAAAGATTGTCGTGTCTGAGAGGTACTATTACTCCACCATAGCGTATCAGAGCGCGCAAGGCGTCGACTGGAACTGGCTCTTTGAGATAAACAAGTTCGCTAGGAAACCTGACTTAACCATACTCTTGGATGTTAAGCCGGATGAGGGAGCCTCAAGGACGGACACCAACGAGATATTTGAGAAAAGCGAGTTTCTCGCGGAAGTCAGGGACAACTACCTCAAGTTCCAGGACGTCTCTATGGTGGAGACGCGCAGGCCTACGGGTGAAGTGCAGGATAGGATAAGGAGCATAGTGTCTGATATGATGTGATGAATGCTGTCGTGACTTTTCCTGGTGCATTCCATCAGAGTATGTAGATGTATGCTAATATGGCCACGAAGACTACGGTCAGGAGAATCATGGTCTGGTTGTCTTTCTTGAGTGATTCTCTGTCGTCAACTGGTTTTTCTGGTTCTCCCATGGTATCACCGTTTAATGATTTTTCTTTATCAAATATAAATCGATTTTCACGTGAATTTCCCCAAACGGGTCTGAGCATACTCTATGTAGTCTTCAGGCTTGAATCCAGATAGTTTGCCTAATTGCTCTGGCGCGGCGTATATGTTGAACAGAAGCTTTTCCTTTTCTGACTTCTCAAGGTCCCTGGCTAGCGTCGACACCTCGTCTATCCTCTTGTATTCCCCGTCAACCTCTATCTTGACCTTGAACTCGTTCAGGCGGATCTCGGGGAAATCAAGAAGGGCATAACCATCCTCCACCGAATAGTCGGAGGCTATCTTAGACTCTATGGCGCGTATGTTCTCCTCAAGCTCCTTTCTGAAGGTTTCAGTCATCATGTTAATGCGCTCGTGGAATATCTTTTTGAACAGCCTCCGCTCGTCTATCCTCGATGTTATGTCCTTGACGTAGCCCTCCTGCCGCCTCATGTGGGAGATAAGGCTGATGTCGTCCATCGAGGATAACTCATCCGGAGACATACCTTCCTCCAGCATGTTCTCAAGCGCGTGTGCGAACATTGACTCTGCAATCCTCTTGGTGTGATGCCGGTAGACTGTCTGATACATGAGGTTCCTGCTGACGAGAAGCAGTTCAACAGCCTCAAGACCCCTGTTGTTCACGTACAAGTCATCGTCCTCCAGGGTAAGGTTGTATAACACGCGTTCGACGTCTATAACACCGTACGCAACCCCCGCGTAATACGAGTCCCGTATCAGATAGTCCATCTTATCCAAGTCTATTTCAGAGGAAACCAGCTTTCCGATGCTCCCGACACCCATCACCAGACCAGCGACATGCGTGGGCTCTATACCATGCCTGTCAAGAACGTCAGCGACCTCGGTCTTTGCTATTATCTCGCAGGACCTTGCTTCATGGGGGATCCCCCGCCTAGTCAGCACGTTGTCTGAGGTATGGGAGAATGGCCCGTGACCCACGTCGTGGAGAAGGCATGCGGCCTTGAGAGACTGCGTGTCAGCTTCATCTAGAGACAGATACTCGGAGACCAGTCCCGCCAGGTGCATGACTCCGATAGAGTGCTCAAAGCGTGTTGAATTCATTGCTGGATACACGAGGTAGCAGAATCCGTTTTGCTTCACGTTCCTCAATCGCTGCATGTGTGGTGTATCCAAAAGCTCTTTCTCCAACGCGTCCAGCCTGATGTTCCCGTGTATAGGGTCTCGCACATACTTTACAGGCTTCATCGGAGTAATTAATTTAATTGGATTATAAATAAGATACCGTGTGGACAGAGGAGCATAAACCCGGGAATCTTGACGAATTCGTGGGAAAGACGGCCGTCGACTACGTGAGGAAGTGGGATGGCGAGCCACTTATAGTCTATGGCGGGTCTGGCAGTGGAAAGAGCCTGCTGGCCCAACTGACTGCCGTCGAAAAGGGCTGGGATATGATAGAGGTTGATGACAGCAACATCAATGAGGCTGAGAGCATAGCTTCGACCTCTAGCCTCTATGGGGGCAGGAGGCTTGTCATCATAGAGGACGTGGACTTGATTAGGGACATCAAGAAGATTTCAGAGTTTGTTGCATCCACAAAGAGTCCGGTGCTTATGACAACCCAGGACTACGGCTCTAAGAGGCTTTCAACACTTAAGAGGAAGTGCCTTGGACTCCAGTTGAGGAAGCCTATGGTCTCGTCGGTAGTCAAGCACCTGCAGGGGATATGCGCTGCCGAGGGATTGGATGTTGATAAGAGTGTTCTGGAAGCCATAGCGAAGAATGCGAAATGCGACCTACGAGCGTCAGTAAACGACCTTGAGACTCTCGGGAAAGGCAGGAAGGCCATACGCGAGGAGGACTTGGATGTGCTTGCCAAGAGGGACATTGAGTCAGACATCTACAGGGCCTTGAGCGTCATCTTCGGGGGTAAAGACATCAGGGAGGTTGTAGAGTCCACATGGAACATACAGGAACAGCCAAGGGATGTGATATGGTGGGTTGACGAGAACGTCCCCTACATGTATGTGGACGGGAAGTCGGTCTCAGAGTCAATGGAGAAGCTGTCGAGGGCTGACGTCTTCCTGGGGAGGATAATGAACAGGCAGTACTGGGGTTTCCTGAGATACGCGAACGCCCTGATGACGGCTGGCGTGAACAACTCCCGTCCGGATAAGACCAACTACTCCCAATACAGGTTCCCCAGCTATTTCGCCGCTTTGGGTAGGACCAAGGGCGTCAGGAACATTGAGAAGAGCATTTCAGAGAAGCTATCGCCAACACTTCACGCGTCAAGAAGAGTCATTTCGCAGGAGTATATACCCTTGTTAAAACTGTTGCTTAAGAAGCGTATTGTCGAGTCAGACGAGGTTAAGGAGTTCTTCAGACTTGAGGATGAGGAAGTGGAGCACCTAGTCTCCTGAAGCATCACCGTCTTCGAGGCCATTGGTCTCCATCAGAGCCTTGAAGTCATCGAAGCTGATGCGTTTACTTGACTTGAGCTTCTCCTTGGCCTGTATGGCCTGCTTCTCCTTTTGCTCAGCCTCCTTACGAGCCTTGTAGACGTCCATTTGCTCGGAGTATGGGGCCATCTCATCCCCAACAGCCTTGATCTTCTCCCTGAAGTCGGTTATCTTGTCCCGCATGGGGTCTATGAGGGCGTATTTCTCCAGTATCTGCTTGTGTAGTTCATCGGCTTTCTTGCGCACTTCATCCAGTTGACCGTATATTTCTATAACGCTCTTATGGTATTTCTCAGACTCGTCGGCTAGGTTGCGTATCTCATTGGATATCGCATCTATCTTATCGTCAGCCTCCTTGAGCCCGTCATACGTCGAGACCACCTTCTTATGCAGGTCGTCGGCTTTCTTGGCTGCCTCAAGCCGCTCGTTCATCTGGAATATCTCCTCGAAATACCGTGTCTCCTTGCTCAATGGTATGTCCTCGCTGGTGAGGGCATTTAGTATCTTATCGTATCTCTTTGAGAGGGACTTGTCCGTGCCCTGAGCCTTCCGGTTAAGCTTGTCTCTCAGGCTCTTGGACTCTTTTATGTTGTCGCTCAAGTGTTTTACGCTCTCTGTTATCTTTGCCCGCTCCTCCTTAAGGCCGGCTATCCTCTTGTTCAGTTCATCACGCTTGTCCCTGAGTTTTTTTGCTTCTTCAGAAAGCTGCTTGCACTTATTGTTGTGGTCGTCCCTCAATGTCCGTAGCTTAGAGGCCTCCTTCTGGTGGATGCGTATTTCACGCATTACGGATGCCATATCCTTGTTTATCCGTGATATCTCCTTCCGGTACTCATCCACCTTCTTCTTGACTTCCTTCTCGTTCATTAGGACAACTCCTTTAGCTTATTGAACCAGTAGTTCCTAGCCTCAACGTGTTCGGTGACTGATTTCTTGATGCTAGCGTACTGTTGCCTTGAGGATATTGACAGCGCACCCTCAAGTTCAGACAATTCCTTCTCAGTATCCTCGAGTTCTTTGCTGAATTTCCCCTCCTTATCGTCTTCCACCCAGTGTTTGAGCTGGTCCCTCTTCTCGCGGAGGATGCTGATGTTCTCCCACCTCTCAACGTCCGCACTGTATTCTGTGATCATCCGGTCGTGCTTCTCGACCAGTATTCCAGCCAGTTTTTTTGGCGTGAGGTCATCCATTTTGGAGTATAATACACGTATTAAAGGTAAATAAAAGTATGGATTACTCCGACTTCTTCAAGACGTAGTTAATCCTCTGTATTATAGTGATATTACATAGCACTACAAGGAGTATAATAGCGTAAATCAGGTATAAAACACTGTAATATCCGAGGAACATTCCGGCGTATATGATTACCAGACGCTCGAAACGCTCCACAATGCCCCCCATCTCCTTGTGTTGTTCTGGCTCTGTGACGACCTTCCTGTGGTCAGCATATGCTGTGACAAAGGATGGCATGAGTGCGCTGAATACTAGGAGTATTATCCAGAGACTGTTAGGTAGGAGCACTTCAGGGGCCCCCAGAAGGTAGAACCACAGGCCCACATAGAGTATTATCTCGACGTAACGGTCTATCAGACCGTCAAGGAATGCGCCGAGGCTTGAGACGCTCTTGGTTACTCTCGCCACATTACCGTCTATTATGTCTATGAACGCGGATATGATGAAGAATGCGACTGCGTGCAACAACATCTTGTAGTAGAGGAATGCGAATCCGGTCAGTGCTGGGATCAGTGATAGGAGGGTCCACATGTTGGGGGGTATGCCCAATCCTGCGAAGATCATTCCCACACGGACGTTCCATCCAGCAGCCTTCTCTGAAAAATGGGATCTGAGCATCTTATTATCTTTCTCTCTTGCCAGATATAAATTCCTCAACCAGGTCCCGCGCGACAGTGTCAGTATACTGTATGGGCGGGCTCTTCATGAAATAGCTGCTGGGACTGTATAACGGACCTCCTATACCGCGGTCCAACGCGATTTTAGCGCATCGAATAGCGTCGACAATCACTCCAGCAGAGTTGGGGCTGTCTTCAACGTCGAGCCTGAGCTCTATGCTGATGGGTATGTCACCGAACTTCCGACCCTCCATCCGTATGAAGCATAGTTTCTTGTCCTTCAGCCATGGAACGTAGTCGCTAGGACCTATGTGTATGTCTTCGGGCGGCATCTGGGTCGGCAGCTGGGATTGGACGCTCTGCGTCTTGCTTATCTTCTTGCTCTTCAGCCTAGTCCTCTCCAGCATGTTTAGGAAGTCCGTGTTCCCCCCCACGTTAAGCTGGTACGTGTGATCCAGCTTGACGCCGCGGTCTACGAACAAACGGGTTAAAGTCCTGTGCACTATCGTAGCCCCCACCTGGCTCTTGATGTCGTCGCCGATTATGGGGACCTTATCCTTCTGGAATTTCTCAGCCCACTCCTTGTTGGATGCTATGAAGACGGGCATCGCGTTTATGAAGCCGACGCCTGCCTTAAGACATTCGGTGGCGTAGAATCTCGCAGCCTGCTCGGAGCCGACCGGAAGGTAGCTTACAACCACTTCCGCGCCGCTGTCTTCCAGTTCTTTCGCCACGTCCACCGGCTTCTGCTTCGGGTCGACAGTGAACTTGTCTTTAGTCAGGTCTGTGACGCCGTCAAGGACCGGCCCTTTCTTCACTTCAACATTCCATTTGGGCACATCCGAGAAACGGGCGGTGCAGTTCGGCTCTGAGAATACGGCGGCACTAAGATCCTTACCCACCTTCTTCGAGTCGACGTCTATCGCAGCCACGAATTTTATGCTGCTAAGCTTGTATCCAGCCATCACGTTGTGCATTAGGCCGGGTATCTGTGGGTCGTTTGCGTCTATGTCCTTATAATATTCAACTCCCTGGACGAGTGATGACGCGCAATTGCCCACCCCTATTAAGGCCACCTTGATTTGCTTCATTTTCGTAATAATATAGATTATCCAGTATTTAAATATTTTACGGTCATAAAATATTATCGTTATGGATAATCCTCCTCTCCGAAGGCTTAGGGATAAGACCACCATAGAGGTCTTGTGGATATACATACTGTCACTCATGAAGGATGAGCCCCTATACGCTTATGAGATAAAAGAGAGGATAGAGGACAAATACGGCTTTGAGATAGGCAAGGTGACCGCCTACATGGTCTTATACCGGCTGGAATACGAGGGATACGTCGAGACCGAATGGAGGGTCATAGAGAACAGGCAACGAAAGTACTATAGGATAACGGAATCCGGCCGTGAAACACTGGATGAGGGCGTTAAATACGTTAAAGGACTGGCTGAGGAGCTAGAGCATTAAGCCGATGAATGAGGAGGATAGCTTGTTCATGACCGCAGGCTCGTTGGGTACTACAACCAGGTTGTAGCCTAGGAAATACCATACTATGAACACCAGGAGCACTGCTACCGCGGCAACAGCTATTATGGTAAGCTCCCATAAGGGTATGTTCTCCGGTATAAGGAAGTCTAAATCGCTCATTATCCATAGATACTGGGAGGCAGACAATAAAAAGACTACCCACCGCTTGAAGACTCCTTCAAAGCCTCTATGGCAGCCAGCTTGACTCCAGCAAGGAAGTCCACTGAAGCCTTGCCGCCAGTACTGACGTGAGTCAAATCATCCTCCACATCCAAGTCCCTTGCGGCAGCCACAGTGTCGCCGCCGCCGATGACTGAAAAACAGTCTGCCGACGCGATAGCCTTTATAACCTCCTCAGTCCCATATGCAAACGCCTTCGTCTCGTACACTCCCAAAGCCCCGTTCGAGAACACGGTTCCCGCACTGTTTATTATCTTCTTGTACTTCTCAACAGTCTTCTGTCCCACGTCAACGATACGATAGTCCTGGGGGAGGTCATACAAGGGTATCTCAATGCGTTCCCCGTTCTGGTCTATGGCAACATCCACAGGCAACACGATACGATCCTCATTATCCTCCAGTATGCGTTTGGCCTCGTTTATCTGGTCCACAAGCTTCTTACCCCTGATGAACTCTATGGACGGCTCGCCGAGACGGTAATCCTTTGCCGCCAGGAACACGTTGGCTAGCACGCCACCCGTAAGTATCTTATCCACGTTACCCTTCAAAGCCTTGGATATTATGCGCATGGAATCCTTTACCTTAGCGCCACCCAGCACGAAGATGAGTGGGTGCCTCGGGTTCTTGAGAACATCGCCGAGAGAACGGACTTCCTTCTCCATAAGCCTGCCTGCGACAGAAGGCAGACGCTTTGTGAAACCCACCGTCGAGGCCTGACTCCTGTGAGCAGTCCCGAACGCGTCATTAACGAAGACGTCAGCCAGAGGAGCGAGATTCCTGACCAAAAGCGTGGTAGCCTGCACGTCGGCGGGCCTCTCCAACGCCTCTTCAGAGTATATCCTAACGTTATCCAACAGGATTATCTCACCTTCCCGCATGTTCTTTATCTCAGTGCATGCTGTGGGCCCGAATATGTCTGCAACATATTTCACTTTCACACCAAGAAGTTCGCTCAAGTGTTTAGCATGCTTCTCGAGCGTCGTGAAGTCCGGCTCGCCAGCCCTACCCTGGTGGGCGAGGCATACTATCCGGGCCTTCTTGTCGATGAGCTCCTGGAGGGTTGGTACGTGAGACCGCATCCTACGGTCCTCTAGGAATTCCCCCGTCTTAGGGTCGAGGGGAGTGTTCAAGTCAAGCCTTACGATAACAGTCTTTCCTTTGAAGTTATAGTCGTCCATTGTTGAGATGCCGTCAATCATGTTTTCACGCCTCCATGTGGGTGTATATAAGACTTAGGTTGGGTAATTAAAAACAATAGTAAATAGTTTCCTTAATGGACGTCCTAGAAGCCATCAGAAGCAGGAGGAGTGTCAGGGAGTTCTCAGAGAAACATGTTGACGATAAACTGGTGGGGGATATACTGACGGCGGGCGTGTGGGCTCCGTCCGGCCTGAACAACCAGCCATGGAAGTTCAAGGTGCTTAATGGTGTTTTGAAGGATAGTATTGCCGGGTGCACCAGGTACGGGAGGATAATAAGAGATGCGCCCGTGTGCATTGCAGTATTCCTCGATGAGAATGAGGGATACGATAGGACCAAGGATGTTCAGGCTATTGGAGCGTGCATCCAGAACATGCTGCTTGCAGCGCACTCCATTGGACTCGGAGGAGTCTGGCTGGGCGAGATACTGAACCAGAGGGAGAAGGTGAGAGAACTGCTTGGAGTGCCTGAGTCATGCGAGCTCATGGCGGTCATAGCAATTGGGTGGCCCAACGGCAATGCAGGTTCAGGCAGCAGAGGGAGTGTTGGAGGATTCATGCTGTAGGTGTGTGTGATGAACGCAAAATTCCCAGGGATTATCGCCTTAATATTGTTTTTGGCCTTATTCCTCATCGCAGCATCCCACGCGCGCAACGGCAGGGGGAATGACCCGGCCAAAAACGTGGTTTCGGAACGATTGGAGTCGGTAGGATATCTGCCGTACGTTGAGGAGGAGGCTGCTCCCGGGAAGTTGGGGGTGACCGTGTACGACCAGGAGTACGCTTACACTGGAGTGAACCTCTACACACCCCAGAGGCTTGGCGTCGCATACCTTATAGGCATGGACGGGAGCGTCCTGCACGAATGGAAGGCTCCTGAAGGGGTTCCCGACGATTGGGTGTCCCTGAAGATAATCGACAGGGATAACGTCGTCGTGATGATGCAGGAACATCTCATGGGGATGGGGTGGGACTCCAGCATCAAATGGGTTGACGACAACAGATACCACCACGACTTCACTGTCGCAGAGAACGGCGACATCTATGCCCTCGCGAAGAAGAGCAGGTACTACCGGAAACTCGGTGGCTGGATACTCGACGACTACATAATAGTATTGGACAGGGATGGGGAGGTCAAGAAGAGCATATCAGTCTACGAGCTTTTGGGGGGAGACTTCGTCAGTAAGAGAGCTAGGCTGAATGAGACCGCGGACGTGTTCCACACAAACACCATAGATATCATAGACCATGACATTGAAGTCGGCGAGAGGGGTGATTTCATACTATGCTTCAGGCACTTGGACATGATAGCCGTAGTCGACCTTGAGAAGGAAGAGATAGTCTGGAGCTGGGGGGAAGGCATACTAGACAGACCCCACCACCCCACAGTACTCGAGGACGGTAACATACTGGTATTCGACAACGGCAATAATAGAGGCTACTCAAGGGTCGTTGAATACGACCCCGGCGACGACAAGATAGTGTGGGAATATGTGGCAGACAAGAGGAAGTCTTTTTTCACTAGTGAGAGGGGTGGCAGCCAGAGGCTTCCTAACGGAAACACTCTCATAACCGAGTCGAATAAAGGCCACGTGTTTGAAGTCACTGAAAAGGGAGAAATCGTGTGGGAGTACTGGCTTCCAGAGAAGCACGAGAACGGCAGGAGGGCTACATTATACCGGATGGCCAGGCTTGACGAGGAAACACTTACACCATTGAATGGGGTGGCTGCGTGAAGAGCATACTGCTGACTGTTCTGACTATGCTGGTGGCCATGGCTGCCGTGAGGACGATGACTGGCACTGTTAAAGAAGGCATTGGGGATTCTGTAGAATCCATTGGAGAGCGGCTGGAGTCCATAGGCTATGTCCCCTACGTGGTTGATGACGAGAATCCTGACATGGAGGGGGTTACCGTATACGATAGAGGGCTTGCTTATCAGGGATTGAACCTGTATACTCCGGCCAGGCTCGGCAGGTCATACCTGATGGACATGGAGGGGAATAAGATGCACGAATGGAAGGCGCCCAAGGGGTTCCCAGGAAAATGGGAGTTCGCGAACACGGTGGACAACAATTCGCTCATTATAGTGATACGCGACCACCTGTCAAAGATGTGGTGGAATTCGAGCGTAGAGTGGACTTCGAAGGGTAAGTATCACCACGATTTTGACGTGTCAGAAGAGGGGGACATATACGCCCTAAGCAAGGGCATCAGGAGGTATGAAGGTGTCGGGAGGATACTAGACAACCATATTGTGGTACTAACGCCGGAGGGGAGAGTCAAAAAGAGGATATCAGTGTTCAAACTACTCGGAGAGGAATACGTTAAGAGGGTGATGAAGCTCAACGAGACCAGGGACGTGTTCCACGCGAACACCATAGATTTGATAGAGGATGACGTCGGCATCGGAGTGGAGGGTGACGTGCTACTATGCTTCAGGAACATAAACCTCGTTGCGATAGCTGACTTGGAGGATGAGAGGATAGTATGGAGTTGGGGTGAAGATGAGCTTAGATGGCCCCATCACCCCACGATACTCGAGAACGGGAACATACAGGTCTTTGACAACCGAGCTGGCAGTGGAAGCTCGCGAGTTGTAGAATACGACCCGATTGGGGGGGAGATAGTCTGGGAGTATGAGGGAGACCCCCCGAAATCGTTTTACACTTCCACTAGGGGCGGCAGCCAGAGGCTTCCTAACGGAAACATACTTATCACCGAGACCAACAGGGGGAGGGTATTCGAGGTCACTGGAGATGGCAGGATCGTGTGGGAGTATTGGATACCGGAAAGGTACGACGGCAAGAGGGCTGTCGTATACAGGATGATACGGTTGGGGTCAGGCTCCTTTAAAGAAATTTAAGTGTTATATACGAATAAGTGAGGAATATGTTTTCAAGGCGATTAGGGGCGTATATTATCCTGGCAATTTTGGTCGTGATAATCCTGATTGCAAACCATTTAAAGGGCCATATTGCCGTGGGAGAGGAGTCAATTGATGTCGAAGGTCCGCAACATGGCAACAATATTTCGATCGAGGAAAGACTGAAGTCCCTGGGTTATTTGTCGTACGTTGTCGAAGAGAGGGACCCTAGCAAGAATGGCGTAACAATACACGACAGGATGCGCGCCTATCAGGGGCTTAACCTCTACACTCCAGAAGACATTGGGGTAGTATACCTCATCGACATGGACGGCAACAAGGTCTTTGAATGGAAGGCTAAGGAGGGCGTTCCGAGGAACTGGAGGTACGCTAAGATAGCGGAAAACATGTCTATCCTAGTCAACATAGGGCTCTCTGAGATCGCGAGGATAGACAGGGACTCCAGCCTAGTTTGGATAACGAATCAAAGCGGATACCACCACGACCTGACAGTCGCAGAGAACGGCGACATATACGCTATAAGGGCGATAGTCAGACATATTGAGGGTATTGGAAACATCCTAGACGAAAATATCGTTGTGATGGACGAGAATGGTGACGAGAAGAGAGCCATCTCACTATTCGATATTCTTGGGAAGAGATTCGTCAGGGATAGGATACAGGTTAGGAAGGACAACATAGACATATTCCACGTAAACAGTATCGGGATAATACCGAGAGAGATAGGGGTTGCTAGAAAGGGGGATGTCATGATATGCGTTAGGAACATGAACCTTATAGTGATAGTAAACACCACGGACGGAAGAGTAATGTGGAGGGGTGGCAGATACATTCTCGAGCGCCCGCACAACCCGGTCATACTACCCAACAACAACATACTCGTCTTCGACAACGGACCGTTCAGGGGATACTCAAGGGTGCTGTCAATCGACCCACGTAAAAGAGAATTGGTGGGGGAATATAATATGAAAAACGAGTCTTTCTTCACCGCCAACATGGGAGGTAACCAGAGACTGCCCAACGGAAACACGCTCATAACAGAATCGGACAAGGGAAGAGCATTTGAGATAACCAGTAGGGGGGAGATAGTCTGGGAATTCTACGTGCCAGAGAGGGATGATAATGGTAACAGACCAGTGATATACAGGATGCATCGGGTAAGACCCAGCGTAATAGAGAGGGTTTAGCAAGTTTCAGGCAGGCATGTTTTATTTGATGGAATCATATTCATACCTGATGCTCGAGTCGCCGATAATACAGTTGCTCTTAATACTGCTGGCAGGATGGTACATGGGTAGGCTTTTCAGGAAAAGCCTCGACCTGCCGCCGATGCTCGGAGAGCTGATAGCCGGACTAATCTTCGGACCGTCCATACTGAACCTCATACACCCGAGCGAGTACATAGACTTCCTAGCAGAGCTTGGAATATTCTTCCTAATGTTCTACGCTGGGACTGAAACCGACCCTAAAATGTTCTTCAAATCATTGAGGCCGTCAATACTCTGCGGGATAATGGGCTTCGTGATACCCTTCACCCTCGGATATTATGGGACTGTATTCCTCATGCCCTCCGCGACAATGTACCAGGCGCTTTTCATAGGTCTTGGCCTCTCCATCACAGCCATAGCCGTTAACGCCAGGATACTCATGGACTTGAACATGCAGAACAGCAAGATAGGCCACATACTGATAGGTGCGGCACTTGTCGATGACATACTGTCGCTGGGCTTCTTCTCCGCCCTGGTGGATACGATAAAGATTGGTCATTTCTCCTATTCTTCAGTCACTGTTTCGATGCTTCACGTGATAATGTTCTTCCTCATAACATATGGGATAGGTAAGCTCGTGCTGCCTATGGTCAACAAATACTATCTTGAGAAGGAGGGTCACGGATTCACGTTCAGCCTGCTGACTGCACTTGTTTTCTCCGTTATCGCGGAGTCGATGGGACTCCACCTTATTATCGGGGCCTTCCTCGCGGGACTGTTCGTTAGGGAGGAGATGAAGGAGGATAAGCTGATTGACATGCTGAACGACAGGCTTATGATCATAAGCTATGGATTCCTTGGGCCGGTATTCTTCGTCTCGCTCGCATTCAACGTGGAGCTGTCTGCGATATTGCATGAGGCATTCTTTCTTATCGTGGTGCTAGTCATCGCCTTGGGGGGGAAGTTCATCGGCGCATACCTGGGGTGTGTGATGGCGAAGGTCAGGAGGGAGGATAGCATAATTATATCCGCTGGGATGAACGGGCGTGGAGCCGTTGAGCTCATACTCGTCAGCGCTGGAGTCAGCCTGGGCATACTGAACAACCAGATCGTCACCATACTAGTGTCTATGGCTTTCATAACAACACTGATAACGCCAATAGCCTTCAAGACCCTCCTCAAAAGGTATGGTAGGTAGTCCTCTTTTTTCATGCAATACCCTATATCTTATCCCATGCTTTTCAGAGAACTGGATATCGCGGACGAGTTCAAGAACATCATCGACGCCCTGGGAGTGGAGAGGCTATACCCGCCCCAGGAGGATGCGGTAAAAGCAGGGATACTGGAGAAGAAGAACCTTATACTCTGCACTCCAACCGCCTCCGGGAAGACGCTGACCGCGGAACTTGCAATAATGAAGGCGTTGGAGTCGGGGGGGAAGGCAGTGTATATAGTGCCGCTCCGAGCCCTAGCCTACGAGAAGTACGTTGAATTCAGGAAGTACGAGCAGCTAGGATACAAGGTACGGCTCGAGGTGGGGGACCTGGACTCCAGCAAATACAAGCGAAAACCAGCGTTCGACATCATAGTGGCGACCGCGGAAAAATGCGATTCCATACTAAGGAGCAGGCCCAGATGGTTCCAGGGGACAAGCGTCCTAGTGCTCGACGAGATACACTTGATAGCCTCCGACCGCGGGCCAGTATACGAGGTATTGACTGCTAAGTTCAGGAACATATACCCGGACGTCCAGGTGCTCGGCCTGTCTGCGACCATCGGCAACGCCGGCGAGCTGGCTGAATGGCTGAACGCAGACCTCCTGCAGTCCGACTGGAGGCCTGTGAAGCTGAACGAGAGCGTAGTCGTTAGGGAGGATGAGTCGCTGGGTGATGTCGTAGCCTCCAGTGTGGCTGAAGGGCAGGTGCTTGTTTTCGTGAACTCTAGACGGAGCGCGGAGGCTGTCGCCGAGAAACTGGGTAACGAGCTTAACCTAGCTTCAGACAGCGAAAGACTGGGGGGGATAGCAGAGGAAGTCCTCGACGCCCTGGGCAACCCAACAAGACAATGCAAGAGGCTCGCAGAATGCGTGAGGCGGGGGACCGCATTCCATCATGCAGGCCTCGTCAACAAGCAGCGGATACTCATAGAGGACGCATTCAAGGAAGGGCTTGTGAAGGTGATATCCGCAACACCAACGCTCGCTGCGGGAGTGAACCTTCCGGCGAGGACAGTAGTGGTGAGGGACGTGAAGAGGTTCACGCAGAACGGCATGGCGTACATACCTGTCTTAGAGTACAAGCAGCAGGTTGGCCGCGCAGGAAGGCCGAAATATGATAAGGTTGGTGATGCTATCACCATCGCGTCGAGCAGTGATGAGGCAGGGTATATTGACGAGCACTACGTTCACGGAGAGCCGGAGGACATCCACTCGCAGTTGGGTATAAAGCCTGTCTTGAGGTTCCACAGCCTGGCTTCCATAGCTTCATCGTTCACCAGGACGAGTGACGCGTTGATAGAGTTCTTCAGAGCCACTTTCTTCGGATTCCAGTACGGGGTTAGGAGCGAGTTCGAGTCCATGATAAATGAGATCGTGTCTGAGCTGGTTGAATGGGGCTTCGTGAAGACTGAAAACAGGTTCCTTGCGGCGACAGAGCTAGGCGCCAGGGTGTCGGAGTTGTACATAGACCCGATGACCGCCCACAACTACCTTGAACTCCTGAATAAGGCGGAGGAGGGGGAGAAATTCTCTGAACTCGGGCTGCTTGAAGTGCTTTCAGACGCAGTGGAGATAATCCACCTGCCTGTGAAGCACAAGGAGGAGGCGGTCATATGGGAGGAAGCCTACAGGGTGGAGGACGAGCTGCTGAGGGATCTCGGAGGATTCGACCTGGACTTCCAGTTCCTCAACCGGTTCAAGACCGCGAAAATGTTTGTGGACTGGGTTAACGAGAAGACTGAGGACGGGATACTGGAGGACTATAACGTCACGCCAGGACAGTTGAACATGAGGCTGCAGAACCTGGAGTGGCTCTGCTATGCTGCGTCAGAACTGACTAGGATCACGAAGTTGAGGAAGAGCCATGTCGAATTGAGCAGGCTGGGTGTTAGAATCAAGTACGGGGTCCGGAAGGAGCTGCTGCCGCTAGTGGCGTTCAAGGAGGTCGGCCGCGTTAGGGCGCGGAAGCTCTTCAGAGATGGTTTGAAGACTCCTTCAGACCTTAAGAAGGCCAGTCTCACTGAGATGGCGGACATAGTTGGCTTGAAGACTGCGAGAAAGATAAAATCCCAGTTGGCTGGATTCGACTGACTACCTTAGGTTTTCAAGCAGCTCGCAGACCTTGCATTTTTCCCCTGAAGACGGCTCCCCGCATAGGGGGCAGTACTTCATCTTCTTCCCTGCGTAATCCTGCCTGAGCAGTCCTATGAGCCGGTCTGTGCTGTTCAGCATCTGATACTTGCTTCCAGGATGGCGTTTCTCGAGGGTGTCGAGCATGGACTTGACGCTCCTTCTGAACGCACCCTTAGCGTGCGGGCAGTCAAATGATGCTATGGGAATCCTGTTAAGCCTGGCGTAGAGCTTCACCTCATCCTCTGGAATCTCCCTGAGAGGCTTTATGCGCGGGACGAAACGCTCGTCCCCGACAACACCCACTATAGGCCCGAGCCTGCTGGTCCGGTCGTATTCCCCGCGCACGAAGTTCATGAAGGAGGATTGGACTTCATCGTCAAGGTTGTGGCCTGTAGCTATGCGGGATACCCCCAGCTCAATTGCCTTGGTGTTCAATAGCCTGCGGCGTAGCACGCCGCAGTAAGTGCACGCGTTCACGCCCTCATCCCTGACCTTGCGCATTATGTCGTCCAGTTTGATGCCGTACTCCTCCTTAAAGGAGTATGTGTGGGATTTGACTCCGGTCTTATCACAATATTTGGACACCTTGTTGAACACCTTCTTTTTGCCCCTTATGCCCTCGTCTATGACTATGGTGACGACCTCGATTTTCGGATTCCTTGACGTTAGATCCATCAGTAGCTTAAGGACGGTCATGGAGTCCTTGCCGCCAGACAATGCGACCGCGATCCTGCCTGAAGAAGGCAGGAGCTTGTTTATCCTTACAGTCTTCCTAACCCTCTTCTCCAACAGCCTGCTGAAGCAGCCCTCACACATTGTCTTGCCGTAATACCTGAGTTTAACGACAGCCCTGCTGCCGCAGTCGTCGCAGTTCATTTCAATTCGTAGACTTCCTCAATCCTCTTCAGAACCCTCTCAGTGAAGGCGGCGGACTCCTTAACAACCTCCATTGTGTAGTCCTTGAACGCCCTGCTGGGAGGCTTGTTGGATGTGAACCTGTATTTCCCCGCGAAATTGTCTATGAGACGTATGTTCTGGAAGTACTTAAGCCAGACCTGCAGGTTACGGTCCGTCAGACCCCACATTGGGTCCTTTGACTTACGCCTGCGCCTTAACTCCAGAATAAGTATCTTGATTTCCCCCGCGCCAAGGGATACGTCCTTCGTCTTGGCGTTAACCAATACTTCAATCAGGTCCCTTGCGACGTCGGATGTTATCCCAATAGAGTCCAGGAACAATTCGACAAGCTCCCTCCTGTCGTCAGTAAGCAGAGCGGACTCGTCAAACCACCTGAATTTGATGTCAGCTAGGAGATCCCTCATCAACTAGGATATTCAACTTCCAGGCTTAAATGAGTTGTTTTATATAGGGAAGACTTATATTAAGGTATGGGCGACAAGCCGATACTGGAGAGGCAGTTCAACGAAGACCTGGACATTGAAGCCAAACTGGGGGAGGGAGGCGTCATAGCCAGACTATACCTGGAAGTCCAAGGAAACGACAAGGAGGCCGCTCAAAAGGCCTTGGAGAGCACTATCTTCGAGAAGATGAATTCGGAGCCCATGATGGACCTGCTTGAAGCCAAACTCTATGACATAGAGGAGAGTGAGGACAAAAAGTTCTTCTCTGGCGTCGCAGAGGTCAAGCTCATTGCAGACGACTTCAGGAGCTTCATAAACGTGTCCATGAGGTACGGGCCCACCGCCATAGAGATAATAGAGCCTGATGAAGTCAGCCTTGACTTGGATAAGATGCATGCGATAGCAGGCGACGTCAGCAGCATGATGCAACTCTTCTCTAACCAGATTATAAGCATGCTAAAGGACCCTGAGAGAGCAGCCCTGTACAGGCAGATGATAGAGAAAGAGGGTTGAATTCACATTATAATAGCCTTTAGGGGGTAAATAATACTAAGATGAGGTATTTAGCCATCTTCGCAGCGCTATTGATATTTGCTTCTACAAGCTCAGCCGACACCATCAGCGACATAAACCTGTGGATCGGCGATGACGGGATAACGTGGATAGAGGAGAGGATAACGGTAAGTGACAGTGAAGCAGCCTACTCCAGCATACTGGTCCCTGATTTCATAAGCAACGTAACAGTACTCGGGCCGGAGGGAAGGCTGAACTACACTCTGATGCCTGAAGGGAAATACAATAGGGTGCTCTTCTACCTTAAGAGGCCGCTGGAAGAGGGTGAGACCAAGGACGTCTGGGTTAAGTTCGGCAGCCCCCTTCTCACCGCTAAGACCGGCGGCAACTGGGTTGTGAGCTACTATACGCCAACTACCTCTGGGGCCACCATAATGAGGATTAACTTTCCTGTTGGGACGAAGATAATATCCCTGAAGCCGGATGACATACTTAGGAGCTATGACAAGTATGCTCTCTGGCTCTACCCCCATAGGGAGGAGATAGAATTCAAGGTGACCTACGAGTATGGTAACATCCCCGCCCCAACAACCACTACGACGATCATAATGGAGGCTCCTGTGAACGACAGCAGGCAGATTGACGCGGGAATCATAATGATAGAGTACAGGACCTTCCTGATGATAGTGGGGGTATTATTCTCACTGATAACCCTTCTTGTGGTGTTCATAGTGTGGAAGAAGAGGCTTTCACTTGTCGTAAGGGAGGAGAATAACATAGGGCGGAGGGTGGACTACGAGCCTGACGAGTTAATAGGTGGTTCCACTCTCGTCAACGGTAGCATATCTTACAGCATAAACGGTGATGAAAAGAGGGGTTCTGGGAAGGTTAAGGATTCTGTAATCAAGATGCTTGACGAGAAAGAGCTTGCCATAGTGAAGATACTAGAGAAAGCAGAGGAGGAAGTCACCCAAGCATACATCTACAAGACAACAGGAATACCTAAAACAAGCTTATCAGACATTATAAGGCGGATAGAGAAGAGAAATATAGTTGAAATAAAAAAAGAGGGTAGGACAAACTGGATAAGTCTAAAAGAATGGGTACTAGAGTAGATAAAGAAAAAATAAGCTCTGTCGTACCTTTAAATCATATAAATAGGATGTTCGTACATTATATAGTATTTAAGTGGAATATAGGCCTGTTTGTACGACTTAAATTATAAATATAGGCAAATCTAATTGATAGAAGTCAAGTAGCATGCGTACAGCATGTACCTTGAAAAAAACTAAAAAAACTATAAGAAAATAGGAGGTAAGCAACCAAAATGAAGACATTGAAACGGATTGGATCCGTGGCTGCCGGCGCTCTAATGCTGGGTTCAGCAATAGCAGGCGCAGTAAGTGCAGGCATGGACGACACCGGAATGACGAAGAACTTCTTCTATGACGCCAGCTTCAACCCTGTTGTGCAGATTGTTGTTGGTGAGAAGGGTCTAGCGTCAGACTCCGTTGCAGCAGGAAACATTGCAGCGGTAATAGGGAACCTGGCGTACACAAGTGCGACAGCAGACGCCACCGGCGGATCAGCCAGTGGACAAGTCGTGCTAGGAGTGTCCGCGAAGGGAGCTACAGGAAAGTTTGAGCAAGCAAGCCACCCAAGCTCTGGGAAGTTTATTACTACGAACACGGACAGTGACTCGTACATGGACTTCTACAACGACAACGATGGTTTGGTGTTCAAGAGCTCCGCAGAGACGTACTCGCGCGGCGAATTCGTGAGCTACAGCCTAGCTTGCGACCAGCAGCAGAGAACAGAAGCCGGGATCCTAAAGGAGGGAACGTACAACAACGTACACTGCTTGTTCTGTCAGACGCTTTGTCTAGCACAGCTAGAGAACCCAGAGCACGAGATGGAGGAGATGATATCTGTCGATTACAGCCAGATTACATGGTATGAAGACGGTCTAAGTACGGACGACGCCGAGGCGCTCACACTAAAGATCGCCAGCAAGGCAGTAACGTACATCGTGGACACAGGATACGTACCCATGAACACAATCGACGGTGGAAGCGCCACAGACGACCAGCTGGACTTTGAATGGAGAGGCAAGATGATACTCTTCGGTGAAGAGTATTACGTGAAAGACATTGAAGGTATGACCAAAGTATACCTAGCAAAAGGTAAGATATTGGACGACATCTCATCTGAAGGATACACTTCAGAGTACATGGGGTACAAGTTCAAGATCGACCACCTGATATACTCAGCAGAGTACCAGGTCGCAGGGATACTCCTAGATGTCGAGAAGCCAGACGGAACAGTAGTCCAGACCCAGATCAGCAAGATGGCGAACGGTATCGTTGACGACATCGAGATAGCGGGCGTATACGCTGAAGAAGCGGATGCAGTCGCTACAGCGAGCATAATCGTCTATGATACGACAAGCAACGTTCTCTTGGAAGACGGTAAGGACATGGAGCTAGGCGGAGAAGTCAAGAAATACTGGAAAGTCGACTTAAGCACCGTAGGTGCAAACGACTCAAGCGTCGACGTGACAGAATACAACGCAGCCACATCCGGTACAGTATTGTCAAACATAACAATACAGTACAGGCACTCTGTAGAACTAGAGGAAGGAGAGGCGTTGCAGTTCCCAAGCACGTTCAAGCTTGTGTTCGACGGCTTCAGGACGAACGACTACTCTGAGAGCGCGTGTTCAGGAGCAGGAAGCGGCGACATCGTCATTGAGAAGGAAGGCAAGTCAAGGTGTAAGATAAGCTTCACCGGTGACGACGGCAACAGGTACGACGACGTGTATATGGACCAAGGTCCGTTCTCAGAAGGCGACATGTTCATACTAAATGGACTAGTCTTCGAGTACGACGACGCTAAGGAGCTTACAACCGACTTAACAACCCTAAGGTTAACCATGAGGGACCTGTTAAACGGCGGTAAGAAGACAGCAGACCTAACGGCCATATCGACGGCAGACATCGACGCGCTATACCTATACACATACGCGTTCGAGTCAGCAGCCGACAACGACCAGGAGCTAACCGCAATCGAGCCAGACGCAGACCAAAACGACTCTGACGTATATGTAGGTGTGTTCGACGCCAACGGCGAAGACAAGCCCGTATTATACAACGGAGGAGACTTGTACCTAACCACAAGCACTGCAGTAGCTTCGATAAACGGTAGCCAGCTAGGTTGTCACGCAACACCATTCGGTGGAAGCGACCTGTCAAAGCTGCAGTTAGACGACGCAACCCTGAGCATAGACATATACAACGAGCCCAGTGCCTACGCAGGCGCGCCAAACGTAGCCTACGCTGGCAACAGCACTGCTGATTCGACAGCAGACAGGGACAACGACTACGACGACGCATTAATCCGCCTGGTAAACCAGGAGGGTGAATACATTGTCGTGGACTTCTATGACAGGGACTTCAACGACAGCGTGGACACATACTACTCTCAAGGTGTGTGGGCAGGCGGAAACAACCTACCGTGGGCTGGAAACACCAGCATGTACTCCGTAGGATTCGAGAACGAGGAGGACACATTGCTGATAACCCCACAGGGAGGTACGCGCGTGACAGTTGACTGGGGCGGAGCCCGTGAAGTCGACAAGGTCACAGTATGCCAGCCACAGGACGTAGTGTACTCCACAATCTTCCTGGGTACCGACGAAGCCACGACCACGATTGACGCGGTCATAACAAAGGCTGACGAGGGAACCGAGAAGACTGTCGGATGCTGCAGTTACCTAGTGAAGGAGTTCGGCATAGCAGTGGACAGCGTCTCAGCGGAGACTGTTTCCATCAACCCGATTGTTGGAAACCTAGTCGTCCCAGAGATCGCAGCAGACACGACCAAGAACCTAGTGGTTGTTGGTGGACCATCCGTGAACGGACTTTGCGGTCTGACCAAGGATGAGATCCAGGCTGCTTCAGGCCAGTACGTCGTTCGTAAGGACGGTAGTAAGGTCTACATAGCAGGTTGGACAGCTGCAGACACTGTTGACGCCGGTAACGCCTTAATCGCTTGGTTACAGGCAAACGTCCACTAAGGTGTTCGACCAAAATGTCCCCCTTTTGGGGGACAAAATTTTTCTTTTTCTTTTTATTCCCCTGAAACATGCCGGAGGCACATATTTTTCCCTTAAAACCATATCAGTATGATGCTCTATCTAGTCGGCTTGGGCCTGCATGATGAGGGTGACTTGAGCCTGAAGGGCCTTGATGCTTTAAGGAAGTGCGGTAAGGTTTACCTGGAGTCCTATACCAGCAAGTTCAAGGGGAGTCTTGAAAGGCTCTCGGAGCTGGCTGGGAAGGAGATTATGGTTTTGGGTAGGAGTGGTGTTGAGGAGGATGCCGTGTTCATTGAAGAGGCGCTTGAAGGGGATGTTTGCCTGCTGGTGTGCGGCGACCCGATGGCTGCAACAACCCATGCAGACCTGGTCTTACGAGCCAGGAGGAAGGGTGTGGAGGTTAGGGTAATCCACTCGTCTTCTATTTTCTCTGCAATCGGCGAGTGCGGCCTCCAACTATACAAGTTCGGCAGGACTACTACGCTCGCGTATCCTGATGGCGATTATTTTCCCATGAGCCCCTACGACGTTATAAGGGGTAACATGGAGTCTGGATTGCACACTCTCGTGCTGCTGGACGTTAGGAGTGATGAGGACAGGTTTATGAGTGTGAACGAGGCTGTCGGCCTGCTGTTGAGGATGGAGGGTGAGAAGAAGGAGGGTGTTGTCACAGAGGATTCCATGTGCCTTGGTGTCGCCAGGCTGGGTGGTGACGCCGTGATCAGATACGGGAAGGCGGGGGATTTGTTGAACGTGGATTTCAGGGGGCCGCCGCACGTGCTGATTATCCCAGGCAGACTTCATTTCATGGAGGAGGAGGCTCTGAAGGAGTATGTGATTTAGAATGATCCTGGATTACATGGGCGTGTTCATGGCGTTTTTCCTGATATTAGTCAACGGCATCAGCTGGATTATCACGATAATAGCGGTAATCGATATCCTAAAGAGGGATTTCGAGAATAAGCAGCATAAGGTCCCGTGGATAATTGGCGTGGTTTTCCTGGGATGGTTTGGGGTCATAGCGTATTACGTTTTTGTCGTCCGGAAGGTCAGGTGGACTATGTGGGACCGTGAAATCAAGGGTGGGGAGGATAAGGACGATATGATGAGGAAGAATGTGAAAAAGACGGTAATGGGAGGTAGGGAGACTGTCATACTGGATGGGAAGGAGTATTCTGGGAGATGACACCCGCATCAGTCCGGAGGGGGTGTGATGTCATGTGGTTCGCTGGGGCGCGGGGTTGTTCCTGCCAACACCCTCACGGCTCGTGTTTTTGAGTATGATGCTTCCAAGGCTTTTAAGACGCTCGTCCACAGGATTCTCCATGATTTTCTTGAATTCACTCCAAGAAGTCCCCTCCTTGAAGGAGAGGAATAATGTGTTGGAATAGTATTCCACATAGTAGGTGGAGGGGAACAATGATAGCAGCCGGTCGTATATTGCAGACTTTATGCCAGGCCCGTAGGGGGTGATGTAGTTAAGCACGAAGCATCCGTTTTCAGTTAGTCTTTCACGCACCATCCCTAGGGTGTCCTCGTTTGTCAGCTCGGGAGGCACACCCTCTCCAGAGAATGCGTCGAATACTATGGCACCGTAATGCTTGCCGCATGATTGAAGGAAGCTGAGGCCGTCAGTCTGGTGGAGTATCACTCTGTCTGGTTTTTCCCCGAAATATCTCTCGCAAGTGGTGAAGACGTCTGTGTCCGGGTCGACCGCGTCGACTAGGGACTCCGTGAAGTATGCGTATTGCCTTGCTATGGTGCCTGCCGCAACACCCACGAGAAGAACATCCGACACCCCAGGGTTCTTGAATATGGGGGCGAGGCAGATGTCCCAGAAGCCTCCGGTGAATGGAGACTTCAAGTGTATTTGAGAGTGGGTTAGAGACCGGTCTCCGGTTAATAGGCGGGTCACGTCACCAGCCTTCTCTACGATAAGGCCGTGCACCCCTATTTCCTCTGAAAAATCCGGGGGCTGGTTCAAGCTTATCTCGATTAGGACGCTTATTCTGACAGAGTCGATGGAGTAGGGGTTCATTTCCAGAGACTTGCTTGCTGAATCACGGGCGTCCTGCATTTCATTGAGGTAGTATAAGGCAACAGCCTTGAGGTAGTAGGCGTGGTCGCTTTCATAACCGGCCTTGAGATATGACTCGATGTCTGATAGCGCGGACGAGTAGTCGCCAAGCCGGTAGTGGGATACCGCCCGGTTGAACATGCATTTGTTGCATGCGTCGCGTTCCAATACTATGCTATAGAAGCCGATGGCTTCCGCGTATCTGGCGTTATTGAAAAGTAGGTCGCCTGCTTTCCTGAAGTCATCTATATAGTACATTATAAGCTCTTCCGGAATAATCCTTCCATTATTTTTAGGTTCTTCCTGTTGTCGAATCTAGCAGCAATAGAAGCCAGTCTTCCACGGGACATGTCTTTCATGCTCCTTGCGTGGACAATCATGTTTGGGACTGCCCTGACCACGTTGTCGACTATGGTTATGTCAGCCGTCCTGGCTGTCCGTGACAGGGGATTCAAGTCCACTGCGATAACCTTCTTGCCCATCGCCTTCAAAGCCCCAGTACGGTCGCCGTCCTCCAGCATCACCAGGACTGTGTCGGAATCCCATAACGCATCGTCCACGTTCGCCCTCTGGCTGCCCAATCCAGGAATCCTATGCCGCTTCCGGAGGCCGTAAACCAGTTCCGCGCCGGAATCCTCCAGCACCCTGGCTATAAGCCTCTCCCTTAGGGGGGTCCTATAGAAGAGGTTGACCTCAAGGAGGGCTTTAACAGCCTTTGAAAGCCGTATAACGTCCTTAGGGCATAGTGCGGCAACATTCCCGTTGACCGAGAAAACAGGTTTTTCAGAGGATAAAAGGAGGGCGGAGGCCGCCTTCTCAGCCCTCTCAGCGTGCACGCACGTCCTTTCTCCTAGCAAGTAGTCATAGGCCTCTCCACGTCCATGCGCAATAAGGCCCGTCTCTGCCACAAACCCTTGTTTTAGGCCGTCCACGAGCCTGTGGCGTAGGTCTAGGGAGGTTTTTCTCGGGTGTTGCGGCGGGTTATTCATGTGATTTTTATATTAAACTTACGCATTATAATACGGTCAACGGCCATAGCGGAGGGGCAACACCCGCAACCATTCCGAACGCGGAAGTAAAGTCCTCCAGCGATCCATACAGTACTGCTTACAAAGTGGGAATTATGGGACGCTGTTGACCACCCCTCACTCTCACTATTCAAGCCCTGATTCTATTTATTCCATTATTCAATCTCTATTCTACGCACCATGGACGAATACCAGAGGATAATAACAGGGATAATCAGGGGGGATATTTCCACTAGAAGCCAGTTGGATGAGGAGAAGAGGCGGCTGTCATCTGAACTGGGCTTAGACCATTTCATACGGAACAGCGACATACTCAAGCACGCTAACGCCGAGGAGAGGAAGGCGATAAAGAGGTTCCTCCAGAAGAAGCCCATGAGAAGCATGTCTGGTGTCGCGGTGGTTGCGGCAATGACCATGCCCAGCAGGTGCCCGCACGGCAAGTGCAGGTACTGCCCCGGCGGCCCGGACACCAACGTGCCCCAGAGTTACACCGGAAAGGAGCCTGCGACACGCAGGGCCATACAGTACGGCTTCAACCCCTACTTGCAGACCACGTTCAGGCTCCACCAGCTGAAGACCATAGGTCATCCGATAGACAAGGTGGAGTTGATCGTGATGGGGGGGACGCTTACCGCACAGTGCCTTGACTATCAGGACTGGTTTGTGAAGGAATGCCTCCTGGCCATGAATGATTATGACGTGAACGGCAGGCGGATTATCGAGATTGGTGAGGAAGGATTCATCAAGGAATATGAGTCTTCACCCAAGACGTTCTCCTATAGGGAGGACGTGCAGGAGGGGAATGAGAGGGCTAGCGTTAGGTGTGTTGGAATAACCTTCGAGCCGAGGCCGGACTGGGCCAAACGGGAGCAGATAGGATTCATGCTGGACTTCGGCGTGACCAGGGTGGAGGTTGGGGTTCAGAATCCGGACGACATGGTGTATGAGCATGTGGAGAGGGGTCATACTGTGGCTGATGTCGTGGAGTCCACGCAACTATTGAAGGATTCAGGGATCAAGGTGGGCTACCACATGATGCCTGGCATAATGGGCTACGACCATGATTCGGACTTGAATGCCTTCAAGAGTATTTTCAACAGACAGGAGTTCAGGCCCGACATGGTGAAGATATACCCGTGCATAGTCCTGAAGGGAACTGATTACTACAGGAGGTGGGTGGACGGAGAGTTCGAGCCCATGACCACCGGGCAGGCTGTGGACTTGATCGCTGAAGTCAAAGGCATGATGCCAAAGTGGGTTAGGACCATGCGAATCATGAGGGACATACCCAGCAACCTTATTGAGGCAGGCATAAAGTCGAGCAACCTGGGGCAGATGGTTTACAGGAGGATGAGGGAGAAGGGGATAAAATGCAGTTGCATCAGGTGCAGGGAGGTTGGAAGATTCATGGAGAAGGGTGTGGAGCCTGACCCAGACGACATAAGGATAGTGCGGGAGGATTATGACGCTAGCGGAGGCAGGGAAGTGTTCCTAAGCTTCGAGGACGTTAAGAAGGACATACTAATCGGGTTCACCCGCCTGAGGATACCTTATAGGCCATTCCGCCCTGAGATAACAGAGGATTCCGGGCTCATAAGGGAGCTTCACGTCTACGGCCCCATGGTGGAGATAGACGAGAGGCCTGAATACGAGTGGCAGCACAGGGGGTACGGCACCGAGTTGATAGGTGAGGCTGAGAGGATTGCCGCAGAGGATTTCGGGCTCGGCAGGATGGTCATCACGTCAGGCATCGGCGTGAGAGAGTACTACCGTAGGATGGGCTACTCGCGGGATGGGGCCTACATGAGCAAGAGCCTAGTTTAGCCCGAGTATGTCGTAGGCCTTTAGGACTATCATCTGGAAAAGGGGTATGACGTTGACTATGAACACGACCACCGTGAACACTATTATGGTGTACATTATCCGTTTAACATCCAGTTCCCTTAGTTTTGTGGAGTAGACCAGTTCCTTGAACATCCTGCCGCCGTCAAAAGGCAGCAAGGGCAGGAGGTTCACGAGTCCGATGTTTATGTTGAAGAATATTATCCACTCAAGTGCCTTGAGGAATACCGACACGTATGACGTGCTGATGAACCCCATCAGCCCGGTGAAAGACACGTCATCGGTGACGTACACCCCCATGTATCCCTTGCCAGGCTCTGTTGGGTTTTCAGCCATCGTGAAGGAACGCACCCCAGAGCTTGTGTTTAGAGTCACCCGCTCGCCAGCCTTAAGGCTTGAAGTCGCATTGAGGAAGCCTTCAACATTGGAGAGCGGCATGCTGTTTATCGAGTGTATTATGGAATCCTTCGCCAGGTATTCCTCTGCAGGATAGCCTTCAATGAAGCCCACTATCCGCACCCCATTGTATACCATATGGTTTGAAAGCAGGGACATTGCGAGGAGTATGACCAATACAGACGTGATACCAACCGCGAAGTTGGCGAACGACCCCATAGTGTAGACGCGCATCCTGTCCAGCCCAGAGCGTTTGTTCAGCTCATCCTCGTCAGGCTCGACAAATGCGCCTATGGGAAATGAGCCTATCGTAAGAAGGCCTGTTGACTTCAGTTTTACCCCGCAGACTCTCGTAAGCACACCATGGGAGATTTCATGGGAGCCGAGGGTTATTATGATCGCGAGGAGGGCATACCACCAGGGTATGAAGAGGTCGTATCCGGGGAATGCAACGCCTATATTGCCCTCCCTCGACGAGGGCAATAGGGGTGACACGCCAGGAAGGTCGGTCTCACCGTATAGTATCGTGATCCCGTGGGATGTGAGGGCGTATATCAGGAGGGCTGGCAGCCCGAACACGCCGACAAAAACAGACAAGAGCATGTTGTTCGTCGGGAGATACGTGATGACAGACATTATTATTGACGATAGCGTGAAGTCAACTATCGTGGAACGCATCCTGCCGGACATGGCATAAGCCATGAGTACAAGCAGTGATGAGCCTGCAGCGAACGTGATGCTGTATCCGGAAAAAAATGCGGTGATTACTGCCAAAAAACCCAGCACTAGGAAGCTCTTCCTGAAGTTGCCGCGGGATAGGTCGTCTTTAGAAAGGTAATATCCGCCGAGGCCGCCGAAAGACAGGAATATGGAGAAGTCGGCTAGAAACCGCCATAGGGAAGGCGCTAGGTTAGCTATGGAACTTATCAGGCGCATGCCATAGTTTGAACGCATTATGTAGAAGGTGCCGTAATACCTCTCGGTCTTGGACTTGTAGAGTATAATCCATCCCAGCCCGAAAAGCGATATTAAAAACAGGTTTACGTCCATCTTCACTACTTCTTCTTTTTAACCACAATCATGTCGCCGAGAGTCAGAGGCTTGCTTTCCCCACCACTCATCTTCACCTCATCATCATCCGAGTGCGGAACCAGCAAGCGTATCCCAAGCGCCTTCTCCAGCTTCTTTAAGACACTAGGGTTCGGCTCGATCCTGGACGACTCGATCCGGTGTATGAGGGATGAAGGCTCATTCACCATGCGGGCCAGCTCCTCCTGCCGGAGGCCCTTCTTCTCCCTCGACTCCTTTATCCTGCGGGCATATTCTTCAACCAAGTCCTCCCCGGACTCTATCTTGAATTCTGGCTTAACATTCACAACCCTCACAGGCTTCTTCTCTGCCTTAGGCTTTAGGGAGACCGTCTTAACGACCTCACCGACGCTGGAGCAGTCCCTGCAGGCGGTGACTTCACCACCCTCGAGGGTAACCTTCACCCCATCATTGATGAATTTGCCGCAAATCTCGCATATCATGAGAACCCAACCTCTATATGAATTGGGGTTACCTGTAATAAAATGAACAATCACTGGGGGAATAGAAAAAATAAAAGGGTTTCAGGCCCGTCTAGAACAGGCCTGTGAAGAAGTCCACTATAGTGTCGATGATGCCCTTCTTCCGTGGTTTAGGCGCCTGCCTCTTTATCGTCGTCGTCGGCTTCATTGTTGTCGTAGTCGGCTTGAGGGTTGTGACGACCTGCATAGTGGTCGGCGGCGACATCAACGTGGTGGTAGGCTTCACTGTCGTGGTCGTGGGCTTAAGGGTCGTTGTCGTCGGCTTAAGCGTGGTGGTGGGCTTCAAAGTCGTCGGAACCACAGCACCCTCGGCCATTATGAATCCTACTACGGACTTGTAGCCGTTCTTAGTCACCTCCAGGTCGTATCTGCCGGGTGTTGTTGGCGTGAAGAAGACGTTGCCCATCGCATCGGTCCTGGCGAAGAACACCTCAACCTCATCCCTCAACACCTTCACTGCAGCATCCCATATGTATGGTCCCGTACCCCTCTTGTTGTCCAGCCTAATCCTGATACGGAGGGGGTTCCCGGCCGGGCCGAACTCTGGAGCATCTATGTAGAGCCTCTTCTTGCTTATGGATCCGCCGCCTGTGGCAGGGGGGTTGAGCTGGCCCCCAGCCCACACTGAGAACTCGCAGAACGGTATGCGCCACACACAGTATCCGCCTGCACTGCTGATTAGTGCGGCTTCAGAGGTACGGTCCACACAGTTCTCGCCGTTGTCGTCGCAGTGCCATAGGGAATCGCATCCCCCGCCCGACTCAGGTATCTTAAGCCTGCATTCCTCAGGGTGGAGGTTGTTGATGATCTTGTCCCTCGTCTGTTGTGGGAGGCCGACGAACCCTATGCCGCCGCTGGTCCCCTGCTTTATCGCTCCTGCGTCGCTTATGGTGCGCACCTTGTCGTTTAGCGATGTCTTGCTGAGGTGGCAGTTCAGGAACTGCATGAATGTGGTGTTGGTGTTCTTCTCCAGTTTTATGTCCGCAGACCTGCCGTCAGTGTAGTTCGTCCTCATCCCCGCGTCCGCACCGCACATCTGGCCTTGCATGTGCTCGTAGGTGCCGTCCCGGTCCAGGTCGTAGCTAACCACCCAAGAGCTGGGCGCCTTTATCCTGGTCACGAAATTGCAGTACGGGCATCTGTCCGCGCTGGTTGTCGTGAAGTTGCTGCACTTGCTTGTCGTGCACCTGCCGTTGGTGTCGCATATCTGCAGCTTGTAGAAGTAGGTGGTCGACGCCAGCAGGTCGTAGTCCAGGGAGTTGACTCCGCCGTCATTGTATATGTCCCCGATATGCCATACCTTGAACTCCTTGCTCAGGTTGCTGAGTATGCCTATGTCATGGATGTACGTCACGTTGCCGGTGCACCCTGAAGTCGTGTTGTAGAACAACACTGAGCCGTTGGTCGGCTTGTTGGTGTCATACATTATCATCGCCGCGTCTGGATACTCCTCTATCTTGGCTCCAACCAGCATGGGGGTGGAAGTGTCCTCGTATCCTGGAGCATGCACTCCAAGACCATTGTTCACGCAGAACGATGTTCCATAGCAGAACATGCTCTCGCAGCCCGCTGGAGTGAAGCAGTCCGCGAAATCGACGAAACCCTGCTTCATCATGTCGTTGAATTTCGAGGCGTCAGTGCCGTAGCTGAACATGTCTCCTATGTCAAAGTCCACTGAGCCTGGAGTGAACCATCCGGGCATGTCAACAATGTCTGACGGATTCGTGGCGCTGCCTGTGCAGTTGTCTGAAGCCACGAATATCCTGAAGTCCACTGACTCATTGTATAGTGTCGGATACTTCTTCAAACCCTTCTTGTCCACGGCAATCATTGGACCGCCAATCTCAGAGCACATCGCCATCTTAAAGTTGGATAACGTGATGTCTGCCGCAGTCCACTGGCCGTCAACACACCTGAACGCGTTGTATGTTTCTGACACGCTGCCGCCGGTGTAGTTGGCTTGATAGCGGAGGAGGAACTCGTAGCCCATCATGCTGCTGTTGTGCATTAGGCTGCAGTTACCTGTCTTCATTCCGTCCGTGTCCAGGTATACGAAGAGCTTCAATGGTTCTTCCCCGCTGCCTTGCTGACCCCATGCCTGAAGCATCTGGCCGTTGCAGACCGCGGACTGGCTGAAGTCGTTCATCATGGCGCCGAAGGCGAACGTGTCGCCCATGTCCTTGATGCCGAAGCCCACTATGTCCACTGAGTTGGGGGTTGCGTCGCCCATTGCATCCATGCCCAGGGGAGTTGGCGGGCCGCCCTGCATCTTCTTGAAGTTGTCGACACCCATAGCAGGGTCGCAGAGCCCGTCCATCCACATGCATCCTTCAGCGCTCCCGCATGTGCCTGCCTCGTTTATCGTGAAGCACTGGGGCTCGCAGTGGTTGTTGGTCCACGTGCAGTAGGCACTGTATGTTCCAGTCGTAGTGCATTCACCCTGCGTCTGGTAGGAGTTGCATCTGTTGGCCTTCTCCATGCAGAAGTTGTTCTCCCACAGGCACCAGTCATTGTTATCGCATTCTGTCTCGTCGTTTATCTGCCCGCACTTGCGTGTCTCGCAGAAGCTCTGCGGGAACGGGAAGTAGGAGCAGCCTGAAGTGGCGTTGCACGCCGTCTGGTTGCCGTCGAACTGGAAGCACATCATGCCCATGCCGCCTCCGCCGAAGGAGCCTCCGCCGAATCCTATTGGATCGCAGAATCCGGTTGACCACATGCATGTGCCACTCGGAGCGTTGTCACAGTCGTTCTGGGTCTGGTACTGCATGCAGTCCGCCATACCCTCTGGATCGCACCATCCTCCGCCGAAGGGGTCCTGGAACCAGGCGCATCCCTCGGTCTGCCCGCAGACTGTTGGATTGTTATCGTACTGAACGCAGTCCACGCCGCCTGAGAACGCCTCGAAATCGCAGTGTCCGCCCACATCCTGACACCACTGGTCATTCTGTGCCTCAGGAGAGTTGCACCACTCGTCCTGAACCCACACGCAGTTCGAGTCGGCGTCGCACGCCTGCTCGCCCAGCGGGAAGCATTCCTCGCCCATTTTCCAGTTCATCACGCATTCTCCGCCTCCCGGTGGCTGATGCCATTCGCAGCTCTCGTTTTGAATCCCGCAAGCCGTCTGGTTGCCGTCGAACTGGAAGCAGAATGCTCCAGCCATATCGCACCATCCGCCCCACGCGTCGGTCATCCAGAGGCATCCGTCAGCGTCGTTGCATGATGTCTCGTCGTTGTATGCGAAGCAGTTCCCTCCGCCGCCACCGCATGCAGAGTCGCCGAAGCACCCGCTGTCAGCGCAGTCTATAGAGTCATCGTCATCGTCGTCCACACCGTTCCAGCATACTTCAGTGGCTCCTGAAGCGGGCTGGCACATTCCGGCGCCGTCACTCCATTTGCACGCTCCCGCAGTCCCACGACCCATGTTGTTGCAGTCCTCTCGTTCATAGCACCGGTCGCACGCGTCCGCGCAGGTCTTGTCTCCCTTCGGCACGCAGATGCTCAGTGAAGTATCCCACTTGCAGTTAGCCTTGCTGTTGTCGCACTCCTTCTGCGGGCTCGGCAGGTACTCGCATCCAGCACAGTCAGTCTGGCAGTCGCCGGCCAGACCCTTCTTGAGTGCGTCGGCGGGCTCGCAGTATCCGTAGCCGTTGGGTGCGTTAGATTCCTGGATGAACGTGCATCCTCTTGGGGAGTTCTGGCATGCCGTCTGGGCTGACGACAGGCTTGTGACGTTGTTTCCGTTGCTGTCGTAGTATTCGCACGCGAAGCACGCCTTCTTGCAGTTCCGCTCCTCATCGAACTTGTTCTCGCATCTTCCGGCAGGCACTGCAATCCATGACTCGCCGGACTGCTCGCAGTATGACTCCATAATCCACTTGCCGCCAGCGTATTCGCACGACTGCTTGTTGTCTATCTGCGAGACCTTGTCTGCGCCGGAGTCGCCGCTCTTGAACTGGCATTGGCTTGCCGCAGTATTCCATTCGCAGGGCATATACCATGGGCTGCCCGCTATCTGTTGGCAGAGTTGCTGGTTGTTGTAGGCGTTATAGTCTTCACAATACATCGCACCTTCGGGGGGCGGTTCTATGTCATCCCAGCATGAGGGGCTGTACGTGTCCTGGCATGCGCCGGCACTCCACTCGCAGCATGTGGGTAAGACAGGTATCTTGTTGCACATGTCGGAGTCGGTTATGTTAGCGCAGAATATCTCCTCAGAGCCCTGGCATTCATTGTTCTGCCATGAGCATCCGTCGACGTTACCGCAGGCCGTCTCCGACACGTCGAAGATGTAGCAGCCTGGACTCCACTTGTCAAAGAAGGTTCCGCCACCTAGCGGCTCGACACATTCCCCCGCATTGAAATCCCAGAAACAGAACATTGTGTCGAAACATTCCCTGTCAGTGGTGAAGTCTGAGCAGGATTCAGTGAAGTTGCGGAAGCACCAGCCGCCGTTCCCATCCCACACGCATTCGATGCCGTACTGGTTGTTGACGCATCCATCCTCGGTCGCTGCGCCCTGGAGGGTTATGTTGTCGAAGAGCCAGCACTGCACTTCCTCGCAGTGCCCGCCGCCGGAGGGGGTGAACCAGAAGCAGTCCGCGTTCTCGCAGTTGTTCTCAGTATTGTATTGGCTGCAGTCCACCCAACCGCAGTATGGGGCGTCCCACTGGCATCCTGATCTGGCGTTGCATGCCGTCTGGTTTCCGTCCAGTTCATTGCAGGTTGACTCGTAGCAGTAGTTTGAATTATTGTTCCACATGCAGTTTCCAGCACCCATGCCTTTCTTGCCGAGGCATGATGAGGAGCTCGTGTATTGGTCGCATGGTATTCCATGGCATATTCCGTTGATGTCCCATACGCAGGTTATTCCAGCAGCATTGTTTTCGCAGGTGTTTGTGTTAGTGTTGTCGAAGTTCCAGCATCCTTTCTCCTCGCACCATCCCTGCACCTGCATGTCGGTCCTCCAGATGCATGACTTGTTTATGGTGTTGGTGGAGTTGGAGCAGGATTCATTAGCCCATAGGGCCCAGCAGCCCTTCTGCTCGCACCAGGAGCCCATCGGGTCGTTGCGGTAGTCGCATTCGGAGAAGCTGTTGCATAGAGTCTCGTTTTCATCGTACTGGGAACAGTCCTCCACCGCCGAAACAGACAGAACAACATAGAATATGAATCCCAGCGCCAGAATGGAAAATATTTTTCCTGCATTCATTTGCACACCAACAGAACTGCGTTAATGTAGAATTAGATTTCAATAGTATATATATTGTGCGCTATTTTATTTTTTTCGTTCGTAGACGCCTGGGAACCTGGTCCTACGGTAGTCTTTAGACAGCCCGCACGCCCTCAAGTCTATCAGCGTGTCAGATATTATCCCAGGCTTCTTCTTTTTTATGAGACTGCACGTGTCATAGTCATCGTATCTCCCGCCCGTGACCATGTTGTACGTGTCAAGACCCTTCCCATGGTGCAGTGAATACCAGAAGTAGTGGAGGTCCCGCCTGTAGAGGTTGAAGTTTATGTCCCCGTCGTACACGTAGTCTCCTGCAGACGTCTTGAAAGGCACGAGCTCCACCACCCCAAGCTGCTGCCGGTAGTCTGGGTAGAGAGTCTGCACGGTTGCCAGGGAATAGAGTAGGGGCACTGAGACCATCGCCAGAACCGCTATAAAACGGTAGGCTGGCCGGATTCTGGGGAATAGCCTCTCCGTCAGGAGTATGGACGCCAGTATGGAAATCAACGGTATCAGAGGGAGGAAGTACTGTCGGTGGGGTAGTTTAACTGTGAAAAGGGAGGCGGCAAGCAGGAGGGAGAGGAACGATATGGTCTTCACCCCATTCCGGGGGGAGTTCTTGAGCAGGTAGGGTATTGCGAAGAGGCCTATGGCCCATAGGAAGACGTTTATCCATAGGCTGTATATCTGCTGGGTTATGGGGAATGATTGCATGAGGTACACGTTCACCAGCCAGTTGGTGACGTAGTAGTCTTGTAGAGAGCCGGACGCGTACAGTAGGAGTAGGAACAGGATGAATGGGGTGATGAAAAACAGGGAGTACAATCCGACATCACGCAGCGCCGGAACACGCCTCTCTCTCGAAAGGACGTGGTGCAATAGCACGGCGTATATGCCGGCAGCCAGGAACAACGCCTTCTGGGAGAATAGGACCGCTATTGAGAGATAAAGTGCGGACAACGCCAGCCGACGGCTGGAACCATCATGCGAGAGGAGGTAGTATAAGGAGGCCATTCCCAGGAGCGTCTGAATCCCTGCTGGACGTACCTCAACCACCTTGTCTATGAAAATCAGGCAGCTGGACATGAGGATGATGGACAGCATCCGCGTCTCCGTTGAATCGGAAAGCCTCCTGGAAACCAGGTAAGTTAAGTAGATTATGCCGTAGGCCACTGCGAGCATGAGCAGCCTGCATGCGAACAGGGTTGTTGTCGTCTCCCCGAACAGGAGGATTACGGGGGCGAGGAGATACCATAGTAGGGGGTTATGATGCTGGAAGAAGTCCCTGTAGGGGATGTAACCGTTAAGGACATACCATGCGGAATGCACGTGCTCGAACTCGTCGTGGTCAAACACCCTGAAGAAAGAGTTCAGTGAAACGACTATGACGCACACTAGCAGGATCCCGTAAAGCGAATTGAGGTATAGCTGATTCTCGTCCAACTGGAAGCACCATTAAAATAAGAAAACCTAGAGGCTTATATCCTGAAGTCAGACTATCTTCCTGCACTCCAGGTAGTACTTCTTCTCGTCAGCGTGACCCATCGAAACGCTCTTCCTCGGGAAGGCGCCGTGAAGCAGGACCGACTTGAACAGGCTCTTCTTGGAGTAGCGGGGCATGTAGAATCCCACGTTACCCTCCCTCGATCCCATTGACCGGAGAACATCCTCGCCGTGGACGAACTCCATTGCGGAACCACTCCTCGAGTCGGTGTATCCGACGAGAAACGCTTCAAGAGTCTCAGTCTCGAAATTGTGCTTAGGATTACCGACGGAGAATATGCCGTAGCCGTCGGAATGAACGAACGGTATGTTGTGGAGGCCGTCCTTCCCGAGTATCTCAAGGCGTTCGAACATCTCCTCCTCAGAGTCGAAACGCTCGACACTGAAGCCAGACCCCTGCCCCTCATAGAAGACGCGCATATCATCGACCATGTCGTTGAAGTCCACGTTGAAGGCAAGACGGTGTATTGCCTCGATGGAGAGTCCCTCATCGTGTATGTTGATTAGTTCGACCATCGCATAGCGGGCAGGATGGTTCATGACAGCCTGCTGGTCTTCAGCCCCCTTTTTTATCCTGTCCCACCTCTTCCTGGCTGCGGCGAAGGAATGGTTCCCATCCCCCATGAGGTAGAGTATTATGTTCTCCGAGCCGCCGACGCCATACTTCCTCTTGAACTCGTCTGGGTCTGCCATGCGGCGGAGCTTTCCCACCACATCCATTATCAGATGCTCGTCTCCGACAGCGTATCCCCTTATGTGGCCCCCATTCATCATGAGTTTGAAGTCGAAAAGCTTCTCCAGCTTCTTCTTGAACAAAGGCTCGATAATCTCCTTCTTGTTGTCGTCGATGAGCACGAGTATGTGGGGCAATTCTATGGTGGCTTTCTCGCGTATCTTTATCCTAGTGTCGAGCTTGCTCAGGTAGACTCCCTCGGTGGTGCGTATTAGGGTCTTAGAATCCTTGTCATAGTCGTATTTCTCAAGGTCGAGCGCTACTATCAGCCCCCTCCGCTTCTTTCCTGAGGGGAGCGTCCTCTCAACGAGAATGAAGCATTCACGCCCCTCGTCGAGTACACCTTCATCAACGTATTCCCGCATGTTCCGGTTGATTGAATCAACAATCGCGCCATATTCGCCGGAATCCAGGTAGGCTTCCGGGAAAATCAAGTGAAGCGTGGATGGGGATCCGCCGACAAAACCCTTGACCTTCTCCCAGTATTCCTTCTGCGTGTTGTACTGGTCGCATGCTATTACAGACCACTTGGTGAGGTCAACACTCTTGTTTGGAAGAAGTATCTTCGGAACACACAGGCCGATATCCTCGAACTCCATTATTAGAACACCCCGCCCCCAGGGAACATACACAATATAACAAAGACACATTAATAAATCCTTCATGGAAAAGGATTAAACACCTTGAAAAAACAGGGGGAGGAGGAGGATATGATGCGCTGGCGCGGGGTGAACCACATTATTCTCACGGCAATAGCGGCGTCAATCCTCGCCACAGGATGCATTACAACCCAGACCACAGACAGGCTATCACAGGGCGATATTGCCGCCATGCATGAGGCCATCAACGACGAATACCGGCTGAAGGCATCCTACGACAGCATATTCAATGACTATGGCCGGCTGACTCCGTTCACGAACCTGCATAGTGCAGAGCAGGAGCACGTAGCAGATTTGGCTAATCTGTTCGAGAAATACCGGCTTAGGGTGCCCAAAGACAATTGGTCGAAAAGTGGGATACGCTATTCGAGCATAGAGGAGGCTTGCGTGGCGGGAGTCGAGGCTGAGAGGCAGAATGCGGCCATGTACGACAGACTAATCCCTAACGTGGAGGACCCTGATGTCAGACACGTGTTCGCAAAGCTCCGTGACGCGAGCAGGGAATACCATCTGCCGGAATTAGAGAGGTGCGTTAGGAGGGAGCGGATAAGACCCGCGGATTTAACATGAGACAAACTCATAGATTACGATGTCTCCAGACAGTGTGAGCTATCATTTGATTGCGTTGTTCTTGCTGGCCATCCTATCGACTACGATAATAGTCGGCTGGACGTATTCTGGGGTCATCAATGTTGATGACAGGTTGGATGTGAAACCTGCAGTAGTTGAAGACAATAATAAAACCCTAAAACTAGCCGGTAAGGCGATAAGGGCGGCTGTGGATTCCGGCGACGCCGGCGAGTGCGATGCCCTAGATGGCAGATTGCTTGTGGAATGCGTGATTGAAGTCGCTAGGACTTCAAAGCCTGACGCGTGCGAGATGCTCAAAGACCATGCGGGAGACTATGGGAAATGCATTACTGAAGTGTCGCTTGTGAAAAACTCTGGAAAATGCGATATGCTCGGCAAGAAGACGAAGGAATACGTTAACTGCATAACAGAGAAGGCGAGGTACGAGATGAGGCCGGGCCTGTGCAACATGCTGAAGAAGGGCGGGGTGAAGGGCAAGGATTACGCCTTCTGCATAACAGAACTGTCGAAGGATATGGGCGAGGGTGTGTGCAAGAGGCTGAGGGAAAACAGCAGGAGGTATGAGTCCTGCCTGAATGAAGTCTCAATAGAACAGGATGGGGAAGCGGGAGAAGGCTTATGCCCTGACTGCAACGTGCTGGTAATACTGATAGACGCCTTGAGGCCCGACCACATGGGCTGTTATGGGTATGATAAGGACACAAGCCCGAACATTGACGCTCTATCGGAAAAATCATTCCTATTCAATAATGCTGTCAGCCAGGCAACGTGGACCAAGCCATCCGTAGCCTCGATCTTCACGTCACTGAATCCTGGAAGGCACTGCACATTAAAGTTCAGCAACACGATAAGAGACGGTCTTGACACCAACGCCCTCCCTAAGAAGCTGACGACCATTGCGGAGGCGTTCAGGAACAACGGCTACAGGACTTACGGCATCACAAACAACCCGTTCATATCGCCTAAACTACAGTTCGGCCGAGGATTCAACACATATAAGCTTATAGGATGGAGTTCCCCCACATACACCAACGACAGGAAGGCGACGAGTGAGGTGCTGGACATACTATCGCGGGGGGGGAGAAATGAGAGGAAGTTCATTTACCTGCATTACATGGGACCACACACGGAATACAATCCCCCACCACCATACAACAAGATGTTTTTAGGGGGGGATTACGTGTTCATCGACACTAGGATGAAGCACCAGAACGAATACAACAGGATTAACCCGGGGATGCTTAAGGTGAGGTATATGGTGTCACAGTACGACGGTGAAATCGCGTTCATAGACTCTGAGGTGAAGACGCTGCTAAACGGCTTGATGGAGGAGAAGATGCTTGAAAAGACCATAGTCGTGATAACAGCAGACCATGGGGAATTCCTCGGTGAGGACATAAACGATGACGGTAGGAGGGAGTTTGGACATGTTTACCCGCCCCATGAGATAATGGTGAAAGTGCCCTTGATAATGCATGTTCCGGGCGTCGATGGGGCTCGCGTCATAAGCCAGCAGGTGAGGCTGATCGACTTGATGCCGACACTGCTGTCCATGACTGGGGGCGCAATACCAGACGGGCTGGACGGCACAGACATCACCCCAATGCTAAAGGGCTCTGAAATGAACCTCACCGCATACAGTGAGGAAAACAACCCTGAAGTATACTCCATAAGGAGAGGTGACTGGAAATACACGTATGACTTCAAGAAAAACACGGGCAGCTTATACAACATAACCGCAGACCCGTACGAGAGAGAGCCTGTGGCAAACGAGGGGAAGGTGGAGGATGCGCTGAGGGAGGAGATGATGGACTACAGGGACAGCAGGCTATGCGGCGAAGACTACGACGCCACCACCGGCCTGAGCAAGGATACGATAGCCAGGCTCAGGGCCATAGGATACCTGACGTGATCAGACGACAATCTTCAGCGCGCCAGTCGGACAGTTCATCTCGCACGCAGCCCTGCCATCACACAATTCCGGGTGAGCCACGACACACTTCCTGCCGCCAACTTCGGATTCGACCATAGTCAAGACCTTGGGGTTTACGGGGCATATCCTAACGCAAAGCCCACAGCCAACGCACTTTTCACTATCGACTACAGGATGCATGACGCCACCTGGATGATTGGTTATCTATGAAGTCGAAACTTCTTAAGATAAAATCATGCGAGAGTGAACATGCCTGAAAGGATGTTTGATGTTATAGAGGCCTTCAACGCGGTCTTCAACGGCTGCTTGAGCAGTATTTTCGTTAGATAAGCCTCCGTCAGGACAATCACCGCCTCCATCATCAACAGCGCAATAACGTAGTTGTCGTAGAAGAATGGGAGGATGAGCCACAAGAGGGGGAGGGTTAACGTGTTAATCAACACCAGGGCAGACAGCTTCAAGCCCAAAGGCCGTCTTATGATCAGAGAGTAGGGTATTGACTCCAGCAGGTTCGTAAGGATGAATGCGTGTAGAAAGGAGTTGACTGCAATGTTCATTCTTTCTTCTTTTTCCTGTCAACAAGGATTTTGACCACAAATGCCAGAACCAACAGGCCGACAAGACCAACCCCGACGACAACTACCATGATGACCAGCAGGGGCAGGCCGAAGTAGAGTGAATCCCATAGGCTGACGTCAGGTTCTTTCCTTGAAACCGTGCTTAGCCTCATCTGACGGGAGTTGGAGTCAAAGTATATTACGTGGAACACTGTATGGCCCGGCTTCAGGTCATACTGGTCGGATACCACTGACTCGCCGACAACCCTGCTGAAAACAGGAGGATTATCGCCTTTAGGTGCGACATCAAAAGGCACCGCATAGAGGGTTATGTGTGTGTTAAGCTTGTACACACTGGTTTCAGACGTCACCGGCTCGAGCTTCTCAGGCCATATGACCCCGGCATAGTAGAACCGGTAGCCGGGATAATTCCCCATGTTCGAGATTGTGAACGTATAGGACGGGCTTGGACCCACGTCGGCTAATGCAGAATTCGATAGAAGTGATAAGACGAGTAGTAGAATTACGTAGCGCATGTTATTCTATGACAGGTTAATATAAAATACTTAAACCCCGCATTCAGTCAGGATTATGGCGCCGTCAGCGGCGACAGTGTACACCATCTCATCACCGTTCTTGTCGTATGCGAACACGTTGAAGAAGACGTCATTCAACTCCGCGGCACGGCGGACGTCACTGTAAGAGATTTTCTCAGCCTTCACGTAATCCACGACAACCTGCTTTGCCTCCCCCGGAGTCCTTACCGGAGACTTGCCTTCAACCAGCACCGGACCCTCAACCCTGTAGTCACTACACCAGCATTGCTCGACCATGCACTCGAAGAGCCCGCACACGTCATCCCTCTCACCCCTGCATTCCTGAGGTATCTCAGCCCACGCGATACCCTTATACCTACGCAAGTCGTCGTCGCCCTGATTGCCCCCGTCCATGCAGCCTGACAAAAGCAGGAAAGCGACGACGATTATGGTGGATTTCATGCCCACTAATCCTTATAAAATGGCTGTTAATATATTCATGACACATATGAAGCGTAATGTATCCGCGCTTACGGTATTCTTTCTCATCACATCATTAACAGTCAACATGGTCGACGGCAAATCCCTTGGAGACGTTGACTTTGGCAAGGACGGGTGGCAGGTAAAACACTTGGAGTATACTTTCCCCTGCGAAGGCTCGGCATACGAGGATGGACCATGCCACGGGCAAGAGGAATACCATACTATAACCATTGAATGGCCGGCTTACACTGTAACGCCGCTCCTAACAGCGTATAATACGATAACCCATACCAGCGACCATGGATGCAAGTATGGTGGATACGGTTCCACAAAGATATTCGCGGACAAAATATCGGACACCGTGCATTTTGAAGGGGAATCTAGGTCATTCCTCTCGGGTAAGGGTGAAAACCGTAGTTACGGTCCGTTTTACGCGGAGCCTGTTAAGGTGAATATAGTGCTAAGGCAGTGCGCGGACTACGGATACCTCTACAAGACGACTTTCAGGAAGGATGTCTATTATAAGAATCTCGGATCCTGCGACAACTTCTGTATGACGGCTCACGACAACTGGTCACGAGGCAGGGTAGTACAAGGCGAACAATATAAACAGTGTGAATGCTACTGCAAGGAGGGGGACGTGAAGGTGAACAGGGCATATGAGGGAAGATGGGTGTGCGAGACGACGACCACAACGCTAAAGACCACGACAACAACCTTCCCCCAATACGACAAGGACAAGGAATACTGCGGGCCGGAGAAGAACGATATCATCATGAAGATTATCCCCCGCGGCCACCTATTCTCTGGTGTGGACTTCAATAGGGGATGCTACGAGCATGACAGGTGCTATGCTGAGTGCGGGCAGACTGGGAAGTCTAAGGAGTCTTGCGACAGCGAGTTCCGGGAGCGTCTGCATGGGGTCTGCGAGAGCGTATTCGACATATACAGGAGCATGTGCCTGCAGAGGGGATGGTACAACCCGTTCAGGTACTCCTGCCTTACCATAACCAAGAAGAACGAGTGGGACTGCTACGGGACAGCCAACACATACTGGGCGGCTGTGGCGGCTGGCGCAAACATGTTCGACGCATACCCCTGCGGGAAAAAAAGCGAACCATCAAGACCATACACACCCCAGAATCCGCACAAATAAAAAGGGTTGGGTTAATAGGTAAATGGTAGCAGTGGCTCGCTTTACCCTGTGCGTTGCGGCAATATTTTTTCTCGCGTCATCAGCGTGCGCTGACTACCGCATCGACTACTCTACTGGACGAACCAGCATGGGTGCGGAAGGATGGAATCATAAGAGCGACACTTTCACGTTCACATGCCATGGGGCGGCAGACCTTGTGAACACACCATGCTATGAGAAGGGAAAACCAGTGACCCGGGAGATGACAGTGTCCGGCAACTATGTGGTAATATACTTTGGGGAGAGATACGAGACTCCAGGATATGAGATGGGGCCTGAAGACCTTTGCTGGGTGAAGTACATAAGGGATGGGGAAAAGAGGGCCATATGGTTTGAAGGCCCCATCAAGGAAAAGGCGGGAGTGCAGGAGGGTTATGGCTTCGACTCTGAGATAATGAAGGGGCCGGTTACCATACAATACACTTGCAGGCCATACGGGTACGGGAGCTACGTGTATTCGGTAAGGCCGACAAACTGCTGGGTGGACATATACTATAAGGCCTACAACACGTGTAATGATTTCTGCACTGCGATAAGGGATAACGCATACGGTAAAGAGGAGGAGGGTGTCTGCAACTGCTACTGTAACCCTGAATTCAGGAGGGCATACGATTACCTTGTTGTGGGGGAGAGGAAATACCGGCAGGAAGTATGCGCTCCCATAGAGACTACAACGACGACAATTAAGACGACCACTACAACACTGAAAAAAGCCACGACCACAAGCACAACCCTCAGGGATAGGAGGGCCACGACAACGACAATACAGGGCTATCGTACCGTGCGGGGTCAGGTGCACGACGCATACGGTATCCCGCTGCCGAAAGTGAAGGTGGGCTTGTTCTGGCCGGACGACGGGAAAGAAAAGATCACTTACACAAACGATGACGGATACTATTCCATTAAAGGGGGGCCGACTTTTGGTGTTAATCCGGAGAACAATGAGAAGGCTACCATAACGGTCTACCTGATTTCTGAGGGAGATGGTATACAGATACTTGACTCCAAATCCCACAATACCATGGTATACATTAAGACAGAGTTTCCATTGAACAGTGAGGAGGACTTGATGCAGAACATTGGCTTTCCGTTGACCGAGTTTGACTGGATAACGTACTCGACGAGAAAGGAGTACCTGCATGATGCTGCAGTAATCTACCATGAGACCATGAGTGCTGTGAAGTTCTATGAGGAGACTCTCGGCGAGAGTGTGGGATACCAGACTCCTGAGGAGATTCGAATCAACAACAACCAGTATTGTGCGGCATGCCATGTCATTAGGCCGATCACTCCCATAGAGGATATGGGGATATACTACGACGATGATACGACAGACTATCAGTGTAAGGACCGCCACGACAACCGTGAGTGGCATGAGTTCAGCCACCACATGATGCTCGATGCATACAACGACTTCCCGGATGGAGGGGGGAATAACCACGGCGGATTTGCAAACCCCGATACTATTGACTCATTCCAGGAAGGATTTGCTGAGGCCATGGCGATAATCATAAGCGCTGAAAAGAAGGAGCCGTCCCCGAGATTATACGGCACGCACTTTGGTGATATAGACGTGGAGAGGAACTATATGGACGACGAGTGGGAGGAGATCAGTGTCGCAGGCCTGATATGGGACCTCTACGATCCGAGAAGCTTTGGCGACGAGGATATGGTGGACATGAGCTTGAAGCAGGTCTGGGATGTCATAGGGACATATACTCTGAATGTGACGCACCTCTACAATAAGCTGGACAGCCTGGATAACGACGACTTGAGTGAAGACGAAGATGGTGACGGGATAAGCGACCTGGACGAGATATTCATAGCTCATGGATTCTACTTGGATGAAAACAGGAATGGAGTATACGATATTAATGAAACAGTGGGGAGGGGGGACATAGACCGGGAATGGAGGCAGTAAGATGAATAAGACGTTTGTAATAATCGCGGTATTAATGCTTTGCGGGCTAGCGGATGCTACACCATTAAAGCCTTTGGAGGGGTCATACATCCGGGTGAACGTTGTTGACGCGGAAAGCGGAGTGAGGATAAGCAACTATACGATAATCGTGTCTGTCGAATACCCTGGTGATTTGAAGCAGGAAAGCTACACATACAACAGAACTTATGCTGGCGAGAACAGGATAGGCTTCTCCATGCCCCCCAGGTCATATGGTGCGGGGGCAAAGATAAGCGTCACATCAGAAGGCTACAACACGTCAGTCACTGAACCCATGACCAGCGACTACTACTGGAACAACCTGGGTGGGGAATACATCAAGGAATACACCTTCAAGGTCAAGAGGGAGGAGAAGCCACTATGCTGCATACCGGCCGTGGGATTGATCCTGCCCCTAATGGCAGCGGTCACCGCAAGACAGTTCTTAGGATAGTTTTATCCTGCACTACACATAGTTAATGCGATGAGGGTTTTGAAGTGATAACCACACTGCTGATACTAATGTGCATGGCTGTGTTGGTGGCATGGTCCAGCAGCAAGGCGGTGAGATACAGCCTGGAACTAGCATCTATACTCCACCTAAAGACTTTTGTCGTCGGATTCATCGTGCTCTCACTGTCGACGTCACTGCCAGAACTCTCGGTTGCAGTGATGTCAGGACTGTCGGGAGTCCCCAGACTATCGATAGGGAACATAGTCGGCGCCAACTTCATAGACCTGTCGCTGATACTGGGCCTTGTCGTAATCCTGGTGGGCGAAATCAAGCTGGAGAAGAAGGACGAGCTCGACCTGATAACCATCTTTGCCATAGCAACGCTGGTGATGCTCCTGATATTCACTGGTGAAAACCTGACTAGAGCCCAGGGGGTAGTGCTGATAGGCCTCTACGTCCTCTCCATATTCCACATCTACTCGCAGGAAAAGCTTGAGGTAATAGTGGATGAAGAGCGCAAGGAGGCTAAAGCCGAGTTGAGCGATGAGGTATTCATGTTCGGGAGGATAGGCACACTGATTAAGCTATTTTTCACGCTCCTGATACTAATCGCGTCTTCCAGGCTGCTTGTGGACTCGGCCGTCAAGGTGGCGACAGACTGGGGTGTGCCAACGAACGTGATAGGCGCAACGCTAGTGGCTCTCGGAACAACGCTTCCGGAACTGACGCTAGAACTCAACGCAATAAGGAGGAAGGAGTATGCCCTGGCCTTGGGAGACGCGTTCGGGTCGGCGCTCACAAACAGCACCCTTGTTTTAGGCGTCTTAGCCCTACTGTCCCCAGTCCACGTCGAGCTTCCAGTGCTAACATACATGCTGCTCCTCCTAATCGCGGCGCTGGTGGTGATATGGAACAGCCTGCTGAACCACAAGAAGATAGACAAGAAGAGCGGGATAATCCTCGTGTCCATATACATGATATTCCTAACCATAGAGGTGCTGCAGGTCACCGTATTCAAGTAGGGGAAATACCTTATTTATAAGCTGGAAACCGATATTTTTATACATTTTCGATGGGAGGGTTGGGATAAGAACAATAGTTCTAATCGGTTGGCTGATGGAACCACTCAAATTTCTGTTTATATCGCTGGACGCCCTGATTGGCGACACCGCATGGCAAGTCCAAAAGGAAGGCCATGACGTAAAATACTACATCAAGGATGCTGAAGAGAGGGAGGTAGCTGACGGTTTCGTGCCCAAGATAGATGAATGGGAGAGTGAAGTCGCATGGGCGGACGTCATAGTCTTCGATGATGTTCTCGGCCAGGGCACCATAGCCAAAAAACTCCGTGACGAAGGCAACCTGGTTGTCGGGGGCACGCCCTACACCGACATGCTGGAGGATGACAGAAGCTTCGGCCAGGAGGAGTTGAGGAGCAAGGGCGTGTCGATAATACCCCACCAGAATTTCAAATCGTTCGACGACGCCATAAGATTCGTGGAGGAGAACCCCAACAAGTATGTGATAAAGCCGAGTGGAGAAGCCCAGAACAAGAAACAACTACTGTATGTTGGCGAGGAGGATAACGGCCGTGACGTCATACAGGTCTTGAACCACTACAAGCAGGTGTGGTCGCATAAGATAAAGGAGTTCCAACTGCAGAAGAGGATCACTGGCGTGGAAGTGGCTGTGGGAGCCTTCTTCAACGGGAATGAGTTCATCAAGCCGATAAACGTGAACTTCGAGCACAAGAAACTCTTCCCAGGGAACATCGGCCCGGCCACCGGGGAGATGGGGACTAGCATGTTCTGGAGCAATCCTAACAAGCTTTTCTATTCCACGCTCGAGAAGATGGAGATGAAACTTAAGGAAGAGAACTACGTGGGATACGTCGACATAAACTGCATTGTAAACAGCAATGGAGTGTACCCGCTCGAGTTCACCACCCGTTTCGGATACCCAGCCATATTCATACAGCAGGAGGGGATGATAAACCCGATCGGGGAATTTTTCCACATGATAGCGGCAGGAGAGAATCCGCAGCTTAAGGTCAGGAACGGCTTTCAGGTGGGAGTCAGGATAATAATGCCCCCATACCCGTTCACAGACCAGGAGGCGTTCGACACGCACTCGAAGGAGGCGGTCATAATATTCAAGAAGCCGAACAAGGAGGGAGTCCACATAGAGGACGTTAAGAAGGTGGACGGCGAATGGGTTGTGGCAGGCACCAACGGCGTTGTGGTTACTGTAGTCGGCTGCGGGCAGACCATGAACCAGGCGAGGAGCAGGGCATACAAGCGGGTTAACAATATCATACTCCCCAACATGTATTTCAGGAGGGATATAGGGGAGAGATGGTTTGAGGACAGCGACAAACTGCATACGTGGGGTTATCTGAGATAAAGGTGATTTCATGGTTAGGGTATCTTACACCGTGAGAAAGAAGAAGCAGACCGAGGTTATCAGGAGGCTCAGGCACAAGGACATACCAGAAATCAAGAGTATGATGAAGGAGGGTAATGTCTTCACCGACACCGACGTCAAGGGCATTTCAGACATGATCAGGAACTACTTCCTCGACCCTGAGGGGGAGGAGATGCGTACTTACGTCTATAAAGTCGATGACGCTGTCGCAGGATTCGTCACATTCGGCGTGGACAACGGAGTCGACGCCTACGAGATATACGCGCTGAGCGTCCACCCGGACTACCAGGGGAGGGGCATCGGATCCCGTCTCATAAAGTTTGCAGAAGCACGGATAAGGGAGAAGAGATCCCGCCTAATCTGCATTTCAACATCATCAGCACAGGAATACTCTCCAGCAAGAAGACTATACAGGCGGACAGGCTACAACAGGGTGGCGATGGTAAAAGACTTCTTCAGTGAAGGAGAAAACAAGATAATATACTGCAAGAGACTAAGGAAGAAAAAAGGATAGCGAACGCTATTTATATATCATGCCTGCCTTATCCTGAGAGATGGATGCGAGAAGAATCGGTGTATACGCTGGAATGCTGGTACTGGCCTCGATGTTCATCATATCAGTCTACGACCATCCGGCGTCCGCGGAACTCCAGGCCAACAACATAGTCGATCAAGACGCTTCTCAGGCTGTTGCACACGACTGTGTTGACTTCATAGACGAGGATGGGGACGGCAAATGCGATATGGAGCTCACATGCGCGAAACACAATTCAGGGGAAGCCTGCGGGAACCACCCTGAGACAGGGGCACAGGAGCCCGGCAAGACGCTGAGCCCGAACTGCGGAGCATGCCCTAAAAACCAGGCTAACGGCGGAACCTGCGCTGGGAAATACGTTTAATACTGGAGCTATTCCTCTATCCTATTGAACAGGTATATCGCAAGCAGCACAAACAGTAGCGTGAATGCGGATAGCACTGCGACACACGTCGTGAAGGCTATGTCAGAGCTGCCGGTGAGCAGGTATCGGAGACCGTTCACGCCATACGTGAGGGGGTCGAAGAGGGATAATTTCTGGAGTACGACTGGCGCTGTGGAAAGGGGGAATAAAGCGCCGCTCAGGAAGAACAAGGGCATTATGAGGAAGTTCATTATCAACTGGAATCCGTGCATGTCATCCAATGTCGACGCGATCGCTATCCCAAGGGAGACGAACATGACTGAGATGAAGAACATGAATCCGACCAGGAGGATTATGTTTGACACGTGTATCTCAGCGCCAAGCAGGACTGCCATCAGCATTATTATGACACCCTGTATTATGGCTGTGGTCGCGCCCCCAACAGCCTTGCCTATGACGAGGGAAAGCCTGCTTACCGGGGCGACGAGAGTCTCCTTGAGGAATCCGAACTGACGGTCCATCAACACGATTATCCCGCTGAACATGGAGCCGAACATCAGCACCATCCCGATTATGCCTGGCGCTATGAACTGCATGTAGTTCCCGCCCATCGGCAGCCTGAACGCGTTGTTCAAACCGCTGCCGAGTATGGCAAGGAAGAAGAACGGCATCCCCAGGCTGCCTATAACCCTGCTCTTGGACCTGAAGAATCGTATCAACTCCCTCTTCCACAGGGCGTAAACACCCTCCAACTCCCTGTTCATCGCCTATGCCCCCACAGTTTTCTACGCATCCTCATCCTTGCCTTAGGGTCTGCCTCACCCTCCCGTATCGTCTTCCCGGTATAGTGGAGGAAGACGTCGTCTAGAGAGGGCTTCCTCAGGTTAACGGAATCAACGCTAATGCCCTGATTCTCCATGAGCGCTAGGATGCGGGGTATCTTCTCCTCACCCCGTTCAACACGAACGTCTATGAAACCATCATGCTGTATGACAGACTTGACCCAGTCCAAACCCTTCAGGAGCTCTGAGCACCCTGCAGCACCCGCGCACTTGATGGAGACGATGTCACCGCCGAGACTGTTCTTAAGGTTCTCCGGCGTGTCCACCGCGATAATCCTCCCTGAATCGATTATCGCAATCCTGTCGCACACTTTATCGGCCTCATCCATGTAGTGTGTGGTCAATATTATAGTTATCCTCTCCACCTCATTCAGCTTCTGGATGTGCTCCCATATGTTAGCCCTCGTCTGCGGGTCCAGACCCAGGGTCGGCTCGTCGAGGAAGAGTATCTTAGGGTGGTGGACAAGGCCCCGCGCAATCTCAAGCCTCCGCTTCATGCCGCCCGAGAAAGTCTTGACTAGGGAGTTAATGTTCTTCTCCAGCTCCACGAGACGTATGACCTCCTCGATTCGGGAACGCCTGACCTCCTTGGGGACGCCATACATTGCAGCATGCATCTCAAGATTCTCCAACGCAGTGAGCTCATCGTCGAGACTCGGATCCTGGAAGACTATGCCAATACTCTTGCGGACCCCGTCCGCCTGCCTGATTATGTCGAAGCCGTTCACAATAGCCCTCCCCCCGGTGGGCTTACGCATGGTCACGAGCATTGAAATCAGAGTCGTCTTGCCCGCGCCATTCGGCCCCAATAGGCCGAAAACCATGCCCTCACCTATGGAGAGGCTCACAGAGTCGACAGCCTTAAGGCGGCCGTAAGACTTGGTCAGCCCCTCAAGCTCTATTGCATTCATGCTGGAATCGTTTTTAGACATGTGATAAGAAGAATGCATGAAAGAGTATAAAAACAGAAGATGGGGGGGATATAATAGCGTAATGCCAGTTTTTAACGGTATGGCGTCCTTGACGCGTAAGTCTGCTGTAGAGCTGACGGATAGGGGTGGTTTTCTGCCGCAGTTGAAGGATAAGACGCTTAGCGTGGACAGGCTTCTAGAGGATTTGGGTGTGATGTTCCGGGAGGCGTCTGGCGCTAAGGATGTTATATCGGCTGTGAGGTCCAGCAGGCAGAGGGCTCTTAGAGACGCTCTAGGGCTTGGAGAGCATGAGGATGTTATGGTACCGGAGCTGCTGGCGCCGGTCAGGAGGACGGTCCAGAAGGCGGTTAGAAGACAGTTAAGAGAGGATAAGGAACTCTTGGGAGTGCCTGCTGGGGAGTGGAGTAGGGGGAGGCGGAGGGAGTTATCACAGGAACTGGCGGGATACTCCCTTGCGCTAGGATTCCAGAGTGCCATTGAATCAGGGGATCTGACAAGAGACCAGGCTAGGGAACTCTCTGAATCACTGACCCGGAGGAACAAGTGGAATAGGAGAGTGAAATTCGGGAGATGGGGTGTTGAGGCAGTGCTCCTGGTGGGAGCCCTAACCATCGCTGGCACCAGGTTCGGGACATGGGTTAACGACTGCGGGGGATTCAACCCTAAAAACTGGTTTGCGACAACAGACTACACGTTCAACACCGCGGCAGAAAAGCTTGAGGACATGGGCTTCGGAAAACAAGCCCATATACTCGAGGATGTGGGGGGAAACTGGGAGGGGGTTAGGCGCGAGATGGCTGGGAGACTTCACGTGAGCGTTGACTCGCTGAGAAGCGACCCGTTGAACTACATCAACCCCACGCCACAATACAGGTTCGAGGGGAATGTTGGGGCGAGAACCCACTTGGGGGATAACGCGGGATTATACGTCCCATTCTTCGACGCCATAATGCTGGACGGATTCAACTTCACGAGGTCGGACCTTATTCACGAACTCACCCACCGGGCGGGAGGATTCAGGGAAACATACGGGAACAAGGTGGGGGGAAACTACTATTACTCAGACATGGAGGAGGGCGTCTGCAACATAGTGGCCGGCGAAGACCAGGAATACCTGAGGCCCACCACACTGCAGACGCAACTACTCGTGCTTGCGGCAGGACTAGGAGAGTCGAGCGGAGATGCGGGAGCTGAAGGCAGTCTAGAGGGTATGTGGGATAGGGGCATGAGTATTGTGGGCGACGCTTACGTGAACGCCAGGTCGGTTGAGCCGATAAGACAGTCTGTAGACAAGCTGGGGGCAGGAACCTTTGATAGGATAGTCGCTCAGCCGTACGACGGGAAAACCATTGACGGAAGCCTGAGGTCCATCTTAGAATCCCTGAGACTGCTGGAGGAGAAGGGGGTTAGCATACTGAAGGTGATGGACTACTGTCAGAAGCAGGTTTTCGGGCCTGACGCAGACACGTCATTATTCCCGGAGGGGAAGATGTGGGCTTTCCTAAGGATGCAGATGGCGAGGGACATTAAGGAGTCTGGAGACGGGACGGGGATAGTGGAGGGATTACGCAGGCTTCGTGGGGAATACGCCGGAACATCCTTCAGAAGCCTGTTCGACCTGGGGATAGCTGATGAAGTAGAGTTGGAGCAACGAGACCCTAATGCCGCGGCAACCGTCCTGAGGGATGCCTGGATGGGGGACGGCGAAAACCATTTCGGAAAGGCCTGCGGGATAAGATACCTTGAAGTCGAATGCAAGAAGGCTTCCATGGGAGAGCCAGTGGACTCCAGAAGGCTACGTGAGGACTTGGACAGGATTAGGGGTAGCGGCCTCTCAGAGCAACAGCAGGAAAAGATGATTGTGGTAGGAGACGCCGTAGAGCGGCTAAGATAGGGATAAGACGCGTGTTTCAGAGTTTCTGCTTCATCCAAAGCTCGTGGAAAAGACCCTTCTGGCCTATCAACTGCTTGAATGCCCCCTGCTCCACAATCTCGCCATTCCTCATGACTATTATCTTATCCATCTCCTGTATGGTCGTGATGCGGTGGGCTATGACTATGGCCGTGACATCCTTGAAGACTTTCCGGAGGGAGTCCTGTATCTTCTGCTCGCTGTTGGCGTCCAACTGGGAGGTGGGCTCGTCGAGGAAGAGTATCTGCGGGCACTTGTAGAAAGCCCGGGCAATGCTGAGCCTCTGTTTCTCCCCGCCAGACAACTTCACGCCCTTCTCCCCGATCACAGTCTCGACGCCTGCCGGAAGCCCGGCCACTAGTTCCGTCAGATTCGCCATCTCCAAAGCCTTGCCCAGGTCCTGTGTCGAACCTCCAGCTATTTCAATGTTCTCCCTCAGCGTGCTGTTAAACACTTCAGTCTCCTGGGGCACCACCGCAATGCTCTTTATGTAAGAGTGCCGGTCTATGTCCCTGAGCGGGACGTCATCAACGAGAATGTCGCCGGAGTAGGTCTCATCAAGCTTAAGCATCAGCTTGAAGAGCGTCGACTTGCCGGAGCCTGTGGGCCCCACCACCCCAACCTTCTCCCCCCGGGAGATGCTGAAGCTCGCATTCTTAACCGCTGAAGACCTGCAGGGATAGGAGAAAGAGAGGTTTTTGACTGTTATCACACCCCATCCGGTAGGCAGCGGCTTTTTACCGGAGACTTCGACAGTCGGCTTCTCATCCATCACCTCAACCAGCCGGCCTACTGCAGCACACTCCTCTATGACCTGGTCAGCCACCCTCGACATGCCGGCCGTAGCCCTAAGCACGTTGTCGAAGTAGACGTAGAACATCACGAAGACCCCCACCTCCAGGCTTCCGGAGAATATGCTGTAGCTTATGTACAATAGTATCACGAACTTCAAGCCGACCGCGTAGACTGTTGTGGCGATCTCACGCACCCTGAACTGCTTCTGCAGCTTTAAGACCTCACGCGTCAAAGTCGTGTTCACGCTCGACACGCGCTCGAGCACTGGCCTGCTCAAATCCATCACCTTTATGATGCTTATGTTAGCTATGGACTCGAAGTTCACTCCGCCAGCAGACTCCTTCGCAGCCTGCACTATCTTAAGCTGCCTGCTCTGCCTGCGGCGCAGGAAGAAGGAGAGCAGGTAGTATGATGATGCGAAAGCCATTAATCCTAGGCTAAGCTCGACCTGGAGGTATAGCATCACCAAGGCCGCGCCGAAGATGCTGACGAGAGCGCCAATCAAGTCAGTGAACAGCAGGTGGATGAGCTTGGTTATGCCCTGGGTACCGTTCATAACCCGCTGCATCTTGCTGCCAGCGTAATCGCTCTCATGCCAGCTTAAGTCAAGCGAGAAGATGTGCCGCATGGCAGACACCTTAGCGTCCAAGCCAACCGACTCTGCCACACCATAACCCAAAAGCACCCCCATCCTACCGCTAAAAGCCCTGTAGAGGCTTGTGAACAGCCATAAAACAAGGAGTATCACCAGGTACCTCAGGGAATCCCCTGGCAAGTAGGTGGTTAGGAATGTCGTCATCTCCCCCAGAGCATAAGCAGGGAAAAGACCGGCAGACTCGCTCGTCACACTCAAAAAAACGGCGAACACAAGACGCCACCTATACCTGCCCAAATAAGGCCAGACATAGCGCACCAGATCAGTGAAACCATAATCCGGAGAAACCTCAGGCTCGGAACCCACAATAAATATTCCACACCAACGCTAAATAGACCACAACCAATCAAAACAGGAAAGCCGAGGGGGAAAACAAAAAGATGTGGGGGTCAGGGCCTAAAGACCATTAAGTCCAGCACTTCTGGGGGATATTGTATTAAATGGGATTTGAGACATAGTTAAGCATTATGCGCAGTAAGATTGTGGATGATGGAGTCAACCCGGGTTTAGAAAAGCATAACACATACCTGGAGAACATCATTGACGCAATACCTGGCTTCTACCTGATTGGCGTACTCATGTGGCCAACTATCTTTAAGATGCATGCGGACACTGTTAAGGCATTCCTTATGTTGGAGGTCGCGTATATTTTTATTATTCTCGGAGTTGTAGCGCTTTCAGATGAATTTAGAGGATCCAAAAGGAGGAGGGAGGGGAGATATCATGATTTGATGGTGGGCTTGCTGATTTTTTCTGCACCATACATTTTGATATTATATCTAGCAGGCCAGGCAGCAAGACAACCACTACTTGTAGCCTACTTCCTCGCATTCATAATCAGCACGCTACGTAGGATGCTGGGTAAGGAAAAGAAGGACCATTACATAGTACTCACAAACTGGACCATCTCATTCTTTTGCATATCAATCAGCTTATTCGTCGGCGTATTCCTAAAACTCCTTGTCGCAGGCGACTCGCTAATATGGGATACGGACTGTGTTAAGGGATTATGCGTGAATAGCGACCTCAGATTCTTTGCAGCATGGATGGGGTCATACTACCTCATCATGATACTGGGAAGAATACTCCTCTGGGACAAGATAATGGACCACGTAAAACAAACAATAAACCAAATAAAAAAAAGAAAAAACAAGACCTAAACCAAAATATCAGCCATCAAACAATAGTGAAGATGAATCCTTTGATAAACAATTAATAAATATTTGGGGCCAGGGGGATTTGA
>JBDRLL010000034.1:0-10149 GCA_043813075.1 Candidatus Altarchaeota archaeon
GGACTGACAGTGTCAGTCCTATCCCACCAGGCCCGCAAAAAAACGTATCTTATATATTAAAGAATTTTTTTGTATTATATGGTTTTTTCTTGTTTTTTATAAGATTGTTTTTATTTTGAGATACGTATTATTGTAGAAATGCGGAAACACGAGTGGATTTACCCGGAACTCCGGTTCATAGAGGCGAACAAGACCAAGTGCTCTATCGGAGAGCTGACAGAGCTGCTGAACAACAACTTCCACAAGGGTGCGGGCATAAGGAGCACGCAGGATGTTGAACACATACTCCGCAAGAAGAACATACTGAACAAGAACTCCAATCTTTAAACACCCAGGCGTATTATAGTGTGATGAAATCATCCGAGACGCAGAAAGATGCGCTGATAGTCTTCACGGCCGCCATGATAGTCTATTTGGCGACCATATGCCCGACCATCGCGGCAGGGGATAGTGGGGACTTGGTGACTGCCGCATACACGCTCGGCATCGCGCATCCCGCCGGATACCCGCTATACACTTTACTCGGGAAACTGTTTACCCTAATACCCTACGGGTCAATAGCCTTCAGGGTCAACCTGCTTTCGGCTGTCGCCGCTGCCGGGGCTGCGGCAGTAAGCTGTATGAGTGTGAGGCTTCTGACGAAAGACAGGATAGCTGCTGTTGGCGCGGGATTGGCGGTCGCATTCACTCATGAACTCTGGAATCAGGCGCTCATCGCAGAGGCTTACACCCTAAACGCTTTCTTCATGGCCGTTTTCTTGTATCTCATTCTGTTGTGGAGGAGGGAGAAGAATGTGAATCACCTCTACCAGATAGGGTTGGCGTACGGGCTGGGTCTCGCCAACCACATATCACTGGCATTCTTCATACCATTCTTCGCATACTTCATAGTAGCCACTGACAGGAAGGCTATTGACTCTAAGACAGCTTCGAGGATAATCGCTTTGATGCTGGTGGGAGTGTCTTTGTACGCTTACCTGCCGTTGAGGGCTATGATGGAGCCAGCATACAACTGGGGTGACCCGAGCAGCATAGACCGGTTTGTGGTGCACGTCAGCGGCTTCGTGCACAGACAGTTGTACGCTTACCCTAATGTGAAGACAGACTTTGTGAAAAGGGCGGCGGACGGTTTAGGCGTAGTCTTAAGGCAGTATTCCTTCCTGTGGATATTCGCGCTAGTGGGGCTTAATGCGTTGAGGAAGGACAGGCGGCTCCTAGAGTTCACGTTGGGTGTTTCTGTTATGGACTTCACGTACACCGTGTTTCTGAATATAGTCTCCATGGACATAACCGCATTCGAGATACCGACGACCATAATAGCCAGCCTGTGGGTTGGGGTTGGGTTGAGCGTGGGGATGAGGGAGTATTTGGGGGAAAACAATAAGCACAAGATCCTGGTGGTTGTTGCTGCCGTAGGATTCCTTATGGCAAGCAACTACGGCTCGAACAACTATAGCAACAACCTGGTGGCATACGACTATGGCATGAACGTATTGAACAGTGTTGACGAGAACGCAGTCATATTCGCGGACGGAGACAACAACATACTCATGCTAGCATATCTTCTTCAAGCGGAAGGCATGAGGCCTGACGTGACGATGATAGAGAGGTCAGGATTCCTAAGTCACAAGGTATACGGCAATGACTTCCTATTCCTGCCGGAAGGCGAGCACCAGAAGAGGCAGGACAGTGTGGAAAGGGAGTACATTGACTCTGGCAGGCCAGTCTACTACACTGTCAGGAGGGATATGGAGGCCTTCCCTGGGAAGACGCTTGAACAGTATGGTCTCGTCTTCATGGTGGTTGATGAGGGGGAGGGGATGTTAGATGACGCTGAAGTGTGGGGTAAGTACGTTCTTAGGGGGGCGGAAGATTCGTCAGTGAGCAAGGACTACATGACTAGGGACATAATCGCGACATACCACACTCGGAGGGGGGAGCACTATTTCAGGAGTGGCAACAGCATGAAGGCGATTGATGAGTTGGGTGTCGCCAGCAGGGAGACGCCAGACAACTATGTGATACACTATAACCTGGGCAACATATACCTGAAGGAGGGCATGCCGGAAAACGCGGCCTACGAGTTTGAGAAGGCGATCGTGCTCGAGCCTAACGAGCCGAACTCCCACAACAACCTTGGTTATGCATATGTCAAGATGGGGAGGGACGCTGACGCCAAGAAAGAGTACCTTAAGGCACTTCAGATAGACCCGGGATACACTAAAGCCAGGTTTAATCTTGCAGGCATATTGCTGCAGACAGGGCGGGTTAACGAGGCGTTAACAGAGTACGAGAACATCATAAGGATAGACCCGTCCTACGCGTCAGCCTACCGGAACGCAGGGGGGATATATTATAACATGGGTCAGAGGAAGAAGGCTCTGGAATACTGGAGCACATACGTGAAGCTGGAGCCTGAAGACCCTGTTGCCGTTGAGATAAAGGCTAAGATGCTTGAGATGGGGGTAACGGCGGAATAGTCGGTTTTTTAGACCCTTACGTTAATATTTAATAATGGAACGAGGGGTGGTATGGGACATTCTGGGAGAATACGACCTAGATAACGCAAAGGTCGGGGTTCTAGCATCCCATTCGGCGCTAGACGTTGCTGACGGCGCCATAGAGGAGGGATTCCACACCATACTGTACTGCAGGAGGGGGCGTGAACGAACTTACGCAAACTACTTCAAGAGCAGGAGAGTCGGGGGTAAGGTCGTGCGTGGGATGGTCGACGAATTCCGGGTCTACGGCAAGTTCGATGAAATGCTTTCTGAGAAAGAGCAGGATGCTATGAGGAAGAACAACGTCCTGTTCATACCGAACCGCTCCTTCACATCCTACATAGACATAGGCAGGATTGAGGAGGAATTCAAGGTCCCGATGGTCGGCAACCGGAACATGCTAAGGAGCGAGGAGCGCGGTGAAGAGCAGGACTACTACTGGCTGCTCGAGAAGGCAGGCCTCCCGTTCCCAGAGAGGATAAGTAATCCTGACGATATCGACGAGTTGTGCATAGTGAAACTGCACCACGCGGAGAAGAAGCTGGAGAGGGGCTTCTTCACTGCTTCAAGCAGGAGCGAGTACGACAGGAAGTCTGGGGAACTGCTTAAGCGCGGTGTGATAACCCAGGATTCCCTGGATAACGCTAGGATAGAGAGGTACATCATAGGCCCCGTATTCAACCTGGACTTCTTCTACAACCCGATTGAAGACGAGTTGGAGAAGCTGGAGTTGATTGGAGTGGACTGGAGGTTCGAATCCAGCCTAGACGGGCACGTGAGGCTTCCAGCCCAACAGCAGATGGGATTGAATGAACGGCAGGCCATACCAGAGTACACCGTGTGCGGGCACAATAGCGCCACATTAAGGGAGTCACTGCTTGAGAAGGCTTTTGAACTGGGGGAGAAGTACGTTAAGGCAAGCAAGGAGCATTATGACCCGGGGGTTATAGGCGCCTTCTGCCTGCAGACGTGTGTTGACAAGGACCTTAAGTTCCACATATACGACGTTGCTCCGAGGATAGGCGGGGGCACCAACGTGCATGTGGCTGTAGGCCACCCGTATGGCAACGCATTGTGGAGGAGGCCTGTCAGCACAGGGAGGAGGACTGCGATGCTCATCCGGGAGGCTATTGAGAAGGATAAGGTGGGGGAGATAGTCACATGAGCGATGTTATAAGGGAGGTGAGGGCTATTGCAGGGGATTATGATGAGGATAACCTCACAATAGCCACCATAGGAAGCCACTCTGCACTCAACATATTCAAGGGCGCGAGGGATGAGGGATTCAAGACCGTGTGTGTCGCTGTGAAAGGAAGGGAGAGGGTCTATAAGTACTTCAACCTGGTTGACGAGTTCATCTACGTCGACGATATGAGCCAATTACTGGATGATGAAGTCCAGGAGAAGCTTAGGGGGCTTAACAGCATCGTCGTGCCGCACGGCAGCTTCAACGCCTACATAGACCAGGACCGTATGGAGAAGGAGTTCAAGGTACCTCTCTTGGGGAATAGGGGTTTGAACAAGTGGGAGACCTCGAGGATAATGCAGCACGAGTGGCTGCGGAAGGCGGGGCTTAAGGTGCCGCAGATATACAAGTCGATAGACGAGCTGAGGGAAGGGCTTGCTTTCGTGAAGTTCCCGGGGGCGAAGGGGGGCAAGGGGTATTTCGTGGTTGACTCTCCTGACGCGTTCGAGAAGAAACTCAAGACCATGGTGAAGAACAAGCTGGTTACTGAGGAGGAGGCTGAACATCCCTACATACAGGAGTACATCATAGGAGTCACCATATACCCCCACTATTTCTACTCAGCATTGTCGGATGAGACAGAGTTCCTTGGTTTGGACAAGAGGTATGAGTCCAGCGTGGACGGGATATTCCGGATACCGGTTCCAGAGCAGCTGGCGCAGGAGATAAGCCCAACATTCAGCATAGTGGGGAACTTTCCCATGGTCGTCAGGGAAAGCCTGCTGAACGACATATTCGACATAGGAGAGAAGATAGTGGACGAATCACAGAAGATACAGCCTCCGGGGGTGCTGGGCCCCTTCTGCCTTGAGACCATATGCACTGAGGACATGCAGTTGGTGGCATTCGAGATTTCAACCAGGATAGTGGCAGGATGCAATGTCAACATACCCACAAACCCGTACGCGTACCTGAAGTACGGGGAAAACATGTATATGGGCAGGAGGATAGCCAGGGAAGTAAAAGAGGCGGTTAATGCAGGCAGAATAAGGGAGGTCGTAACATAGGTAAAAAGTGTTTTTATAGAGTGGGTTTAATAATTATCTGATAGCATCATATTCAAAAATAGAGGTGAAAAATAATGGGAGACGTAGAAGGACCAGGAGGGGTGAACCCTGACAGAGTTGGAATATACATGGACGTACTTGACAACATAATAAGCGACTTGAATGATAACCCTGAACTACAGAAGGTTTTTGGCGTTCCAGTGTCACGCGCACTGGTTGTAGTGGCAGACAACAACGACCTAAGGATCGAGGATGGTGGCCGTGTGCCGCTTACTGAAGAACAGCAGAACGCGTTCCTAAGGGTTTTGGACGAGGTAATAAGGGCCAACTCCGTTTGAGGAGGTGGATCCAGTCAGGCATTCAAGGGATGGCACCCTAATAGACGTTCAGATAGTTCCGAAATCCAGTAGGGAATCTATACGTTATTCTGGGGGTCAGATACGTGTTTGGGTTAAAAGCCCTCCAGAGAAGAATAAGGCCAACAGCGACGTTCAAAGGATTTTGGAGGGAGTCTTTGGGGAATGCAGGATTGTTAGGGGGCATTCTTCGAGGAGGAAAACCATCCTTTTAGAGCGTCAAACCCTTGAGAAAGTGCTTGAAAAACTGGATAGCCTTAGTGAATGACCGTGATTGGCATTTATATGCCATGAATACGTGAAAATATACTCAGTCAAACTCATAGTCAAGACATAATCACTTTCATCGCCTAATAGGATTTAGGAACTTGGTTAAGGCAACCCGGAGTAAGGGGTCTTATTCTTGACTTGCAGCACAGGCTGAGGAAAATAGAGGGACTATAAATAGAGGTGATATGAATGGCTAAAGCACCATCAGACACTGTGAAATACAATATTTACGCAGAAATCACGATAGACGGCGTAGTAGAGAAGCCGGATGTTGTGGGGGCACTATTCGGACAATCAGAGGGGCTTCTGGGAGAAGACCTTGAGTTAAGAGACCTGCAGAAGACAGGCAGGGTTGGGCGTATAGAAGTAGACATAAAGACTAAAGGCGGGAAATCGGCTGGAAGAATCGTCGTTCCATCAAGCCTTGACATGGTGGAGACATCCATCATAGCGGCGACCATAGAGACAGTAGACCGCGTAGGCCCATGCAACGCTAAGATAAGGGTGTTGAATGTGGAGGACGCTAGGAGTAGTAAGAGGAAGAATATGGTCGACAGGGCCAAGATAATACTCAAAAAGATGATGTCTGAGGAGATACCGGAGAGTACGGAGATAACAGACGAGGTGAGGAAGGCCGTGCAGTTAGGCGAGATAACGAGTTATAAGGGAATGCCTTCAGGCCCTGGGATAGAGGCTGCAGAAAGCGTCATACTTGTTGAGGGACGTGCGGACGTTCTTAACCTCTTGAAGTCAGGCATAAAGAATGTTGTCGCAGTCGGCGGCACCAACATCCCGAAGCAGATTAGCGAGCTAAGCAAGGCCAAGACGACGATAGCCTTCGTGGACGGGGATCGCGGCGGGGACATCATACTTAAGGAGTTGATGCAGGTCGCAGACATAGACTTCGTTGCGAAAGCGTCTCAGGGGAAGGAGGTTGAGGACCTGGGCAAGAAGGAGGTAATAATGTCTTTGAGGCGGAAGGTCCCTTCAGACCAGATAAAGGTCGGGTGGAAGAACGGTAAGGGCGTTGACACCATAATTGAGGCGAGCAGCGGAGTGGATTATAAGGCGGAGTTGGATGCCGTCAAGGGTAAGCTGATTGCAAGGCTTTTCGACAAGAACGGGGAGATGATTGCTGAGATAGAGATCAAGGACTTGATAAACACTATTGGCGGGGTTCACCCACACACGGTAGTCTTGGATGGCATAATAACCCAACGCCTGATTGACGCAGCATCAAAGAGCGAGGTCAAGAACCTTGCGGGAGTCAACAAGGCGGCGGACATAACAGACAACAGGGGAATCAACATCGTATCTGAAAAGGATGCGACTGCCGCGTGAGGGATAGGATGGTGCGTCTTGAACGCACTATTCACCCCTTCTTTTTTAACAACAGCGTCACGATAATTAAATGGGTTTCCTTTTGAAAATGCGTTTAGATGAGATAGAGTCGACTAGAGAAGTTGAGATACCTAAGAGCCCTATTGATAGGGTCATAGGACAGGAAAAGGCGATTGAGAAGGTCTCTGTCGCTGTTAGACAACGGAGGCATCTACTACTAGTCGGTCCTCCTGGGGTGGGTAAGAGCATGCTTGCGCAGGCAATGGCCTCCCATCTTACGCAACCAAACGAGCAAGTAAGTGTCCTCCACAACCCGAATAACCCGCACAGGCCTCTTGTGGAGGTGTTGAATAGGGGTCAGGTGGAGAGGGAGAAGTGTGAGTTGGGGGAGGCTTCTGGGAGGATAGCGTCGGCTGTTGAAGTCCCATCATTTGTGTCTGAGAGGCTTGGCTACAGGTGTTCTAACTGTGGTTCACTGAGCCCGCCGGATAGCATAAGCTGCCCTGCGTGCGGCGCGAACAAGTATAGTAGGGTTAAGAGAGGCCGTAGGAGGAGCCCGTACACAGACCTCATAACAGACGTCTTTGAGGTGGAGATGGGGGTTCCAGACACGGAGATAAGCACCACTAGGATAGGTTTGAACGGGATAGAGGAGGCGGTCGTATACCAGAGGGTTGATGATGATAACATAAGGGTGTTAGACCAGGCAGCTCTTGAAGGGCTTCAGAGGCTGAATGATAGGAAGAAGAGGAATATCATCGTGCCGATAGACCGTAAGATTTTCATCCACGCTACTGGGGCCAGTGAGACTGAGTTGCTTGGTGACGTGAGGCATGACCCCTACGGCAGCCACCCGGAGATTGGGACTCCAGCATACCTTAGGGTCGTCCCTGGCTCCGTCCATGAAGCGCATGAGGGGGTGCTGTTCATAGACGAGCTGCCCCATCTGGAGAAGCTTCAGAACTTCATATTAACTGCGATGCAGGAGAGGAAGTTCCCGATAACGGGGAGGAACCCGCATTCCGCAGGAGCGTCAGTCAAGGTTGTTGACGTGCCATGTGACTTCCTATTCGTGGGAGCGTGCAACATAAGCGAGGTGGGGGGCATACTACCCCCATTGAGGTCAAGGATAATAGGCAATGGGTATGAGATACTCTTGAACACTAGCATGCCGGACACCCCTGAAAACAGGGATAAGATACTCCAGTTCGTGGCGCAGGAGATTGTCTTGGATGGGAGGATACCACACGCTTCAAGGGAGGTTGTGGAAGTCATTATTGATGAGGCGAAGAGGAGGGCGTCGCTGGTGGATGAGGAGAGAAACGCCCTTACACTACGGCTTAGGGACCTGGGGGGTGTGGTGCGCATGGCAGGGGATCTAGCCGTGTTGGAGGATGCTGGGATGATAGAGGGCAGACACATTAGAAAGAGCCTTGAGGACGTTAAGAGCATAGAACACCAGCTACAGGAGAGGTATGGCACACTCTGGAAGGGTTTGGAGAAGGATAAGTCATTTGTCTTAGGGCAGGATAGGGTAGACCGCAGTTATGGGTGAGGGGGGTGACTTCGCGTATTATTCACGGCCGCGAGGACGTTGACGTTGTGTTGGTCAACCCACCCTACGAAAGGCATTTAGTCAGAGGAAACGTGCATTATACTGCATCACCATTGGGATTAGCGTACCTTTCCGCCGTATTGAAGGGGGAGGGTTTCAGTGTGAGGGGCTACGACTTCTGCACTGGATTCACCAGCATGTACGACGCCCTGCAGGAGATATCGAAGCATAATCCTAGGGTTGTGGGAGTGAGTCTGAACAGTATGGGCTTGCGGTTCGCCCACATATTCTTCAAAAGCATCAGGGAGAGGATGCCTGACGTGATAACGATTGCTGGAGGCCCACATGTCACAGTGGATCCTGAAGTCATCTTCGACCTTGGCGTAGACTATGGCCTCAGAGGTGAAAGCGAGGAAGACTTGGTTAAATTGTGCGGGAACGTGTTGAGGGGGGAGGCCTTTGGTGAGAGGGGTGGTGTTTTCTCAGGGAAGGATAGGGAGGATGTGGGATGTCCGTCAATTATCAGGAATATTGATGACATACCCTTCCCAGACAGGGGTTTGTTTGATGACAGCGCCTATAAGTTCCAGTCCATGGTTCTGTCACGGGGGTGTCCGTTCCAGTGCTCCTATTGTGGGATGGCAGGCACAGAATTCAGGCAGAGGGGTCTCGACAATGTAATGGATGAGATGAAGACGCTAGCTTCAAAGGGGTTCGCGTCAGTAGAGTTCGCGGACGATGTGTTCACGCTAGACAAGGATTATGTGATTCGACTGTGCGAGAGGATGATGGAGGGAAAACTAGGTTTCACGTGGTCTTGCACCACTAGAACAGACCTTGTTGATGAAGAGCTTCTGAAGGCGATGAGGGATGCTGGCTGCAGGTACATATCATTTGGTGTGGAAAGCGGGGTGGAGCACATTAGGTACAGCCTAGGGAAGAAGATACCGAACGAGACGTATAGTGACATCTTCAGTGAATGTAGGAGGATTGGGATAAAAACCAGGGCCTACGGCATGCTAGGACACCCAGGAGAGACGCTTAAGGACATGGAAGACACCATAGCGTTCATAAACAGCCTAAACCCAAATAACGTGCTTTACACCCCAACAATCATCTTCCCTGGCACAAGACTCATGGAATACTGTGTTAGAAACAATATTATTGAACCAGACGCGTGGAGGCAGTACATGAACGGCCTTAGGACGAGGCCCATATTCATCCCTGAGGGAATAAGTCCTGAAACGCTTGAAAAGACCATTTGGAGGGCGTATAACTCATTTTATCTTAGACCCCAGTTCATAAAAGAAAGGTTAATTGAGGCACGGTCCATAAGCGATGTCGTTAGAGCTGGCGTGCTAACGACAGCATTGATAGGGGAGAGGGTATATAAGACGGGGGACCGAAGTAGATACGTAAGGTAGTGTAACATGAAGGCAGGATTGATAGGTTGTGGTGTCATAGGCTCCTACATTGCAATGGCATTCGACAAGGGAGTGATAGATGGAACGCTGACTGCGATATATGATGTGGATAGAGGTAAGGCGGAGAAGCTAGCGTCAACGCTAAAACGCAGGCCTGATGTTGCTGAAGACTTCAATCATCTGCTCGAGGGGGTGGATTTTGTGATAGAGGCAGCATCACAGGAAGCAGTTAGGCACTACATGGTGGGGGCGTTGGAGAAGGGCAGGGACGTGCTTATAATGAGTGTGGGCGCACTACTTGACGATGGAGTGTATGAGAGCGTGATTGAGGCCGCAAGACAGAAACACGCCAGGGTTTACGTGCCCTCCGGCGCGATAGGGGGTATTGACGCGATAACCTCCGCATCAATCGCAGGCATACGCGAAGTCACACTCACCACCACAAAACC
>JBDRLL010000035.1:0-49362 GCA_043813075.1 Candidatus Altarchaeota archaeon
TGGCTCCCAGAAATCTAAGATTTCTGCGGACGACAAAGAGCGTATTCGTCTTTGAGGAATACACTTGTGGCGTGAAATCGATGAGCCATCCTGTGACGTAGGTCTTCAAGGGTTCGAATCCCTTCCCCCGCAAGCTTTTAATATTCTTCAAGGGTTCGAACGCTCGGAATCGCAAGGCGATTCCGGCGCGCCAAAAGCCGAAGGCTTTTGAGCGTCCCTTCCCCCGCAAGCTTTTCCTCTTCGCTAATGCTCGTGGAGGGGGTGTGGGCTATGTGGTGTGGTTTTAGGTTAGTGAGTTCATGGTTTGGGTTGCTTTTTTTTGGTTTGTTTTTTGTTTTTGAACCGGTTTTTCTTTTCTTGCTCGTCTTCTTCTCTTTTTCTTTCAAAATAGCTGCCTTCCATTTTGTCCAGGAATATAAACTTCTGCTTTTTCACTACCAGCGAATCAGTACCTTCATCGTCCATGTTCCACCACCAAAAAGTATATTAAGCACCCTTTAAGAGGGTTTTACTCGATATCCTCCAGTATTACTTCACCCTTAGGGCCTATCCGGTATCTAAGTTCAGTCCTCTCCTTCCAGTCCTTACCGTCCATGATGACTTTGGGTATGGTTATAAACGCCTGGGAATTCTTCTTGTTCACCTGGATTTTATAGGCTTTAACCATAGACTAGATATAGGAATACTAGTATAAAAAGTAATATAGATACTATAAAATAGATTAGTATTTATACTAGTAATAGAATATGTTATTGTCCTTTGATGGGATCCAAGTATTGGAGGAAACACTCCGTCGGACCCAAAAGGGGATTGTGGGTGCGCTTTGAGGGAACACCCCGAGTACCAGACAGGATAGAAAATAAGCGGAGAAATGCCATATTCAGTTTGGTACTCTTCAATTTAGAGTGATGATTGAGGGGATCCCGTAGGATAAGTCTCGAGTGCCAGGTGATACACGACCATTGTGGTGGAATGAAGGGTATACTGTCTGGCACTATCCACCCACCGACACACATAAGAATAGGGGGTCTTGAAATGAAACATGTGATAAAACAAAAAGGAAGGCATAGGGTCATAGAGTTCTATCCGGAAACCACGATATGGAAACATATGCCCAGAATACACGCTTAAATGACTTCAAGGAGCTAATACGTTATTGATTGTGGGTGATTAGATGGATAGCGTCAAAAAGGGGGTTCATGAAAACAGGGATTCTTGGGACGACGGAATCAAAGACATGGACGTTGCGGTTAATGATAAGGGGGAAACCGTAAGCGAAGGCATAACCCGGTTGAATACTGCTATAAAAAAAGACAAACGAAAGTTACGGGGTGGGAAAAAGCTAGAATGAAAGACAGATACAAGAAAAACATCTCTGGTAGAGGCGTTTATGACTTCTCTGGCATTACAACCATAGGATTAGGTTATGACTCATTCACAGGCATACGCCCAAAGGATAGGCACGGGAAATAAGCAAGGTGGGATTCACACTAAGATAGGGTGAATGTGTTGTTTAACAAGCCATGCGTATAGCATACGACCACCCATGAAGAGGACAATGCCCAGACACGCAAAACTTCGGATAAAGACAGGATTTTATCATCAGCTAGTTCCTGGTTATATTCCACTGAGTTAATATCTTATCGTGAAACATCAACACCGTCTTGGTTATATCCAGCCACATCTTGAGAAAATGGCCTTAAGTTGGACGAGCCATAAACACAAGTAATTCGAATAGGAAAATGTTTGGTCATATCATACCCCTAAATTCAGTGGAATCTCAGATGAGCTTGTTGCTGTTTGTGGCATTGGCCGGGCATATGTTAGCGTCTAAGCTGCGTCAACCTTCGTCAGTCGGGATAATCCTAGCGGGCATTTTGATTGGCCCCAGCTGGCTCAACATGGTAACATACACGGATATTGTCTCCACGTTAGCCCATCTCGGCGCCGTCATCCTCCTTTTTAGCGTGGGCTTGAATTTCAGGCTGGATGAGATAACCAAGGTTAGGTACTTCTTCATCGCGTTGGCTGGAGTGATAATCCCATGGATTGGCGGATACTATATCTCAAAAGCATTCGGATTTGATTTTGGAGGAAGCGTCTTCATAGGGACTGTGCTTACAGCCACAAGCATAGCGGTTACTGCGAGCGCATTACAGGAGATGAAAAAACTGCATACTGAAGCTGCGAAGGCGATAATCGGTGCCGCAGTAATAGACGATATCCTAGCTCTTCTGGCACTTTCTTTTTCACAGGAGCTGGTTGTCAGAACGGTCTCGGCAACTGAATTACTGGTAATCGGACTTAAGGCAGTGAGTTTTCTGATTATAGGCGCATTCCTAGGGTTCCACGTTTTTGCGCGTATCATCTCCGGGATAAAAAAAATATCTTCTGAGGTCATATTCATTTCAGCCATCATGACCGCATTCTTATACAGCGTCATCGCGGCAATCCTTGGCATGTCGCCCATAATAGGCGCTTTTCTAGCTGGTGTTTCATTAAACCACGTGAGTCTGAGCAGGGCCGATAAGGGCTTCAAGTATGGCGTAACATATATGCAGATAATATTCGCCTCCATATTCTTCGCCTCTCTTGGAGTGCTCGTTGACCTACACACATTCACGCCGGACTTAGTATATTTCCTCATTGCTCTGACTGTCGTCGCCATTCTAACAAAGCTGATCAGCTGCGGAACAGCCGCAAAACTCCAGGGAATGAGCCTAAAAGACTCTTTAGAAGTGGGTTTAGGGATGTCGCCACGGGGGGAAGTCGCGTTAATCGTGGCTTTAATCGGCCTAAACAAAAGTCTGATAAGCAGAGATATTTACTCTGCAATAGTCGTGATGATAATCCTCACAACCCTCTTCATGCCAATGATGCTGAAACGCATTATAATGATGAAAAAATACGGACAGGAATCTACGACCCCATCTCATGCAGATTATTAGTTTTGTAACCCGAGAAAAAACATCAATCAGACGAATACTAATAAGTTAAAGATGGGATATGAGGGGGGTATTATATTTTAATTCGGCAGTGTAATTGTCATTAATGGACAGGCCTTTACCGTCTGACATGATTAAGCCACGCCCTGGTGGTGGCGGTAACTGGTGGGTTATCCTGGTTTTTATCGTTTCACTGATGCTGTTTATCGGCGCGGCAGTCCTGTTTTTCAGTTCAGGTGATGATGAGCCGAACCTAGGCCAGGCAGTGACTACCGTAAGCGACACGACCTTGAAGCCGGTCTCTGACAGTAAGCCGGGTCGGGGAGATTATAAACGTTTTGATTTTGGAAGATTCAGGTATAACATGTCTTTCTCGGATTACGGGTACGGGGAGACGAGCATACAGATGACTAGCGTCAAGTATGGCGGGGACTACAAGAACATTGTGACATACAAGAGTTACGGGACAGGCACCACATACGCGTCATATGTCATCGGAGGCAATACGTTCATATGCGTCGAAGAGCAGGGTTACGACATCCGCTGCTATGCGGACTCGTCAATGGCGTCAAACCAGGAATTCTACGGGCTGATGGGCGAGATACCCTACGCCATGAGTGGGGATCTGACTGATGCAGGCCATTTGGAAGGCGGCCATTCAACGTTCACCGGGAAGGATAGGGTGGCTGGCAGGTCATGCTCGCTATTTGAGGTCGACGTCGTGCCAGGCTCCAACCGGAGCATCCTAAGCAGACTCTCGTACGGAACGCTATACAGGTACTCGGAGGGTAATGTATCAGCACTAATCTGTCTGGACGATGAATACGGTTTCACATCCATGATCGCATTAAAGACAAAAACGTATTCCCAGCTTGCGGGAGAGTCGGTTGAAGTCCCGTTCTTCTCGATTACGCTAACAGACTTCAGCCAGGCTATCACCCCAAATGACGTTATGCCCCCGTTAGGGATAGACTTCATCGTCAACAGGGTCAGATGCATGAAGGGCATGGTATCCGCAAACATCTCGTTCATAAGGGAAAAGCCAGCGGCCCTGACTTTCAACGTCACGAGATACGAGTACGGCAGGTATGATGATGGCACGGGCGGATACGTGCCTGGGGGTTATAAGACGGTCGGTTTGGGTCTTGTTGAAGTCCCAACACATGAAGCGGATTCATACATCATGGAGTATAATGCAAGCGGATTGTCATCGAGTGATGAAGTCGCAATATGCTCTAAAAAACGCTGTGAGTCCAACGTATGCTACAGCTCCTACGGATACCCCACGTCAACAGTATCGACGGCGACAGGCTTTGCCAAAATCAAGCCGCAGCTGGCAGGAACTTGGATGAACTACGATGGAGGATTCATCTCAATATTCACAAACGGGGTTGGCACGACAATACACGTCATCAACGCCAGCATAAAAAGCAGCTCAGTAGAATGCGTGCTAAGCCATACTTTAGATGGGATACTTGCGGGCGATAACTTCCAGTTTGTAGGAAAAGAATGCATTGACGATGAGGAAGACCCATACAATGCTATAGTAAGCATAACATACACTGTCACGATAGGGGGCATAACGACAACACACACAGAAACAGGCACACTAAGGGGGCCGCTGGAAGACACTTATGAGGGGGAATGTGTAGGTCCGTTCACACTGTATGGTGGAGTCTGCCGTCTTGAAAGTGATTTTGAACACCCACAAAAGACTGGGGAGGAGGCTGTGACCGTCACCACCACAACATTATCATCACACATTTGGAGTGTTGACCTGCCGGAGGGCGAGACACTATGCAGCAGGATAGATGGGTTGGAGAGGAATGAATGCTACAACCAGCTCGCAGAGGAGACTATGGATCCGGAATTATGCGAGCAGATAGACAGCGCTTATGTGAGGGAATCCTGCAAGTCAGCCATAAAGGCCATAGATGAGGGAGACATGAAGGGATGCGAGTATTTATCTGGGAAGCACACTACAGGCTGGTGTCAGACAGACGTTGCCGTCGCCCTCCAGGATCCAGGACTATGCCATGAGATAACGGAAAGCGACTATACGAAATACTATTGCATCGTTGACGTGGCAGTCAAGCAGGGCAGGGTTGAGACGTGCCTGCTGATTCCTGAAGGAGCGTACCCGTCGCAGCAGGATTGTGAGGACAGGGTTAGGGAGCAATTGGAGGGTATTGGGTTATGCTTTAACACTACTGGAGACTTGGATGGGGTGAGCACGCGGACGGAACAATGCTATACTGGGATAATCCTCGACGCCCTAGACGCGGGAGTCTGCACAACGATAGACGGCGACGACAGGGACTGGTGCCTCAGGGCAGCAGCCATACTGACGAACGACCAGCTGATATGCCAGACGATAAATGACGACCACATAAGGAACCGGTGCTACAGGCAGGTGGCGATAAACCTCAAAAGCGAGAGGATATGCGACAAGATGGATGCTGAATACGGGGTGGAAAGCCCTGAGTCATGCAAGGAGAGACTGAGGAGGGGTGGAGTCGCATTCTGCAGGCCGACAGACAACGACTTCGTGGAATGCCTCAAGAAGATGCTGGATTCAGACGAGGGCGGCGGGGAGGAACAGTAGAGACAGGTTATTACTGATCAACATGGCGTTTGACGAATATGAGTCTTCCAAGATGGCCTGCCCCCGCCACAGGGTAGGTGCCTGATTGCGCTGCTTGAAGGCCGTTCACGGCCAGACGCTCCTGGAACACGTCCACGAATCTCGCGCTTTCACTGCTTTCGACAGGCCTTTCTTCTTGCCCTAACTCCATTGGCTGTGGCTTGCTCTCGTTAATCCCGATTAGGACGCTAGCGCCCCGGGGGTTTATTGTGCCGTCGACGTTGAGCTTGCGTATCATGTGGTCTGCCAGCTGGACCATGTATTCCCGCGTCCACGTTCTGTTAGGGACCCTGAGGTTTATCTCATCTAGAGAGCCGTCCTTGAATCCATCCAACGCGTTGTCGAGGGTGTCCCTGATGCAGAAGCTGAGTTTGCCGGGGAACTGCATTTGATGCCAGTCACTTATCCTCCGGTGAACCGACCTCTGTAGGCTTGACGCACTCCTACCGTGCAGGTGGAGTATCGTCCCATCACCCTGGGATAGGGTTATCGGAACGAGAGATAGTGGGCCGGGCTTGTGCACTCCACTGCCCTCATCCCTCCACCTGGCCATCTCATCCAGGTGCAGGGCCTGATACTTGCCATCTCCAATGCCGGCGTCAGAGTACCTGGCCCTTGCGTAGTGGCCGTATGACACTTGTTTTTCCGGGTCGCGGACTGTCGCGGATATCGCCCGGTACATTAGGTGGGTCTCGCCGGGCCCCATCAGCGCGGAACCGTCAAACTGCGGCTTAACCAGATGACCGGGGGTTTTCCGATTCTCTCCTAATGGCATGTATTATACTAGGATTTCTGGCAGATATATAGGGCGTATTGTGTTATTTATCCCCCGGATTCCCTTGTATTCCTATGGCACATGAGGAGGTGCACAGACGTGAGACAGCAGTCTACTATCCGACACTGATGCCGATAGTTGTTGCACCTGGGAATAAGAGGCTTTACGAGGAAATGCAGGGCAGGCTAGATTCCATGACCCAGGCTACTGCCAGCGTGGGGCTACAATTGAATCAGGGGGTCATGGAAAGGCTGACTGAGATGGGCTTAACGCCTGAATTCAATGCTAGAAGCTTCAGATACAGGCATACAGTCTATGAGGAAGGTAAGCAGGATGGTGCCCAAGGAGGGGTGGATGCGTTGGCTTCGATACTCCTAGGGGGCGGCTCGCACGGCAGGGAAATCCACTTGAATGAGGTGCTTGATGCTGAAGGCAAATCCAGATATGGTCTTGCCACAGTGTTCGGTGGTGACGGCAGCATCCAACTCAGATGCTTCGCAAACCCTGAGATGCTTGGGAGACTCAGGGAGGACATGCCGGAGTCAGGATACCAGGTTAGGGAATTCAGCACGTTCACTAGGACCCACATGAGGGTTGGGAGGATAGATTTATTCACAAACATTGACGTTAGCGTGCAAGATGCTGAACACTCATGGATCAACTGGAGGAAGACTGCGGGCGTTTCAGGAAGGCTGGAGGCGGGAGTGTTCGATGAGGACCCGATGTCAGTGAAAGGATTACTGGATTTTGTCACGCACCTAGGATTCGGGCAGGAGATGGGTGTGGGAGGGCACGCAGGCCCCATAACAGGGAGGGGAAGCATTGCCGCATTAAGGCTGACTCACCGTGCGCCGCCGCCTATAGTTGACTTGAGCATCCCTGAAAACCACAGGCAATTCATTGAGGCGATAGGCGGGCGGTAGGATAAGTCGGCGTTATCCGCTAGGACTCAGTTTAGCGTTTTAAACGTCTTGACTTGGGCGTCGAATGTAGTGATGTATCTACTGTACGTATCTTCGCTCGTTGTTAAGGATACCATGTAATACTTCTGACCGGTGTATATCACATACATTGTTATGCGCAGTTTAACGTTGCTGTAGGTGTATGCGAACACCATCCGGTAGCTAGTTAGGCCGTTTATATTCTTCTCCCCGAAGTTCAGCTTCTTGAAGTCCGTGTAGTTCTGGTTGAATTTGTCGAAGTCAGCTTCCATCTCGGCCATAGTCGGGATGCCTGTATACTTGAAGACGCCGATGTTGACGTTCTCATACAGGTTGTCTGAGGGACTGTCCTTGGGTGCGAAAAAGAATACCGTGGAATTCAAGTGCTTCTCCTGCACAATCCAGTCGGCTGGATAGTCAATCCTGAAGTTCTCATCAGCATTAGTATAGGTCAACCAACCGGTATTAGATGCTGTGGTGGCAGCAGCCGCCAGGGTAGTGGTTACCGGGGGCAACGTGGTTTCCGGGACGGTGGATTTCGGCTCTACGGGCTTGTCACGGTCGCAGATGTCGTCATAATTCTTGTCCAGACAGCACTCGTTGCCCACACGAATGTAGGGCCTCTTGCAGACGAAAGACTTCAACGTGGTTGTAGACGTTTCCCCTGGAGGCGAGTAGCACATGCACCCGGACAAGATGACGGTAAAGGCTAGGAATAGGATCGTCTTACCCAGATAGGCCATCACTTGAATATGTGAATAGCGAGTATATAAGAGTTTTGCCCACAACAGCTACTCCTTACCGAGAGCATGATAGCACTCTTCCCTAACCTTAGGGTCCGCTATCTTACCGCAGACCACTATTTTGTCTGTTTTTTCCGCGAGCCGGGTGAGGCATACGTCGTATGGTCCGGGCGACTTACGGTTGCACACCCATATCTCGTGCATAACGTCTTCCACATTCAGCTCCCGGGCTACCTCAAGCTGCTTCCTGCAGACAGCAGTCTCATTCTCAGTCAAACCTGATTCCCCAGGAATCATGTCGCAATAGGACTTGTCTTTCAACACTCTGGCCAGACAAAGGTGCCTGTCCCGTCCAGAGCTTATCTCATCGCAGAATGACGCGTTACCAGAGAGCATCGCGTAGTCGGTGTAGCAGTCAGATCGAACACGATAGCTTAGATTCTCACAGTAGACTGCGTTCCCGTTGAATAGGCTGACACAGTAGTCCACAACATCGGAATCGGATATCATACTACAATACGACCGGTCCCTGATGGACATACCAGCCTGCATGAAGCAGTCATCCCTGTCTTCGGGAGCGGTCTTCCGGGAGCACTTCAAAACCATCCTCCCAGACTCATCCCCCAGGGACAGTATGGTCCGGTAGCAGTCTTCCATGCGGACTTTATCTTCGATACTGTCACAGACGACAAGGCTGCGGGAACCCACAGCAGACTTCCATAAGCAAGAATCTGAGATATAAGCCAATGGTATCCGGTCGCACGGAAGGTACTCCAACATACCGGCGAATAACACTATGAGTAAGAATGTGGCCAGGTGCCGCATGTTAGTTATTCTAGAGCAAGCGTAAAAATCTGCGCAACAACAGAAGGGACAATATTATTATCATACCTGTTTGTGGAGTATGAGCCCCTGGCTGTCGTAGGGCCGCCGGTAATGGAACCTGGCTTGGACTGGCAGCATCCTGCGCGCCGCCATGAAGATAATCCAGGCTAGTGTTGGGGGCAGCAGGGCTGCCATCACATAGTGCAGTTCAGGCATCCCCAACCACCCCCTGTACCAAGGGCTTATTGCTAGCTTTGTCGTGCAGGAGGAAGTCGCGAGCGTCCATGCTATTGGCGAAAATCGTCTTTTCACATGCAGGACACTTGAACACCTCCTCAACCTCCTCCCAGGGCACATAGTGCTTGTCCACGTAGGTTTTACGGACTTCACCGTTCACCCTGGTGTATATGAAGCGGAACCAGCTGCGTTCAAACAGCAGGAGGTGCCTCACGTCTGACGCGCAGTACGGGCAAGTTGACATCGAAGCCACCTCCGCTAGCGACAACAACATGACCCAAGCCAGACGTTCAGAGGAGTTATACCCAATATGCCGTTCGAGTGATCGACGACACGAGCCCAACGGCCCCGTGTTATCTTCTCCTTACTCCTAGCGGGGAAATCATCCCCCAAAATCCTTATGGCCCCCTCCTTCTCCTCGCTCACATGCTCCGTAACACAGCCGATCTCCCCTACAAAATCATCAAGCAAAACAGGCCACAGCTGCTTCCCAATCTTATCGTCGTCTTTCATCACCAAACCCCCTCACATTATGCTTACTATTGGACTGCCCAATACCCGTCGTCGGTATTCACGACAATCCTGCTGAGACACTCGTCCCCGCCACTCACTGAGGACCTACGGCCAACAAACCAACGCAAGGCCAACAGGCCAGCTAAAACGCCGAGACCCCCCGAAAAACCGGACGCCAAATGCAAAACCCCCGAAACCAAGTCCATAATGCTTTCACCCCTCATTTTTTGTATATACAACTGCCAAAAGGACAGTTACCTGACGTACAATTATCCAGAGGACACAATCCAGCAGCCCTAAACCAACCGATTGAGTACTGGTTTCCAATGGCCATCTTAACTTTTTGTAAAATTTTACTTTTTCAGTTTTTTCTTTTCGATTAATTTAATCGAGTTATTTGTTTAAAAGTAAAGAAATTATTTGTAAAAATTAAAAATAATTTATAGAAAATTTTAACAATTAGTATAAAATTATAACAAATTGTATAAATTTTTAAAACATTTTACATAATATTTATAAGTTGTGATAAATGATGATTTATTGGGGGAGATGAAAGACTGGTGGGAGAATAGGTACAGGAGTGAACAGTTCATATGGGGTGAAGAACCAAGCGAATGCACCAGATCAGTAATCGATTTCTTAAAGGATAGAGGGGTTAAGAGGATATTAGACCTCCCATGCGGATATGGGAGGGACTCCATATTCCTGGCAAAAAACGGCTTCGAAGTCATGGGTATTGACAGGTGTGGGGAGGCGATAAAATTGGCTAAAGAATATGCCAGGAGAGAGGGATTGGAGATAAGCTTTATTGAAGGAGACGCAACACAACTCGATATGCCTGATGATTCATTTGACGCGATTGTGTCAAATAGATTCCTCCACCTAGTCTATGAGGATGAATTGCAGGACAAGGTTGCGAAAGAGATGCATAGGGTAATCAGAAAAGACGGTTATCTCGTCCTTGCAACAAGATCCACAGAAGACCCGGACTGCAATGAAAAAAACAGTATTGAGGGAAAGGTCCATGAACTGCAGGACAGACGGGGGCATATGATCAGATTCAACACGCATGATGAGATAAAATCTGTTTTCAGTCATTTCAAGGAATTGACGATTGAAAAGATGCAGGAACTTGAATCATTAGAAAGAAGGATAAACTGCTCGCTTTTAAGGATTATCGCTAGAAAATAGTATATAGCAGGCCGATAAACATGCCAAAACAATATGACGCAGCTTTAGTGAACAGTTACGCGTACATGCACACCCATTTCGGAGAAATGCTAAGCATATTCTCACACCCAGTGAATTGCGGGATTATGAGGCTTCTAAGCGAAAACAGACAACTTGACGTATCAGACTTCAGGAAAAAATGGGGTAAGGGCATAAAAAGCTATGTCTTATCCCGCCACCTAAGCTCATTATACGCAAAAAGAATAATCGATAAGAGAGGTAAGATCTACACGCTCACAAACGATTTATTCTACTCAAAACTGTTCGAAGCAGCTGAGAAAGTAGTTAAAGTACATTCCAAAGACAACAAGAAGACAACCCCAAACGACGAGTACGTGGCATCTGTGGCAGAGACGTTCTCCAACATGATATACGATAGGACAACGAACATACTAGTACACATACTACTAAGACACTCCAGAGCATTCAATGAGATAGTAGAGATATACAGGAGCAACCATGAGTACATATCCTCAAATGTCCTGAGGTACCACCTATCAAGGAAAAAATTCAACATTCAGGGGAATGAATTCGAGGTATTCGAATACAAGAACAAGGAATACTGCCTTACCCCCGTAGGCAAGGGCTTGCATAAGATTTATGATGACTTCATGGATTCATACATCTCTGCTAACGAGGAGTGGATGAGGGATGTCTGGTCCAGGCCGGTTAGGGAGTTGGTCAGCGACCGGGTTTCTATGGCGCAGCCTGGCGACAAGTTTTACAAGGTGTTGAGGATGCTGGGCAAGACAGACTTTGTCATAATAAGGAGCAACACTGTAGAAGGTGTGGTGACCATACAGCACGCCATGAGCCTTATTGGAGGTGTGTTGGAGAAGGAGGGATTCTGGGGCAGTATGACGGCGAGGGAGGTGATGATACCAGTAACAGACGCGGACATCCTGTCTGGGAGCGAGACTCTCAGAGACATATACAGGAAGAAGGGGGAATTCACTGAACTATACTATGTCATAGACATGGGAGGAGGCAACTACAACATCCTAGACATCAACAAGGTCTCAAAGATAATGAACAACACGTGATTTGTCTTTTTGTCGTTTTTATTGGCTTGTTTTCAATCATTTTACTGGGGTGGTTTATAGTGGATTTGACTGTCCGTGAAAGACAGGTCTTGTACGGGCTTGTCCGATGGCCTGGGTTAAACGATTTTCAGTTGTCTGACACCCTGGATCTTGGACGCAGTACTGTCACCGCCGTCAGGCAGCGCCTGGAGAAGCGAGGGGCAGTGTCGACTTCACTGATACCTGATTTCGAGCGCATAGGATGCGGGCTATTGACCACACTTTACGGAGAGTTCAAGGGCGCGACAACCCACAGTCTCGATGACTTCAGAGTACTTATTCACGAGGGTGTTTCTTCCATATTCTACATGATCAGGGCAGGAGGCCTGCATTTGAGTCTGGGCGCTGCACGGGACCTGAATGAGGTGGGGGCAGACATCAAGGAGCATCACCGGCTGCACCATGAATCCGGCTTCCTGAGCGACATGCGGCACAACTACGTTTTCTTCCCCCTCAAACACACGCACATGCCACGATTCTTCGACTACGCGCCACTTTTGGCCAGCAGCTTCGGTTTCGAGCACAAGGCTGCTGACGAGCCGGAGCGTACTGGCGTGTGGAGGCCGACGAGCAAGGAGAAGAGCACCCTGCACGCTCTTGTCAGGAATCCTAGAGAGCCGGATGCTTTCGTAGCCTCAGAGGCTGGCGTGAGCAGGCAGACTGTGAACACGCTTAGGAACAAGTTCTTGGATGAGGGCTTGCTTAGGGTTGTTAGGATTCCTGACGTCTCCCTGCTGGGCTTCAACGTGATGGCGTTCACGCACCTGCACATGAACCCCCACCATGGAAGGGCGGATAGGAGAGGCCACGTGAAGTCTCTTCTCGAAGACCCTGCGCACGTATTGAAGATTTCAGGAGACCTTGAGTCCGTGCTACTGTCAGTCCACAGTGATTACGGGGAATTCACTAAGTCGCACCAGAGGATACTGGACTTGTATGGGGGAGACCGGTTCAGCGACAAGCCGACAGTACACTTGTTCCCACTCGAACGCACGGAAAACGTGGTGAATCACGATTACGGAAACCTTGTCACACGAGTGATAGCATGATATATAACCGGTTAATCCATGGTATAAACAAGATGAGTGGGAGAATCATAACAGCGTTTTTTCTGGCCTGCCTTCTGGCTTCAACAGCTTCAGCAGCATCCATAAAAGTTGACTCCACTCCAAGCGGTGCGGACGTGTACTTCAACGGGGAATTCAGGGGTAACACCCCGCTGACCATAACTAACGTGAACAACGGCGCGTACGCCATAAGGATAGAGAAGGACGCGTATAGTACAAAGGAGAAGAGTGTCCGAGTCAGGAGGGGGAGGGACAAGAGCATAAGGATAAAGCTGAAGAGGATAGTCAGCGACGCTGACATAGTAGTCTACGGGGACACCAGGACAAACCACGACGAACACCGGAAACTCATGAAGATGCTGCTCAACAGCGACCCCGGCACGGTATTCCATACGGGAGACCTGGTTGAAAACGGCGTCGACCAGTCACATTGGGACACGTTCAACAGCATAATACAGCCTTTAAAGGACAAGGCCTCCATCTACCCGGCGTTAGGCAACCACGAGCAGCCGAACGACCCCAACACGCTATACTTTGACCAGTTCAGCCTTCCTGGGAACGAGAGATGGTACAGTGTTGACACGCTGGGGGCAAGGTTCATCATACTGGACGTCTACTCGGATTATGGGCCAGGCTCCGACCAGTACAGGTGGCTTCAGGACACTCTGGACGACGCGAACAACAACAGGAACATCAAATTCCAGATAGTCGTAATGCACATGCCAGTCTTCTCGTCAGGCAACCATTGGAGCGAGACAAAGCCGATTGTGGAAAAACTCGTGCCACTATTCGAGAGGAAGGGTGTGGACGCCGTCTTCTCAGGACACGACCACGACTACGAGAGGGCAGTCAGAAACAAGGTGACATACGTTGTGGCCGGCGGGGGAGGAGCCCCACTAAGGCCCAGGGCTATAACCAGCCCCCCAAGCTGGTGGGGTACCGCCAAAAGCATAAAGTTCATGGAAGAACTCAACTTCTGCACCCTGAACATTAAAGACAGGAAGATAGATGCAGGAGTCTTCAATGAGAAGGGAGAGAGGATAGACAAGTTCAGGATACGCAGGATAAAGGGGGGCTAATACTTTTGGATGCTGTAGGCCTGGAAGACTGGGCTTGAACCCTCCCTCTGCATAAGCTGGCCCTTAGCCAGCACATGATCACCGGCGCCAATGCCGGACAGCGGCACTAACCCCGAATACTCGACGTCAAGCGTATTTAACCCTGAGGATATCTGAAGTGACTGGCCATACAGGGGGTATACCGTACCATATATAGTTACGTCAGTGTTGTATGCCCTCCTGACGAACAGGTCTCCGACACTCATATAGTATGCGACCTTAGGGTTCTTGTCGCACTCGAACGTGCATGACACACAACCTTCAGTGCCGACGCCGCCAACGCACTCATCGTTGACATCCGGGTCCGACACCCTCATCCTTCGGGAGTAGGCTAGCTCGCACACTAGCTCCGGATGCTCCTCCCACACCTTGTCCTCCAGGAGGACGCACGTCTCATCGGGAGTAAGCCTGTCCGTCGCCAGCAAGCCCTGTATGACGGACTTCTTGACAACGGTCTTGGACTCGTCTATTTCCTTGAGGGTTGTCGTCGTGGGCTCGACAGTAGCCACCGTAGTCGAAGTGGATGTTGTAGTGGTCATCAACGGTATCTCAGGGTAGGTTACGGAAGGCTTCGAGCCGGTAACCCCGATGTCCTGTGAGCTGATGCACGCGCAAGCCAGGCCCACCGCAAGAATGCAGAGTAAAATAGATTTCATGTTTAGAGTATGTTATTACTTACCACACGCTTTTATTAAGCTTCAGTCAACCAGGCACTCCCCGCCCTCGCAGCCATGGCCGCATGTATGGTTGATTGAATGCAGTAGCCCCTGAATGTCACACCAGTATTCCGAGAGGTTCTCAACGTCCATGCAATAGTCCCGGTACTCATATTCACCACCATGCTCGTCAACCACAAAAACCTTGCCGTAAAGGTATAAGTCACCGCTGAATGACGTTTCAGTGTCGTTGCACGAGACAACCTCTATAATGCACTGGGCGTCGACGCTGCAGTTGCTTTCACCACGGCCCTTGACTTTAACGCACCTCTGGCCCACGCAGATGCGGTGGTATTCAGTGAAATCCATCCCCGGGCTCGTGGTTGTAGTAAGGCGTAACGCCGTCGTCGAAGTGGTCTTGACGGTTGTTGGTAGACTCACCTGAAACAGGGTTGTGGTCGTGGATGTCGAAGTCCTGATCATTGTCGACGTGACTGTAGTGGACGTCAGGGTTGTGGAACTGGTTGCTAGTGTAGTGGAAGAAGTTGTGGATGTGATGATGGACGTGGTTGTCGGGCAAGAGTCCGGCGAGGAGGCTGTGCTACCGTCACCACACACGTACATTGTCTCCCGTAGTGTAAGACACCCGGACAAGAGCAAAACCGACAGCAACAATGGGATTGATTTCATATTATGCGAGGCGCATGAAGTGTTGGATAATATGTGTAACCACAGGTTAATAGTAGATACGTCGTGATAGTAACAATGGCGGGCCCATCAAAGACCCGGAGAAGGTCTTGCGGGAGATAAGAGGTAACAGCAGACTGGACAGCAGGGGCAGGACCAGCCTAGCGGACATACTGCTTTCAGGGCAGGCGATTAGACTAGTTTAGCTGATAGGAACACTTCTATTACTGCGGCAATCAACAGCAGGGGCAGGACCACAGTCAGATAAATGAATCCAGAGTCCCTTACACTCTTCTTGAACTCGTTGAACCTGCCTTGAGGAGAGGATTTCAAGATGCTAACACCCATGCGGAAACCCAGCGCCGCTGAAAGCAGTAGCGCAGGAACCTCGAAGATGCCGTGGAAGAACATGCCCAGGAACACGTTGCCGTAGCCTATCCCCCTTTCATGGGCGAGACATGAGACCAATGCAATCACGAAACCATTAACAAAGATTATTCCAGCAGGCAATAATATCGTGACCCCAGATACGACGACAATCAGCGTAGCCCAAATATTCCTTAGGAAAACGTTCAATAGAGTTGAGAACTGACTCTCAGAGTATATCCCAGAATACGCGTCAGACACGAGGGATGGGACAACAGACCTTATGCTGGAATAGCTGACGAACCCTGAAACAAAGCCGGAGGCCATGAAGGTGAATGCTATCATCAATAGAAGCCGGTTCTCGCATACTCCATTCAGTATCCTGTTTGAACTGCAAAACCTTTCAAGCTCCTCACTCATCGGAACACACCTCCACACTCAACACACTCGCCCCTTGACATGAGGTTGCCCAGGCCACATATGCCACAAATCCTGTATTCGAGGCCCCTAGACCTTCCTGACACCCCATTGTATATTGGAGTCAGTAAATCATTGACGTCAGAATATAAAGAACCAAAAACAGCGCCGACACCAGACAAAAACACGCCGACAACATTCCACAACAGGAGTATCCATGACGCGACCACCAATGCGGTGCGGCTGAGCGAAAAATCAAGCCGCAACAAGAAGAGGACGAGCAATGCGAAACCCATGACGCCCGAAGTCACCCCGAGTGACAAGCTTCTCTTAACGCCACCACCATTGAGGAAACCCACGAAAAACCCGGACATCAAAGGGCCAAGAATCGGAACCCATACTAGCCCGACATATAACGCCGCTCCTGCAGCCGTTAGGATAGCCTGCCTGAGTTTACCCCCGATATCCGTCATCAATAATACCTTCAAATGTTTTTGATGGTCTCGACAGTCAGCTTGACCGCGTTGTTAACATCACGCATGTCAAAGACTCCTGAAGGACCGTGAATGTATCTGGTGGGTATGCTTATCACACCGGAAGGTATGCCTTCACGAGTAAGGTAGATGATCGCAGCGTCAGTCATACCGCCCTCCAGTATGTCTATCTGGTAGGGAATCTTCCTTTTCTTAGCGGACTTGACTATGATATCCCTGACCTTGGGATGGGTTATGACACCACGGCCAGAAGCCTCAGTTAGGGTTATGGCAGGGCCTTTACCGAGCTTTAGGCTGCTCTCCTTCTCACTTATCTCCGGAGTGTCTCCAGCGAGAGTCGTGTCCACTGCAATAGCATAGTCAGGGTTCAGCCTGAAGGCCGCGACCCTCGCGCCTTTGAGCCCCACCTCCTCCTGCGCGCTCCCCACCGCGTAAACCGTCTTGCCCAGATTCTTCGGTAGCGACTGCATTATCTTCAAAAGCGCGTAACACGACACACGATTGTCTATAGCCTTCCCGTAGTACAGGCTGCCGTTAAGGTTGCCGTAATTCGGCTCGAATATCACCGGGTCTCCCACGCTAATCTTCTTCTCAGCCTCCTTCTTGCTTGAGACACCTATATCTATGAACATGTCATCGTGTTTGACCACCTTCTTCCTCTCCTCATCCTTCTGCAGGTGAGGCGGCTTCGCACCAATCACGCCCACAACATCACCCTTCTTGGAGCGTATGACCACACGCTGATTCAACAGCAGCCTGTTGTCTATCCCACCAATCTTGACGAAATTAAGATACCCCTCCTTTGTCACATGCTTTACCATGAAGCCGACCTCATCCATGTGGGAGGCTATCATAACCTTAGGCTCCCCATCACCCTTACGCCCTATAACATTCCCAAAGGAATCAGTGTAAACTTCATCGCAAACCTTCTTCAACTCGGCCTTCAATAGGTCTGATACTTCAGACTCGAACCCGCTTATGCCATGAGCCCTGCATAATTTCTCCAATAGATCCATGTTAAGACACCATATATTATACTATTCACGTTTTGTAGGTTATAAGTCCCCGAACGCTGTCGGAGCCTTCTTCTTCATCAAGGCAGCCATTTTCTCGGCGAGCTCCCGTATCTCCCACTGGGAACTCTTTGATGAACGTATTGTTATAAAGTGACGTAGCTCCCTGAAGTTCATTGTTACGACAATCTTCGTCTCAGTCGCGTTGGGGAGCACGAACCTGGCGTCCTCCTTGGGCACGCCAGCCCCAACAAGCTGCCGGTATGACTCTCTGGCAGACTCCATCTGATCCATGAACAACCTGGCAGCCTTCTTGTTCTTGCGTATGGAAGGCGGCGTTATGTACTTGAAGCCGGACTCCTCCACATACCTCTGGCTCTGCTGGCTGTAGGACGCGAGCCTGTGGCGCACCAGCTGGTGGGTGCAAGCCCGCGAAACATCCTCCACCAAGAATGTGGCGGACGCGTGCTCGTAGGTGCTCAAATGACCCCAATCCCGCAGGTTCTTGACAAGAGACTTGTTGGCTGAGGAGGACTTAGGGCTTGACGCGTAGCATATCCTCGCGGCAGAGGCAATCAAATCCTCCGGAAGCGAGGTTACTTTAAGAAGCTTGACCTTCATGATATAGAGATTAGAGTACTCGAATAAGAATAATCAGTGGCAAAACAGGGCCAAAAAACAAATAAAAAACAGAAAACCCAACAATATGGCTTATATAGGCCATTTAAAGCCGTTTTTCAAATATTTAAATTAAATAAGCGTATATTATTCCCAACGTTTCTGAATGGGGTGTCGTCTTTTGGATACTGGAATGATAATGTCTAAAGTCGGTGATCGCGTGGTAGTGAAAACCTCGGGAAACCCGTACAAACTGTTGAACAAGAAGGCTTATTCAAAAGGAACATTGATCGGCAGGATAGTGGATGCGATAGGCAGGACCAACGATCCATGCATAGTGGTTAAGACAGTTAAGAACGTTGAGGCCGTTGAAGGCGACAAAGTAGAGATAAAATAACAATCCATAGAGAGGTCTGATAACATGCCAAGAAAAAAGAGTTCACCAAAAGGGAATAACGAAGCAGGGGAAGCCAAATCAGGCATACCCATAGAGGAGGGCGCTGACCTGGACGTCAGCAAAGACGAATCAGGTCCCGAGAAGGGGATACCCCCAGGAGAGGCGGAGAAGAACGTGACGTGCCCAGACTGCGGTAGCGCGAACCTCATAACAGACTACAAACACGGTGAACTCGTATGCCCAGCATGCGGCCTAGTCCTGGAGGACGGATTATTCGATTTCGGCCCGGAGTGGCGTGCGTTCGACGAGGAGCAGAAGAGCAAGCGCGCTAGGACGGGAGGGCCCGTCAAGTTCGCTAAACTTAATAAGGGACTTACCACGGAGATAGACAGGTACGACCGCGACATCAGGGGCGGCGCAATACAGCCGGAGAGGAAGGCTCAATTATACAGGCTGAGGAAGTGGCAGCGCAGGTCCAGGATGAGCGACAGCGTGCAGAGGAACCTCAGCATCGCACTGCCGGAACTAGACAGGATGTGCGCCTACCTCAACATACCCAACAACATCAAGGAAGAGTGTGCGATGTGGTACAGGAAGGCCGTCAACAAGGGCCTGGTCAGGGGGCGGAGCATAGAATCTGTTGTCGCAGCCATCATATACCTGATTTCAAGAAAACACCAGCTGCCTAAGACGCTCGAGGAGCTTGAGGAAGCAAGCGGCGTGAAAAAGAAGGATATCGGACGGTCATACAGGTTCGCGTGCAGGAAGCTCGGGTTGAGGATGCCTGTCGCAACGCCCATGGACTACGTGCCAAGGTTCGCCAGTGAACTGGGGCTATCAGGGGAGACCGAGGCGAAGGCCATAGAGATACTACAGAAGGCCAGGGAGAAGGGAGTCACCTCAGGTAGGGGGCCCACCGGAGTCGCGGCGGCCGCAATCTATCTTGCAGGCAAGATCACGAACGACAAGCAGACGCAGAAGGGTATCGCCGGCAGGCTTGCTGGGGTGACTGAAGTCACCATCAGAAACAGGTACGAGGAAATCGCGAAAGAACTGGGGATAGAGATATAAGCACGTATCCTTACAGCGTCAGTCGGAGAGAGATTGCCAAAGAATTGGGGATAGAGGTATAGGATTCTATCCAATCCTTTTTCTTTTTTTGTTCTTGTACTTCCGATAGTGTTAACGCCATGTCGAACCTGAAGCGTCTTCTAGATGGAAGGAGAGAACTAGACCCTAGGATGGAATTTGACATCGCCCTCATGGAGTCAGGGGTTGACGCTGGAAGGCGGGCAGAAATAATGAAGTCGTTTGTGAACGCGTGTGCCGTTGCTGAAGCAACGATGGGGGAAAGAAGTGGGAAACCGTATGCCCCGCTTCTCGGGGATTCCAGTAGACTTGCCCGCCAGTTATCTGAGGCTATGCTTGGTCCTGAAAGCATATTTAATTATCCTGAGGAATTCATGAAGATCCATGAGTACCTTGCTTCAGGAGGTAATGTCATCATAACACCCAACCACGAGTCAGGAGTGGACAACATGGCATTGTTCGCGTTGTTTAACAGGATAAACCCAGACTTGAATGAGAAATCAGTTTCAATAGCAGACAGCGTACCCATGGATGCTGAGGAAGCCGCATTCTACAATGGATTCAACAGGATACAGGTCTACTCGCAACAGAGCATAAGTGAATCACCTGAAGACGCTGACGACATGAAGTCGAGGAACCGCAGTGCCTTAAGAGAACTTATGAGAAGAGTCAAACAGGGAGGCAATCTAATCATCCTATACCCTGAGGGGGAGTTGGATGGTGGAAAGTTGAGGCATCCAAGCGAGGGGTCAAGTGAGATACTGGAGGTTGTTGGGAGAATGTCCCCTAAAGGCAGCGTGATATATCCTGTGCACTTGACGGGTACACGGGAGATAATGCCTGAAGACACTGGGTTCGACAACATGCGGAAAAAACTGAGGTCAGGGAAGGTGACCGTGAATGTTGGGGAGCCGATAGACCTGGGGGAATTCACTTCAGGAGTAACAGGAGATACAAGGCCAGAGTTCAAAAGACTAGCCGAAGATGTAATGCACATGATAGCTGGCCTTGCTGAGGACCCACGCAAGAGGGGTAGGTACGGCAGATAACACCCTTTTATTCACGTACTACTTAATTTTGAGTATGGTTTCACTGGAGCCTGTGTTGATAGGCATAGGCGGCAGGCTCAAGTCCACGAACGACAGCCTCAGGATAACGACGACAGAATTAGGGGGGATGATGGGCGTCTCACAGCAGACTGCGTCACGCTACATCAACGAGCTCGAAGCCAACGGCTGGATAGAGAGGCGCAGGTTCGGGAAAGGGTTCGAAGTCAAGCTCACCCAAGAAGGAGTTATGATACTCAAGGGGATATACGGGAGGCTCGGGAGCCTGCTAGAGTCGAAAAATAGGGGACACTACGAGGGGCGTATAGTCTCTGGCATAGGCCAGGGCGCATACTACATAAAGGAATACGCGAAGAGGATAAGGGGAATAACAGGATACGAGCCTTACCCGGGAACACTGAACGTGAAGTTCGATGAGGGACGGCCGGACCTCACCCAATTCGTGCTCGGACAGGTGGATGCATTCAAGACAGGCAACAGGACATTCGGGAAAGCATCCTTAACGCCAGTAACACTTACCGTCAGGAGGACGAGGATAATGTGCCATGCGATCGTTCCTGAGAGGACGTTCCACGACAAAGACCTGGAGCTGATAAGCAAACACAACCTCAGAAGGAAATATGGGATAAAAGACGGCGACAAGGCGACGGTCACATTATAAATAAGCACGGTTCCAAGAGTTTAATACAACAACACTGGAGGTATCGATATGAAAAGGAAGATGATTTTGGGAGCGTTAATCTGTTTGACACTATTTCTGGCTGCAGGCACGGTAGCAGCCAAAAAGAAGATAACCGGACCGCACGTGGAAGGCGACCAGAACATAAAGATAAGGAACCTGTTGTGGGAATACACCGACGCCCAGGAGACAGGACCCACCACACTCAGGCTGACGCTCACAGGAGTTGACAACTCGGGGACGATAGTCAAGGACCTGACGCCCGTAGCGAGAGCGGAACCTATAGTATTCACCGTCAAGGGAGTGGAATACTATATCGAGCCAGACACCAATCTGGCAGACACTGATGTATACTACGGGAAGATAAGGAGGAAGAAGTGGGTGCTGTACAACGGCGGCGACCTATACCTGGGAGCCAAGATAAGGAGTCTTGTGGAGACCACCTAAATCTCCTTCTCCACCACAGTACCCCGGGGGGATTCCTCGCTGAATATCTGAGCCTGGAAGCTGTACAGCTTGAAGCCGTCATCCAGCCAGGCAGTAGGCTGGAGACCAGCCTTCACGCACGTGTGGCAGAGGAACTCCTCTGAATCCCAGCCCCACTCCACTGGAACCTGAGGCAGCAGCAGCCCGCGAGACCAGCCCTTCTCGGCGATAAGGCCGTCACGGCAGACTACGACTTTTTCCACGTATTGCCGGGGGTCTTCGACTTTGACAATCTCTGGCTTAGTCAGGACTGATACTTCCAGTAGGAGAGAGTCCATCTCTGACTCATCCACCGCCGGAAATCTCGGGTCTTCAAGCGCGGCAGACAATGATGCGCGCTCAACCGCAACACCCAATGGAAGTGTCGGCTCGGGATAACCGATGCAACCCCTCAGTTCATGGCCAGGATACCTTGTGATGGTGACGAAGACACCACGTTTCTCGGCGAACACGTCACGCAGAGAGTCAGGTATACTAGGCTTGGAGCCAGAGTAATTGCCTTCGATTACACTGCGGGCGTAAGACACCAAGTCCACGCCCTGGTCAAGAGTCAAATCCATAACAAGTAATAAGCTATTAGTTCCGTGATATATATGGTTTTAAGATGAACACTGTGGCAGACGGTAACCGGCAGAGAGAGCCGAGCGAGAGGCACATGAAGAGGGTGCTGCTGATGGCGCTGACAAACAAGTTCCCTGAGAACGATGAGATGGAGGGGAGGAGTTACGGTGAACTCAGGCGGGAAGTCTTCGACAAAGCCAGGGAGGAGGGGATAAGCCCCGCAAGGTTTTCAGGAAGGATAAAAAGGACGCCACGGATGGTCAAGACAGACACTGCAGACGGCACGAGACAAAAGCAGGAGGAGTATGCCACAGCAGCCGAGGCGGTAGTGAGAGACCAGGACGCGTACGAGGACGGCAGGTGCGGGCGGCTGGTTTACGCCGCCACGACAGGCAAGGTGATGACTGACGGAGAGTACGGTGAGAGACTAGCCGAGGCGGGCGGCGAGAGGATATTCCTAAGCAGGATGATGGATGAAGCCAGGCTGGTGTTCGACAACCCAGGGCAAGTCGCAGACACCGTCGCCACCATACTGGACAGGAACACGAGCCCAACCTTCGCGGAATCGCTTAAAGAACACGTCAGGGCGAGGGTGTCGAATGTGTGGGCTTCAGAGGAGGACACTGCAACAGAAATCCCACGACCCGACAAACTTAGGGACACCGTGGAAATCCCAGTCCAAAACATCATAACAACAGTCGCCCTGGACGACAGCGGGCTAACACTCACGTACTCGGACAGGACCAAGGAATTCACGCCATACGGTCCGGACGACAAGCACCCGGATGTGACGGAATCAACGCTTCCCGGAAGACTGAGGCAGGTGCTGCCTGAAATCGCGAGGAGGATGGTGCACACCGACGTAAGGGGTTACGGTGGAGGAGGATTGGGGACGACTGAAAACTGGTGGACCAAGACTCTCATGGACGGGACTCACTTGGACGTGAAGGGTGAGAGGGCTGTGAGACTTTTCAGGGAGACCTGCAAGAGCATGGGTATAGAAGACCAGATGGAAAGGAGATAACGCTATAACACGCTCTTAACCGCTTTTATAATATCTTCCTCGCTGGGGAGCTTCGCCTTGCCCTCTTCTATCTTCGGCTCCACAAATACGACGCCAGCCTTCCTGAGCTTCCCAATATTCTCTTTCACGAAAGGGTTCTCATACATGCTCTGATGCATTGCAGGCACCACAATAATCTTGGTCTTAGATGCGAGCGCCGTAGCAGCGAGAGTAGTGATGACTGTGTCATCGATGCCGCACGCGACCTTGGATATGGTGTTCGAAGTGGCAGGGCACACCAGTAAGACGCTGGCCTCGCCTTCAAGGCCGCAGAGGCGGACGTGCTCCACCGCACCTGTTATCTCGGATATCACCGGCTTCCCGCTCGACCACTCGAGGACGTTGCCGTGGATTATGTTCCAAGCGTTCTCGCTCATGGCACACTCCACTTCAATACCCTGCCTCACTAGTTCTCTGACAAGCTCCGGAACCCTTACAGCGGCAACACTCCCGCATACTCCCACAACAATCTTAGTCATATGCAGGTTGTATTTACGACAAAGAGGTATTTAAGCGCCCCGCACACTCCAGATATTTTAATTAAAACCATGTAATCCAATATCTCTTGCATATGAACATAACAGAAGAGATACTAAAGCTGAAAGAAGACAGAAACGCGGTAATCCTCGCACACAACTACCAGATACCTGAGATACAGGATTTGGGAGACTTCGTTGGCGACAGCCTAGACTTGGCCAGGAAGGCGATGAACACCGACGCGGACGTGATAGTATTCTGCGGGGTGGACTTCATGGCCGAGACCGCGGCAATACTCAACCCAGAGAAGACAGTGCTGCTTCCAGCTAAAACAGCCCAGTGCCCGATGGCCATGCTCCTGACTCCTGAGAAGATCAGGAAGGCCAGGGAAGAGCATCCGGACGCGGACGTCGTCATGTACATCAACACGCACGCGGCAGCCAAAGTCTATGCGGACTGCGTATGCACGTCTTCAAACGCGATAAGAATCGTGGAGGCGATGGAGTCAGAGACCATACTGTTCGCGCCAGACAGACACCTGGCGAGCTACGTGCAGAAGAATACGAGCAAAAAGATAATACCCGTCCCAGACAGGGGACTGTGCGTGGTGCACAACAACATCATGCTGGAGGACGTCAGGGAGGCTAGGGAAAAGCATCCGGACGCGCTGCTGACAGTGCACCCTGAGACGCCCCCCGAAGTCCAGGAGCTGGCAGACCACATAGGAAGCACAAACCAGATGATAAGATACGTTAGGGAGACGGACAACGAGGAATTCATCATAGGGACTGAGATAGGCATCATACACAGGATGAGGAAGGAGGCTCCAGGGAAAAAGTACTACCCTGCCTGCGAGAGAGCCGTCTGCAGGAGTATGAAGGAGATAAACCTAGACAACCTGCGGGAAGCGCTGGATAAGATGCAGCACAAAGTCGAGGTGCCAAAAGACATCGCAGACAAGACGCGGACTGCGATAGAGAGGATGCTCGAACTGAGCAAGTGAAGATGAACAGATACAAGAAGGGCGCGGACTTCGAGAGACAGATCGTCCTAGACTTCTGGGATAAAGGATGGGCTGCGGTGCGCTCCGCCGGATCTGGCACGAGAAGCCAGCCTGTGCCGGACGTGGTGGCCGCAAAGAAGGGTAGGTTCATAGCAGTCGAATGCAAGACGACGGTTAAGGACAGGCTAAGCCTGAGGAGCGCTGTGGAGGGGCTCGTAGGATACAATGACATCGCGGGGGGTGAGGCATACCTGGCGGTAAAGTTCCTGCGCGAGAAACCCAGGTTCTACAATCTGGAGAGGCTATTGGGGAAGAAAGACAAGACCATAAGACTACAGGACGAGTACGAGAGCTTCGACATGATGCTGGGAGAACAGTCAAAACTATAGTTCAGCCCGCCTATCATACCGGCACACACTGCACAAACGATCGTTATGCCACTCCTGAAGGCACACACTACACAGATATATGTCGAACGGCCTGACCTTGACGACCCGCCCCCCAGTGCACACAGGGCATGTGAGGTCCTTCTTGTCAGGATAGCATACGCTGCAAATCACGTGGCCGCACTGCTCGCACTCGAAGAAGTGGGTGTTGAATTCACGGTGCTCTATCTCGTCCTGATACATTGAGACAGTCTCCCACTTGTAGCAGTTGTCGCAGTCAGCCCTGACATGAATCTTGTCCACATCATGATCCACAGGCCGTAAGCCGTGAGGCTTCTTCTTACGCCCAACCATCCTGTATATTATAGAGGATGGGGGGTTTAAATTTCCCCCAGTCAAACACTCTTGCGTCCTTTAATCAAGTAGGGCGCGCTGACCATTAACGACAGCGACAAGGCCAGTATCGCCGGCAATGCGGGCATGCAAGTGGACTTTGAACCCTTATCCTCCACCGTCTTCTTCACAGGAGCCTTGCCGCAGTCCGGGTCAACCCCTGCCTTACAGTCAGGATCGCAGACGCCGTCACCCGCATTAACGCACACCTTATCCCTGGAGTCTGGCCTGCAGTCCTTGGGACACGTCTCGACAGTCTCTGCCACGCCACACACGCCATCCTCGACACAGAAGTCCAACCCCCGCGCGTAGATGAGCTCGCCCTTCTTGAACAGCTTCACCCCAGCCATCTCCGGGAGGTACGGTATCCTATAGCTGACAGGCCTTGTGTCATAGGATATGTTGGAGTAGTCTGCACCCCCAAGTCGTGCGCCAAAATACTTGTAGTGAAGGTCGAACATCGCGCTCCACAACTCGTTCTCCTGCGCGTCAAAAACCATCAGATGATAGTCGCCATCGCCAGAGGGAATCATTGTAGGCCTACCATCCTGTAGTATGACTTTTCTCTCGGAGACCTTACCGTCCTCACCGACGTCAAGCTCTACGACGACAACCTTGTCGAATGATATGTTGCCGGCATAACCCTCCTCCGCGTCGCCGGGCATGCCGCCCATAAGCATTGAAGCCTCATCACCAACAGGGAGGAGGTTCACATACTGGAAGATGAAGCTAAAGACCAGGCTATTCGGATTCCCGCACTTCAACACAGGAACTGTAGCTAGATGAGCCTTGCTAGTCTCGTCAAAAGCCCTCGGGCCAGGAGACAGAACATCAACGTCGGCGAAACTCATTATCGCGCGGCCGCCCTGGGAATTCTTGTTGCCGAGACAGCATATGCCGTAGCCCATGCCAGTACAACTACGGACAGCATGCCACCACTCGTCATCAAAGAAGTTACAGCACTCGTTGTTGGTGCTGTCGTTCGAGCCGTCGGGCGGGCAATCCTCCACGCCGCCACTCTTAAGGTAGTTGAGGTCGCCAGTAGCAGCACCGTCATTCTGCGAGTCCCCGTCATTGCACCTGCCGTCCGTAGCCCCAGCCACGTTACTGCAGTACTCGTCCTCCAGACCGTATATGTGGCCCAGCTCGTGGGCGGTGACACTCGCATAGCCTGTGAAAGACCATATCGTGTCCGCGCCATTGCTTCTGCCGACCACGCCACCACACAGATTCTGGTCAGTCAAACCTATCACCGCATCATATTCCGAGCGGTCAATGCCCAGACCATCAACATGGTCTCTGACACTGCTGGTGTAGCAGTCAAAGTCGCCGGCACCAAGACCGTCAGCAAGGTCCACCTTCTCTACCTCAACCTCCTCGGGACAATCCTTCAGAGGAATTGCATTAATGAAGAAGTCCAGCTGTTCATCAACCGCGTCGTCGAACTGCTGCTGTGTTCCAGCCCAGCGGACTGGCACGAACAAATACCTCAAGTTAGGCACTACAATGCATTTCCCGTCCTCGCAAGTGTCCTTGCAGACGTGGTTGAGCGACGTTATGCTGCCGTTCTCATCGCAGTAGAACTCTCTGAGTACCGTGTCGGAGACACAGTAGTCGGACATGAAGAGGGGTATGTTCATCACTGGTATGTCAATGGGCTCGATTTGCGATAACAACGTTGTGGTCGTCAGAACCAGCCTGTTCCTCAACTCATCCAGATACTTCGTGTTCTTCATGTCAACCATTTTTCCATTATCCAGTACAGCATATTCTGGTATGGTGAAATCATCGGGAGTATCCGCCTCAACAGGTACGTTGACCTGGAATACGCCAGCCTCATCATACACGAGCCCTCCGTCCCCGTCATTGCACAAGCACTTGCCGTGAGCGCAGCCGCCCTCACACTCTATTATCTTCTCCCGCCTACGCTGGCTTTCATTGCAGTATTGTTCCTTAAGCGTTATGTCATTCACGCACGTGTCCGCATAGTATATGCCCTGTATGTTGAGCATGCTCGTGTCGACGGTAATGCCCTGATCATTTGGATGTGCCTTAGGCTTGTCTGGGAGGACCTCCTTGGTTGAACCGAAAACGTAGGGCATCATGCCGCCGTCATTCTCAGTGCACCCGCAACCCTCCTTGTCCACAGGAGTCCCCTCAGGAGTGCCCGGACAGTTATCCCAGCCGTTCAATACGCTGTCGTGGTCGTCGTCGAGGAACTGCCAAGGCAAGACCTGCGGAGGCTGCGTCGAGAGCACTATGGTCGGCTGGGTTGTCGGAGTGAGCTCGTCTATCAGGTCGGAAGCCTTAGGATACTTCTTGACGGTCGTGGTTGTAGTGGAGATGATGGGTACATGCAACGTGGTCGTGGAGATGATTGGTATGAATAAGGTAGTGGTTGTGGATATGACCGGCCTGAACATGGTAGTCATGGTGGTCGAGGGCGTGGCAGTGCCGCATGAACACTGATACCTGGAGACTTCAACGCACGACTGGCCTTTCGGGCACCTGCCCTCGCACTTCCCGTACAATGTATCGTAGTAGCAGTAGTATGGCGGCTGGGTTGTGGTTGTCCCGCACGAGCACTTGCCGCCACCATAGTCTATGCACGACTCGCCCTTAGGACAGACTCCAACACACGAAGAAAGCTTCCTGTCATAATCACAGTAATATCTAGATAACGTCGTTGAAGTGGATGTGGTGACACAGTCACAGTAGCCGCCCGCATGAGTAAGGTAAGGCTTGAACACGCAAGTGCCCGCACTACATGCACCCAGATTACAGTCCGCCTGGCTTGACGCCGTCTTTATCGAATAACAATCCGGTTGCTGTGAAAAAGCCACAGTCGACAAAAAAATAAAGGAAAACACCAGTCCAAGAAGTTTATGCAGTGAGTCCATGCGTATACCCTGATAAGATATGTTATTTAATTAATATACACTCAAGGAAAATATCAAATATGGAATTCCAGACTGTCATCGACTTGTTCCTGCCATACATGCCGAACATAATCGGCATAGTAATAACCCTGCTGGTGACGCACATACTACTGCGGTCAACAGGAAAGATACTCTTTAGAGTGCACAAACACTTCAACATACCCTACAGCCACTACCTTACGGTCAGAACATTTGTCCGCGCAGGCATCTACCTGCTGACCACACTGATAGTCATCATGTTCATACCCGGCGTCAACCAGCAAATCCTGGCGCTTGTCGGTATAGGCCTTGGAGTCCTCGTATCGCTCTCATCAACAACAACAATAGGGAATGCTGTTGCGGGAACCATAATATACATAACCCGGCCCATAAGGGAGGGAGACCGCGTTGAGATAGGCGGCGGTGCGGAGGGGGATGTGGTAAGTCTTGAACTGCTGTTCGTCCACATCAAGACCATCAAAGACGAGATTGTCTCCATACCCTCGCTCATGGTATTGAACAACAGGATAGTGAACTACAGTCAGCTGGATAAGTTCATAATACACGTCGATCTGTCGCTGGGATACGACCTTGATCCGGGGGACGTTGAGAAACTGCTTATCGAATCCGCCAAGGCGACGGACGGAATACTCGAAGAACCAGAGCCGTTTGTGCTGATAACATCCTTAGACGACTATAACGTGAAATATGAGGTCAACGGATACAGCGACAAACCGCAGAGCAAGGTGAAGATAGAAACAGACTTGAGATACAACATAATATCAGACTTCACGCGATGTGGCGTCCAGATAATGTCGCCCGCATTCATCAACATAAAGAATATGATAGGCATCGACAAGGTCATACCCGAGCACGTGACCTGCCCGCTCATACCCAGCCACTTCAAGAAGCCGGACGACGTTATGGCAACAAAGAAGGAGATGGTTGAGGCCAAGAAAAAGCTCGAGGAGAAGAAGAAGGAAGACATAAAGATGGTTGATGAATGACTTCACATCCTCTCTGGAGCATCTATCCCCAGAAGACCAAGTCCTGCCTTCACAACGTCCCTGACCGACTCCACTAGGAGCAGACGCCTTGACTTGACGTCATCCGCCGAATCAAGCACAGGACACTTCATGTAGAACCTGCCGTACTCGGAGGTCAAGGCCAGGAGATATGTGGCCAGCACGTCAGGCCTCAATTCGACAGCTGACTTCTCTACGGACTCGGGGAAAGATGATAGCCTCTTGACTAGAGCCCATTCCTCGTCAACTTCAATGTCGATAGAGTAGTTCTCCCTGTCGTACTCACCAGCCTTCTCCAGCATCCTGCAGCTCCGGGCGTGAGCGTACTGTATGTAGGGCGCAGTCTCTCCCTCAAAATCCAACGCTTCACCCCACCTGAAGGTTATCTGCTTGTTGGGCTGGGTCTTGACTATGTGAAACTTAACGGCCCCAACCCCCACAAGGGGGGCTATTGACTCGTCAGCGATCTCACGCTTACGGACCTCCTGCAATGCCTTCTCCACCGCCTCGTCCAAAAGCACGTCTATGGACGCTATCCTACCCTTCCTTGTGGAAAACTTCTCGCCCTCAAAGCTTACGAAACTGTAGTGGACTGGCTCAAGCCTCCCCGTGAAGCCGAGTATGCCCTCCAGTATGGCCTTCAACTCCCTGAACTCGAGCTTGTGGTCCTCACCCAGAACATTTATTATCCTGCCTTTAGGGCCGGCTATCTTCTCCTTAGCAAGATGGTATGCGAGGTCACGGGTCAAGTATACTGTCGTCCCGTCGCTCCTAGCCAACACGCTGATGCCGCTCTTCTTCTCCACCCCAAAGGATGATAGGTCGAGGCCTGAACCAAAATCCTCCTCAACCCAGTGTTCAGATGCCTTAGCCAGCCCTATGACCTTGAATGCGCTGCCGTCCCGTATGGAATCGCTTTCATAGTCAAAGACGTTGAATGATATTCCCATGCGGGAGTATGATTCCAGCTGGCCTTCAAGGCAGTCTTTCGCAGCGTTTGTTATCTTCTCAAGGGATGATGAATCACCGGATTCAGCCCGCCGTATCAGTTCCTGCACCCTCGCCTTAAAGTCCCCGTCCTCCTCGAAACGCGCGAAAGAAGGCACGTATACCGCGAACATCTGGAAGTCCTTCTTGCCCATGTACTTTGGATATTCAGACTCGACCTCGCTGCTGGGCATTATGCCTTCCTCGATACCCAACGCTATTATGGCTATCTGACGGCCTATGTCGTTGACATAGTAGTGGGTTTCAACATCGTATCCTGCGTAGACTAGTATCCTGCGTAGGCTGTCGCCTATTATGCTGTTGCGCAGCCTGCCGACGTGCACTGGGCCGGTAGGGTTCACTGAAGTGTGTTCGAGTATTATTCTTTCTTTTTTGCTGCCCCTACCATAGTCTGCACCTTTGAATTCTCCAAGGAATTGCCTTGTGTACTCGGCGCGGTCCAGGTGGAAGTTCACGTAACCATTAACAGCCTCGACACGCGCTATCAGGCTAGTGGGCTGTATGGATGCCGCCAGTTCCACCGCAATCTTTACGGGATTCTCCCCCCGGGATTTAGCCAGCTTGAATGCTACGGGAGAACCATAGTCTGCGACAGGAGACTCGACTATGTCTTCAAGCTTCACGCCAGACCCGGCTTTTTTCACGAGTTGCTCCAGTATGTGTTGGCGCGCGTCCATGACTGAGTATATATTGAATTTGATTGTTAAATGTTAGAAAACCACAAATTTTTAAAATAAAAGATTATTTTATATTTTAGAAAAACAATCAGTATATTATAAATAGGGTGGGTTTGCGGGATGGCTTCATGGAATCCTATTTTAATCAAACATATATTTAATACTATATGAAATGGATGTCCTAGACAAGATTAACAGAACAATAAAGAAGAGTATAGCGGACTACTATTTCAACAAGGGTATGCGGAAGGCAGCCCTCGAATACTACCTGAGATGCCTGGAGATAAGCATAAGACTGAAAGACCAGCCCAACATCGCGCTAGCGCACGACAGGGTTGGGGACTGCTACGAAAGCCTGAGACACAACAAAAAAGAGGACATGGCAAGAGACCACACGAAAGCAGGGGAACACTACCTAAAGTCCGCCAGGGAATTCATAAAGATGAGGCAACTGGAAAAGGCGGGCGAGATATTCGAAAAAGCGGCTAAAACCCTGGAAGAGCTGAACGAATACGAGAAGGCCGCTCAGATATACCTCAGGGCCTCAGACATGTTCGTCGAGGAGGGAGACAACTTCAGCGCAAGCTTCGCCCAGCACAAGGCAGCGGAATACTACGAGAAGAACGAGCAATACGAGAACGCCGCGAAAGCATACCTGGACACGACACTACTGTACATGAGGATAAAAGACACTTCAAAGGCGAGCATAGCATTCAAGGCGGCTGCCAAGAACTTCGAGAAGGAGAAGATGTGGCAGAATGCGGTAGACGCGTACTCTGACGCCGTTGAAATAGACACGCTAGCCAGGAAATACCTGAATGTGGCGGACTCGTATGAGAGCATAGCGAGAGTCTACACCATCCTGGAGGACTCGAGGAACAGCATATACTACCACCTCAAGGCCGCGGAGATAAGGTACAGCAACAAGGAATTGGACGGTTCAGCGGCAAGCTACAGGGACGCTGGAGACATATACTTCAAGGACGAGGACTACGAGAAATCGATAGAATACTACAGGAAATCAGCCGACATATTCACAAAAGCCAAGAACCACCTTCAGGCGGCGACATCGTTCATAAGGACTGCTGAATCATACAGCAAGACAGGAGAACACAAGAAGGCCGGGAAATACTTCATAGAAGCCTCCAAGTCCGCTGAAGCGGGCGAGAACGTCAAGATACTGGCTGACGGATACACCAAGGCCGCTGAATCATACAGCAAGTTCGCGGAAGAATGCATAGAGAAAAACGATTTCGACGAGGCCGCGAAATCACTGCTGACGACGGCATCATGCTTTGAGAACATAAAGGACTACGAGATGTCGGCGGAAAAATACCTGGAGTACGCGGAGTTGATGTGGAACATAGACGAGAAGGAGAAGGCGTTGGAGGGATACAGGAATGCTGCGGAAGAGTACATAAAATCAGGCAGGCTCTGGGATGCGGGAGAGTCATTCTACTACACCCAGGACTACTCGCGTTCAGCCGACATATTCATGAAATACTCGCAGGAGATGGAAGCCAAGAAAGACTACTACGCCGCCGCGACAGGATACTATCACGTTGCAGTAGCCCAACGAAGCATGAACAACAACGTAATGATGAAACAGTACTTCCTGAGGGCCATATCCCAGATAACAAAGTACCTGGAGTCATTCACCCAACCACCAGACAAGGGGGATGAACTGGTTTCATACGGAGACGCGAGGAGGATGCTTGGCGAAAGCCACCAGGCGGTAATGGAGTTGAGGGACGCGGAAAAACAATACAAGAAAGCCCTGGAGATATACGAGAAGGTGGGCGACAAACAAAGGATAACCGTGGCAAAAGCGCTCCTCCGCAAGATGGAGGCAGAACACGCGATAGACCACGGATACTACCCAAAAGCAAGCACAATGCTGGAAGAATCCAAGGAACTGCTGGAAGCATCCATCAGAGAGGGGAACTGGAAGAGGATCTACGCAGACTACCTGGAGAGAAACCTCAAGGAAGTGGTGAATATGATAGAGGTCATAAAGATGAAGCCAAAGGTGGTTCTGGACGTAGACCAGAGGACGTACACGTTCCCAGACATACCGCTGATACTCAACTTCAAGCTGACCAACACAGGCCAGCACCCGATGAAGGAGATAAGCTTCCTGGAACACCTGCCTGAAGACATAAAACTCACGCGACTCCCGGAAGTCATACAGGAACTGGAAGCCAACGGAGTGCGGAGAGGCTCCATAGAACTGACGCCCACCCAGACAGGATTCTACAGGCTAAGGCCGCTGGAAGTATACTACGAAGACCAGGAGAGCCACAAGTACGTGAAGGCGTGCAACGAGATGAGCGTTGAGGTTGTCGAACGGCCTGGACAAGACTACAAGAGCCATCGGACGGCAGTTGAGACATTCATTAAGTACGCTAAATCCCAGGAGGCTAACGAGAACTGGTTCCAGGCTGGCGACGGATACAGGGAGGCGGCGGAGACGTACGGCAGATTCAACAGCGACGACACCCTGAGAGACCACTACACTAATGCCGCCAAAAGCTATTACAAGTACTGGGAGGAGAACAAGGACCTCACAGAGGAAGACCCCACCAAACTCAAGAGGCTGGGAGACTCCCTCTGGTTTGCGGGAGAAGCATACCGCAACATAGGGAAGCTGGATGACGCGATAAAATCCTATGAGGCGTCGAAGAGGTATTATAACGCCTGCAGGATGCACTTCCTTGCGAACAGGTCCGAGTCGTTCAAGCTGAAGACTGATGGGATAAGGTCGGTTAAATACGGCGACTATGAGAAGGCTGAGAAGCAGTTCAACGACGCCCTCGAATTCCTTAACGACGTGGTAAAGTCGAGCGGATTCACGATAGAGGAGATAAAGTACTTGGAGAAGAACGAGGACGAGATAAAATCCATGATAACCACGATAAAGGAGAAGCCGGAGATATACGTAAGCGTTACGGGCCCATTGAATGCCTCACCCAACGAGGTCATAACCTACCGGGCGGCGATCACAAACCCGCAGGAATACATGGTTAAGGCGGTCAGGGCGATGGTCACCCCCGCAGAGGGTGTGGATGTAGTGAGGAAGCCGGAGCTCATACCTTCGATAAAGGCGGGGGAGACTATTGAAGTGGAGTTCCAGGTGAAACCGGTTAGAACGGGAGAGTACCATTTCAACCCCCTTGACGTCACCTACAGGGACAACAAGAACAACTCGTTCATGAAGGGCAGCAACGAAGTCTCGCTGAACGTGAGCGGCGAGGGCATAACACCTGAAATATCCGGGGAAGGGGGTGAAGGCAGGGACGTCATACTCAACGTAGACCAGTACAGCTACATACTAAAGAACACCAGGCTGGTGCTGAACGCGGAGATAATCAACAACACCGGAGACAAGATACAGGAGGTCAACTTCCTCACGAACGTCCCTCCAGACATAAGGGTGGAGTCATCCCCGAAGAGGATGCTGGAACTCGAAGACAAAGGCTCCAGAAAGGTCTCCCTAGAGGTGACGCCCACCATTTCAGGGGAATTCAGGGTTAGGCCGTTGGAAGTGTTCTACAAGGACCCTGCAGGACACAAGTACGTGAGGGCGAGTAATGAGGTGACCATGGACGTTGTGGAGACGCCTGAAACAGACTATAAGAACTACCATATGGCAGTCGAAGTGTTCATAAAATACGCGAGGTCTCAGGAGGATAACAAGAACTGGTTCCAGGCCGGCGACGGATACATGCAGGCGGCGGAGACCTACGGCAGATTCAACAGCGACGAGAGGGTCAGGGAGTTGTATAGGCGGGCTATTGAAAATTACGGGAAATTCGTGGACGAAAACAAGGATGAGAAGCTGGAGGACTACGTTAAGATAAAACGGATGGCAGACGGCCTATGGCATGCCAGCATATGCGAGATGAACATAGGGGAGAACAAGGATGCTGTGAAGAAGCTGGAGAAATCGCTGGAGTACTATGACCAGGCGGGGCTGGAAGACATGAGGGACATAATAGGCGGCGTGATGCACGACATAAAGGGGAAGATCCAGCTGGAGCAGGGCATGCATGAGAACGCTGAGAAGGAGCTGGAGGAATCCATGACGCTCCTCAAGAAGGTCATAAAGGCCGGCGGCATCGAGCTGAGTCTCATGAACCTGCTGGAGAGGACGAGGAGCGAGGTTGAGTTGATGATTGAGAATCTTAAGACAAAACCGGACGTCATACTGAAGGTCGACATCCCGGATAAGGTAAGCGTCGGGGAGACGTTCGTCATAAACGCCACCATAAGCAACATGAGCAGTTCCCCAGTACTAAGGATACTTGTGGAGCCCACACTGCCAAAGGAATTCAAGCTTATACGGACCACGGATGAGATAAAGAGCATAGAGCCGGGCAAGTCATCGAAGGCGATAACCGAATTGAAGTGCATTAAGGAGGGTGAATACTCGTTCATACCGTTCAGCATAAAATACATGGACCAGAACAACAGGAACTACATGAAAGGGTCCGGCGAGGTTAGCATAGCGGTCGTGAGCGGCGAGGCCGTGGAGGAGGGCAAGGCAAAAACCGAGGAAGAGGATGAGGGAGTGTCGATAACAGTGAAACAACCCGGGACCGCGATTATAGGGAAGCCTTTAACCCTGAGGGTCAGTGTAGTCAACAACTCAAAGCAGAAGGTTAACGGGCTCCGTTTCATAGGCAACCCGTCAGAAGGGTTTGAGAGGGGCGAGTCGCCCCCACCCATGGATGAGATAGAGCCGGGTGTGATAGAAAAGTTCGAGTACGTGTTCACCCCGCGTGAGAAAGGAGAGTTCAACGTTAAGCCGCTTGAAATGTTCTACAGAGACATTCATGGGACAAGATTCTTCAAGTCCAGCAATGAAGTCAGGATAAACGTGGTTGCTGAAGGAGAGAAGGTGGATGAAGGAAAGACCGAGGGCGGGCTGAAGGTTGGGCTGACATACATAATAATGGATGATGAGAGGTATGCGGCAGTAAGACTATTCCAGAAACAACTGGATGAGGGCTACAGCGGCATTTACGTGACCAGAAGCAACCCAGCACACATAAAGAGCCAGTACAATCTCGAGAAGACCAGGTACATCTGGCTGAGCGACGTGAAGACAGGAGTGGAATACAAGTGCGTTTCAGACCCCCAGGAACTGTCCGACATACTCACGAACTTCATCGAGTCGGACGAAAGGAGCATGATACTGCTTGAAGGCATAGAATACCTGATAGACACCGTCGGATTCAGCATAACAAGAGAGTTCATACAATTCATAAGAGACAAGGTAAGCACCAGCGACGCTATAATGGTTATAAGAGCCAGCCCAGCCGCAATAGACCCCAAACAACTGAAGAAACTGGAACACGAGTGTATTTTATACGGAAAATAAATAACTAACCCTAAGATGGTAGAACGCGATAAGGACGTATATCAACAGTTCAGGCAACTACACGACGAAGTCCACAAGGTAGTCATCGGGAACGACGAGGTCATACAAGGCATAATAATATCCATCTTCAGCGGAGGGCACATACTACTCGAGAGCGTCCCAGGTATGGGAAAGACAGTCCTGAGCAAGACAATATCCCAGACGATGGACATGATATTCAGGAGGATACAATGCACTCCAGACCTGACTTCCACAGACATAATGGGGAAAGTCGCCTACGACGAAGCGGCAAGGGAAAAAGTCCTGGAGAAGGGCCCCATATTCACCAACCTGCTTCTTGTGGACGAGATAAACAGGGCGCAGCCAGTAACACAGTCAGCGCTGCTCGAGGCCATGGCGGAGGGGGAGGTTACATTGGGCGGCGTAACGCACGAGCTCCCGCAGCCGTTCACAGTCCTCGCAACACAGAACCCGGTGGAACAGATGGGCACTTTCCCGCTCCCAGAAGCGCAGAAAGACAGGTTCCTCTTCAAGGTGGTTATGCAGTACCTTAGCCTAGAGGAGGAGATGGCGATAGTCAAGATAAAAGGCATGAAAGAGACGATAAACAAGATATTCAACCCCCCGGAGATACTCATCATAAGGGAGGAGATAGAGAACAACGTCACGATATCAGACAGCATACTGGAATACGCCATAAGGATCGTTGAGGGGACCAGGTCAAGGCGGGAGGTGGCTACTGGAGGAAGCCCCAGAGCATCAGTAGCATTCTCAAAGACCGCCAAGACAAAGGCTTTCCTGGAGGGGAGGGACTACGTTACCGTGGAGGATATCAAGACCCTCGCATTCCCCATACTAAGACACAGGATAATACTCAACCCGGACTCGAGAGAATTCGGAGTAACGCCGGACGACATAATAGCTAAAGTACTGGAGCACGTCGAACCACCAGTCGACTAGGTAAAATGAACAGTAAAAAGATAATAACCGCATCAATACTGATGCTGCTGGCAGTGAACGCCAGCTCACAGCCTGAAACAGAAGACATCCTTAAGGGGCCGTACACGAAATACGAGTTCGACCATGGATACACCTACATCCCGGGGGAGAGATACGGGACCAGGCCAGTCAGCAGGGATAACCTGGAGACGAAATGGGTTTACAGCACTCCTTCGCTGATAGGGGACGTGGGGACTGGGGACATAAACGGGGATGATAAGGAGGAGGTGCTGGTTGGACTGAGCACCGGGCACGTTATTATCCTGGACGAGTTCGGGCATTACAAGGGGCAGTATGCTGTGGGTAATGCATCTGGCTTTGGGAGAGTCAATAAGATTCTTGTCTCAGACGTTGATAATAACGGTAGGAACGAGGTCTTGTTAGGGTTCGGGGGTGCGAAAAAGGTTTACGAATACAGTAAGACAGGCTTCAACCCGGAGGAGGATGGCACAATAACCCAGCAGACAAAGGTGTTGTACAAGGTCATAAGGAACTATGGTAGTGTGTCCCTCATAGACGCCAAAGGCAACCTGCTGTGGAACTATTCGACAAGGGACAGCGTTAATGAGATCAAGGCGGCTAGGAGATATCCCTCAGACAAGGAGACCATATTCGCGGCGCTAGGGGACCTGACGACATACATATACAATGAATTCAAGGACTACACTGTGAGGAAAAAGGAGTGTGAGGACTTGGAGTACGTGAATGAGAGCATGGAGTATACGGAGTCTGAATGCGACTGCAGTGGATGCAAGTGGTACGACACCCCCTATGAGGATGAGCAGGGTGAATGCTTGAGGACTTATACTGTTGAAAAATGCGAGTGGATTACGAAGACGTACAAGGGGTGGAATCTCACGGAATACCCGACGTACAATGGGAGCATAATAATGCTCGACCACGAAGGCAATCTAACGGCGACCTACGAGACAAAACTGAGGGATGATGAGGGTGTGGTAGTGGAGGGTGCTGACAACAACATATTGGACTTCGATCTGGCAGACATAACACTGGATAAGGACAGTGAGATAATACTCACGACAGAGAGTGGTGAAGTGCAGATTATGAATTACACACAACCCATAATCAAGGACAGGATAGCTAGATCATCTATAAGGAGTGTGGCTTCAGGAGACGTGAACAAGGACGGTGAGGTAGAGATCATAGTGGGTTCGGATGATGGCTCCATACTACTGCTGGGGGAAAAACTAAAAGTCCAATGGAAGCAGCAGGCCGAGGACATAGTAACGGACATAGAGGTCGTTGACATAGAGGAAGACGGCTACTTGGACATAGTTGCGACCTCCCGCGACAAGAGAGTATACGTGTTTGACCCCAACGGCATACTGCTTTGGAAGCAGAATTTGGGCAAAGACACGTATGGCATAGCGATAACAGACCTTGACAAGAACAACAGGAATGAGATGATAGTGTATTCCATAAACAATGTGACCTGCTTTGAGCTAACGGAATTCTACGTTAAGACCAAGAGGGCGAACACTTACTACGAGACTGCATACGAGAACCTTGAGGGAGGAGATTACACCAGGGCGATGATATTCGCCCAGAAAGCGAAGAGCCTGTTCCAGGAGATAAGCGACAGTGACGGCGAAGGCAGGTCAGACATACTCATAGGAAAAATCAACAACGAGTTCGCACTATACAGGAAGCATGAGGCGGAGAGGGGTTACCAGGATGCGATAAGCCTTTACTCGGTGAACAGCCTTGAAGAAGCGCTGGTATACGCTAACAAGGCTAGGGACATATACGAGGAGATAAACGACACGAAGAGCGTCGAGTCCATAGACGAATTCATAGAACAGATAAACAGGGAGAAGATGAGCAGGCGGAAAATGGAGGCAGACGCATACTATACCAAGGCACTGAGCTTCAAGGCACTGAGAAACTATTCCGCCGCAATGGAGTACATTGACAAGGCAAAGGAGATATACGAGGACATAAAATACCACAACGGGACTGGAAAGACAAGACTGCTCGTCACAAGCATCGGAGACGACCACTATCAGAGGGCAGAACAGTACGAGCGGACCCTATACTACCAGAAGGCGGTTGAATACGCCGAGATGGCGAAGAAATACTACGTCATGGCAGGAGACAACGTCTCGATAGTAAAAGCAGACAGGATGATAGAGAGAGTGGAAAACGCGTCAAGGCAAGGGGGAGACGGCGGGAGCGGCTTCAAAATAGACCTGAGGATTGTAGGCGGTCTGGCGGCGGTAGTCCTAATAATAGCAGTAGTATTCGTCATGAAAGCAAGGAAAAAGACGGAATACGTCTCTGAAGAAGTCGACGACAAAGAAATCAACAGGATAGAAAAATCGCTGGAAAAACTCAAGAGGGACGGCGGACCAGGAGAAGGAGACCTGGAAGAACTGGAAGACTTTGACGATAAGAAGATTTAGACCGATGGCCAACGCCAACAAGAACCTTGCCAGAATAGCCATTCTATCAACAATAATTGTCGTATGGCATGTTGCGATAGACTCGAAGACCACTGTTTACGTTGGACTGATAGGGTTTTTAGCGCTCATCATATTGATGAACGCCGACGTCATGGTCAAACCCAGGATATTCTACGAAAGCTGGAGATACAGTTCAAAAGACGGGTTCAAGGCACGCCTCAAAAAGAGCATGGAAGGGGTGGACGAGGCCAGCATGGGCAGCAGGGAGAGGAGACTACTGTCATTCTACATACTAGGCAGGCTGGAGAAATCAGAGATGCTTGATACGTCAGAGATTGCCGCCGAACTGGATGTGAGCATATACACGCTCAACGAGATACTCGAATCCCTCCGCAAGCATAAGGTGATAGAACTGACCTACCCTCAGATGGAGAAGCTGCCGTTCATCACGAAAGTGAGCAAAAGCAGGAGCGTCAAGTTGAGAAACCAGATATTCGAGTCCATGACAGAGAAAAACATGCTGAGGGACAACAAGAAAAAATTCGCGGAAGAACTTAACAGATACATTAAGGGCATAAGGAGATAGGCTAATACTTCAACAGCCAGTCGACAGTCCCCTTGAACACGGTCGACAGGAGGGTTATGACAACACCAGCAAAAACAACACCCAGTATTATCGACAGCAAACCCTTCCTGTTCTTAATGCCAAGCACATGGGCTGCGAGGGCACCGGAATAAGCCCCAGTCCCGGGCAGAGGAACACCGACGAAAAAAGCCAGGCCCATGAAACCATACTTGTCGACGTAGGGCTTCGCCTTATTCTGGACCCGCGAGATTATACGGTCCATGAAAGGCAGCTTATTCAGCAGAAAGAAGAACCAGTCGAGAAACTTGAATAAAGGATAGATTATCGCGACATTAGCTGTTGTCGCGACAATGAAGACAAGTACCGGATCCAAACCCCTGACTATGCCATACGGTATCGCCCCCCTCAACTCAAGCCAAGGCAACACCGCAAGAAACACGACCTGCAGCCAGTCATAGAATGAAGCCATTCCTTATTTTTAGGAGAATAGAAAATAAATGAGTGAAATGCGTGAAAAAAAGGTGAAGAACCTGAAAACAGCCTATTTTACTGCAGTGATTATGTTAATACACCTTTCTTCAAGCATAACCGGCATAGAGATAGACCCTGACATCGCCCTAGACATAGGAAACGACGGCATATACGAGTGGACGCAGAGACATGACTTCATAGGCCCTGAGAGAACGAGAAACCTCGCGAGCGACGTGGACAGGATAGTAGCCGCAGGGTGCGTGTGCGACGGATGCTCGCTGAGCGGCAGTGGAGGATACTGCATCATACCGGTAAAATTCAGGTCAAAATACTCTGGGATACTGAACATAGAGGACATAGACATCTCATACCATTCATCCACCATAATCGCCAACGTATCCTACGGGGAAAACTTCAGGAACGCTAGGGGAGACTGCTGGTACATACAGGACCCTGCGAAGACAGAGTTGTACAAGATACCGCCGGACGTGCAGTGCAGCATCAACCACCCCAAGTTCACTTCAGCAGTACACACATACCCAGGGTCATATGATGCCATAGACGACGCAGTCTGGAGGCTGCTGAACGAGACCATGGACGAGGACAACAACTGGATTGTAGACCACACCATAAACAACAACATGTCCATACAGGCACAGGGACTCATAGGCGTCCAGTCACTGTGGGGTCCAGCTAAAATGAGGCTGATAGTATGGGTATAGATGACAGGGGATACATCTACACCCTGATAACCGTGGGGGCCATACTCATGATATTCTCGCTGGTCCTATTCTACTTCAACACAGAGGAGAGGCCGATAAACGAGAGGGTGAGCCGGCTTACGATGGACGAGCTGTACTATTTCGTAGAGTCGATAAAGAAGGATGCTGAGAGGAGCACGTCCATCGTCGCTCAGAGGGCGACCACATACGCGATAAACCACATAATAGAGCACAATGAGAATCTGAACGACTACGTCATGCGCAACTGCAGTGAATTCCATTATCACATAAACGGGTCCCAGGCAGCGATAGCCGAACTCATGTACTGCGGCACATTCAAGGGCAGCAGGACCGGGCCGGCAAGGTACATGGAGAACCATACCATGAGGGACTGGATCCTCAAGGTGCAGAACATATCACAGAACATGTCTTACACCGCAGACATCAGATTCAGGAACCTTAGCATCGCACCCTACGACTCCCTGCACTTTATAGTGGTGGGCAGGTGGGACATGTATGTGAGAGACGTTCACGGGAGAACATTCTACTCTATCAACAACATGCCGGTGTTTTCCGTGGTGCCGCTCGACACCCTTGAAGACCCCTCATTCCACCTGCACGACGGGCTGCCGTCAATGACCAGACACATAAACAAGTGCGAAAGGCCTAGGATAGTCAACGGGAGCGTCATGGACTCTTGGATAAACACGGGATGCTACATGCCGCGTGAAAACTATGTTAACGCACCCTCGATATTCGACAGGATGGAGGGGAGAGACACTCTGAGCGTGAAATACGTTGACCAGAGCCATGAGACCGCGGTCGAACTCCACTATTCCCCGAAGGGCATAGCCATGGAAAGCCTTCTGGACCTTGAGGAGCTATCCAGCTTCGGCATAAACGTGGACTACAACAAAAGCCAGGTAGACTTCATGTACTGGCTCGACACGCCAGCATACTGCACTGTATCCGGCATGCAACACAACAGATTCAGGATAGACGTGCAACACGCGGTCGACTACGGCATAGAAGGGCTGGAATGCACGATAATAGTGACTAACGAGACGGGTGTGGACGTTTTCATGCCTGCGGTGATGACGGTGCCAGTCAATACAACCATCTTCTGGGCGACTCCTGCTGATGAAAGGCACTTATTGAGCATAATACCCGACGTGTGGGAGGGGGATGTGGAACTGCTGAGCAGCAGCACATTCTCCTGGAAATTCACGGAACCGGAAGTCTACAGGATAAACTGCCTTAGCCTGGACCACGGCGACGCTGAAAACAGGATAGTCGTTCTGGACGTGTAATTTAATTTAAAGAATATAATAGGTAACGACTATGGCAGGAGACGACGCTAGTGAGAGAAAAAAAACAGCTATACAAAACTTTGTTGATTCTAGAGGCAGGGTAGCAGTCTCTGAAGTCGCGGAACACCTGGGGCTGGACGCTACTTCAGTCAACAGGATAGCGGAAGAAATGGGTAAGGAGGGCAGGATAAAGCTGGAGCCACACTACCTCAGCGAGCCCTACTTGGAGTCCATCAAGCTGGAGGAGGAGAAGAAGGATATGTCCGAGGCAAAACAGGATGATATCCCAACACACACACCCAAAATACCGAAGGCAAGGGACGCCCCAAAGGAGATAGGCGAGAAAGAGGAGGTTGAGCTAGAGTCCTACAAGATAAACTCTGAAGACGTCAGCTTTGACGTCAAGATACTTGACACCGGAGACTTCGTGCCCCACTACATGGTCTCCATGCCACACATCGACTTCGTGACACGAGCACTCTTGGATGAGACCAAGAGAGCGCTCATAGGCGAGGTTCAGATAGAGTCGAGGGACGTGTTCGACGTCCTGAAATTCAGAAAGCTCAAGATGAAGTTCATGAACAGGGCTAAGGAGAAACTGAAGACAGTCCTGAAGAAGTCATCACAAGCATACGTATCAACGCTGAGCAAGGTGCTCGTCAACGAGATGCTAGGGCTGGGAGACATAGAATACCTCCTCCTGGACGATAGCATAGAGGAGGTGGTAGTCAACAACAGCAAAGACGTTGTCTGGATATACCACCAGAGATACGGGTGGCTGAAGAGCAACATAATAGTCCCAACAGAAGAGCTGATCATGAACTACAGCGCACGGGTCGCGAGAGAGGTTGGGAGGGAGATAACCCACATGAACCCGCTGCTAGACGCCCACCTCATAACCGGAGACCGTGTGAACGCCACACTATACCCCATCTCAACGAAGGGGAACACTATAACGATAAGGAGATTCTCGCGGACGCCATGGACAGTCATCAACCTCATAAAAGAGGATGTAAAGACCCTAGACCCTGAAGTCGCAGCATTCCTCTGGCTCGCAGTCGAATACGAGCTCAGTATACTGGTGGCTGGGGGAACAGCCTCAGGTAAGACAACGGTACTGAACGCCATAATGCCGTTCATGCCAGCCAACCAGAGGATACTATCCCTGGAAGACACGAGGGAACTGAACCTGCCCGACTTCCTCCAGTGGGTTCCCATGACCATAAGACCCCCCAACCCGGAGGGAGATGGAGGCGTTGAAATGATAGACCTGCTTAAGAACGCCCTGAGGATGAGGCCAGACAGGGTGATTGTTGGGGAAGTCCGTGCCGCCAAGGAGACAGAAGTACTGTTCGAAGCCATGCACACAGGACACAGCGTCTACAGCACATTCCACGCTGAGACAGGCCAAGAAGTGGTTGACAGGATAACCAGCCCGCCGATGAACATACCGTCCGCTGTGATGAACTCGCTGCACCTGATCGTCGTCCAGTACCGTAACAGGAGGACGAGGCAGAGGAGGACCATGGAAGTTGTCGAACTCCTGAAGGATGACGTGAACAAGCCCAGACTGAACACACTGTACCAGTGGAACCCGAGGACCGACAGCATAGAGAGGCTTAACCAGAGCATAAGAATAGCCAAGGACTTGGAGATGTTCACTGGAATGAGCCCAGAAGACATAGAGGTGGACTTGACTGGAAAGAGGAGGATACTGGAGTGGATGGTTGAGAAGAACATCATGGACGTCAACAGTGTGGGACGGGTGGTGACGGAATACTACTTGGACAAGGAGGCTGTGCTGGACGTGGTTGAGAATAAAAAGACGTTGAGTTTTGAAGGCCAAGAATGACTTCCTTCCTTGAGTCGCGGAGCATATTAAAGATGTCTGAGCCCCTGGTGGAGTTCAGCAGGCGTCTTGAACCGCTTTTCCCCCAGATGGAGTGGGACTTAAGGAGGTCTGGATACACTCTCGAGACGAAGCAGTATATCGCAGTAATAGTCTACATGACGATAGTCGTGCTCTTCACCATGGGCGCGATAACCCTGCTGTTCTACTACCTTGAAGTGGGGTTCAAGAGCAACTACAGCAGGATACTTTTCATAGTTGTGCCGTCGATAGTAACGCCACTCTACCTGACTATGATACCGAAAGTGGGTATAAAGCAGAGGGCGATGCTGATAGACAGGGACCTTGAGTTCATGCTGAAGGACATGCAGATACAGCTGTCGTCTGGAGTGCCCCTCTTCGACACCCTCGTCAACATAGCGAGAGGGGAATACGGGGAATGCTCACTGATTTCAGGGGGCATAATACAGGAGGTAGAGCAGGGAAAGTCCATAACAGAAGTCTTGGACAACGTGGGGATGTGGTCGCCGTCAGAGCACCTGAGGAAGACACTATGGCAGATAGTAAACGCGATAAAATCCGGTTCAGACGTCGTAGAATCGCTCAACGCCATATCAAACGACATAAGAATCGAGAAGGAGAACAGGATAAAAGCATACGGGAAAGAACTGAACCTCTGGGGGCTCATATACATGATGTGCGGGATAGTCATACCCTCAATGGGAGTCACACTACTGGTAATACTATCAAGCTTCATGGGAAGGACATTCATAAACGAACAACTATTCTACCTTATACTATTGATAGTGGCGATATTCCACGCATTCTTCATATCATTCGTAAAATCAAAGAGGCCGAACATATAGGATGGCAAGCAAGGGAGGATTAAGGTCTGCGGGAGGCAGCCCGGTCAGGCAGGGGCTCTCACCATTAGTCAAGGCTGTGTCGATGGTCGCAGAGCTCATAATGTGGGCGGTGAACATCATCCTCATCGCGGTGCTGCTCTTCTTCAGGGTGATCAGCAGGTACGTGCGGATGATAATGGTCTACATACCGCACATAGTCAGCAGGATACTGCCCAGGACCACTGAGAACTACATGAACCAGTACCTGACTTACGCAGGCGTCCAGATGACCGGAGACGAGATAGTCAGCATGACCCTCGTCTACAGCGTGGTGGTCACGATAGTCGCCTACCTGATTGCGATAATATTCAACGCGCCGCCGTACGTCGTCGGCTCGGCGGTAGCGATAACCTTCGTGGGCATATGGATGCTGCCGTACGTAGCGATAACAATGCTCATAAACAAGAGGGCTGAGAGCGTTGAATCGGTACTGCCGGACGTGCTGAACATGGTGTCGCAAAACATGATATCAGGCATGACATCCTACAACGCACTCTGGAGCGCTGCGAGGCCTGAATTCGGGCCGCTTGCTGAGGAGATACAGAACGTGGCGCGTTCGACGCTTACTGGCGTGCCGTTGACTGACGCGTTGCTGTCGCTCACAAACCATGTGAATTCGGAAAAGCTGGATAGGAGCATCAGGCTTGTAATACAGGGCATGAAGTCCGGGGGAGACCTGCCTGAAGTCCTGCAGGGGATTTCGAAGGACATGCGGGCGGAATACAATCTTAAGAAGCAGATGGCTGCTGAAACGAGCGCTCACGCGATATTCATATTGTTCGCCATATTCATGGGCGCGCCACTGCTGTTCTCAGTCTCACTCCAGTTCGTCACGATATTCTACACGCTCATGTCCAAGCTCAACATATCCGAGGTGCAGGAGATAGCGCCGGAAAGCATGATATCCCTGACTGGCATGTCGATCACCCCAGACTTCTTCTACCTGTACTGCATGGTCATACTGTTCATCTCAGGATTCTTCGGCGCGTTCCTGATAGGCATATTAAGGACAGGCAAACCCATATCAGGGATACCCAGCATACCGGTTATGACCATTGGACCGATCGTCGTCTTCGTGGTCATGAGGATGGTCTTAGAGTCCTTCTTCTCCGGATTGTTTGTGATATGAATTTTTTATACCATAACGTCCAATAAGATGCTACATCAAGATACAGGTGTTGTCAGATGGTAGGTGTTAAGGCCCAGGGTTCGATGGAATATATCATGACCTACGGATGGGCGATACTAGTCGTGAGCATTGTCGGGATAGTCATGTGGCAGATGGGAGTGCTTGATTCAGGCAAGGTCTCCATGACTTCAACGGGATTCTCGAGGATTAAGCCCCAATTATCCGGCACCGGACTCACTGCGGGAGGGATGTTCACGGGAGTGTTCACAAACGGGGCAGGCACCGAGATCTATCTGGACGTGGAGGATAGTGTCGTGAACATAACGAAGACTTCAGCAGCGTGCGGGACACCATCGATATCACATGGCAGCAACCCCATACCCGCGGGGGGGAATTTTGCGATAGTCGCATTAGGGTGCGAGACCGGAAACCAGGGGGACACCTTCAAGCTGACGGTTTCCATAAAGTACAATACGAGTGTCGGAGACGTCTGGATCGATAAGATTGACGGTGGAGTCATAAGCGGCGTGAGGGAATGATCAGCGTGAGTGCCCGGCCAGAATATCCCCCATCCTATCGACATGCTTGCTGGTGAATGCTGACTCGGATTTTGTCTTGACTATGTGTTCTGCCAGTCCGACAGGCCTTATGATGGTTACTGTCTGGTTTTTTAGGTTGAGTGCTGCATCTTTGTTGGTGAACACGAGTATGCCGTGAACCCATATGTGAGGCGCCTTCCTGCCGAATATCTCCTTCTGGTGCTGGAGTATGAAGTCCTTCAGCACCTTAGCGTTCCTCTTGACCTGGTTGCTGGGGCTTCCGATAGCGAGGCTATATTCACTTCCACCACGGCCTATCTTTCTCCTAGACCATTCGTCCCCGTCGCATGTTATCTCGCCACCATAGTTCTTGGTCTCTATCACGAAGATGCCGTTCCGTCCAATGACTATGTGGTCAGTGTCCCCGTGGTTGGGGGGTATCACGACTTCGCTCACAACAGCATATGTGTCGTCCAGCATGCTGAGCGCTGACCTGACTTCCTCCTCACCCTGTAAGCCGCCAAGCCAGAGCATGTAGTTCTTGTAGGCGAATATGCCGAGCGCGTACGATAGGGGAATTAGTATGAGCCCGATTGATGCGTAGGGGAATACATTCATTATGAACAAGAGGAAGGCCAGGGCTAGGAGGGTGAAAAACAGCAGGATACGGCTCCTGTTGAGGTGCAAGTTTCTCCAAACGTACTTGGAACCCCTATTTTCACGCAAAAAACGGGCCATAGTATTGTTTATATACCGTATAAATCAATTAGTTTATTGCATGTATTAAAGTACATGCGTTGGCTGGCTGAATATGAGTCAACCAAAAAAGATGAGGTGAAAAAACATGTTTGGAAATAAGGGACAAGGTGCCATGGAGTACCTTATGACGTACGGCTGGGCTATTCTCGTCGTAATGATTGTGGGAATAGTCATGTGGCAGCTCGGTATCTTTAGTATGGGTACCACGACTGTCACCGCAAGCGGGTTTGCTAAAATCAAGCCACAGCTTGCAGGAACTGGATTGGCTAGCGGAGGAACATTCACAGGAGTGTTCACCAACGGCGTGGGAACGACAATCAACATTGACCTAGCAAGTTCCGTGATAAACGAGACAAGTACCAGCGCTGCTTGCGCGACACCGACGCTTTCCGCCGGAACAAACCCGATTTCAGCGGGAGACAACTTCGCTCTGACGGCAACCGGTTGTGGAACAGGTAACACGGGAGACGTGTACTCGCTGGACGTTTCGATAGCGTACAACGTGACCATCGGAACAGTAGTCACAGACCACACCGAGTCTGGTTCAATAAGAGGACCAAGGGAATAAACCCGGTCAAATCCTCTTTCTTTTTTTATTTTTTCTTATTATAATAACTCTTAAAGATGCCTGAAAAACACAATAAAGCCCAAGCCTCCATCGAATACCTCATGACCTACGGCTGGGCC
>JBDRLL010000036.1:0-120302 GCA_043813075.1 Candidatus Altarchaeota archaeon
GCTTGTTTGATTTCACCTCCGGCCAAAGTAATGCTGAGTATCCGGATTGTGATTTTGAGGAGACGCCATTCGCCAATAACGGGCAACTTCAGCAGGCGGGTTTGAGAACGTGCATGGGAGGCGATGATATCGCAAACCTGGGAGTGACAAACTTTGATACTGCAACCATACCAGCTAATGACAGGTTTGAATGCAACCCACCCGCTAAAGCAAGGAGTGTTTATGTAGTGAAAACCCGTGAGGGAGGGTATGTTAAGGTGTTGGTTACGGCTGTCCACAATATGGATGAGGTAAGCTTCAGATGGATGAATTTGCCGGGTAAATGGAAGACAAAAACAACATTGCAGGGGATAGTGAAGATAGTAGTGGATGATAACACAACTGTGGAATGCAATCTTTCAAAAGGAAAAGAAGTATTATCCACCGAACACGCGCTTGCATACAATAACCTAACCACTTACATGGCTGCAGGAAAGGGAAACACCAGTGAAGCCAAAGCAGCATACAAAAGATACCAAGCCAAAAAAGCCTGCTATGAGCAGGTATTGAATTCCTAAAAATATCTTTTTAAAGTACAAAAAGAGGATACAACATTACACTATTTTGCAGTGACTTGAAAATTCACATCTATGCCAAATGTGGGTCTCGAACGATTTGTTCGAAAAAGCATACTTTATATTCCAGATTAGTGAATAGATTAAAATGAGGAGATTTATTATATTACTCTCTTTTTTGTTTAGTTTATCATCTATTGTTTTTGCTGAGAGTGTCTCTAATTCCTATGGAAGTCCTGGTGATGCATATCTTGAGTATAGCATCTCAGGTGCCGATTTTTCAGGAGACGATGATGGCCCGCCAAACCATGAGGGCGTATACACTGGCGGCACGGTAATATTACAGGGGTTGATGAGTGTGGATCGCACAGGTGGAACTGTCTCCTATGTCACTATGGATGCTAGGCTCGGCGACGATTTTGCCCACTGGCCTAAGGAAGGTATGGACAACAAAGTTGAAGGCAATAAGGTTGAGATGCCTTTCTTACTGTCATATACCCCAAACTCCGAAGAAAAATCCATATCCGGTCAGGTTAAGCTTGAGGTTTGCGGCGGAGTGTGCGGAGTATACAATGTTAAAATCAATATAATTATGCCTGACAAAGGAGAAAAAGAACAGCTGTTGAAGGATATAACTAAGGACATAGATGATAAAATGACGGTAACATTTATTCGAGGAGATATTAGCCTATCAAGAAATAGGGAAAGTAGTTGGATACCTCTGGACAAAAATACTCCTGCTGAATTGAAAGTATATGATATTATAAAAACCGGAGAAAATAGTCGGGCTTTAATAAAGTATCCTGATGGAGCGATTTTCAAAGTTAAATCAGATACTCATCTAACAATACTCCCAGACGGCTTACAATTAAGTGGGGGCGACGTTTGGATAAACATAGTGAAACAGGATAAAGTATTTAAGGTAATAACAGACCCAGGATATGGTGGAGTTTTAGGCACACAATTTATCGCCAGTCAAAAAACAAACGGAGATGCTGAATATAAATTGATTGATGGAAAAATATCCGTGACAATCAATAAAACCTTGGAGCAGATAACGTTAAATCCAGGAGAGATGATAAGCGTCCAAGCCAACGTCGAATACCAAAAAACCGGGTTTGATGTAAAAGATGAAATAAAAAAGATTAACCAAGAGAACGAAGAAGATGAACAAATACTCTCACAATCAAAAAAGAACATGTGTTTTTGCATCCCAGCACTGCCAATGATACTAACCCTACTCGGAGCAGGAATAACAAAGCAACTAATCTAGTTACAAAAAGTAATCTTGCCGAAGGCGTGACTTGAACACGCGACTTCCAGATAACTCAGCACAAGCTTTTACCGTCCCATTGGTCGGGTAAAACCTTGACCCAAATTGTGTTATCCTGAAGCTCCTAGCCGTGGTGGTATCCACGCCACAAAGCCATCGAGTCCGTTAGGACGAAGATGGCTTCTTTGATGAATCTTTAATAAAGATTCTGCTTATGAGTCTGGCGCTCTAACCAATCTGAGCTACTTCGGCATCCGAACGAATGTGGGGATGGCGAAGCTCAGAAACCGTAGGTTTCTGTGTGCTTCGGCCGAAGCCTGGTTGGCTTCGGCGTTTTTGAGTGTTTTTATTATGTTTTTCGTGTTTTTTAATCTGCTGGTTTTTTGACTGGTGTTCGGGTGACAGTCCATAGTACTTGTCCGTCGGGTTTTTCGGTTTTTCGGGCTGTTATCTCGTGTTTTTCGTCTAGTTCCCCGGTTTGGCGTAGTTCTTCCTGTGTTTTGCTTATCCGGTCGTAGAATATGACTTGGAGGGATAGGTAGTCTCGTGGTCTCTTGTCTGTCCGTGTTTTCTCCGCCTCCGTGAGTTTCTCAGGTATCTGGACGGCGTATCCTGCGGCCGCGAGGTGTGTTGCTGCGGTGGCTATGCATGCTGGGAAGTAGCCTCCTGAGAGGGTTATTTCGCCTCCTGGGGCGACCCTCTTCCGTATTTCACGTACTATGGTCCGGTATGGGTCTGCCGTGTCTCTGACGTATTTGACGCCGTCTTTGCGTTGTAGGAGGGGGTGTGTTTTCCTGGATCTGCGGCTGTGGGAGTCTATCACCGGGTCCCCTGCATCCAGGAATCGGGTGGTTTCGCCCGCTATTTCGCCTGCCAGCTCGTCGACTTCACCCACCCTCGTCCGGTAGGCTTCCCTTGCTTCCGGCGGCGTCAGGTCCACTAGTTCTTTCACCAGCTGGGCGTCTGACTTCTCCCGCTGGCGGGATTGGTCTAGGATTCTCTGGACACGGACCTGGTCCGGAACCCGGTTGGTGTCTTCCATGATCTCGTAGAGGTTGACTGAGAGCGGCCCGAAGTCTCTGGAGCCTGCGTCTATCCGCACTAGAGCCCTCTGCCTAAGGTTTTGCTTGATTTTAACCGCCTCCGGGTTTTATTATAGCCAGTCCTTTAATTAATATGCGTCGCCACCGGTTCATTGTATTGTTTTTTTTCGGCGTACTGATAGTCATGAGCCTTGTTTTGTGGGTCGGATTCTGGGAGGTCCTGCGGGATCTCGCGTTCATGAACCTCAAGTACTTCATGATACTATTGTGCATCCAGTTTGTTATGATGTTCCTCTGGGCAGTCAAGTGGAGTATCGTGCTGCGGCATAGTAAGGCTTCTTTCCGCAAGATCCTGCCAGTCTCCTTCGTCGGGTATCTCATCAACAACCTGACGCCCATCTCAATGGCGGGGGGTGAGCCGATTAGAGCCTACCTGTTGAGTAGGGTGGACGACATCTCCACTGAGGATTCCGCAGCCAGCGTTATAGTCGACTTGTTCCTCGAGGTCTTCCCCCTCCTCGGGCTCGTGCTCCTAGGCATAGGATTGTCTTTCATGTACAACGTCAGTGTCGGAGTCGCCCTCCTGCTGGGTGTCGCAGGATTGTTCATACTATTCGTGTCCGCAGTCATCATGACTCTTTTCGTGAACGAGAGGATTTCCTTGAGGATGATTGAAGTCACCCTAGGCCTTATCGAGAGGATTCCCGTAGGCTTCCTGAGGGACCATGCGAAGGACGCTAAAACCAGGATAGACGACATAATAGGCAACTTCATGTCCAGCATGAGGAAGACCATGATGGACTGGAGGATAATAACCGTCGGAGTGCTCGTCTCAACACTCAACCAGATGCTCTGGATATTCCGCATGTACATCATCTTCAACATGATGATGGGTTTGAACCTCCCCTGGGATGTCGTATTGATAGGCAGGATAACGGTTGCCGCCGCATCCTTCGCCAGCATAATCCCCGGCGGCCTCGGAATCTGGGAGGGCGTCGGAACCTGGGTCTACAGCATGTTCGGGGTCGCAGCCTCCTCCGCCATGGCCGCGAACCTTGTGGAGAGGCTTTTCAGCTACTGGATAGGCTCGGCCATAGGCTTGGCTGCAGCAGCCTATCTCGGCGTAACAGAATACATCAAGAGATACTTGGACTAGGAGGGGGTTATTTTTATTGATTAAACCACATATTATCTATCCTATTTCAAGACCCCGTCTTAGCGTAGTTTGGTTTAACGCGGCCGCCTGTAGTTTGGTTTAAAGCCCTTTTTCACAGGGTTTTGCGGCTGTATGAGCAGCTAGCGGCAGATCTCCGGTTCAAATCCGGAAGACGGGAAACACCCTTTTTTACCTGGTTTTCAGTAATATTCTTTCATGAGCGAAGGCAATGGCGGTGGCTCCACCATAATCCAGTTTTCCGCAGGATCAGTGCTGGCGATAGTCATATCCTACATGGACAACCACTCGATAGTCTGGGCCCTGATACACGGCATAATGGGCTGGCTCTTCGTCCTATACAAGATTGCGGTGGTCATGGGGTGGGTGGGCGGCATAGACTGGATGGGGATCTACAACTTCCCGTAACCCGACTTCCCGGAATCAGATAGGCGGACTAGAATCTCCTGCTCCAACGCAAGGCACTTGTTCCTCATGCACGGGAGATAGCATCTCTCATACATCTTCAAGCCAGTCCTCGCGTGAGCCAGAGCAGACTCATAATCACCTGCCGCAAGATAGTCGTCTGCAGCATAACACTGCTGGTTAGCGGCCTCCTCCCAGTACGGGGGGCATCCCCTGTTCTCCACGATCGTCTTGTTCAACGCCTTGTCAACGTACTCCACATCCCCCGACGAATTCAACCGCACATAGATGCTGCGCGAGAGCTCGAGGAAAGCCTGAGACAAGACAGGGTCATCAACCGAGAAAGACTTGTCGAAGAACCGGGCAGCCCAACATGAGTCAGGGCAGATGTCTTCAGTGGGCTCGTAGACGCTATCGTTTGAGACAGCAAGCCAATAGCAGACTGCCATATAAGGGACGTCACGCATCACGTCACAGACGCTGGAGTCATTGAAGGCATACGCAATCCGGGAGAGACAAGTATGCCTCAAATCGAAAGAAGAGATGTTCATACAGTATGTGGCGTTGAACTCATTCAGAGCGAACCGCATGTTACAGGAATCCCTCGCACCCCCACCCCCAATCATGGAGCAGAAGCTCCCAGAACCCTCATCAACAGCCAAAAGAAGATAACAATTGTCACGGCCAGCGCCAGCAGGATAAGACCCGCAACCACCCCCACCCGGCAGAGAGGATGATGTGGGAGCCATTGTAGTGGACTGGAGGGTGGAGGATGAAACCACAACCCCCAAAGGCAATGTCGTCGCAGAAGACCCGTCCAAACCACCCAAACACCCTGAAAACACCGAAAAAACCAGAAACAAACCCACAAAACGCATAGAAGAATATTAAAACAACCAAAACTAAAAACACGAAAAAACAGGGAAAACACCCCCAGCAAAACCTATTTAAACCCTAAAGCAGTATAATAAAAAACCCACAAAATCCCACACGCCCCGGTAGTGTAGCGGACTATCATGCGAGACTGTCGGAAACTTTAATAAAGTTTCATCAAAAAGGCCATCCTCGCCCCAAAAGGGCTCGATGACCTAACGATGCAAGCCAGTTAAGTTTGCGGAAATCTCGCGACCCGGATTCGAATTCCGGCCGGGGCGTCGAACCCTAAAATTTCTATTGTTTTAGCTTCTGGAGGATTATTATTTCGGGGGCATGATTTTCATTTGATTTGGGAATTCGAATTCTAGTTTTTCCTTAGCTCCAGACGGTCTTTCCTTAATCTGCAAGACACGTCTTCTTAATCTCTGTCGAGGAATCCTATGTCGAGGGCCCTGCGGAATGCCTCTTCTTGCTCTGGCCCTGGAGTGTACAATAATTTATCATCAGCGCTTGCGACTATCCAGTCCCTGTCCAAGCTGAATGTCGACATGCCAAGACCGAATCCTCCACCACGGCCGACTAGTACGTTTCCTGGCCCGAATGGACGGTAGAACCTTCCGATGACTTCCCGGATACCTGTTACTGATTGCTGCTGTGTGAGCCCCGGTATCGTGTCCGTATTGACTGTGATAGTCTCGTCGTCTCCAGGAGGCTTTGCGTCAGGCCCTTCTGTCCCGTCCGCCACCTTGTATGTTGGATCCGCATGGTAGTGGCCACCGTCTGTAACAAATTTGACAGGAAATCTTTCCCGTCCCCTTGGATGCACTGAGACCTGCTCTATCCCCAAGTCATCCATGGGTGTTGATGCTGCATAGAACTGGAAGTCCGTCACCTTTCCTTTGCCGTCACTCACATAGCAGGTGCAGCCACCGCGCATGAGATTAGTACGCACGTAGTGTGTCGGATCAGGGCCAACACCCATGCCTGAGAATCTGATATTCCCGTCCTGCTGAGCGTCTACCTGCAGTCCAAGGCCGTAGCTTTCCGGACTCAATGGGCGGAGGATGATTCCTCGCCTTCGTCCTGAAAGTACTTCCTCCGCATACTCTCTCGAGGCCGCGAGAACCCCCATGCGCTGATATAATTCGAATCCCATAGTGTATGGCCTGTTTAGGCGGCCTCGTGTGCGGTCAGCATGGCTTTTCTCATACCATTGGTCTGGAGGGTATGGTGCCCTGTATCCTAATGGTTGATTGTCTACTGCAAGGTCTGGCGGATACGCTGCCGGCAATCTGAGATTTTCGGGCAGCAGCCTGTTGACTGCAGCATCCGGGTGTTGACCGTATTCGTTCTCATTCCAGTGTAATGCGGGATTCAATGGTTCGCCGACAATCCCTTCTTTTACAACATCAGGCCTTTGGGCTTCTGGGACTGGCCCTATGTCCCTGAATAGTGGGGCGAAAATCCTGGATACGCCCTCGGTCTCCTGCATCTCCCGGTACATTCCGGCTCTTGCCTGTGCAGTATCCCTTAGAAAACCACCGAGCTCACTGTCTCCACTAAGCTCAAGGTATGCACCACCTGGTTCATTGCGTGTTACCTGGACTAGTTCATCTCTTGCAGATGCGATATCGACTTTATACCATGTCCCGTCTGGCTGCGTGATTACTACCTGTCCTGTATCTTTTCCTGTGATACAGTATCGTATCCTCGATTCTTCCATCTCGTCCCCGACAGGAACCGTGAACTCTCCTACCTTCCTGGATGAGAACGGCATGACGATTCTGACTCCCGTGAAATATGTGTCATCCTTACTTGTCCCATGCCGTTCGTATCGCGTGAAAGAGAAGCCGCGTTCGGTCATCTCCGCCCTCATCGACTCGTTCGGCCCATTCGACTCACAACCGACTGAAAGCACGGCATCCGCATCATCAGCGTCGAAAGGCGTTAGCGTCAGCACATCTGTATATACTCCACTGCCCATATTGCGTTTAACGAATCGTGCCGTGAAAGTCGGCTTCTCAGCATCTTCAGCTGTCTTTCCATGGACAGTGATCCTTACACCCCCCTTCTCAACCAGCCCTTTGACGCGCGCAGAAAACTCCGCATCCTGTCCGTCATCAGGTGCCATAACGCTTGCCGCCGCAGCCGGCATGCTAGAATCTTCAAACGATGGCCTTCTAGAATCGACTCGTATCATGTCTGCTGTCACGGGAATTTCCATAGCATCCCCAGGTATCTTGTAGGGTCCGGTTTCCCCGATTCTCGGCTGCCTGTCGACGATACATGTCATCTGGTCGACCCCATCTTCGCTGAAACGTCCAGCCATCCCACCCCGTTTGACGATCATCTCTTCCTGCTGGGGGATATACTGTACGTCAGCAGGATGGCCGACCTTTGACTCTAGGCTGACTCTCGAAAGCTCTCCCCTGACCACTGGCACGTAGAATATCCCTTGCCTGCCATCGACCTTTCCGACCGGAGCAATCCTTGCGCTTTCTGGATCATGGATATCCCTTATAGGATAGGTTGCATACGGGTCCTCACCATCCACGCAAGTGACGCCCATTGCACGCATCACTGCCTGATCGTATCCTAGGACTGTCGGCTTCATCTGTGTCTGTCTTGGCGATGGGAGATTGCCGGCAGGCCATCCAGTCCACTGTGCACGGGAATGTCTCACATCATCTTCAGAAAGCTCGATAACACGTAAAACATCTTCAGGAGGCTTTTCAGGCTGCCTTTCAGGCTGTTGTTCAGGATCTTGTCTCCTCCAAAACCTGCGGAAAAAAGCCATTATACAAAATCTACGAAATCCAGGGTAATAAATCGTACTTTTTGTTCGCTTTAGGCTTAATCCTAGCGTGTAAAGCGAAAAACACGGGGTTATTTTTTCCTTAGCTCCAGACAGTTCTGTTTTATGTATTTGTTGCCTAAAAAGAAAAATAGGATCTTCATCCTGATTCACATATTTTTGGGATATTAATAACAATATCTTATCGAGAAAGGAACCCTGCGTGTTTAGCGCGGCCGGGGCGAGCCATAGCGGCTCATATTGTTTTATAGTCTTCTGTTTAATTGTTGACTATGAGGGTGGTGTTGGTTTTGCTGTTTTTGATGCAGCCTGTGTCTGCCGCACAACAGTACACGTGTTCTCAGACTAGTCCGGGTCAATGCCAGGAGGGGACTTGCCCTGCAGGCCAGGTGTGTGCGGTACAGATGTATCTGACGCATCAGGGAAGCTACTGCGCATGCATTCCAGTCCCGACGACAACAATAATGCCGTGCACGCTAAACCCTAAGACCGGGCAATGCGGGGGATACTGCAGTCAAGGCCAAGTATGTGATAGCTACTATGGGAAATGCCTGTGTCAGACACCCACAACAACATTAAAGCAAACCACGACAACACTGGGGAAGACAAGCACAACGCTGGGGAAAAGCACTACGACACTGGGAGAGACTACATCTACGTTGGAGAAAACCACAACAACAGTTAAGGGGGTGAAGACCACAACAACTATTCCAGCCCAGGTTATGCCATCTGTGGGGGAAATACTCGCCAGACTGCATACGACCACGACAACATTGACTTTTGCCCATACAGTACAAGTCTCGCTGCCAGACAGGGATTCGGACGGAGTCCCTGATATCGGAGACAACTGTATAAACACGTCAAACCCAAGCCAGATAGACACAGACACTGACGGGGTCGGAGATGCCTGTGACCTATGCTTTTGCGAGACATGCGGCACAACAACAAACGCACAGTTCACGTACCAGTACTATGACAGATGGGGGTGCGGGTGCGATGACACAGACCATGGGATGATAAAATACGTGAAGGGAACAGTCAAATGTGACATGGAGCAGGACGGGGAAGTATCACCGGAATTCACACGCCCGGATAATGCAGCCCCAACAGTAGACATGGAAATGATGGTGAATATTGGGATGGCAGTAGACCCATCCAATTTAGAGCTCCGGCAAAATGATAGGGGGATGACAAGTGAGATTGTATTGGACCTGGAGGTTTCAGACTATAACCCCACATACTACACCGACTACTGCGTCGGCGGGGGAGTGATGGAGTTCTGGTGCGATGAAGAAGGAGTGCACAACGAGATAATCAGCTGTGAAAACGGATGCGTCCAGGGAGCATGCAATTGCGTGGTCGGCGACGGAAACGACCCGGACCAGTACACGGCCCTGGAAGGCGACCCCCAAGACCAATGCCTCACAGCCAGTACATTAAGGGAATACTATTGGGAGATAACAGGCGGGGGGGAAGGATGCGCGAAAAACCATCAGGACATAGACTGCCTCCTGGGATGCTCAGGAAACAGGTGCACGTGCGGAGACACTGACGGAGGAGAAAACCCGGGTGAAAGAGGGACAACATCCCTAGGCCATACAGACTACTGCATAAACCAGGACACGTTAAGAGAATACAGGAAGACCAGCGACTACCCATGCATGGACGCCTACAACGACATAACATGCCCCACTCCGGAGATATGCGTTGAAGGGGCCTGCAAGCCTGCGAGCTGCCTGGATGGGGTGAGGAATGGTGATGAAGCCGGTGTCGACTGCGGCGGAAGCTGGTGCCCCCCATGCAGTCCATGCGTGACGGGCGCCAGATGGGCGCCGACAGACGGGCCATGCAGGCACAAGTGGCCGACAAGTGACGGCCCGAAGATAGAGTGGAATACGGACTCGGACAGCTGTGACAAATATGAAGTCTGTGACGAAAACCTAGATTACATAGTTGAAGATGCCCTTAAATGTTGTGAAAACGAGGACTACTCGTCAGCTCTAGGATGGCCCCATAAGGACCGTAAGGAAGCTGCGTGCAATTGGGCGAGGACTGTCTCGGGCATCGACATAGCATTGAATACTGCATCATTTAAGAAATGCCTGGCCTTATACGCGATATCCGGTTTTGGGGGTGCGGGAGTATACATGCAGGGCTACTTTGACGGTGAGTTATGCTGCAGCGATTCAGACAACTGTCCGTCGGGATGCTCTGAATTCCATGTGGACCCGGCGGCATGGGAGATGGGGACGACGCTAAGTTGTGCGGGAGACGGGGGATACCATCCAGACTTTGCGATGGGCGGCCACCGGTGCGAATACAATAAGGTGGGGATATGCAGCATAGCCTGCACGAAATGGGGGAAACACGGCCACTGGTCAAGCGACACCAACTGGAGGGACAACAGCGACGGATTAACCGACGTGCCAGCCCACGCAAGCATCAATAAACTGTCGACGGGAACGTGCGTAGACTACTCTATAGCAGTGACAACAATGCTCAGAAAAATAGGGTATAACAAAGATGACGTGTTAAGCGTGGACGGGGACGGTCACGGATACAATCTGGTACGGTTCCCAGGGGAAGCTAAATGGCATTATGTGGACACTGTAGGGAACCGGGGTGGGGAAGTGTTCGGGGGAACATTCGCCCCCATAGTCAACCAGAGCGCGCCGGGAAGGCCGACACTCGCCTGGTACGACTACTGCAGAAACATGGATGGAGGATGCTCGAGCGATGAGGTAGACAATAGCGTAAGCAACTGTCCGTCAAACAGTAACATATACGGGTGCGAGGGAGTTCCAAGATGAAGAAAATCACGATAATCCTCACGGCCTTGATTATGATCTCACTCGCATCAGCTCAGGAGATAGGAGTAAGGCCGGATGATATTCCAGCCAACGCGACCGTGGAGACTGGTGAAGAACTGTTGGAAGCGCCGACAACTCAAGGAGTTTCAACCAACATTTCCATCACACGCACGCACAAAGCCAATACGACTGTTGGAGAAACCGTGAAAGTCACGATAAGAGTCAGCAACAACCATGACGCCCCACTCACACTGTTAGTCGTGGAACCCCAACGGCCGGGGCTAGAGTATATTAATGCACCGGAACCGTACATGAGGACATATGAAAACCTTCAGGTGCCATTGATGAGATGGCGGGAGGAATTCAGGCCGGGAGAAAACAAGGAGTACACGTATAGTATTAGAAAAACGGGCACAGGTTCCGTGCTATTGGCTGCGGCAACCGTAACAGACCAATACGGCAAAACCTACGCAACACCAGCGTCATCCATAACATTTGCGTGCAATCCGGACGGGTTTTGTCAGAAAGGCGAGGACTACATATTCTGCCCCCAAGACTGCCAGACGGGGTCGGAAGACAACACCTGTGATGGAATACAAGACGGCCGCATGGACCCTGACTGCATGCCCGAAGCAGACCCCGACTATCAAAAAACCACGACAACACTACCCGCTAAAACAACCCCAAAACAGACGACGGGATGCATACCAATGACAACACTTTTACTTTCAGGATTGGTTGCGGCAGCAATAAGAACATTCAACCAGTATTAACATAAATTTTTATTTCTAGAATATTGTATGGATAATTAGAAACGAACCCTGCATAATAAGCGCGGCCGGGGCGTTCCTTTTTATTATTTGACAGGCATTGTCTTAGTTGTCAAAGTCTTTGAAGATTATTAAATCCGCTCTTTGAGCATATTCAGACACTAGTATGGAATAGCCTGTATGAACTCCCTTTACGTCCTCAAGGGTTATAATCGTGTTTTGGCCTGCGTAACTTATTTACGCATACTCAAATAGAGTAGTGGCATTATAGGGATGGGAAAAGAGCATAGTAGGTGTTATGGTGGTTGAAGTCAAAAGAGAGGGTGTAATTCTCGAGAGTACTGATAACGAATTTGAGAGGCAAGCAGTCTGCAATCCAGGTTGTGTTAGAGTGGGTGGCAAGGTTAAGATGTTCTACCGCGCCATAAGAGAGAACAACTACTCGAGCATAGGATACTGTGAACTAGACGGTCCACTCAATGTTGTCGAACGCTTTGACGAACCAGTCATAACCGGAGAATCAGAATACGATAGCCACGGAGTCGAGGATCCCCGTGTTATCTTTTTCGAGGATAAATACTACATATTCTACGTCGCATACGATGGTAAAAACGCACTAATAGAGTATGCAACAAGCAAAGACCTGGTTAAATTCGAGAAAAAAGGGGTCATAAGCCCTAGGATACGCTACAGCGAAGCAAAGAAGTTGTTCATGAAATCTAAACTTTACCTGAAGGACAAGTACTTCTTTTTCGAGACGTATTTCAGGGATGTAAACGGCGAAGACATCCTACTATGGGAGAAGGACGCATTCATTTTTCCCAAGAGAATCAACGGAAAGATGGCATTTGTCCACCGGGTGCTACCAGACATGCAGATAGCATACATCAACAACTTAAGCGAACTGACCACCGACTACTGGCGGGATCACCTGAGTAACATCTCAAACCACTTGCTTTTAGGTTCAAAATACTGGTATGAATCCAGGCATATCGGTGGCGGACCGCCACCAATAGAGACGGACGAAGGATGGCTCACGGTATATCATGCAGTTGAGGACTCGGAAGCAGGGAGAATATACCATGCATCAGCAGCGCTACTGGATAAGGACAACCCCCAAAAGGTCATTGGCAGGTTGAAGGACCCGCTTATCTCACCCCAGATGGAGTGGGAACAACAAGGAGAAGTGAATAATGTTGTATTCCCCACAGGCGCTGCCGAATTCGACGGAAGACTGTACCTTTACTATGGAGCAGCGGATAAGAGGATAGCTGTTGCATCAGTGAACATAGACGAGCTACTTGATGAACTAAAAAACTCCCAACACTATACCCACGTAATCTCTGAAATAGGCCACACCGCAGGCCAAGTGTATGATGCAGGCATTAATCAACCCGTCAAATTGGAGGATTTAGTGAAAATTTTTGGCAAGGATGAGAAACTAGTCCTAATGGCTTTAGGCTGGCTTGCTAGGGAGGATAAGATGGACTACATTAAGTTAGGCAAAGAGATGAAATTCAAGGTAAAGAAATAGACGTTTTTGTCTTAGGAATATGGACACTAAGAGGAAATCCAGTTGGATACTTTTCATGGGGACGTACCCGCCAAGGGAATGCGGGATAGCGACTTTCACCAGATACCTTTCAAGCGCAGTCCACAAGAGTTTCTCCCCGACAGTCAAATCTAAAATCGCCGCATTAAACAATGATATAACCACAATCTACAATTATCCTGAAGAAGTCATATACCAGATAGACGAAAACGATGTTGAAGGATACCTTGAGACCGCAAGGAAAATCAACGAAACAGATGCAATTGAAGTCGTGAACATACAGCATGAGTTTGGGATATTCGGGGGTGAATTAGGAGGCAACCTAATACCGTTTCTTGAGGAGCTCAAAAAACCTGTGGTTGTGACATTGCATACAGTGCTCCCAAACCCCGATAAAAAGATGAAGAGGGTCATGCAATCAATAGCTGAAAGGTCAAAGTGCCTGGTTGTCATGAACAATATGGCAATCGACATACTCAAGAACGATTATGGACTGGTTAACAGTGAGATATTCCTGATACCGCACGGCATACCGTCTGTCCCGTTTAAGACAAGCGCTGACGACAAGCTGGATTTAGGATTCAAGAACAATACAATACTGTCTTCCTTTGGGATGCTAAATCCTGCCAAAGGCTACGAAACCGTCATCAAAGCCCTCCCAAGAGTAATTGAGAAATACCCAAACTTGAGATACATAATAGTTGGCGAAACACACCCCATAATCAGGAAAAAAGAGGGGGAATCCTACAGGAACTCCCTAGAGAAGCTAGTGAAAGACCTCAATCTGAAAAAGAACGTCAAATTCTACAACAAATACGTGCGTCTGAGTGAGATAGTGAAATTCCTACAGGCGACAGACATATACATATCCTCATCCACCAACCCCAACCAGATAGTCAGTGGTACGCTATCCTTTGCGATGGGGTGCGGCAGAGCTATCGTCTCGACACCATTCCTGCATGCCAGGGAGATGGTAACCGCAGATAAGGGATTACTTGCAGAATTCAACGACCCAGACTCCTTTGCAGAGAGCATAATCAAAATATTATCAAACCCAGAGCTGAAGAGGAGCATGGAGCACAGTGCATACGCATACACCCGGCGCATGACCTGGCCCAACGTGGCATTATCCTACATGGATCTTTTCAGGAGGTATTCTAGAATGCCAGTTAGCGATGTGCTTCCGAGGGTGAAACTCAACCACCTAGCTGAGTTGACTGGTAAGGATGGCATCATCCAGTTTGCAAAAAACACCAAACCCGACAAACAATATGGCTACTCTATAGACGATAACTCCCGTGCACTCATCGTTTGCTGCATGCACTACACTAGAACAGCCGACCATACATCCGTGGAATTGGCTGAAACTTATCTGAACTACATTGAGAAGATGTTCAATAACGGCAGATTCTACAACTTCGCGGACATGAACATGAATCCGGATTTCAAAAACTTCAGCGAAGAAGCACACAGCAGAACCATGTGGGCACTAGGATACCTGACTGCAACACCTGAAATGCCGGATAACCTAAGGGAAAAAACCAGGAAATTATTCACAAAAGGATTGACAGAGTCCATGAAACTTATGTCCCCCCGCGCAGTTGCATACAATATCCAAGGCCTATACCACTACAACAGAGTGTATCCCTCAGACATTAACGTGGATAAAATCCATAAACTCGCAGATCACCTTGTCTCATTGTTCAATGACCATAAGTCAGACGACTGGCAATGGTTCGAACCATACCTCACCTATGTGAACGCTAGAATACCGGAGTCGCTTTATCTGGCGTACCAACTCAGGAAAAGGACAAAATATCTAGATATTGCGGAGTCAACCCTAAATTTCCTATTGTCATTAACACTCAATGAGGGCATGTTCCACCCCATAGGACAAAATGGGTGGTACATCAAACACGACAAAAGAGCCCATTTCGACCAACAACCTGTTGAGGCGGCAACCATGGTCCAAACACTCATGACCGCATACGAAAACACCAACAACAAAGACTATAAAAACAATGCTTATACGGTCTTCAGCTGGTTCCTCGGCAACAATTACCTACGCCAAACAATCTACGACGAAAAATCCGGCGGCTGCCACGACGGATTAGGTTACTATTCCATAAACCTAAACCAAGGAGCCGAAGCAACCATATCCTACCTCCTAGCAAGACTCAGAATAGAGTGAATAATTCCCCCATATTTTATTTAAAAAAAATATGGTTATTGAACCCTCATTTCAGGCAATGAGGGCATAAATAAAGCAGTAACAGGAGTATATCTAATTTCCCCCTTCCCTAAAACCAAAGACGAACAATAAGTCTCCGCCACCTAAACCGAACATTTTGTTTGAATCCCGATCGGGGCGTCCAACCCTAAATTTTATTTTGTTTTAGCTTCTGTGGGCTTATTGTTTTGGGGTTTTGTTTTTCACTTGATTTAGGAACACTAATCCTACTTGAAATTCTGCTGAAGGCGTGACTTGACTGTTTATCTCTTATGATTTATTGTGGTATTTAGGTCAGCTGGATGCTACCCTACCTGTTCTTGCATCTTTCTCTTAGGTCGGGATCGCTTATCCTGTCGCATGGTATCTTGTCCCCCCACTGGCTTGAGAATAGGTCGTAGCATCCGTCGCGTTCACTTCCCGCATCCTCACAAATCGAATAATCATTCTTATTATTTGCGATGTTGAAGTAGCATGCCCGCAATCCCTCCTTTGTTGCTGATCCATCACAGATTTTAGTATCGTCTTTTTCTTTTGCGAGAAGATAGTAGCAGTTCCAGTTACCGCCATAATAGTTGTCACAGTATCGCTCATCCTTTGTCTCTACGGCAAGGTCCCTGTAGCATATGGATTTATAGTACTCATCAGTTATCTCTTCACATGGCCCTCCAGACCTAGTAGACTTTGCCACTTCGGTGTAGCATTTTTCCATGTCGTATCCGCTGGTCTCACACAGTGATGAATCACCTGTCTCAACAGCGAGATTGAAGTAACATTTCCTCCGATCCATCTCCTCATTTATCCTCACGCACAATAACTCATCTCCCGTATCCAATGCGGCCTTAGCATAACATTCATTCTTCTCGTTCATGCTCAAACCATCATCCTCGCATTTATCGCCAGAACCACCACCACCCTCATCAGCGCCTTCAGTGTCGTCCCCATTGAAGAAATCATCCAACTCCAGCAAGGCGCAGAGAAGGCTTTCTGTAGTGGTTTTCTTATAATCACACATGTCCTTCACATTACAGCCTGAAGAAAAAACAACCAAGACAATGAAAAACACGATAAACGCAGTCTTATGATCCATAGCACCAAAAAACCATTGATACTACAGAAATAAAAAGAGATGATTACTGAGAAACGAACTCAACGTATTTGACCCGGCCGGGGCGTTCCTGCCCTGAATTTTCTTTTGTTTTAGCTTCTGTTACTTTATTTTTTTGAGGTATGTGCATTTGTCTGGGGATTCGAGGCCATTGGAACGAACTCGTGATATTTTTTATTGTACAGACCATAATTTCATGTTATGGTCGACGTGAGCATGCTGTATGGGTTTCTGGTATCGCTTGGCATTGGCGGCCTTATAGGAATTGAGCGGGAGCATGACGAGAAAGGGAGGACTCTGACTGCGGGAGTCAGAACTTTTGCGTTAACCGCTCTTTTTGGAACATCACTTGCACTTATCACCGAACAACAGTCAGAGTTATTCCCCCTAATACTAGGTCTGGGGTATGTTGCCCTTATCGCAATAGGATATGTTAGGACTAGCAGAAACAACGAGGACATAGGGTTAACGACAGAGATAGCGCAACTCTTTGTCATAGCGCTCGGATTTTTAGCATACTATCCTGAGACACGCACGCTCTCGGTAATACTTGGTATTTTGACTGCAATACTGTTGGAGATCAAGGAGTACACGCAAGAGTTCGCCCATCGTATCGTGCAGTTCGAGCTCCGGGACAGCCTGAAGTTCATGGTCATATCATTCATCATACTCCCAGCCCTCCCTAACGTGGCTGTAGACCCATGGAGAGTCCTGAATCCGCAGAAAATATGGCTTCTAGTGGTATTGATTTCGGGCATAAGCTATTTTGGATACATACTCGTGAAACTACTCGGCGTAAACCGGGGCATCGGAATAACCGGCCTACTGGGGGGCCTCACGTCATCAACAGCAGTCACCACTGCAATGGCAGCTAAATCCAAGGAGTCGGGTGATATCACCAAACCGGTTGCCTTCGCTACACTAATCGCGTTCACCATCATGTACCCCAGGATAATACTCGAGGTGATGGTCGTAAACCAGGAGATTCTCGGCGACCTGATGTTATCTATTGGCGTGATGTTTCTCGCAGCCCTAATCTCCGCCATCGTCATCTACAGGAAGGCTAGCAGAGTAAAGGCAGAGATTGACTTAAAGACGCCATTCGCAATCTCGCCAGCACTTAAATTCGCGGCATTCTTCGTCATCGTTCTCTTGCTAGTGCACTTCACGCAAACACGGTTAGGGGATAGAGGAGTCTACATTGCCGCAGCAGTCTCCGGGCTCGCGGACGTCGACGCGATAACACTATCAATGGCGTCACTCTCGCTAGAAGGCGATGTGTCCGCTGACACTGCGGTAAACGCGATAACAATAGCAGTCATGTTCAACACAATAGTGAAATTCCTATACGCCCTGATGCTGGGTACACGCCAATTCGCCAGGTATATTGGCATAGCAACAGCCTTCATACTTGCGACAGGGACGTTAGCACTAATAGTCTAAACCACTGACGAAAACCCAAATCAAGGATAAATGTATATAGCTAAGTGAGAGTATAATTGGTTTTATACGTGGCCTAATTCTTCTTTGTTCTAATACCGGAGGAAATACTGCGGATTTTTAGTTCTATAATAAATATTTTACCATGTTTTCTCGTATCCGCATGTATCTTAAGATAAGTAGGGTGTTGGATATCGCAGAGCGGTTCTTTGTTTTAAATGGCTTTGACGGCCTGTACACTATGATGGGCATTATTGTTGGTTCCTATGTGGCAGGTCATCATGACCCGAACATCGTCTTAGCTTCTGGTTTCACGGGCATAGTTGCCCTAGGAATCTCAGGGTCGGCGAGTGCGTATGTCTCCGAGAAGGCGATGAGAGAAAAACAGATCAAGAAGCTTGAGAGACATATGATGAAAAAGATGGATAAAACCGTGCAGAAAGAAGCAAGTGATTTTGCGGCGGTTTTCTCCGCACTAGTAAACGGATTCAGCCCGATCCTAACGGCTATGATAATGGTTATACCGTTTATACTAGCGAGAATTGGATTGCTAGGTGTTGAATATGCTTTCAGCTATTCAATGATGATAGGAGCGTTCGAAGTTATTGTTGTGGGCTTTTACCTGGGAAAAATAAGCGGGGGTTCGAAAATAGCTTACGGGATGAGGATGCTATTCATAGCAGCTGTCGCAGTCATAATAAGCTACTACCTAGGATACATGCTAAGTTAAGAATAAACCGGATTTAACGAGAAACAAAACCTGCGCATTTAGCCCGGCAGAGGGCGTTTAATTTTTTGTTTCATGTTTTTCTTGTTTAAGTGCTCTTGCGTTAATAGTTATCCGTATTATGGGTGAATTCGGTGGGAAGGGCTTTTCAAGGAAGGGTTCTTCTCGTAAAGGTTCTGGGCGAGGGGATTCAGGTAGGGGGGAATCTAGGAGGATTAGTGTCAGAGATGATGATTCTGGTGGAAGTGGCTTCATGAGGAAGAGTCCTGCAAGGCGTGGTTCTAGGCCGGGATTCAAGAGTTCTGAAAGAGGAGGATCTAGGGGTTTTGAGGGGTCTTCGCCGACAGGTTTTAATGGTAGGCCGAGGAGGGCGATGGATGTTGACGTGATATGTGATAATTGCGGGAAAGCGACGACTGTTCCCTTCAAGCCGACTGCCGGGAAACCCGTCTACTGCATCAACTGCTACAAAACAAAAGATAGTTCGAAAGAGTCGGGCAAGTCTGGTTCTTACGCGCGTGAACTTGCAGACATAAACAAAAAGCTCGATAGGATAATGAAGGCCCTTGAAGTCGATTAGTCGCCTTTTGATTCCAGTCGGCGGGGGGGCTGGCTAGTCCACGCCGTCGCGGTAGTTCCCGACCGTATAGTTGCCTGGTTTTTTCACGTTCTCGCCGGAGAGTATCCTCCTGTAGGTTGAGACTATCGACGGGTCCTCACCCCACAAATCCAGCAGATAGTGCCCGACTTTCGCGTCCTTCAGCCGTTTAACCCAGTCAAACAAGCCGAGAGGCATGCTGTTAAGCACCTGCCGGTAATCCGATTCTTTGCGGACTGGGAACACGTAGCCTTTCTCATCCTTCATGCTGTCGGCGTCAAGCAGGTATTTTGTCGTCATCAGGGGAAGCCTCCCATGCGCGTATACGACAAACCTCTTGTCCTTGAATGATACGATTTCGCTTATCGACAGCTCCGGAGAGACCATAGGCGTCAAACCCAGTCTATTGAAGAAGCCGACGTCAAAGTCGTTGAACGCATTGCATGATGAGTCAAGCACCACGTCAACGGCGCCCAGTGAGGATGCCACCCCCAAGTCACCGCACAAAACCGTTGGCGGACTATGTGCTTCCACAAGATCAACAGCCTTCCGAGCATTCCATTCTGTGAGACACCGTGGGACGTATGGATTGACCTCCCCGCCGGGATAATCCTTTTCGAACACGTTATAGTAGACTGCGTCCGCGCCAAACTCAACAGCCTTTACCGCATCACCAGCGGAATAAGCCTTGGCCAGAAGCCGGATTCCATCAAAACAACCCCCACCAATAGCAGGCAGGTCCTGGGGCACAAAACACCTATGGACCTTGATCTCACCCCTTGTCTTCAGCGGGTATTGCGCCCGCCTTATGACGCCAGAAGTCAAGGTCACAGTATTCCCTTCCCCAGCATTCAGGTACAAGTTAGCAGTCTCCCCCCTACGCGCGGCCTTGACTTCACGCCCTCTGACAGTGATCTTTCGGACTATGTCGCCGTGCGTGCCATGCTCGCCCCTTATGCCGACTCCATCACCAATTCTGACGCCGACTTCTAGTCTTATGCTCCCGTTGGAGAGGATTTCCCCGGCGTAGAGCCCGCGTTTACCCGCCACGCCAGAGGCTACGACGTCAAAATCCCTGAATAATGCCCCGAGCGTGTATTCACGGCTGAAGGCAAGCTCCATGTCAAGGTACGCGTCATAGTCCAGCCTGCCTTCGTCAAGCAGCCGCCGATACACTGCAGTGGCGGCGCCAACATATTCCGGACTCCTCAGCCTGCCCTCTATCTTCAGCGCGCGTACGCCTGACTCAGCCAACTCTCCGACTTTTTCTGCGACACACAAGTCTCTCGCGGACAAAAGATAGTCGCCAGCATATTTTTTCCTGCACGGCTGCGCGCAAAGCCCACGATTCCCACTCCTCCCGCCGAGGAAGCTGGACATCAGGCACTGGCCGCCCACGCTGAAGCATAATGCACCCTGCGCGAAAACCTCGACAGGCAATCCGGTTTTCGAGGAGAAGTCCTTAACCTGGTTGAGCGTCAACTCCCTCGGCAGTATCACCCGGTCAACGCCTGGAAGAAGCCTGCTGTGAAACGAGTTGAATATCCCGGACTGTGTTGACGCGTGGACTTCGAGATCCCCGAACTTTTCCGTGAGTATCTTCGCAAACGACAGCTCCTGTATTATGACCGCGTCAACGCCGGCCGAATACGCGCCGCCCACAAGACCGAACCATTCCCCGACCTCGGCGTTTTTAACGAGCGTGTTCACTGCAAGATAAGCCTTGACGCCCCTATCATGGCAGAACTTCACGGCATCACTCAACTCTCCCAAATCAAAGTTGCCGGCCCTAACGCGAGCGTTGAAACTGCCCACTCCAAAATACACCGCGTCAGCACCCTCGGCGGCCGCTGCCTTAAGGCAGTCCCATCCGCCGGCAGGGGAAAGCAACTCAATGGAGGTCATATTACCAATAGTGTTTTGTAGTATATCTCCGGCGTCTCCACGAGCATTTATCCTATTCCACTGAATCCTGCCCTGTTTGGGTGGAATAATCCCTGCTGGGGGGCGTTCAAATACCCTTTATTTTTCTCTTGCTTGTATCGTAACCACCATGGGTTTTAGAGCATTATTAGGAAAAGAACTCATTGCACACGGTAAAACCATTGTGTTTTTGTGTTGTTACTAAGGCATTTATACTGTCGTGCACAGATATTCTTATGATGCAGGGGATTGTTGTCTTGGCTGTTATCTCGCTTGTTTTGGGTTGTGTTTCGCAGGAGAGGGGGGTGAGCGAGGACTTGAAGGAAGGCCCGAAGGCTGATTCAACTACCGTTCAGGCGGTGGGCAGCTTAACTTCATCAACGACGACCACTGTTAGCACAACCACCACAATTCGCCCGACCACCACAGTCCGCAAGACCACCACAACCCTGAAGCCGATGCACTATGCGTGTCACGACGGGAAATGCCTGCTCGTCAAAGGGAAGGGTGAGGATGAATGCTTTTATAACAGGGATTGCTTCCACTTTGAATGCAAGCAGAAGGAATGCGTGCTGGTGAAGGAGAAGGGCGAGAACACGTGCAACAACACCTTCGACTGCATAACCAGATGGTGGGATGACGGCATAGACAGGAGCAGTGACGTGGAAACAAGCGAGCAACTACGGGGAATCGTAACCCGCCCGAAATAAAGCCCTAATTGGACGTTATTGCTTGCCCAGGGTTATCCTCTCTCTAGCAGTTTCACTTGGGGGGAGATAGGGGCATTAAAGCTTTTTAGGCGGAGTGGATGATAGGTTATTATGGACAACATGAAAAAGTATGTTGCGGAGATGATTGGGACATTTGCTTTGGTTTTTATTGGGTGTGGAAGCGCGGTGATAGCTGGTGACAAGATAGGATTCCTCGGCATATCATTCGCATTCGGACTTACTGTACTCGCCATGGTATACGCTATCGGCGGGATATCAGGCTGCCACATAAACCCGGCAATCACCGTATCGATGCTCGTCGCGGATAAGATAAAGAAGAAGGATGCCATCTATTATGTGGCGTCACAGTTTATCGGCGCAATCCTAGCATCAATTGTCCTGCTTGCAGTGCTTTCCGGCAGGCCAAACTACTCCCTGGAGACGAAAGGCCTAGGCCAAAACGGATGGGGTAAGGGCTACATAGCAGGGTATTCTATGACGTCGGCCTTCATCGCTGAAGTCGTCCTAACCGGCCTGTTCCTGATCGTGATATTCGGGGCCACATCAAGTAATGCTCCGGCAGGCTTTGCCGGGATGGCCATCGGATTGTCGCTTGTGGTGATACACCTCATAGGAATACCCATAACGGGAACGTCCGTGAACCCTGCGAGGAGCCTGGGCCCGGCGCTAGTTGTAGGTGGAAAAGCATTGTCCCAGGTCTGGCTGTTCCTCGTGGCCCCCACGTTAGGAGGCATAGTAGCGGCATTGTGTTGGAAGCACATACTCTCAGACAAGTAGGCTTTGGGGTGACGAGGCATGATGGAATGAATTGGCTTAGGCGGAACAACGACCGTCGAAAGAACATGGGAATGAGTAGTAGAAAAAACGCGAATACAAACCCCATGTTTACTAATTAATTGAGGGCATTATAGAATCATTTAGTTGAGTGAAAGCGCGATGGCGGACTCATGCTTCTTTTATTTTAAATCAGATAGTCTTATATGCGCTGGCTTGCTTTCCTAACAATTATAGTGTTTTTCTGCGGCTGCTTTGAAGACCCTATCACCTCGGAGGCTGTTAAGGAGAAGGATCCTGGATTATGCCTTGCGCAGGAGACCGACTATAAGGTCGACGACTGCGTTAGGAAGGTCGCTAAGGCGGCGATAGACAAGAGGATATGCGACGAGTATTTCAAGGATGATAAGGAGAATAAGGCGGGATGCTATAAGGACGTGGGCGGCTTGAGCGGCGACCTGGATTTATGCGATCAGGCTGGAACCATGTCTGGCAGGGACCTGGACAAGTGGGAGTGCTACAAGAATGCGGGAATCAATAATCAGCAGCCGGCAGTATGCGGCAGGATAGGTGACGCAGACCATAAGACGTCCTGCTACTCCGCATTAGGCGTTACGATGGATAATGTGGACTTGTGCCATGAAGCAGCGAAAGCCAAGGAGGGTTTTATGTCAGACTCCTGCTTCAAAAACCTGGCTGACAAGAACAACAACCACGCCCTATGCCAGCATATTGAAAATGCCGTGAGCAGAGACGAGTGCTACCTGCGGGTAGCGGAAAAAACAGGGAACCCTGAAGTCTGCCTCGGTATGACTGAGGAATACGGCCACTACTGCACCGGAAAGATAACAGGGAACTACGATGAATGCGAGTACGCTGGGGGATACAAGACAGCGTGCGTCAAGGAGGCTGCCGGGAAAAGCGGTAGGGCTGATATCTGCGACACCCTGGAGGGATATTCAAAATACGAGTGCTACACCCTGGTTGCAGGAGAGACTGGAGACGATAAGATATGCGACAAACTCGATGAAGGGAGCAGACTATCATGCCTGCTGGGTGCAGGCCGTAAAAGCGGGAACCCGGGAGTATGCTCTAGAGTGGGTGATGAGAAAAAAGAGTACTGCTACAGTGAAATAGCGGTGGCTTCTGGAAGCGTGAATATCTGCGATAGAATCAACGAGGACAAGGAACGATACAACTGTAGGAGAAGAGTTGAAGGAAGCATCACAACAACAACCATACCCTATAAGGATAAGAGCATCATAGGGAAGGCGAAAGACAAGGCGGGAGACATTGCCGCAGACTTTATCGCAGACATCATAGGGTTCTAGGCATGTGTTTTATTACAGTATTTCAATAAGTTACCATGAAACTGGCTCTCTCGATGATAATGGGTTTGATGCTTGCCTCCACCTGCTCTGCCGACGTCCTGATAGATCAGAACATCAGGCTGGGCGATGACGGAAGCTTCTATGACATAGAATACAGCAAGACGTTCACTGTTGAAGAGGTGCCGGAAGGCCCGGTCCTTGTTTTTTCCGGTGTCTCTGGCGTGGAACGCATGTCTGACTGGAGCTGGTACTCCTACGACGACGTCATACTGAACGGGAAGAAGATAACGCTGATGAACTATATCGCCGGGAACAACAGGATACAGGTCGACAAGTCGCTGATACGGAAAGGCTCCAACACGCTAGTCATAAAGTCGGGAATGACAAACTACCAGCCGGAAGGCGACGCCCGCGACGACTTCAGTATAGGCAGCATCACGCTGATAGACAGCGTCACCAGCAACCTTGAGCTGACATACTCTGACAAGAAGCTTAAGGCCAAGGTCACGAACTCCAAGACCGGGGACCCAATACCCTCCAAGGAAGTGAACTTCCACGAGGAGGCGGAAGCCAGTGCGGGACCAACGCCCCTGGGATACATCGGCAAATCCAACACTGACGCCACAGGTGTCGCTGAAATCCGCTACGACCCGGCAGACAAGAGCAAGCCAAAGACCATAGTGGCCACTGAAGCGGGAGGCGCGTCTGACAGGATCACCATAGAGTTCGGGGAAGACAAACTGCAGGGCATGATCACCGACGGCCACGGCAACCCCATGCCGTACGTTAAGATAACAGTCAATTTTGACGGAGTCGACTACCCAGGCAGAAGCAACGCGGACGGGAGCTATGAAGTCAAAGTGAAGGACTTCACGCCGGACAATGACAATCCGAAGGAAGTCAAACTGAAGATAGAGTTCACGTACGAACGCGACGGGAAAAACTATTACAAGGTGATAGACGAGACGAAGGGCGCTAACAAGCCAGTCATGTTCGAGAAGAAATTCAAACTAAAGGCCGAGGCCGACAAGACGCAGAACATCGACTTCAATCTCGCACCCTCGCCGGACATAACCTCAAGCAGCAACATAGGGAACCTCAAGCACTTGGCGCCAGTATACTTCCACAGTCACGAGGCAATCGACTTCATGCTCACGGTGCTTAAGGCGAACGTGGAATACAAGCTGCCGGTAGACGTCTGGGTGGCAGGCAACGACGGAACCTACTACTCACCCACCCACGGGCTCGTGTCCATAGACAAGAAGGACGCCCACTACGGCAGCAGCAACCGGCCGGACAACAGGGAATACCATGAACTATGCCACCACCTGATGTACGCGACATACAATAGCTGGCCGCCATACCCGGCTGGGACCACCAACCACGGCGGGTATATAAACCCGAGTACTGGCGACTCCTACGTCGAGGGTTTCGCGGAGTTCATGGCCATGGTAATCTCGGAGCATTACGGGGAAGCCAGCCCTGAAATCTACGCGGGCTTCGGGAGCTTCGACAGGAACTACAAGCCGTGGGAGTGGACCGGCAAGGCTGAGGAGATAGCCGTGGCTGGGATACTATGGGACCTGTATGACAAGGGGGATAATGATGATGACGCGGTATCACTCTCCTTGGGTGAGATGTGGAGCATACTGAAAGTCAAGAGGAACGACTTTTACGAGTACTATAAGGCCTTCAGGAGCGCGCACCCCGATAAGGCAGGGAAGATAGATGATATTTTCATAAGGCACGGATTCTTTGCGGACAAGGGTGTGGGCAACAGGAGGAGGGATTCCTTCGAGCCATACAGGGACGCGAACAATAACAAGGCCTACGACGCGGGCGAACACTACGTCGACTACGGGCAGCCGCCGGAAGGCATACTAAGACACGTCTTCAATTATTGGATGGTATATGATAGGGGGGAGATAGTCGGGAAGGCCACCAACTACGAGCGGGAGAACCGTAGCATGGCTGTCATGATCGACAACGCGTTCATAAGGGTGAAGGACACGGAAGTCGAGAAGTACAGGGTGTTCGTGCACTTCAACAACCCCGCTGAAGGAGGGGACTATGACTACACGACCGACGTCCGGGACGGGCTTATCTATGTGATGCCGTTGCCTGAGGAAGACAACGCAACCATCATGGTGAAGCCGGACTCCGAAGACTACATCGCATCCGATGTGTATGAGATAACAACCCGGGAGTATGCGGAAAGATATTACGCGACCCCCGAAGGCAGGGGATACTTTGACGAGCACACGTTCGACTTGAAGCCGACAGGAAAGCATGAGGACGAGAAGTACGATACGTTCGACAGCAACAGGCCAGCACACGTGATAGACTCGGGATACAGGGGGAAGCCTGGCGATACAGGCGGCGGGAACAACGGAGGGAACGGCGACGACAGGAAGCCGGTGTGCTGCTGCCTCGGTCCGCTAGCGGCTTTGGCTGCAAGCCTCGCGGCAGCGGTAGTCGGAGTCAAGGCGCTTTAGACCATCCTACTGCCAGCGGTCCATGAAGGGGTTTATAACCCCCTTCTTCTGGGGGATGCACTTCCCCCCACCTCCGGGGCCTAGACCCACATCACAGACACCTCCGGCACATGGGTCTTGATACAGTCCTCCGCACGCTGCTTTCACTGTGGTGGTTGATGAGGAGTTTGCGGTTGTCGTGGTAGTAGTCCGTAGTGTCGTTGACGTGGTGGTTGACGTAGTGGTTGACGTGGTGGTTGAGGTTGTGGTTGTTGTAGTGGACGTGGTCGTGTTTGACGACGTGGTCGTGGCTGCTGTGTGAGGGCGTGTTAGGAATAGGGCGAATGACGCAACCATCAGGGAGAATAAGACGAGTGCTGATATAGCGGCGATTATGATGAGTTTCTGCCGTCCCCCGCGTATTGGCTTTTCCGTCCAGGCCATGCAGTATATATGCGCAGGCTAGTTTAAACGCTATTAACCGTGTTTTTTTAATATTGATTGTATGATGTATTCCAGACTTGCGTGCAGGCTCTTCCTGATGCTATGCATCATAATAGCATTCATCCTACTTGTTCCAGACGGACTCAGGGAGGACGAGGCTCCATCAGGCTTCATGGCTGGGACGTGCGTGGACTGCAACATAATCCTGGTTTCAGTGGACACCCTGAGGGCTGACGGGCTCGGAGCCTATGGGAACGCTAGGCAGGTGTCGCCTAACATAGACCGCATGGCATCTGGCGGCGTCTTGTACCAGCGCGCGTACAGTCCATCTTCCATGACGGCGCCATCTCACATGTCATTCATGACCGGCTTATACCCGTCTGAACATGGAGTGTGCAATCTGGAGAGGAGGGAGGTCTGGTGCAGGCACGAGTTGGAGGACACTGTCGTCACGCTAGCTGATGTGCTTAGGCAGGAGGGGTACCGTACTGTCGCATTCACTGGCGGCGGTAACGTGGACGGCAGGATGGGTTTTGACAGGGGTTTCGACAGCTACACGCACTACGACTTCGCGGACCCTGTGATAAACCAGGTGCTGGGGGCGGAAGGGGAAGTGGACTTTAGGGATGTTGTTGGAAACCTTTCCGGAGGTAAGTTCTTCCTCTTCCTGCACACGTATAAGACCCACGACCCATACTTCCCTGGCGAGGAAACCAGGTCCAGCGTCTGCGGAGGCTACGACAGGACTGTCATTGACTCTTGGAGCAGGCTGATGGGCGAGAAGACCATAAGTAGGCTGATGGACGAGAACCCGGATTTCTCGTTTGCCAACGGCTCCCATATCATCAGGAAGGCCGTATTCAAGAGTAATCTGAGTGAATACGACGTCGGATACCTGAGGTGCCTGTATGACGCGGAGATACGTGAGATGGACGAGAAGCTGGGGCTGATACTGGATTCGCTCGAAGATGCCGGGCTGGAAGGGAAGACGCTTATCATAGTCACGTCAGACCATGGGGAAGAGTTCCGGGAACACGGAGGCTTACTCCACCACCAGCTGTACAATGAGATAATACACGTGCCTTTGATAGTGAAAAACCCGGGGTTGACGGGTGGAGCGAATGTGCCAGGATACTTTAGCGTAGTCAGTCTGCCGGCCAGCATACTGGACGCAGTAGGCGTTGATGTGCCGGCCCAATTCAGGGATACTGGAGGGGAGCCCGTGATCAGCGAGGAATACGCTTTCAGGAGGCGGGCTATAATATACGGGGGATACAAGCTGATGGCGTATCCGGACGAGAGGATGCTGTTCAGCATGGAGTCAGACTACCGTGAGCAGAGGGATATGATCAGCGAGGATGCTGGGACCGCCGGCAGGCTCGAATCCATTATGAACGACATCCTGCCGGAGTATGCCGGGGAAGTTGCGGGCGGCGGGGAAAAACTTGGTGAAGGCAAGAAGAGGGAGTTAAGGCATCTCGGGTACGTCGACTAGCCGTTTTTCTTTATAGGATATTAATTATCTCTTATGGGGGAGGTTGTGGTATTCACGAAGGTGCCTGAGAGAGGCTACGTCAAGAAAAAACTCCAGGTCAAGCTGCCAGCATACCTGGTTGAGGAGATCTACATCGCATTCCTCGTAGACACCCTGGAAAAGCTTGGGGACTATCATCCTTACGTCGCGTATTACCCTGCCAGGAAGCTCAACTTAATATGGGACATACTCGGCGAGAGGAAGTACATAGTACAGAGGGGCAATGACTTCAGGGAGAGGATACTCAACATGTTCTCAGACTTCTACAGGATGGGCGTCAAGGACATGCTGATGGTGGGATGCGACACCCCAAGCCTAAGGAAAGAGCACATCGACAACGCATTCAAGATGATGGAGTCCAACGACCTGGTTATGGGACCATCCCATGATGGAGGATTCTACCTTCTCGGCGGGAGCGGTGTTAGCAGCGAACTGTTCGACGACGTCGTCTGGAAGAGCCCTAACGTCCTCGAGAGGGTGAATGAGAACGCGGAAAAACTAGGCCTTAAGACGGCACTGCTGCCCCAGCTCCGTGACGTCGACAACCCGGAGGACCTGGATGCAGTATGGGAGTCAGGTGAACTGGACGAGAAAGGCAGGACATACAGTGTTATGAGGAAGGCGTTCAAGAGGATGTGAGTACTTCACGCTTTTCTTAGAGTGATTCTGACTATCTCCGGCGGCGCCATCAGCCGGTTGGGTGTGAACACCATGCCTATGCCGTTGGTGACGATTATCTTCCGTGACCCCTCGTCATAGAACCCGGAAACCCTCGTCTGCCTCAGTCGTGAAGGCATGTACGGCGCCATCAGCCGTACTGGGAGTATCTGGCCGCCGTGAGTGTGGCCGGATAGTATCAGGTTTGCTTGATGGGACTCTTGTTTGTCCGCGTACTGTGGGTTGTGGGTTAGGAGGATCACGTAGTCTTCAGGTGTCGTGGTGATGAGGGTTTTGCTGAGGTCCTGCCTGTCGGTCCATTCGTCGCCGACCCCGCCCACCCGTATCTTGTAGTCGCCGGACTCCACCCACACAGCGTGGTTGTCGAGTAGCGTGACCCCTGCCTCTTCCAGTGACCGCACGGTCTGTTGTTTCCCGGCCCAGTTGTCGTGGTTCCCTAGGACGCCGTACACCCCCAACGGAGCTTTAAGAGCATTCAGCTCGCTGATGCACGGCTGGATGTTGTGGCTGCCGCGAGTGGTATAGTCACCCCCCAGTAGTATCATGTCAGGATTCAGAGAGTTCACCTGGGATACTATATCCGCGAGCCGGTCTTCGGAGACGAATGACCCGCAATGCAGGTCTGAGATGAATGCTATGGTCTTGCCGTCGAAGCCGTATGGTATCTGAGGGTCTCTGACCGTGAATTCGCTCACCCTCAGCGTGTAGGGCTCTATGAAGGAGTAGAGTATGACGCACAATATCACTGCGTACAGGATTTTGGCTGGAGTATTCATTCTAGGAGAATAATCGGAGTATAAGGTAAAAACAGTTTTTTTATATTATACCGCCCAGTTATTAATGAGTGTTATGGCCATAGAGAAGAGGGAACTTCAGGGCAGGAGGAATACGGTTAGATTCACTGGAGTGCCAGCCAACGTCGCAGGAGAGGATACTACCATGACGGTGATAATGGAGGATACTCCTGTCAGGGAGCTTGACGCGGCTGCTCTTGAATTGAGGGAGGATTTTGAAAGTTCCTGCCGGCTGGCAAAGGATGAGGGAGGATTCAGAAGAATAACCGTGGACGTGGGGTTTGATGACCGCAGTATACGGGGCTTCAGGTCGAGCCCGACTGAAGACATGTCTCAGGCTACTCTGGCTGGCGGAAAGATCGCCATAGGCTTGACTGTGGACGAGAGGGGTACCGGATGGACAGTGAGAGACGCCCCGGACATGGACCGGATACTAAGGCAGAACCTCAGGGATATCGGAATAGTCGTCAGAGGCAGGTAAGCCTTATTTAGCTAGTCTTACGAATTATCGGATATGTTAGGGATTCCAGGAGATGTGCTGGTCGGATGGGTCCTCATACCGTTGATGATCTTCTTCGCGAGGATAATAGACGTCACCATCGGCACCGTAAAGCTGATACTACTCTCGAAAGGCTACAGGCGGATAACCCCCTTCCTAGCGTTCTTCGAGGTTTTGATATGGCTTCTCGTGATAACCCAGATAATGAGGCACCTCGACAACCCCATCAACTATATCGCATACGCAGCCGGTTTCGCGACCGGGACCTACGTGGGCATGATCATCGAGGAGAAGCTGGCCTACGGGGAGGTGGCCGTGAACGTCGTCACCAACAGGGACGCTAGGATACTGCTGGAGTACCTTAATTCAAACGGTTATACCACAACGTCCTCCAGGGGGAGGGGGGAGGGCAAGCCTGTGCACATATTCTTTACAGTAGTCCGGAGGAAGGAAGTCCCGAATGTGACTGAGATAATAAAGAGGTATAACCCAAGCGCCTTCTACACGATACAGGACGTGAAATTCGTGAGCGAGGAGCCGACGCCAATGAACAACAAGAACATTGGACTGTTCACGAGGATGTTAAACGATATAAGGAAGTCCAAGTAGCCTACTGGGACAGGAACCACTTGCTCAGCCGAACCTGCGCATAATATTACTAAAGCCATTAAACCCACGTATATGAGGGTTTTCCCGTGTTTTTCCGTTGATTTCATGTTTTCACCAAAAATTTTGATTCGCAATCGTTGCTAGTGCTTTCGTTGAAACGATATAAAAACCATGGTTGGAACAAACGTTCAAAAAACGTTCCACAATCCATTTTCTTGTATAATAAAGAAAATTGCGATTAGGTAACCGGGATGGGCTCGTATATCAAAGACGTTTGTTATGATCTCCTGGACTACATGGAGGACTTTAAAGACCACCTAGTCAAGAAGAGGAAGAAGGCCCACAAGAGGATGAGGAAGGGGGTGGGCAAGAAGGGCCGGCCCGCCTACGCGCTCGCCGAGAGGATTCGTGGGGTGATTTATGTTATCGTCGGGCTTAGCATTGCATACAGTGCTTTTATAGGCGTCGTTTCTGGGGTCACTGGGATGAGGGACTTCGCATCATTCATGATAAACAACTTGGTCGGGCGAATCATCATAACGTCTATAGGCGTAGCATACCTTATTCACGGGACATGGAAGATTGTGATGGGCGCTGACTGAACACTTCGCCCACAATCTTTCCGGCGATAATCGCGTTGGCCTTGCCGGAATAGTGGACAGGGTATATGCTTTCAACACCGTTCTTACTTGCCGCTTCAAGCAGTTCCGGCGCAGGGTCTATGACATTGAATTCCGACGACAGTCGGGTGAGGAGGGGCTGGTGGTAGTAATCCTCGCCCTTCATCCTCATCTCCAGGTCCCTGCGGATCGGCAGGTGGAGTATGTATACCTCTGAATTCCTGGATGACTCGTTCACAAACCTCCGGATTATCCGATAGCATAGTTCAGCCCCCGGGGAACCGTCAGCGTAATACTCCCTCTGGCGCAGGTCATAGTCCCTCAAGTCCATTATCGAATAGATGCTTGACACGAGCTTAGAGTAGTAGAGGGGGTTGGTTGCTGAATAGTCTCGCGGGTCATAATAGTGCTCGTGCCTTGAGAGGGGATGCGAATCGAAATCCATGATAACCGCAGGTATCTTACGGTAGTCGATTGTCGGATGGTTAACCAGGTCGAGGCCTTCCCCGGAGAATAGGAATCGCGGTTTTGAGAAAGGCATCCTGGAGTTCCGGTAGTAGAATATGCGGAATATGTTCTCATTGCGCATGCAGTTCTCGGGCTGAAAGCCGATTATCACAACATCCAATGAGTAGTTGGAGCCGCGGTACACCCACATCAGATAGGACTGGTCTATCCCATACCCCCCGACAGCAAAATTCAATGCCTCCACGTGGGGGAGACTGTCTTCCAGATGGCTTCCGATGGACTGCCCGTAGGGGACTTCAGCACCGTAAATGAAAGAGTCGCCGAACAGGCCGACGCGCAGTGTATTGTTGGTTTTGTTGAAGCTGAATTCGCGGGGGCTTCGTATTCCAGCGGAATTGGACTCGTAGAGCCCATCACTGGCGTTGACATTACCCCTGATAGCCCAGCCTAGATGGGGGTCTGACACCATGAGACTGTCATTACGGGACTCATATTCATCTATCAGCGATGTGACCAGCCGGACTGGGAGGGTGTAGGGGCGGAAGCGGGCGTGAAAAGAGTATTCCCCGTCATCGTCCCATGTTCCGATAATGTTGAGGACTAGTTCAGACAGCACGAGGGTTATCATGAGCATGAGCAGGGTCTTCCCGGAGAAGTCCATTATTCTCCTAACGTGCATCCAGGGTTCATTCATTTTAGATGGATAAAAAGAGGCTTATATTATGTGATGCTTAATGTCTAATAAAAGGGTGGTTGAGTTGTGTTGCTCTAATGGTTTTAGGTTGTTTGTTATCGCTTCGATTATTGTGGTGTTGTCGTCAGGCTATTGCCTTGCGAAGATTGATGAGACTCCGGGATGGGAATCCGGGATGAAGCCTGGCAAGAAGATTCCTGACGCAGGCATTCCCACAGTCGTGACTGAGGCGCCGCCTGAAGGAGACTACCATTCGACGGGAGCATTGCAGGACAGCCAGAGAAAGCCGGCGCTCGTCCTGATATTGGATAACGTGGGCAAGGAGGAGTGTGTCGACGGCTCTGGCGGGGGGGAGGACAGGGTGGCGGAAGCCGCTGCCAGGAGCTGGTTCAACAGCCACCAGGATACGGGATACGACAAGTACGTTCTCATAGAGGATCCTGGGATGAGCGCTTGCGACGAGAACGCGGACCCGGACTGGCCGACCGGAAACGATAGTCTCGCTAGGTTCGAGATTGCGGAAGAGCTGCAGGATTTGTGCGACGACGGATACTTCATGGACATACTGGTCTTCACGCACGGCGGGTATAATGGGGGTGAAGGTTCGATAGGCGTTGTCGGGAGGGATATAGGGCCCAGCACGCTGGTCGGCTTCTCCGGAGTGAGGGATAAGCTGCCCATACGCATGGTCTACCAGATGAACTGTTTCGGGTCGCTTTTGAACGACAAGTGGGTGGAGTTGGGGGCTCAGACAGTAAGCGGAGCCAGGTACGTGAACTTCCTGCCAACCATATATTCGTATGTCTTCGGCCACGGGCAGGAGGGCTGGTTTGAAGGCGACTCTTATTATGACTCAGTGTACGACAACATGTATGTGCAGGAGGGTCCTGCGACAGCGAATGCGGTAGCCTTGATATACACGGTCACTGGGATAAAGGATATGATGGGTGAGGAGCCATTTAACGACTGGATAACACACTATGGGGGTAACATGAATTCGCCCTGCGTTTCTTACGACTCTTGCCCGGAGCTATCCCAGCAGGAGGAGGTTGATGTGATATACTGGAGCAGCAAGCCATTGTTTGAAGGGGATTCCGGCATCACCATCAACAGCCCGTTCAGGGGTAGCATGGGAGTTTGCGGGGGCTGTCCGGGGATATACGACCCAAACGCCAGCAGAAGTGACTTTGACGGGTGTCCAGACGCCTGTGACAACTGCCCTAACGCGGATAACGACGGCCAGGAGGACGCGGATGGTGACGGCGTCGGGGATGCGTGCGACAATTGCCTGGAGGACAGTAACCCTGGCCAGGAGGACGCGGATGGTGATGATGTGGGAGACGTGTGCGAGCAGGCTGAACTATCGCTGATTGTGGAATACGACGAGTTCGATGAGGAGGAGTTGAATGACGGCGGGACTAGGCTCGATTGGATTATGACCACAAAGGTTGAGAACACAGGCTCAAAGGACGTGGAAGCAGGAGTAGTGCTCAAGGCAACATGGACTCAGGGAGTCGTGACTGAGAAGAAAGACGGCTCGGTGGATGATGAGGCCGAGAAAATCATGGTCTTGAAGAGGCTTAAGAACGGTAATACAGTTCAAATCGCGGTAGCTCCGAGAGGCGAGAAGACGGGCGGCGGTGATGTCGTAATGCGGGCGAACGTGTTGAAGCCGCTTGAGAGGGAGGAGAGCATTACCCTCACAAACGGGCTTCCTGAGGGTTCAAGCGTGGAATTCAGCCAGCAGACATTCACGGTTACCCTTGGCCCGGACGTTGAGTGCGCTGAAGTCATACACACGATAGAGCTGGAGGATACGCCGGAAGTCGATGAGACTGACGAGAACAACAGGATGGACTTGGAGGCGTACAATACGATGAAGAACTGCCTCAACACCATGGAGATAAGCCCTGAAGAGATAACGAAAGACGTTGTGGGGCCTTCAATCGCGGTCGAGCCTGGAGTCTCAAAGGAATGGCTGAAAGACGCTACCGAAGCGGGCATGGACCAGTTGTATGGGATTGTCAGCAAGGTGGGGCCTGAAGGAGGGATGGTGGTTTCAGGGGGCCTTGTCCTCGATATACCGGAGGGTGTGCTGGACAGGAAGGTTCCGGTTCAGGTCAGATTGACTCAGGCAAGGAATCTCAAGGGCATCACGAGTGTGGGTGACGTGTACAACGTGATGATGCCAGGTAACGTGAAATACTCGGGTAATGTTATCATGACCATCGGGTACGATGAAGAGAGTATCCCGGAAGGCATTTCGGAGTCCAGTCTTAAGGTACTGCACCACACCAATGGAGTCTGGAATGCGTTGGAGTCAACGGTTAACGAGGCGGGAAACACTGTGAGCGCGCCAGTCAACAGCTTCTCACTGTTCACTGTCGGCGTGCTGAGTGAAAGGCCCCCAGGACAAGGGAGGATAAGGCCTGAAAACGTGTTGGAGATGAATCCAGGCAGGATGAACAGGCCAAGAATCAATGCAAGCATTGGCAAGATGAGTGGGATGAAGCCGAACCTCACTGGAGTCAGGCCCACAATGCCGGAAGGTGGGGGGGGACGGGTTTTAGGGTCGCAGAACAGGTTTGTGATGGGGAATATTATGGAGGGTGAGAGGTTAGGATCTGTGCAGGAGGTCGAGCACATGAACCGGAAGGCATTCCTAGTGCAGAAGAGGAGGAGGGTGAGGTTGTTGGGTGTCGTGCCAGTGGACATGGACGTGAAGACCATTGTTGACGCTGAGGATGGGAGGCAACTCAGGGAGGAGAAGCCTTGGTGGGGTTTCCTGGGGGTCTGAGGATATCCAGTGAGTCATTTTTTATTCAGCCCTATTATGAAGTGGTCCAACTGTATTCTCATCGACTCGTCCTCGGGGCTGTGGATTATTATCTCAGCCATCTCCGTTACCGCGTCAACCCAGTCGTTTTTTAATGCAGGAGTGTGAGAGTCCAACCCTATTTTTATCAGGGATCTTATGGCCTCAGCACGGTTCTTCACACCTTCTTTGTGCATCCAGAGGCCTACCTGGCGTAGTGTTTCATCATCCAGGCGGACACCTATGATTGGGGCATAAGACCTATTACGAGACATTTTATACAACAATTGTTGTATAATATATAACAACTATGTTTATAAATTGCTGGTTTATTTCAGGATTTCCACATGGTTACCGGGTTCTTTATATGGAATCAGGCCATATTCTAAACCGTGAGAAACAATAGTATTGCCGCATTAACATTAATCTTGAGTATACTGGGTTGTATTGGGGGTGATGATGTGGGCAAAAAGACACCAGACTACAGCAGACTAGAAGAGAATCCGGGACTGGAGGTCGCAACATTCGCGGGCGGATGCTTCTGGTGCATGGAGGCAGGATTCGAACCACTAGAGGGAGTTGTGGAAGCAGTATCAGGATACACCGGAGGGAGAGACGATGACCCTACATACGACGAGGTGTCGACAGGCTCTACAGGACACCTAGAGGCCGTGCAGGTATACTACGATCCGGAGAAGATTTCATACAGAGAGTTGGTGGAAGAGTACTGGAAGAACATAGACCCTACAGACGCTGGAGGACAGTTCGCGGATCGCGGCAGCCAGTATGAGACCGCCATATTCTACCATAATGAAGAGCAGAAGAGGATTGCCGATGAATCAAAGAAGATGCTGCAGGAATCAGGCAAATACGATTCCCCAATAGCCACTAAGGTCATAAAGTTCGAGAGGTTCTACACTGCAGAAGAATACCATCAGGACTACTATAAGAAGAACAACGTCCACTACAGCGCATACAAAAAAGGCTCCGGTAGAGAGGGATACATAAAAAGGCTCTGGGGCGATTAGGCATCAGAGATATCCGGCACCATGAATCTTATCCCTTAAACCTGGTTCAAAACGCATCCCACCAAGCATTTCAGGTGTTATGCGCGTCATACGGTAGATTAAACGCCTCTCACCAGCATCATTGAAGAATGGACTCCAATACTCCCAGACAACCTCACCATCCCGGGTAACCTCGAAAACATGGCCCTTGTTCGTCTCTGAGATAAGCACGTTACCGCCTGGCAGAGGCTGCGCAGAACCCCTGGTGCGCGAGAAAAACAGGTTTTTAGGATCCCTAGCATACTCCCAGACAATGCTCTTGTCTGCCGGATCGACCTCCAAAACCCTCGAGTAGTTCCTACGCGCACCATTGTCGAAAACCAGTATATTACCTTCCTCTGTCAAAGTAGGCTTGTGCGGCGAGTCAATGATTCCAGGCCCCCAAGACCATAAGACCTCCTTGGTTTCCGCATCCAGTATTGCCACCATGTTTATTAGGAGCGAACACACCATTATGTCCCCTTTACCCGCGACACCTATGTCGCGGTCAAGCACCTCCACAGTGTTTATGTGGAACACGTCGACGAAATCCTCGACTTCCAGGTCAACGTACTCCCTTAGCTTGCTTTCAGGCACGTATCCGGCAAGCGGCTCCATGAGGGATATTGTGTCGACGAGACTGCCGTTATTATCGAACACTTCAATAACATCAATTCCCGCGTCAATCCTCTTATCCATAAGGTATGGGTCGGTGAGGTTACCGAATCCTTCTGCGACAGACATGTTGCGGATCACCTTAAAAGAAAGCGCGTAGACCCGCCCACCACCAGAAGCCCAGACGTCGTGATGATACGGTCCATTCTTCACCCATATTGGGGTTGAGTCAGAGTCTAGTTTCATCAGATTCTTTAGTTCCCCGGGAGCCGGTACTGCAAGTAGGTTTCCGTCGCCGTCAAGCATCACATGCTCCCAAACCCCAATGTTGTCTCGCGACCAGGAGTGTACGACTTCACCACCCATATCCATGAGATATGCCTCTGAAGTCATGAACGGAGTGAACAGGTTCAATCCCTTTACCGAGAGGTATGGGTTGTATAAGGTCACTCCCGTGTTTACCGGGCTCTGCTCCTCCTCAACATGATCCACGTAACCGAGACTCTTCAACCGCGTCTCAAGCAGGCTAGGCCCGCCATTACTTGCCTGCTGGTCGGCAGCCAGACAACCGGAGAATAGGACTATCAAGACGAAACATACGAGCCTCATGATGTTAAAAAAAGGCGTTTATGGTTAATTAGGTGAAGTAATGCCGTAGAACGTGGATTGGAGGTATCCATTTGGAGACTGCGTCTTATTTATTGCAGTGGCGCTATATGTAGAAACCAAATGGACCGGGTTTTCACGATATTCATTCTCTTGACCGCTATTTTCGGGGTGGTAATCTACGGCATAGCTTATTTTCAGGAGAGTTCGGCAGATTACGCCAGCCCACCCCAGGAGGAGATACCTTCTCCAACAACAATAAGGGCTACGACAACAAGCTCTAGCACCAGCACGTCAACCACGTCCACGACCACAAGCATGCCGACGACATCGACCACAATGCCCAGATACATGCTGGTCGAACACGACAATCTAGGGAAATGCAGCAACACCCTAATAGGGAAGATGAACACGTTAAACGTCGAGGTCAACGGGGAGGATATTACCGGCAACTGGGGTGTGAACGCGGGCCCGAAGTGGATTTACGTGTGCGACGGGAATGAGGTGGAATTCGACAAGTCCATGTTCAAGGGAGGCAGGAACATAGAGGCTTTGGAGAAGGTGGAGGGGGAATACAGGCTGATGGCAAAATGCGGTAGGAACCAGTTGGTGGATGACCTCAACGACTGCCTGGACCTAAAGGTTTACCTGGACACCGCCTCAGTGAACATGACCAGCATAGACGGCACAGGAGTGGAGGAATACGCAGCCACTGATGAGACGATCACCAGCACCACGACAACGCTGGCCGAAAACCCATACCTCGAGAAGTTCAAGGGCAAAGGCTATCGTAAGGCAGACTTGGACGTAGCGTGGATGTGTCCGACATGCGTTCCGGCAGTGAACAAGGTGTTCATGAACGAGCCTGGAGTTAAGTCCAAGAGCATCGGATACAGGCAGGATATAAACTATGTGATATACGATCCGGGGATAATAGGGCTTGAGAGGATAATGAGGCTCGCCAACGCGGGGGGAACCGCGACACTCATCAACGACACAGACATGTAGGGTAATAAAACAAGGGGTTTAATAGATACTGATGGAACCCCCTGAAGCCAGACACATAGCCGGGATATACGTACTGCTGATAACCCTAATGGTCGCGTCATTCACCTACCCGCTGATAGCCGGCTCCATGATAACCTTCGACGCTGACGAGGCCAGCAAGGCGGTCATGGGGCTTGAGTTTGGGAGGGCTATGGAAGAGAGGGATATTGGGGATTTCATCTCAGCGACACAGGCTTCCGGCAGATACCTGTATCCGTTCGTGTATGCCTGGTGGACTGGATTGTTCTATAACCTCTTCGGTTTTAGCCTCGCAGTCTCGAGACTGACGAGCTGGACCATGCTGTTGTTCTGCGTGCCTGTGACATACTGGATCGGCAGCATGATGGATGAAAGGAGGGGGTGGCTCGTAGGATCCGTTTCGGCGACGATGCTCCTAACCTCCCAGAAGATACTCCTTGTGGCGGGATTGTGCATGATAGAACTAACAGGACTCTTCTTCTCCCTCCTGACCATAGGAGCATACTTCAAGGCATTGAAGACAGGAAATAAAGCATGGTTCATTGGCGCCGGATTCTCAGCGGCCGTGACATTCTTCACTAAATACAATTTCGGGATGTACGTGATAGCCGCGATACTGTTGACGCAGGCGGCAAGGTATCTGATCATATCCAGGAGGGAGGACAGCAGGACATTCTTGGGGGATACACTACTGTTTCTTATCCCCCTGTCCCTCTGCGCGATATGGCTCTACTTCTACTGGATGGGTTTGTACAAGTTCCTCACCGCACAGCCGGTTAGGACCACACTATTGAGTTACGACAACATAATCTACTATCCGCGAGTCATATTCACGCAGTACACTGCATCACCAGTCATCTCGACAGTCATGCTAGTCTGCCTACTGCTTTCACTGAAGAGCCTGAGGAATCCGATGGTATTCTGCCTGACAGCATACTTCATCATAGGTGTGGCCGCAATGTTCTTCAAACTGCAGAATGTCGTGCGATTCGTGCTGACCGTCGTTCCTGCGTTATACCTGTTGACAGGGCTTCAGGCGGCGCTATTGTGCAGCAACAGGTCATATGGCAGGAAGCCGTTATACGCGATTGCGGTGGTAGTCTTGCTTTCAATCCCTGGGGTCATCGGCACTTTCGAAAGATATCCCGGACTGTTGGACATGGAATACGAGGGACGGGCATCATTTTCGGAGATCCATGATTTTGTGGAGCCGCTGATAGCCAGTAACAAGCTGACGACCCTTGACTGCGGTTGGGATCAGATGCCGCCAAAGGCTTTCAGATGGTACTGGTCGATAAGGAAGGGGTGGGATGTGAGGAGGATACGGGTGAGGTCCATGTGCAAGGATCCTCCGGAAGACATAGTGAAAGCGGATAGGCGGAGGGTTCCGGACAGTGAATACTACATAAGATTCAGGAAAACAGGATCCGGGGATAAGACACCGAGGGGATACGCTGTCATCAAGTCCACTGACATAGACGGGATACAGGTAACGGTTATGGGAAGGCGTTGAAAAAAGGGCTAGACCACTTCCCCCAGGCACATCCAGTAGCAGCATTCATTTCTAGAACCGCCTTCTCCACTAGGATACCCGTTTATCTGACACCATAAGGAGATGTAGTTGGAACACGACATGTTGGAGGGTAGATCATCCTCAGCAGCATAATGCAGGTATGGCTCATCCATGGACACCCCAGCGCAAACGTGATCGTATTCCGAGAGGGTGGTTGAAGTCGGCGTGGGAGGTGTAACAACAACTGTTGAAGTGGTGGTGGATGCGGTTGCTGGGGAGGTGACGCTGGTTGACGTTGAGGATCCTATCGTGCTTGACGGAGTTTTAATGTTCTCCTGTAGGGGATCCAAGCACCCGCACATCATTACCAGCATTATTAGGATGATCTCCCTCATTTTAGCTTCTTGAAGGCCTGACGACAGTCCTTGTAGTACTGGGTGTTCTTACCCAGGAGGATGCACTTGTTGGGCAGCCCTATCTTTAACGCGACTTGGGTCACGCAATCAGCGTATTCCGGGGATCCCTTACCCAAACGAGCGCACCTACCAGCCTTTCCCGCGGATTTTGCGAGGCGGATTATGCACTCGCCGTACTTTGGAGTTCCTGCATAGAGATTGCATTTCACTTGGTCGTCGTTCTCGGACTTGTACACGCAGTCAGCATACTCGGGACTGTTCTTTGGTATCCTAGAGCATAATCCCCTGCTACCGAATTTCACTGCCAGCTGGGTGATGCATTTAGCGTAATTTTTGGTTGTGACCCCCAGAGGAAGGCAGTCCTGCCGGTTGCCTGATGATAATGCCAGGGAGCTCGCGCACTCGATTATCAGTTTATTATCCGGGTCTATGAGAGAGCAGAGGTTGGCTTTTCGGGTGTAGTTGGCGACGGCAAGTATGCACTCGGCGTAAGACGGAGTGTGGAAGCCAAGATCGAAACACCTGCCAGTATCCCTGCCGCTAACAGCCTCTGAAATCACGGCATCAACGTCCTGACGGACTTTTGGCGAAGGCGATATTCTTTTCAGGGACTTGCTTATGAAAGAAGGGGTGCTGAGGGAGGGCATGCCATAGGACTCTATCCTTGACTGCGTGAAATCTGAGATTAGGACCATAAAATGATCCATGACCATGAGCACTATGATTCCTGCGATAAGGTAGTAGTAGTTTTTATGCATCATTCCAGGCGAAGTTAATAATAAGAATCAGTGAGTTAGTTTAAATATGTGTTTCACTCACCCACCAGTTTAACGCCAGTGATTGTACTCAAGTCGCTGGTTAGCGCCCTCAAATCGTCTATATCAAGGTTGTGGACGTTCGTCAAGCCCGCCAGCTGGGTGAGCATCTTCAACTCCTTCAGTATTACGCTGACATAATTCACGAGATGCTGGTCAGCGTCCTTCATGAACTTCTCCCTGAGGACAGCATCCTGTGTTGTGATGCCCACCGGACACTTCCCGAGATGGCATTGCCTGCACATTATGCATCCCACACTAATCATCGCCGCAGTAGTCAGCTGTACGGCGTCAGCACCCAGCGCCATTGCCTTAGCTATGTCAGCGCCGCTCCTTATGCCACCGGAGACTATCAGGTCGACTTCGTCCCTGAGCTTCATGTCAAGTAACGCATTATGCGCCTGGACTAAAGCGGCTATTGTGGGTATCCCAGCATGCTCTATGCCGACCGCCGGCGCGGCTCCTGTGCCGCCCTGCATACCATCTATAGCAATGGCGTCGGCCCCCGCTTTGGCAGCTATCTTGACGTCGCTGGCAACCCTGCCTGGACTGAACTTGATGATGACAGGTATCCTCCAGTCGGTTACCTCCCTCAGCTGGTTTATCTTGAAAGAAAGGTCCTCAGGACCCACTATGTCCATGTGGCGGGCTGGGCTAAGTGCGTCGGTGCCCTCAGGTATCCCGCGTATCGCCGAGACTTCAGCAGTAACCTTCTCGCCCATCAGATGACCGCCCATGCCAGGCTTGGCGCCCTGCCCGATCTTTATCTCAATGGCGTCCGCGCTATTCAAGTACTTTGAAGACACGCCGAACCTGCCTGAAGCGTACTGTACTATCAGTTTGCTGGCGTACTTCCTCTCCTCAGGGAGCATACCCCCCTCGCCGGTGTTGACTGGTATGCCAAGCCTGCTGCATCCCTTAGCGAAAGCTATCTTAGCCTCCCGGCTCAACGCCCCGAAACTCATCGCACCGAGTATAACAGGAGAATCCATCTCCAACGGCCTTTCCGCGAAACGCCCGCCGATGACTGTCCTTGTCTCGCACGGCTCACGGTAGTTGTCTATGGGAGGGCGTGAAATCTGGGCTGGAAGGATCACAAGGTCGTCGAAGTGGGGTAGCGTGCGCTGAGACCCCATGCTGCGGACGATGTATTTGCCTGAAGCGGCCTTCGCCTTTATCTCGCTTATCGTATCCTTGCTCCACATCTCCATTGTAATCACCCGTAGAACGGCCTCCCAGTCTTTGGCGTTATCTTCCTGAACGATTCTGGGCTTGCTTTGACTGATTTTTCCTTGAATAATTTTCTCAGCTCGCCCACCTCGCTGTCGGTTAACTCGCCGACAGCAGTGTTCTTGCCGAGGCTCTTGACGTTTCCAGCGAAGTATATTACGCCACCGATTATGGATTCGCCAGTGCTCTCCCCAAGGTCGCCCAACACGATTATCCTGCCGCCCATCATGTAGAGGCCGGTCATGAAGCCGGCGTCACCGCCGACGATGATTGTCCCGTTCTTCATTATCTGCCCTGTCCTGGAGTTGACGTTCCCGTGCACGTGTACAATACCCCCATAGAGGCCTTGGCCTGCACCGTCCCCGCCGTCCTTCGTGATTATGAATTCTCCGCCAGTCATGTTGTCCGCAGGATACCATCCACAGCGGCCGTTGACCGTCATCCTGACGTCGTCTATCATGGAACCCGCGTAGTAGCCCAAGTCCCCGTCGACATTCAATTCTATTTTACCTGTTAATCCCGCTGCCAGGAAGTTTATGGAATGGGGGTTCACGATACGGAGCCTCTTATGGCTCTTGGACTCCTCCTTTATCAGCCTGTTGGCTTCCCTGGGCGTCAAGCCCTCCAGGTCCAGCATAAGCTCCTTCATCGCTTCACCTTGAAAACCCTGTATTCCCCCTCAGACAGCACGTCGAACGGGCCGTCCGGGGCTATCGACTCCAACGCCACCTTCTCTGAGGCTGCGGCAAGCATGTCTTTTGACTCATATATTATGCCTGGACGAAGCGCGAGCTTGTCTTTCACCACGCCTATCCCCTCCTGAGTTGCGATTATGTATGTGAAAGGCCCGTCCATGTCCCTGACGGAATCCTCGAGAGCCTCCTCAAGGGGGTAACCGTCCTTAAGCTTGTCTGCTATGTAGTGCACTATGACTTCAGTGTCATTGTCTGTGCTGAACGAGTGGCCCTTCGCCTCAAGCCTGTGGCGCAGGCGTATGCAGTTGGTTATCTGACCGTTGTGGACCACAGTTATGTCAGGGTATAGTGAACTCTGGAATGGGTGGGCGTGGTATCTGTCAACGCAGCTTTCCGTGCTGAACCGGGTGTGGCCCAGGCCATGGCTCCCCTTCTTGCCGCTTATGTTGAACTTCAAGTCCATGTCCTTCACAAGACCGATGTCTTTTATCATCTCGAACTTGCCTGCGCCGAGTACGTTGACTCCCTGAATGTGGTTCAGGTTCTCGACGATGCTTTTAACGTGGTCGTATGAGCTGGAGAATATCTTGTATCGCCTAACCTCCTTTGAGAGCTGCTCTTGCTCCTTGATTTCAGCGGTTATCGCACGGTATATCTCCTCAGTGCTTTCAACAGCCTCCACTGTGATGAGGTACTCGTTCTCGTCCAGGTCTGTGCCACCGTATATCGCGAAGCCTCCGCTATCCACACCCCGGTACTGCAGGGCTTTGGCCATCGCAACCAGCTTTGCGCCTATGCCGTTCGGCTCCTTGAATGCTGCTCCCACTATGCCGCACATTTTAGTACCATCAAGTCATGCTTTAACCATTTGCTAAGCGGGTTCACACGCCTTCCTGTAAGTAAATGGAAGGCAAGTATAAAAACAGATGGTTTATAGTAAAAACCATAAAAGTTTAATAATGGTAAAATATAAACCAAATTTTAACCAGGTAGTGTATAATTTGTTTAAAAAATAAACAGTAAGCCTAATTACCTGCCTCGGGATAGGGTTTGAGGCAGAACTCCATTATGCACTTGGACTTCTTGGCTATCCGCAAAAGGTTTCTCGAAACAAGAATCAACCCCACAGCCCGATGCACTGGAAGATCACTCCCGTCCACTTCATAGATAATGCGCTCGTAAACCTTTTTCACTTCCTCATACTGACCCAAAACCCTCTCCGCAGTCTTCTCATCGCATGTATCCAACGCCACAGACACACTCTTTAACATGCTGTGGGCAAGGCTCTTCTCCTCCCTGAGCATATCTGAGAAAGAATCATCAGCCATGCAGGGATACTTTATCGCCGAGTCCGCCATGAAGCATATGTGGTCCGCCATGCGCTCAAACTGGTTCGCGCTGTCTATGAGAATCAATGACAGTGGAACATTCCCTCCTGCAGGCATGCTCTCAAGGTAGGTGAGCACTTCCTCACGCACCTTGACCTCGAGATCATCAATCCTCTCGTCCTTACCCAATACCATATGCGCCTTCTCAACATCCTTGCCCTCCAACGCATCCCAGGCAAAGTCGAACATCTCCAAGCACTCCTTGTGCATCTCCTTCACATCATTCAGGGAATCAACCAGTATATGGGCCTTCCCCAGCAGACCCAACAGGCTAAGAGTCATCGCTAAAACACCTCACGCTTTAATTTATGTAACATACACGACGATTAAAGGAATTATGAAGAATAGGAGGAGGGTATATACTACTAGTGATAGCGTTGCATTCCTAGATGAGAGTATAAAGGCACTAATCCTTTCAGTGATAACCAATGGTATCCCACTCAAGCGCGGTACCCCAAACCACAATAGAACGGAAAAAACATTCAACAATACATGGACCAGGCCGACTTGGAGGCCCATAACCCCGAATTTCAGGTACGATGCTATCTGGCCGGGGTCTATGGTAGTCCCAATATTGCATCCAAGCAGATAGGGATAAGTCTCACGGAGGCTTATCCTTCCGGAGGCGGCAAACGGTATCGCAAGAGATGTGGCAACACTCGAACTCTGGAGTATTGACGCGAATGAAGTGCCGATTACAAGCCCCCGACCCTTCGTCTTGAATGCGAGATGGACGTAGCGTGAAGCCTTACCCTTCAGGGCGGATTCAGCCGCATTGCCCATGACCTCAAGACCGAGTATGAGGACCATGAAGGATAACACACCCATCGCCAGCGCAGCATGGCTGCTTGATGATAAAAGACCTGAGACGACATGCTCGACGGGGACCAGAACAGGGTCAACAACAATATCCAAAAAATCGGGGAAACCCCCGAGAAAGTAGTTTAACACAGGTAAGCCAGCCATCAGACCGGCAAGCCGAACAGCCAGCGAGCTTAGAAAACCGGTGTTATACTCGATGATGAAGAAGAAAAAGACAGACAAAGTCTTCACCACATCATTTAGAAGAGCTACCGGCACTGCCTTGGAGAACTCCCGTTTCCGCATCGCATAACCGAGAGTGACTATCACGCACGTGACGGTGGTCCCGATGTTGGCGCCCATTATCAAGGGCACTGCCTGCGTGACAGTCATGCCGCCGGCCGCGACGGTCGCGATGGTGACTGCGACAACACCGCTGGAGCTCTGGACGAGGGCGGTCGCGATGATGCCGAGACACAATCCTGAGAGGGGGTTGCCAGTCATCCTTGAGATGTAGGACTTGGCGAGACCTTCCTTACCATCCACTGCGAAAGCCATGCCCCACGCATGCTTGAGGCCGGATAGGGACCATACGAACAAATACATTCCGAGAAACAGTAGTATGATGTTCCAGTGACCAGCCCTCACCCCAGACATGATGTAATTAATCTGTTATGGGGGAATAAATGTCAGACCCTATGGATGCTGCCGTAAAGGCGGTTGGCTTCAGCGTCCATGAACCTGGCTGTTCGGACGACAAAATCACCCACCGAGCCGTGCCCGCCCCGCACGTTAGCGGCCTCCCATTCGGGCACGTACTCCCCGATATTCGCCATATAGCGGCCGTGGGGCAGTGGTATTCCGACGTCTATGCCCTTAGACCTCGCGTAGTCTGCGGTATGCCGTATGAAGGCGAGAATAATGTTGCCGGGTATGCCCCGCGGGTCGTTGAACCTCAAGTCAGATACTGCATCAGCTATCGCAAGGTTCTCTCTTGTCACACGCAGTTCATCGTCAGGATAGACGTGCTTTCTCCTGGACAGCAACTCCAGGACGTTATATTCAAAACCCGAGTGGGCGCGAGTCAGCGCGTCAACGTCGATATGGAACAACAGATGGGTTATTGGAACCATCTTCTTGACCAGAAGGCCCTTGTTTACGTCAGCCATCCTGTCGACAATTCGCCTGCCGACTGCAAACAATTTCTCAGGATTAATGGAATCACCGTCATAATACTGTCGGTCCGTGTCAATACTCAGGCGGCCAGCCTGATATAGTGCGGAACGCGTGTCGCTACTCTTCCAATCCTCGTCGGAAGGCACCCCAACAACACCCGCAAACTCGACGGTCCGCCGGGTGCTGAGCACGTTGCCCAAGTAGTCCTTCTCCATCCTCCCTAAAGCGACTGCGAGAGCATTAGCCTTGCAGACGTCACTGCAAGCGAACGCATCCACGTGAGTGTCAAGCACGATGAGGCCGATGCCATACTCCCGGCCGTCGGCCTTCTCCCTGTCGTCCAATAGCAGTCTGGCAGCATCCATTGACGGGACCAGCGTCATGTCGGTGTCTGAGAGGAGGGTGACGTTCCCAGTGCAACCAGTAAGGAAGTCTGCGACACTCCTGCCAGGCTCCCACCTGCGGCTGAACATGCCATGATGGGCGTCAGTACGCAATTCCTCTGCAGTGATGGGACTCCTCCCAGGAAGGGCTTCCGCAACCCGGACGCCATCAGGATCGCCTAATACACCGGTTATCTGAGTGAATCTCGTGTCTGCGGTATGCCTCCTGAGGCGGCGAATCATGTCCTCGCCATGACGGTCCAGATAGCGCTTCAAACGCCTCCCCAACTCCACCCTACCCCTATCGAACTCAGTCTCAGCGGGAGTGTCGATTAGGAGTGGGACGACCTCGCCCCGTAAGGCATCCAGATTAGCTAGCTTACGCTCCAAATCCCCTGGAGTGGGGAATCTCTCGGGATTATCAGGATATACGCCGATTACCGCAGTACGTGGATAGGGTTTTGAGGGGTTGAGGGAAGGCCGGACAGAACCCTCACGCTTCTCATGCTGCATAGAATAAGAATAGGAAGGACATGGGAAAAAATGGTTTACCTTCCTTCTGGAGAAGTCTTCAGCATCATCAACACGAATATCGTCACTATGAGGCCATAAGCTATCAGAACGAAATGGGTTGGAACATATGTGCCTGCAAACATTATGACGCCCAGGATGAGGGCTATTATGCCGGTGGAAAACAGTATCGCCTCCACAATAGTCCTGAAGAACGCCTTCTTCGCCTCGTACGCGGTGTTTATCGCCTCCCTGCGGAATTCCTCGAGTTTTTTCTCGGTATCCTCCCTCAAACCCTCTATCCGCTCCTCCACCTGATACTTGTGCATCAAGTATCCTTGGAACAGGTCTCCCACAGACTCTATGATGCTGAACACCCCGCCAAAGGGTATGTCACCCAGGGATAAGCCGGAGTTGTCCGGCTTATCTGACTTCTTTTTACGAGCCATCTACTTCTTCCTTCTGATTAGACTGACAGCTATCGCACCCAAGACTGTGCCGACAGCAGCCGCTGCGGCGGCTGAAGCCTCAGGATTCTTGCGGACAGTCTTCTTTATCTTGGTTTCAGCCATGCGGACCTCCCGCTTGATAGCCTTCTCGCAGACCGCCTTCTCCTTCTTCCAGTCCTTACCGGAAGCCTCTACAGTCGCCCTGCAGTTCTCGATAAGCTTCTTCTCCAACGCATCCAGCTTGGCCTTAATCTTCTTCTCATGGGCCATCACGTTCTTACCAGCCTTCTTCACGGCTGCGACAGCCTTCTTCTTTGATGATTTCACAGTAGACTTCTTAGATACCTTCTTCTTAGTAGACTTCTTAGATACCTTCTTCTTCACAGACTTCTTCTTGGCAGCCATGTGATCACCTCAAAAAATAATTTGTCGTACTTGTTAATAAAGACTCGCTGACTCAAAGTCAATAAGGGTGGTCACCACCATCAGTATGGACGCCAAAACCAGTATCCCGCATCCGGCCCATGATATCACATTCATCCACCATGGATTAACGTGCTCGCCCATAAGCCGCTTATCGTTCACCAACAGTATTATCGGCACCAGTATGAAGGGGAGGAGTATCCCATTTACGACTTGGGCCGCTATTATCAAAGGTATCAGTGGTATGCCGGGAATCAAAACCACCGCAACCGCAACCACTGTGAGAAGTATGAGTATCAGATAGAATTCCCTTGCCTCATAGAAGCTCCTGTTGACGCCCGACTCCCAGCCAAGAGCCTCACAAACATAGAATGACGTTGATATCGGGAGTATGAAGGCGCCGAACAATGCGGCCCCGAAAAAGCCTACGGCAAAGAGGATGAACGCGTAGTTGCCTGCCAGCGGCTGCAATGCCTTGGCCGCATCCTCAGCGGACTCCACGCTCACACCATTAGCGAACAGCACGGTCCCGCAGACTACGATGATGAAGAAGCTCACCGCATCCGTCAGCACGCAACCCACTATAACCTCCATCCTCGAATACACGTAGTCTTTAACCTCAAGACCCTTCTCCACGACAGAAGACTGGAGGTAAAACTGCATCCAAGGAGTCACCGTAGTGCCCACCACACCAATCAGCAGGATGAGATAGGGTGCCGTCAATGAGAACGACGGCATGAACGTCTCCCTAGCCACCACACCCCAGTCAGGATTCGAGAGAAACCCTGAGACAACGTATGAAGCATAGAAGAGTATCATCAGGAGGAAGAATTTTTCAAGAGACTTGTAGTCTAATTTCAATACGGTTATTAGCACGAACAACGCGCAGAACGGGACCACAAGATACTTGCTTAATCCGAACAAAGAGCCTGCAGCCGCAATCCCCGCGAACTCTGATACCGTGACGAACAAATTAGCGAAAAGCAGGCCCAGCATCAGGAAGAAAGTGATCCTCAAGCCGAAGTTCTCCCTAATCAAGTCTGCCAGACCCTTTCCTGTGACAACACCCATCCTAGCGCACATCTCCTGGACCATGACAAGGAGTATGGTGATGGGTATTATCGCCCAGAGCATGCCGTAGCCGTAATGGGCTCCCGCGATAGTGTATGTGGTAATCCCCCCAGCATCGTTGTCCACGGCGGCGGTTATCAATCCAGGGCCGAGAACCCCGAAAAGGAAGAGCACCCTCCTACCGCTGAGTCTTCCTAGAATTTCCATTTATACGCCTCATAATCTTCATCGGCCGGTACTTGTCCCTCTTCCACGACTCCGGCATTATCTCGCTCAACACGTCGTCTATCTTCACCACACCCCGCAGGAGGTTGTCGCCGTCTACCACGGGAAGGGTGAACAAGTCATACCTAGCCATAGCCTTGGCGATATCCTCTTTAGGTGTTGAAAGACCAACATGTATCACCTCAGACTTCATGATGTCGTATATCCTAGCGTCAGCGTCAGCAGTCAGAAGGTTCCTAGTTCGAAGAACACCTATGAGGCGCTGCTGCGGATCCGTCACATATATGTGGTAGCTTATGTCTGATGAAGGCCTGTTCTTGCGCAAATAGTCGATAGTCCCCTGCGCGGTATTGTCAGCTGGCACGGAAATGAAGTTGGTCTCCATTATGGCGCCCGCACTGTCAGAAGGCAAGTCAAGTATCTTCTTTATCTTGTCCGCAGTGTTCTTACGCATCAGACTCAACATGTAATTCTGCTTTTCCATAGGCATGAGACTCAGTATGTCTGCGGCCTCGTCAGTGGGAATGTCCTCCAGAAGGTCTTTGACACGCTCCAGCTTCATGTCCTTAAAGACGGACTCCTGTACTTCAGGTTCCGCGTCAAGAAGTGTTTGAACCGCCTTCTTCTGGTCAAGCGCCTTGAATATGAGCACACGCTCCCGGTGGGATAGGTCCTCCATAACGTCCGCTATGTCCTCGGAGTGCATGTCAGCTATCTTCGACTTCTGGATGTTCAAGTGTATGTCGTGCAGCTTAGGCTCAAGGAGCTCCACCGCATGCCAGTGTATCACGTTGGCCTCCAGCTTGTCGGAAGCCTTGCTTGAAACCCATGGTATGCCAAGCCTGGCGGCGAAACTCCTGCCCCCGACAGCGACCGCCACCACGCAAAGCTTCTTGCTTATCTTCCCCAAGACAACGTCGTTGACGCGGACTATCTTCGCGCCGTTAACGTCAACAACCTGTTTGTCCAGTATCTGGCCGACACGCAGGTCATCGTCACGGGGGAAGAAGTGGATTATCTTGTCTATGGGCTGGTCCAGATAGACGTCTATTCCCTTCCCAGACTCCTTCTCCTTGAACTCGTTCACGTGCCTGAATGGTATTTTACGCCGGTATTTGTCTTCACCAGAGTATATAAGGTGGGTTACTTCAGCGTATTCCTTACCGTCCACGAAGACCATGTCCGTGAGTTTCCCCACCATCTTCCTGTCGGAGTCATAGACCGGTCTTCCGCTTAATTCGCTGAAATAGACCATAAGATATTGATAGGAGTGGTATTGTATAAATACTCAATAACATATTCTCTCATGGACAGTGTTTGGCAGAGGCCATCCGTAATAATGCTTTTTTTGCTCCTCACCATAGCATCCACCCTCCCGCTCATACTTGAGATGGGGCATGTCACAAGGTTCCAGGACTCCCGCATGTACTTGTGGAGCATATGGTGGTGGCGTGACTCCATAGTCGGCAGATTCTCTAATCCATTCCACACAAGCCACATATGCTACCCCAACGAGCTTAGCCTGTACTTCCAGAACAGGGCGTCACTGATGATGACGCTCGCCATCCCGTTGACGTTCATCTTCAGCGTCGAGTGGTCGTACAATATTATCGTCCTAGCGTCGTTCGTGCTGACAGGCTACGGAACGTACCTGCTGTGCAGGCATGTCACTGGGAACGAGTACGCGTCCATCGTTGGCGGAAGCCTGTTTGCGTTCAGCGCCATAAGGTTCCACTGGGTGGACTTGGGGTGGGTGAACAACCTGAGCTGCCAGTGGATACCATTCTACGTGCTTTACCTGCTGAAGTCCATGAAGGATGGCGGTAGGATGAATAACCTGCTTGCCGGCGTTTTCCTCGCTTTCACCGCAATGACCCAGCTGGAACACCTGGTTTACGTAACACTCATAACAGCGGTCGTATGCGCGTACAGTGGGGTGAAAGCCTTCAGAAAAACCATTCCCGCATTCATGGTATTCCTGATAGTCTCTTCACCAGTGATGATACCAACTCTAATGGAGACATTCCCCCCAAAGTATGTGAACCCGTTAATGGAAGAAGTGGTGTCAGACTCTGCGGACGCGCTCGGCCTGCTCATCCCAGCCCCGGACAACCCGCTCTTCAAGAAATGCGTTCAAGGACTCTACAGCAGATTCAAGACAACACCCTATGTGAGGGTGTCGTTCGCAGGATACACGACACTAGCCCTGGCAGGATACTGCATCATGAAAAGGAGGGGTAGGGATACGTACCTCTGGGCGACAGTCGCAGGACTATTCTACCTGCTCTCGCTGGGGCCAGTAGTCCACGTGCTTGGGGTGGAGACCGCCATCCCAGGAGCCTACAATATTTTCAGGCTCCTTCCGGCCGTTGGCGCCATGCGTTTCGTGAACAGGTTCACGCTGATAACACAGATGGGGCTCGCCATACTGGCAGCCATGGGTTTCGCCAGGATTTCAGAGGGTATGGGCAGTAAGCGCCTTATTGCGCTAACGTGTATTGCACTCGCGTTCGGCCTACTTGAGTCTTCATCACCAGTAGACATGATGAAGGGTTACGGGAAAATGGGCGCATACACTGTTATGAACGAGGGTAGCGTACTCCACATACCATACAGGAGCAATGACGCCATGTATGTGGGAGTCATGCATGGAAGGCCCCTGGTGAACTGTTTCCTCCCCAGAAAGCCGATAATATATCCTGAGGCAGGTAAGATACGGGCTCTCCAGCCGGTTTTGAACCGTATGCAGAATCCGGGGCGCTTAAGGGGGTATGAGAATGCTGGCGGAGACATGAGAGTACTGGAGGGGTACGACGTCAGATACGTTACGGTCGAGAAGTCATACTACAAGAACGGTACGGAAGACCTTAAGAGGCTTATGGATTCAATGGGTGCTACTATCCTGGGGGAAGACGATGATATCATGGTGTTTGGACTGCCCTAGAGACATCGTACTTCCACTTCCAACCGAAGTTTGCTGGAGCAGGCTTCATGCGTATCCTGACTTTATCCCCGACACCCATTTTAAGCCGCTTCTGGTGGGGTATGAAAATCTGCTTCCAATGCGTTAAAGGCTCTTCCGGAGCGCTGCTCAACAAGACATTATCTGACAAATGAGCTCTGAAGTACATGAGGCATCCGGTGAACTCGCCAGCCTCCCGTATCGTGAACTCCGCGTCTATCCTGATCTTCTTAGGGGGGTTATGAAGGTCGACCGAGAACGCGACCAAATCAGGGGAAAGCCGCCTGGTCCCAGGTCCTGCCTCAAAATTGCGTATCTTGTCAGGCACCTTGCCCACCACAGAATAGTCCACGCCATGCATCCGCTTCCAGAATCCGAGGCCCACTTCAGTGGTTTCGACGGGCGCTAACACCACGTCTATCCTCCCGGGGATTATGGCACCACCATCACGGAGGTATTTCTTCGCAGTGCGTATCTTGTCTGCTATGCCCTCGTCTATTATCTCCATGCCGATGAGCTCAGATATTATGCAGTCCACTTTCGGTATGTTCAAGTCGTTAACATCAGTCCGCATGAACTCTATGGCCCCGATACCCTGTCTCTCGGCAGCCTTCCTGCCCACATCTATTATCTTAGCGGAGTCGACGGCGTATACTTTGCCTGCCCCCGCTTCTGCCGCATAGAAGGACAGTATTCCCGTCCCAGTACCCAAGTCCAGCACAGTGTCGCCTTCCTTAACCACTTCGGATATCGCCTGCCTGAACGCCTCCAGGCGGACTTCGTCCATGAGGAGCGTCCGGTGGACGTCCAGACTGTTCCAGTAGTATTGGGTGCCTGTGCCGCTCAGGATGCGGACCGTGAATATCTCGTCTATGAACGTGGTCGCGTCACTGACCCATAGCACAAAGTCCCTGTAGAAGAGCCGTATGAAACCCTTAACCCTCGATATAGCACGCAGTATGATGACACACCCCATATTCAAATCACTATAACCCGATCCCTGCCGCCATCAATCTCCCTCAGCTTCATCCTCACAGTCTCCCTGCTTGACGTGGGTATCATACGGCCAACAAAGTCGGCTGATATGGGGTACTCCCTATGGCCCCTGTCGATGAGGACGGAAATCTTTATGCTGGACGGGCGACCGTACTCGATTATCGCGTCCATTGCGGCACGCATTGTCCGGCCGGTGTAGAGCACGTCGTCGACGATTATTATGTCTGCGCCGTCAACGTTGAACGGCATTACAGATTCGTTGCCTCCCTCGTAGTCTATGTCGTCCCTGAATGGCCGGGTGTCCAGTTCACCGACCTTGAGTCTTACGCCGCTTATCTCCTTGATCTTGTCGGAGAGCCTCCCTGCCACGTATACGCCGCGCGTTTTTATCCCTATCAGGAATGTGTGGCTCAAGTCCGGGCTCTTGCGGACTATGCTGTACGCCATGTTGCTTATGCTATCCCGTATCTCCTGATCGTTCATTAGTACCGGCTCGGTCATGTTAAACCCTTTTTGTGCGTTCTATCAACTGGCGTATGACTTCGATCGCCTTGAGCGAATCCTTCTTGTCGACTATCAGGAAGGTGTTGTCGTAGCTTGAAGTCACCTCCACCAGGTTAATCCTGCTTCCCCCAAGCGCAGTCATCAATTGGGCGATGACTCCGGGTGTGTGCACTATCTCTTTGGGACTTGTTATTATTATCGCAGACAGGTCTTTTATTTTACTGTAAATATCATCCCCGCGTATCCCCATGTCACCCAAGTCCTCATCAGCGACCAATATCGTGGTGGTCCCTATGCCCTGTATCTTAACGTAAAACCCCCTGTTAGCGTCTATGACTGACGTGTATTTTGGTTCTTTGAACTCGGAATCGCCCTTCAGGTAAAGGAGGGCTATGTCATCCCTTAACTGAAGCCTGCTTTTACTGAAAAGGTCTCTGAGGGACTCGTCAACCTCGTTTGACATGATTCTAGCTGCAATCCGCTGTATAGAAACCGCTATTGTGGATGTGCCCGCCTGGTGGCCGAGCCGTCTAACCACCTCCGGCTGTATGCGTCTGGCCAGGGAATGGTGGTTCACTATGCCCATCTGAAGAGCATTCATTATCCTAAGATCGCTTTTAAGAACCTCACCAACAACCTCAGATATTTGTTTCATATTATATTAAAATGTATTATTTAAAACAAAAAAATGTTTTTTGTAATATATTGAACAATGTTATTATATTATTGTATTGTCTTATGAATTAAAAAAGGGGGCAATTCAAGATGAGCGAAGAAGAGATGACGCTGGAAGAGATAATCAGGAAGATAGATGAGACTCCAAAACCAAAAGTAAAGAAAGCATGCATCGCATACTCGGGGGGCCTGGACTCCTGCCTTGGAGTGGAATTCCTGAGGAGGGTCTACGGCGCCGAAGAGATAGTGGCGATAACACTCGATGTGGGGCAGGGCGAAGAGGAGATAAGAGACGCCAGTGAAAAAGCCAAGAAGCTGGGCATCAAGCCCATAATGATAGACGTCAAGGAAGAATTCACGGAAGTGTGGATGAAGAAGGCCATAATGGCGAACAGCAGCTACAACGGCTATCCAGTATCAACATCAATGACACGCCAGCTTGTCGCCGCAGTAGCGGCGGAAGAAGCGGTAAAACACGGGTGCGACGCAATACTCGAAGGATGCACTGGAAAAGGTAACGACCAGTACAGGATGCACAACGTCATCAAATACTTCGCGCCAGACATGGAGATACTACAGCCCGTCAGAGACTTCGACATGACACGACTGGAGGAGAACATCCTGGTGAAAGAATGGGGTGTGCCAGTCAACGAGCAGTTGACCGGCGGAGACGATAAGACAATGTGGTGCCGCAGCATCGCGTCAGGTGCAGTGGACTTGAACCAGCCATTAAATGACGACATATGGATGTGGCTAGTCCCCCCAGAGAAGGCGCCAGACAAGCCGGAGATAGTTGACATAGAATTCGAAAAGGGAGTCCCGGTATCGCTCAACGGGACCAGGAGGAAGCTGGGAGACCTTGTCATGGAACTCAACGTGATAGCAGGTAAAAACGGCGTAGGAAAGATAGACATGTTCGAGGACGGGATAATGAACATGAAGAGCAGGGAGATATACGAGGCGCCCGCCGCACACGTGATACTCAAACTACACAGCGACCTCGAACAATGGTGCCTCACAAAAGACGAAATCCAGTTCAAGAAGAGCGTGGACGCGAAATGGGCGTACCTCGTCTACCACGGGGAATGGTTCCACCCCCTCAAGGAAGACCTGGATGCGTTCATAGGGAAGAGCCAGGAGAACGTTAACGGAACGTACAGGGTGAAACTCTACAAAGGCAACATAGACATAGTGGAACGCCACTCCGACTCGGGACTGTTCAGCAAGGAGATGAGGTCCATAAAGACCAGGGGATTCGACCAGCGCTGGGCCATAGGGTCAACAAAAGTGGAGACCCTCCAGTGGATGATAATGGCGAAAGCTGGTAGGACGACTAATGCCACCTCAAAAAAGAAGGTGGTTGTTGAGGTGAAAACGAAATAACATTAGTGTGGGGATTACGCCCCCCACCCACCATTATTTTAGTGGGATGAACAAATAGGTTACACAAGGCCACGGGCCTAAAAAAAAGATGGATAAATCAAAGAAGCTTTGGGGTGGACGGTTCCAGAAGAACCCGACGAAAAGCGTTGAAGACTTCCTCCAGTCCATAGAAGTGGACCGTGAGATGGTCTTGGAAGACATCTGGGGTAGCGAAGCCCACGCCATAATGCTGGCCAAACAGGGCATCATCGACAACAAGGACTTGAAGAAGATACTATACTGGCTGGAGAAGGCCCGTAAAGACTACCTGTCAGGCAAGTTCGTGCTGACCACCGAGAACGAGGACGTCCACATGAACGTGGAACGATACCTTATCGACGGGGCAGGACCAGAGTACGGCGGCAAACTCCATACAGCCCGCAGCCGTAACGACCAGGTTCTCGTGGACTCGAAGATGCACATACGCAAGAAGATAATAGGCGTGAAAAAACAGGTCATCGGACTGCAGAAGGTGTTCCTGAAGATCGCTGGGGAGAACCTGGAGACGCCGGTCCCAGGATACACGCACACTCAGGACGCGCAACCCATAACACTGGGCTTCTGGGCCACCGCCTACGTGAGCATGCTCATGCGAGACCTACGCCGGCTGGACAACGCGTACGAGATAGTTGACATGAACCCGCTGGGAGCGTGCGCGCTCGCAGGCACTTCATTCAACACAGACCGAATGCTAACCACAAAACTCCTCGGATTCAGCAAGGTGCACCACCACTCGCTAGACATAATAAGCAGCCGCGACTTCATCGCAGAGACACTGTGCGCGCTAACCCTCCTTATGAGCAGCCTGAGCAAGCTGGCGGAGGAGATGGTGTACTGGAGCACATACGAGTTCGGCATACTTGAACTCGACGACAGCTACACTGCAGGAAGCAGCATCATGCCGCAGAAGAAGAACCCTTGCATCGCAGAGCTCACGCGAGGCCGAACAGGACGGATTTACGGCTCGCTAATCCAGTTGCTGACGATGCTGAAGGGCATCCCGATGGGCTACAACCGGGACCTGCAGGAGGACAAGCCGCCACTATGGAATGCGTTCAAGGTGATAGAGGACACGCTGGACGTGACGACGGGCATGATAGACACCATGAAGGTGAACAAGGAGCGGCTTGCGGAGCTGGCTGGAGCCAACTTCACGACAGCAACAGAGCTCGCGAACCACCTGGTGCGGGAGCATGGGATAAGCTTCCGGGAATGCCACCACATAGTCGGAGACTTGGTGGGCACCCTGCACCGCAAGGGGAAGAATTTCATGGACTTCGACGAGGTTGATGAAGTGCTGGGCAAACACGGGATAAAGATAGGCTACGACGAGATGCGGAACATCTTCGACCCGAAGAAGAACATATACACGTACAAGAGCCTTGGAAGCACGTCCCCGAAGGAGGTCTCGAAGATGATGAAGATGTTCGAGAAGGATGTCATTGAAAAGGAGAAGATAACGCTAAAACAGGAGAACAGCATTAAAGACGCGGAGAAACTAACGCAAAAAACGGTAAATGCCGTGCTTGAAGGCGGAGACATATTAAAGATAAAGATATGAGAGAAGGAGAAATGAAAATAGTACTAGCATATTCAGGGGGATTGGACACGAGCGTATGCATAAAATGGTTGCAGGAGAGATACGATGCAGAAGTCATAACACTGACTCTGGAGTTGGGGCAGGAGATAGAGGACCTCGACGCCATAGAGAAGAAGGCCAAGGACTTCGGCGCGATAAAGACGTACAGCATAGACGCGAGAAGGGAGTTCGTGCACGAGTACATAAACCCTGCAATAAAGGCCAACGCGCTATACGAGGGGAAATACCCCGTGAGCACTGCGATAGGAAGGCCGCTTATCGCGAAGAAGATGGTTGAGATAGCTGAGAAGGAGCGTGCCGACGCCGTAGCCCACGGGTCAACTGGCAAGGGGAACGACCAGGTGCGTTTCGACGTCGCAGTCCAATCACTGAACCCGGAATTGAGGGTTATAGCGCCGGTCAGGGAATGGCCTATGACGCGTGAGGAGGAGATAAACTACGCTAAAAAACACGGGATACCGGTGCCGGTGACAGTGAAAGACCCCTACAGTTACGACATAAACCTGTGGGGCAAGAGCGCTGAGGCAGGACCCCTTGAAGACCCCATGTTCGAGCCCACTGACGCGTCGTTCTGGTGGACTGTTAAGCCTGAGAAGGCCCCCAACAAGCCGGAATACGTCGAACTAGAGTTCGAGGACGGCATACCCATAGGCCTAAACGGGAGGATAATGGATGAGGTCGAGCTGATAAAATCATTGAACGAGACCGCTGGAAAACACGGTGTGGGAAGGATAGACATGATGGAAGACCGGCTTGTCGGCATAAAGAGCCGTGAAACCTACGAGTGCCCGGCCGCAATCACCATACTGGAGGCCCACAAGGAGCTTGAACGCCTGACGCTCACCATAGAGCAGAACCTGTTCAAACCCAGGATAGAATCCAAGTGGACTGAGATGGCCTACTTCGGGCTATGGTTCGAGCCTTTGATGAAGGACTTGGAGGCTTTCATAAACGAGACCCAGAAGAACGTCTCAGGGAAGGTCAAGATGAAGCTCTACAAGGGTTCTGCGACAGTAGTCGGCCGTGAGAGCGCGCACTCCCTATACCATCAAGGCCTTGCGACATACGATAAGGGAGACGCCTACGACCACACCGCCGCGGAAGGGTTCATAAAGATATGGGGTCTACCGTCCGTTGTCGCGAACAAGCGGAACAAGAGCGTTGCCGGAAAAAAGAAGAGGAGGAGGGTGAAGGAGGAATAGAGTTATGGTTCATGAGGATGCCTGTAGAACAAAAAAACGAATGATACTATACGGTATCCTCACTTTCTCAGCTATTCTGATGCCTATTATAACGCATCAACTGGAATCTGAGTTTGAATTAAACTTTATTGGAAACAACATCTCAAGGAACTACATTGCGTGCTCCCTTTTTTCCATAGGGATAATAGTATTTGGTTACTTAGAGCTAAGAGGAAGATGGAAGAAACCGTTAGAGGAGAATATACCGATCATACTCGCAGTATTGGTGTTGATTAATTACTGCATCCTATGGACTTCAGCCACCGCGAAAGGCCATGACTACGACTGCTTTGAGATAGCAGCTAAAAGCTTTTTAGCGGGGAAAAACCCCTATGCGGGATGCTATCTGTACCCTCCCCTATTCGTAGAGAGCATGGCGGCCGCATACAAGTCGATTGATTACCTCGCCTCGACTACCGGCATGAACATTACTGGAGAAGGCATCTGGGAGCTTATGTTTTATTTGTTTCAATGCCTTCAGTTTGTATCCTACATCACAGCATACTACCTGTGTTATATATTCGCCCGTAAGGCCTCACTGAAGGGGATGCATGCATCCATAATCGTCACCATATTATTCCTGTTTAACTATCCGGTGAACAACAACATGTTTGGCAGGCAAATCAACCTGATGATACTGGACGCCATCCTCATAGCCATCCTGCTTGCCGAAAAGCACCCATTCCTAAGCGGACTATCACTGGCTATCGGGGGGAACATCAAGTATTACCCATTCCTACTCCTATACCCGTGGGGCATGGCAAAGAGGATGCGGATACTTGCGTACAGTGGCGTATTGATTACCGTAATTTTCCTGATAACAAGCAGCTTTGGCAGTGACCTGAACACCTGGTACCGGTGGAGGGATTACGTGGGCATCTACAGTAAAAACATCGCATACAATGATGTCGGGCTTTACGCAATCACTTACAACATATCCAGGGCCATCACGATTGTTTCTGGAATGAACAGGAACTTTTCCCACATACTGCATGAAGCATCATACGGGCTGTTGGTTGCCTTGACCATAACCTGGTTTTCAACACGTTTTATTGCCCGGAAAAAAGCATCCGAGAATCTCCCAAAACCATTAGGAGACAGGTTCAGATTGTTCGGGGATTCCATAGACGCAGTATGCATTGGCCTCTTGATATTCCCGGAAGTCTTAAGCCATCACTATGTTTTTACGATACCCGCGGTAATATGGGCTATTGCTGTCAGAGGGGATAGGAGGGGGAGTACTGTATTGAGCGCCATCCTAATGTTTTGGATGATAGACACCAATATTTTACTGGTAGACTACAGTAGAATAGTCGGGCTTCTTATCGTATTGCATTTAACATCGCCAAAAGCGGTTCCAAAACAGATTGACGCCCCCTATTTCACACAAAACATGGGCCCAACACCCACTGATAGCGACACCTCTCGCGATAGTGACTAAAAAATAATCAGACCACGTAGCCCATATCCCTTAGAATCTGGAGTGTCTTCTCGTCAGCCATTATCGGCTCCCTGGAAGTGTTCTCGACAGGGTATAGTTCAAGCATCTTATCCCTTAGCCGGGAGGATACCTCAAGATACCTTGAGGCAGCATTAGACTGCTCGAGAGGATCCCTAGCATGGTCGTACAACTCCTCCACGTCAAAAGAGACGTGATGGGCTAGGGGAATGCATTTAGGCCTCAAGCCCTCAGGATTGTATATGTACCGCCATCTGCCGGCCCTAATGGACTTGATGTCAGTCAGCTCGCTCAATGCTATGCCGAAGTCACGGCCGGAATAGCCGGGCTCGAAAAGGGGTGCCATAGACTTGCCTTCAAAATGGGGGAGAGGACGTAATCCTAGAAGCTCTAATGCTGTGGGAACCACGTCAATGTTCTCCACCACCTCCCCAACCCTGAGACCACCATACCTGCCGTCCGGAAGACGGATTATGAGGGGTATGTGCAGTACTGAGTCGTGTATGGAACACTGGTGGAAGAAGTAGTAGTCGTGCTGGTACAACTCCTCCCCATGATCCGCGAATATGAATACAATAGACTTGTTCAACAGGCCGAGAGATTCCAGCTCCCCGAAAATCTCGCGGACAGAAGAGTCAGCCCATAGCACGTCCCCATCGTATTTAGAGATGTGATAGTCCAATTGCGCGGCCGTTAGATTAATCATCTGGGTTGTAATCTGGGTGGGGCGTAGCTTGTCCCCGGGAGAGTAGTTGCCGAAAACATCGTACTTTTTTGGCGGCTTGTAAGGCCGGTGGGGTGCGAACAGGTGGGTGAAGAGGAAGAATTTCCCGTCCTTGTTCTTCCTCAAGAACTTGATGGTCTTGTCAACGTTACGATCGTCCGCGTATCTCGTGCATGCTTTGTCGCCGAAACCGTACTCTAGGATATGGCACCCGGTAGACATGACCGCGATTGTCGCATAACCCTCACCCCGGAGCACGTCCGCTATCGATGGTATGCCCTCCCCAAGCACCTGCCCGTTCTCCCTAACGTTGGTCGAGACTGGGTACAGTGAGGTCAGCATTGACGTGAGGGAAGGCTCGGTCAGACCCCGCGAGGTGAACATGTTCTCAAACAGAATACCCCCGCCAGCGACCGAATCCACGAATGGCGTGGTGTCACGATCATACCCGTAACAACCCATGTGATCAGGGCGCAACGTCTCTATCGAAATGAATATCAGGTTATATCCAGGATAAGAAGAACTTGCAATGTCAGGAGCACCCCCCAGGGTAGTGGCCGGGCCTTCGATAGGGGCAGGGGAACGCAGCACGCCATACGTGACTGCGGAAACGATTATTATAAACAGTGTTAAAGCGGTTATGCCTAGAAAATCAGGTTTTGAATGCATTTTAGAGGATCATAGGCCCCTTTTATCTTTCTTAATCCTGCGGCTGCTGTCACAGCCGAACTCCAGGTGGTGGGATTCAACATCCCTTAACTCTGACTTTGAGACTTCAGCTTCATGCCTTGTCTTGACTTCCCTCGCCCTTAGCCTGGCGAGCTCGTTCCCAGCGCCGCCACAAAGCCTATAGTTACTCCCGCGCGCCATGCTATTCCTCGCTACTCTCAGTGTAGGGCACGCAGCCGACTTCCTTCTGGCATCTCTCATTATCCATGCAGGTCCGGATTATCTTCTTCGTCTGCGTTACCTTGCACGAACCATCATCGCAGAATGGTTCAGAGTATATCTTGTAGGTCTTGTCGTAGTCGCACCTTATCTCACTGTACTCTGGATCACCGCAGTCAGCGTTCGAAGTGCACGGCGGCAGTACAGGCACGTGAATAGTGGTGGTAGTTACCTTAGCGCCGGGAGAACAGACTTGAGGGCACTTGCTGATGCAGTCAGTGCACTCGAACCCGACCTTCACAACCTGTTTTTCGCTGGTATCCTTTGTGACATCCTTCGTCTCCTCGCACTCGGGGATGTTGGGCTCAGGGCACTCGCTCAAGTCAGGCCTCTTAGAGCCGTCATAACACTGGTATTCGATACTCGTTGTCTCAATGACCTTGCTGCACGTCCTCGGCATGTACCAGTAGGTGAATCCGCCGCCGAAGACCAGCCCTAGGAACAATGTGAGCACTGAAAGCGCGCTAAGTAGTATTATCTCTTCCTTCAAGAGGAATCACCTTGTAGATATATGGATTCACAATTAAAAACTATTGTTTCAATAGCCGTATTATCTCGCAGGCGAACTCCCTGGCGGATTCAGGACCCCTTGCAGTCACTATCCTGCCGTCTGAGACCACCGGCCCCTGCACGTAGACTGCATTACCTTCCTTTAGCGCCCGTATAGCGTCTGGGGAGGGGAATACCGTCGCCTTCACGCCAGCCAGTATGCCCGCCTTCGCCAGAGCCCCTGTTGAAAGGCATATTGCTGCGACAACACTGCTCTTCCCCACCGCGTCTGAGAGTATTTTATGCAGTCGCCCGTCACCCCAAAGCCATTTAGGAGAGCCGCTGCCACCAACCACTATCACAGCGTCATATCCTGAAGCATGCGCTTCGCCAAGACTCATGTCCGACTCCACGGTCATGCCGAGCATGCCACGACATAGCCCGCCCGAAGGCGAGGCAACAGAAACGCCAATGCCAGAAGACTCGAGTTCCCTCCGGGGTATATCGTATTCCTCATCCCTAAAATTGTCCTGTGCAATAATCATCAAGACATTCATCATGAAACACCATTATTTATATTGGATTTTAATCATTTAACGGGTGTTGCCTGTGAAGTACGCTATCCTTGCCTTAACGCTACTTGCAGTGGTAGCAGCATATAGCGTGCTGGAGAGTGACGTGACCGAGATTGATGTTAATAGCGGTGCGGTAAGCCTGCCGGAACCTGTCTTGAAGGGTGGTTTAAGCGTTGAGGAAGCCTTGAGTTCCCGCCGTTCAGTCAGGTCATACAGCAGCGGCAGCGCGACAAAAGGGGAGTTAGGGCAGATGCTGTGGGCAGCCCAGGGCGTGACTAGCGAGTGGGGTGGGAGGACCGCGCCTTCCGCTGGATCCACATACCCGTTAGAGACGTACGTTGTCGTGGGAGACGTGGAGGGGCTTGAGCCTGGAGTCTACGAGTACGACCCGAAAACCCATTCCATAATCCAGAAAAACGGGGGAGACTTAAGGGAGGCTCTTGCGCGTGAAGCATTAGGCCAGGGCATGATAAGCAAGGCCCAGTTCACCATCATACTCTCCATCGCCTACGAGAGGGCTACCGGACGCTATGGAGAGAGGGGTGTTATGTACGCCCACATGGAGGCAGGGCACGCTGGCCAGAACATATACCTGCAGGCGGAGTCGCTTGGCCTTGGGACCGTAGCGGTGGGAGCCTTCAACCCTGAGGGAGTGGCGGAATTGCTGGACATCCCGGAGGGAGAGACTGTGGCGTACCTGTTCCCTGTCGGGAGGAGGTAGACTGTTTTTTAGTGTAATAATTCCCTTATAGTTGATACATGGCACAGCAAGAGATAACGCCCCGGATTGCTCAGGCACGGTTGAAAGAGGTTGTCGAGTCTCTGCCAGCCGGATACGAGGAGAGGATTAGGGCTCACTCCGCGAGGGCTAGGCAGATATTCAGGAACCCTGATGCTGTAATGCTGGATGTCTCAAGATACTATAAGATGCTTGCCGACGACAAGGCAAGCGACTACTGGAAGGGTGAGGCGGAGAACTCCATAAACGCCGGGTTTGACGTGGTAGGCAGGAAGGGCGTATCCGACCCTGATGCCGCGTGGCGTGAGCTGACGCAAGTCTACCCTCCAGTCGAGGTGGGCGACAGGGTAACCAGCACCAGGCTAGGTAGGGAAGCGCAGAACTTCACGCCCATATACAATGAGTCAGACAACCCCGACGACATGATAAGGAGGATTATCGCATTCGGCAGGATGAGGCTGCCGTCCTCCACAACACTGCTTTCAAACTATTACGCGATAGACTCGCACTACTCCAGCGATAAGACTCCAGCGGAAAGGCTTGAAGTCTTCATGAGGGCTACAGAACCCAGGGTGGTGGAGAGGGTGAGGGAGCTTGAGCCATACAAGGATATGGGCGTGAGATTCCTTGGCGCAGTGGACAAGAGGCCTGAGGCAGTGGACAGGTATTTCAAAGCAAGGGAGTCAGGATACAATCCTGCAGCAGAGGCTGAGAGGCTGCTGTCTTCAAGGAAAGACGTGTCGACGGTAACAGACCCTGAGACAGGGCTTATAATGGTGGGAGAGATGAGTGAAGGCCATGAGACCATAGCCAGGAGTTTCGGCCTGGACCCCAAGTCCCCGGAATACAGGATGCACGTTAAGGGCATGATGCCCAAGAAACCGAGGAGGGGGGAGTACGTGCCGACAGCGTCATTCAACTTCGGATACTACGACATACAGGGGGATACTGAACACCATCGGAGCATGTCAGCCACAGAGGCCATAGAAGGCTGCGTGAAGCATATGGCACAGCAGGGATTCAGCCCGGACACTGTAATCAAGGTGTCTGACGTCCATTTCTTCAGCAACAGCGGATACAGGCTCGGAAGCCTCACCGGCCCTGAATCATACTTCAGGGTGGAGCCGGACCACAGGAACAAGGATGACTGGACCTGCGTGACAGGTAATGGCGTTGACGTGTGGAGGTACAACATGCCTGCAGGAGACACCAGGGTCGTGGGCCACACCGTCATGGTCAAGAAGGGGGGGATATATACGGGCGACGTCCCGCTGACCACCCTCGGTGGCGACGTGGAAGTCAGCCTATACTGTGGCGCATTCATAGGCGATGACGGTACCGTAAGATTATCCGGACACATCCCTAAACACGGCAGCCACGAGCCGGACCCTGCCGGAGTGGCTGAAGTGCTGCGCAGGTTCGACCCAAGCCTGAGGATAGACGTCGAGAAGGTTACCGGCAAGAAGATAAGCTGAGTGAGCACATTGCATGAGGAAGTCAACGCCCAACAGGCCCAGGCAAGACTGAAGGAGGTGGTTGGCTCGCTACCCCCAGGATATGAAGGGAGGATCAGGGCGCACTCCGCGAGGGCCAGGCAGATATTCAGGAACCCAGATCACGTGATGCTACAGGTGTCCGGATACTACAGCATGCTCGCTAAGGAAGATGCGAACGACTACTGGATAAATACGGGGGAAACAGCGATAAACACCCTTTTTGACATCGCCTCGATGCGGGGGGTCTCAGACCCTGACGGCGCATGGAGGGCGCTAACCGAGACATACCCGCCAGTACAAGCGCATGGGAGAGTAGATTCCCCATTCGACTCCAACGCCAAACACTTCATGCCGATACTGGAGGCCGCGCCCGACAAGGAGGATATGATACGGAGGATTGTGGCTTTCGGAAGGCTCAGGCTGCCGTGTTCGAGAACACTCTTAACGAACTTCGACGCTATAGGACTCGCCTACGCGAGAGACATGAGCACCGAGGACAAGCTCGAGACTATGATGGACGCGACAGGCCAGAGGGTCCTAGACAGGGTTGGGGAGCTTAGGATGCATCGGGGCATGGGGGTGGACTTTCTGAGGGCTGCTGCAGACCGCCCTGAAGCAGTCGAACTTTACTTCAAGGTAAGGGATTCAGGATACAATCCCGTCAGGGAGACGGACAGTCTGCTTGCCGCAAGGAAGAACGTGTCTCTGGTAGTCAGCCCGGAGACGGGGCTGATAGTGGTGGGGGACATGGCCAGGGGGCATGAGCAGATTGCAGATGATTTTGGCATAGACCCTGCAAGCTATGAATACAGGAAGTACTTGAAGGGCAGCATACCCAGGAGGAGTAGGAGAGGTCCGTCTGAGCCGACAGTCAGGTTCGGCTTTGGATTCTACGAGCTTCCCGAGGACGTGCACAGGAAGAGGTATGCGGCGACAGACGCGGTGAGGGGGTGCCTGATACACATGGCGGAACAGGGATTTGACCCCAACTATGTCGTAAAGGTTTCTGACGCCGCCTTTTTTTCGAGATGCGGGTACCGCTTAGGGAATCTGATAGACGAAGACTCGTTTTTCGGGAACTTTAATGTTGACCCGACTGATTGGAGGGGTTCTGGGGACTGGACCTGCATGTCAGGCAACGGGATAGACATATGGCGTTACAACATGAGCGACGACAGGGTGCTGGGAAACACGGTGATAGTGAGTGGGAAAAACGTTTACACTGGAGACGTGCCAGTCAGCACACTGGGAGGCAGTGTCGAATTCAGCACATACTGTGCCGCACACACCAGGGAAGACGGCTCGATAAGCCTTTCAGGACGCATACCGAAACACGAGAGCCACGCGCCAAGCCCATCAGGAGTAGCAGACGTGATGCGTAGATTCGACCCAAATCTGAAGATAGAAGTGTCGAAGGTCACTGGGAAAAGAGTCAATTAAACAAGCCTTATGGAATCCAGGTTCCTTGGGGCACTCGCCTCAAAACCGAACATGTCGTAGAGTGTTGAAGCCAGGTTATTCGCCTTGCTAGCCTCGCCGTGCACGACCACAACCCGCTTAGGCTTCGGACTGACCTTCTTGCAGTACCCGAGCAGCTGCCTCCTGTCCGCGTGACCAGAGAAACCGTCGACAGTCTCGACACGAAGCTTAACCTTCAACGCCTTAGTCCTGCCATCATGATCCTCAATGGGGATCTCATGAAGCCCGTTCTGAAGACGCCTGCCCAGACTGCCCTCAGCCTGGTAACCGACGAAAGCCAGCGTGTTGTTCGGGTTCTCCGCGAAAGCCTTGAAGTACTCCACGCTCGGGCCGCCAGTCATCATGCCGGAAGTCGCTAGTATGACGCAAGGATCCTCGCTGGCTATTATGTCGGGACGCCTCTTATGCTCCACCCGCTCAAACCCGTCAACCAGGAAGGGGTTATACCCGTTGAATACCCTGTGCTTGATGTGCTTCTTCAAGTACTCCGGATAGGAGGTATGGATTGCAGTAGCCTCCCATATCATGCCGTCCAGGTAAACCGGCACCTCAAGCTCGTTGAAACGATAAGCAGCCTCCAGAACCATCATGACCTCCTGGCTCCTGCCGACACTGAACACTGGGATAAGAGTCTTACCCCCCTTAGCGACAGTCTCCTGAAGTATCGAAAGCAGCGCCTGCTCAGCGTCACGCCTCTTCGGCTGAGCATCATAACGACCGCCGTAAGTCGACTCGATTATCATGGTCTCCACCCGAGGGAAATCGAAGTTAGCGGCCTCAAGCAGACGGGTGTCTCCGAACTTGAAGTCGCCGGTATACACCATGTTGTGCAACCCCTCGCCTATATGGAAGTGGCAGACGCTTGAGCCGAGAATATGACCTGCATTATACAGGGTCAAGTGTATGTCAGGCGTGATGTCAGCAACCTCCTCGTACTCGAGGGGTATGGTGTGCTTTATCATCTCCCTCACCTCCTTACTACCGAAGGGAAGTTCATTCTGACCCTTAACGCCTATCTCAACAGCGTCAAGCACGAGGAGCATCATCAAGTCCCTCGTCGGCTCAGTACAGTATATCGGGCCGTCGTAGCCGTATTTGAACAGGTACGGTAGGAAACCGCAGTGATCCAGGTGAGCGTGCGATATTACAACCGCATCCAACTCAGATATCGCCAGCTTCGCAGCCCGGAAGTCAGGGAAACGCTCGTTATTCTGGGCTGCCACATTGATTCCGCAGTCCACGAGCACGTTGCTCTCCGGCGTCTGGAGCAGTATGCTGGAACGACCCACCTGCTGGGCTCCGCCCAACGGGGTTATCCGTATCCAATCGCATTCGGCGTCAGGCTTCCTGTATATCTTCTTGCCAACACCCTTGAGTATCTTATGCCTCTCCTCACGGTTCTCGAAAAGCATCTTCCGGATGCTCCTCACAGTCTCGGACTCTATTGGAGGCTTCCTCAAAAGCTTAGGAGTCCAACGAGTCTTACGCGTTATCTCCTCTAGAGTGCTACCATGCTTCCCGATAACCAGGCCAAGCTTCTCAGCCTCAATCCGTACTTCGCCAAAGAACTCGTCAAACTCTATGTCGACTATGTTAGCCTCAGGAGGTATTATCCCCTCTATTATCTTCTTCGCCTCCACAGGATCCATCAGCGAGTCGGGGGTAGACCTCACGATAACCCTCTTCTTAAGGGAAGTAGCCAGGTTACGGACCTCACTGCTGTTGTCAACGAAGAACTGCATGTCGCCGGTGTACAAGACGACCTTAGGCCCTTCAACATCAACCTTGACTATCTTGCCGGGTGGGGCTGTCTCCTCAACAATCTTCTGTATTTCCTTAAACTCCATTCTCAACGCGTTAGTTTATTAAAAAGCAGCCATAGGATGAACTGCCTTGATCAACAAAAGTACATTAAATTATTTTTATGCGGCCTTCGAGGCTAGATCCTCGACTTCCTTGTCACTGTATCTCTTGAAACCGTCCTTAGTGATCGCAATCAAATCCATGCCGTCCCCTGAAGCCGAGTCACGGGCCATCGCACTCTTCAACGCCTTCAAAGCGACAGTCAGATTCTCGTCGACCGTCTTATCCTCGCTGAACTCCCGCTCCAAGACGCCGTACGCCATCGGACTCCCGCTTCCTGTTGCAGCCATCTTCTCCTCGATAAGGCCTCCAATCGGGTCGAGCGTGAACAACTTCACATCTTCCCCGTCATATCCGCCTATCAGCAGCTGCACCAGGTAGGGGAATATCTTATTGCCCTGAAGAATGTTGCTCAATAGCACTGATATGGCCTGGGAGCTCATCTTCTCGCCGTTGTTCATCTCATAGAGCTTTGACTCCGCCTGTATGAGCCTCATAAGGCTTTCAGCGTCACCTACACTCCCCGCGACAGTCGCTCCGACGGTATCGTTTATGTTGAACGACTTCTGCGCCCTCTTGCTGGCTATGAAGTGGCCCCAGCTAGCCCTCCTGTCTGTAGCGAAAACTATTCCGTCACTGCAGACTAGTCCTATTGTAGTAGTCCCCTTAAATTGCTTTGATTCCAAAGAAACCGCCTCCATCTCAAATAGAAGAAAGGCAAAAATAATACCTCTACAATATATACTGCACCATCCTTTAAAAACATTAGGATTTCGCTGGACGGGCTTCTATCATCAAATCCCTGCCCATTCTCCTGAAATCAGTGAAATCAAGGCGGAATGCCTTGCTGAGTGAGGGTGCGCCTTCGCCGCCGAACGCGGGCGTCTCCCTGCCGCAGAGTATTGTCGGTGCCATGAAGAGGAGCATCCTGTCCACCAGCCCGGACTTCAAGGCTGACGCGTTCACTTCACCGCCGCCCTCTATCAGTACGGAGGTGACACCCTCCTTACCCAGCCTCCTCATGAGCTTCCTGAAGTCCACGTGGTCGTCGCCCATCACCCAGACCCTCGCCTTCCCTTCCAACAGTTTTTCCTTCTTCTTCCCGTGCCTCTTGCTCGTCGCGATTATGACGTTATCGTCCTTCAATACTTTCGCGTCCAGGGGAATCCTAAGGCGGCTGTCCATTATTACCCGGATTGGGTCGCGCCAGCCCCTGAGCCTGCACGTGAGACTTGGGTCGTCCATGAGTACCGTGTTAATACCGACCAGTATCGCATCACTCCCGCCGCGAAGCTCCTGAACCATCCTCCTGGACTCTGGTGAGGTAATCCACTTTGACTCTCCGGAAGACGTAGCTATCTTGCCGTCCAGAGTCATCCCAGACTTCAAAGTGACGAAAGGCATCCCTGTCTTGACGTGTTTCACGAACACTTCATTAAGCCTCTCAACCTCCCCGGACAATACACCGGAGACAACTTCAACGCCCGCACGCCTTAGCACGCGCCCGCCTGACACAAGCGGGTTCGGGTCGCGCATACCATACACCACCTTGCTTATCCCAGCATCGAGTATGGCGTCAGTACATGGAGGAGTCCTCCCGTGATGGGAGCACGGCTCCAGAGTGACATACAATGTAGCACCCCGCGGGTTAGCGCACTTCCTCAACGCCTCTACCTCTGCGTGAGGCATGCCAGCCCGCCTATGATAGCCTTCACCGATGATCCTCCCGTTCTTAACGATTACCGCACCAACATAGGGATTGGGGGAGGGATTGCCTTTCCTTGACAACTCAAGAGCCCTGCGCATGAAGTCGGAGTCTTTCATCATTCAAAGCAGGTGGTGCATCTTATCCCGCTTGGTCTTAAGGTAGCGCAGGTTATATTCCGTAGGCTCGGTAGTCAACGGTATCCGCTCTACGACGTTGATGCCGGACTCGGCGAGGCCCTTAATCTTCTCCTCATTGTTTGTCAGCAGGGCGACAGACCCGACTCCAAGCTGCTTGAGTATGTCTGCGGCGACAGTATAGTCCCGCATGTCGGTCGGGAAGCCGAGCTCGTTGTTGGCTTCCACTGTATCACGGCCGTTCTCCTGCAGATTATACGCGTTTATCTTGTTCAGCAGGCCTATGCCACGACCCTCCTGCGCAAGGTAGATAAGCACTCCCACGCCACGCTCTTCTATGTACTGGAGGGCCTTCACAAGCTGGGCGGAGCAGTCGCACTTGAGGGAGTGGAATATGTCGCCGGTAATGCACTGTGAGTGTATCCTGACCGGGACATTCTCAGAGCCCAGGTCGCCCTTGTATACCGCCAGATGCTCCCTGCCATCAGTGTCGCGGAAGGCGCGAGCCTTGAATGAACCATACTCGGAGGGGATTCCAGCCTCCTCTGATGATTCCATCAACCGATCACCTTAGGGGCGTTCTTCCTGTCCAGCATCTTACCCCGCTTAACCAGCTTCACTGCAGACTCGACGCTCCGCCTAGCGTAATCATCGATCCTCGCCTGGCCTTGCGCGCGGGTCATCCCAGGCCCGGATATCCCCAGCGACACTGGCTTGCCAGTCTCGAGAGACAGGTCCATCATCTTCCTCGCCGCGTGCTGTGCGACCACTTGATCGTGATCGGTGTCGCCTTCTATAACAGCGCCGAGCGTGACAACCGCGTCAACGTCGTCCCTGGCCAGCAGTTTCTTTATGGCCAGTGGAGCGTCAAACGCCCCAGGCACCCGGACTATGTGGGTGACGTCGCACTCCAGGAATTCTGCGTGGGCCTTAGCCCTCTCCATCATGAGGTGTGTTATGTCAGCGTTGAATTCTCCGACCACAAACCCCAGTTTCACGTTATCCATCTCTTTTTTTCACCTCTTGTTTATTAGATCGACCCTGCGTCCGGACCTCCCTGACGCAATCCCATCCCGGCGTTTTCCAGCAGCCAGTCAGGCTTCTTCAGCAGGTAGACCGCGTTCCTAGCGTGCTTCCTGCAGCGGTCCTCGACGATGGCCTTCAACTCCCTAGGCTTAGCTGCCTCGTCCTCGTGGACGAAGACCTCGATTATGTGCTTTTCAGCCATTAGCTGCGCCTGTATGAGTCCCTGCGACGCCTCGTGGGCGCACATCCTGTCCTTCTCTTTCCCGCCAGGCATCCCGCATGCGACGCATATGTCACATTCTTTCAGTAGCATCTTGCATGCTGCAGGCAGGTCCTTTATGCCCGGAACAGTCCTACGTACCACTAGGGTATCGGGGAAGTTGTCGCGTATCTCGCCCGCCACGAGCTTCCCCATGTTCACCCTGGAGAAGGTGGTGTCCACGACACCTATCCTAGTCATCGCACGCGTCCTCCCACGCCCTCTTTATCTCACTCCCGCCGACGAAGACGAGGTTGTTTTCCCTGGCGTATTTCACAGCATCCTTTTTTGAAAGCGACTTGTCTTCGTCAAGCATCTCGCAGATGACTGTTGCGGGAGTCAGCCCCGCAAGCCTTGCCAGAGCCACCGAAGACTCTGTCTGACCCTCCCGCTCCATCATCAGCCCCGGGGCCGCGATAAGCAGTGGCACGTGGCCAGGGCTCCTGAAGCATTCCACAAATTTTCTGCGGTCAGGATTCTTGGATAATTCAGAGAACTCCCGTATAGTCTTGGCCCGGTCTACGTCAGGTATCCCAGTGAAAGTGCTCTTCGCGTTTATGGTTATGGAGAATGATGAGCGCTCGTCGTAGGGCAGGTTGATTGCCCTCAGATCGTGGAGCAGCGGGTATTTCCCTGATGCCGCGTCGTATATGTCCACCATGAAAGGCAGTCCCAGCGACTCCGCTATGCCATTGTCTATTGCCATGCATATCAGGCCGCCCGCTCTGCACCGCATCTCGCGGATGTGCTCAGGCTTCACGAATTCCGCGGCCACCGCCAGGTCGGTCTCGTTCTCCCGGTCCTCGGAGTCGTGTATCAGTATCATATCGCCGCGCCTCAGAGATTCGAGGGCTTTTTCTATGCTGTCCATTTCGGAATATATTGACATTACTAATTAAAAAAGAGTAGATACTCGAAAATGAGTTAATGTTTTCTTTGGGGGATTAATAACCAACCAATCCACATAGAATCTGTCCAGGTGATGATAGCGCTCCACCCTGAATACGTGATGACAAGGGTAGCTACTGATGGACCACAACCGCCACTGTCAGTTGACACCAGGGATCGGCATTCGCTGGGCTCAGCCGCTCTGTGGCGTGATGATGAATCCACTCTTTCCGCCAACACTTTGCGCGAGCCAAAGCCTAATAGTCGCACAGCTTCCTCTGGCCGCCATCCCAGAACACGTCCTTCTCGCCGGTGAGCGTCGGCCTCCCATAATTCCCGCCGCCGCCCGCGACATACTTCATCCTTCCGGAACGGAACAATCCGATAATCTCGGCAACCTTCGGGTTGACCTTTCTCACGTCAGCGAGGTCGGCGTCAACCAGGACGTTAATCTCGGAGCCGAGCGCCCCGACAATACGGTCCCACTCGGCCTTGACCTTCTTGGCCTGCAGGTTCTTAACGCCAACAGCAAGGGAGACCACCTCAGCCAGGGGGACTACGTGCATGTAGGGCGGCCTGTGGCCGGGATGCCTGGGCTTATCCCATGCTGCGAGCTCCCCTATCCTCGATTCCACGCCCTTCTTTATTATGCCCCCGCATTCCGGGCAACGGCGCTTCAATTCAACCACATCCTTGTCGCGGAACTTCAAGTAGCACCTGCTGCAGGCCGTGACATGATACTTGCCCTCCCTAGGATCCAATCCGGCATTCAACGCAAAAGACCTGCCGCCCTCACGGATTATCGCCTTCCGGATCTCAGTAAAAGAAAGCCCCCTCAAGCCAAGCCTGTTGAACTCCCTACCAAGACGGTGAGGCCACGGACTATGGCAGTCGCTGTTGGCCATGAACGTGAGGCCCTGCAGCTCTTCTATGCGGTCCGCCATCTGCGAGTCCGCGCTCAACCCCAGCTCCATGAAGTGAATGTGCTTCATATTCCCGCCATAGCATTCGGGGAGGGAGTCATACTCCTTGTAGACCGCAGTCCACGGCGTGAACGCGTGGGAGGGTCCGACAAGACCACCGACCTCTCGCGCGTAGTCGACAATCTCCTCGCCAGTCAGCCTCACGTTAGGACGACCATCAGAAGAGATGTTGGGGGAGTGGCTGGCGAGAGACTCTGCCAGCGACTCTGCCGCAGAGATGGAGGGCAGTATTATGACGTGGTGAACCCGCCTCACATCCTCAACCTCGGTCTGCACGATAAACCGCGTGTTAAAACCCTTAGCACAGTACAGGCCATCCTCCTCTGAGAGAATCTCCTTCATATGGCCGAGCCACTTGGGGTGCAGTGCGTCGCCGGTGGCGACTACGTCAAGCCCCTTGAGGACCGCCTGCCCCGCTATCACCGGAAGGGTCATCTCGTCAGAGACCCCGCCACTGTAGCGGGAGTGTATGTGGAAGTCGACGTTAAACAGGTCCATCATAAAACCTAAGACATAAGCTGATATTAATCACTTGATGTAGCCTATCTCCCTGAGCCTGCTTTTGATGTCCTCCTGCAGGGGGGTTTCGACCAGGCTCCTGTTGGAAAGCGTCTCGTATGTTGGAATGCGGGTGATATTCCCATCACCATGCCTGCCTGGCTTGAGCATCTTAAGCACGACACTACCATCCATGTCTGATGCGGGAGGAAGCCCCAGCACATGCAGGAGTGTGGGCGTGAAATCGAGCACAGACGCCCTGCACGTCGCATTCCTCCTGAACGGTGGTCCTGCCGCTATGAGAACCCCGTCCAACTGATGAATAGCGAACGTGTCGTTTGACCCTTCAATAGACGACGGATCAACAGGCTCGAATCCATGGTCAGACAGGATTATGAACGACGTGCCCTCACCCGCACCATCTATGAATTCGCCTATAAGCTCGTCATAAAACTCATAGTACAGGGGTATGGTATCCCTGAAGGCCATCACCTCGTTCTCGTTGAAAACACGGCCCTCATACGCGCTAGTGTTCATGTAGCCCCAGAAATAGTGCATCAATATGTCCGCGCCCTCGAGATAGACGAACAATACGTCAGGCTCGCGAGTACGGTACAGGTGCTTGGCGGACTCTGCGTAGCTGACGTCCAGACTGTACGAGAGCTTAATCCTGTTCAACTGGCTGGTGTGAACGTGGTCTGAGACGTCCTCGCTGTAGCCGTATCCGAGAGCATCCTCGTGATAAAAACGCTTGACCGCCGTGAGGCCCACCCTCGGCGGAGTCAAAACAAACCCGCTGAGCTCGCCACTCAACTGTTCAGGGTATGTTATGCTACCAAGATTGCTCACGCTCCTGTTCGTATGCCACGGAAGATACACGAGGTGGTCTGACACCATGAAACCGTTCACCTCCTCTGCAGGCCACGTGCTCCACAGGCCCACGAAACCGACGGAGACGTTATGCTCGCTGAGGATGTTCCATAGTGCCTTGGTCTTACGGAAGGATGATGTTGGGGGGGTCGTGTGAGCCCTGACCAGGTTGTCTTCAAGCACGTATAGCGTGTATTCTGTGATGCCGTGCTTGTCAGGTGTTTTGCCAGTGAATATGGAGGTCCATACTACGGGGGATGCTATGTACCCGGCATACTCCATCGATGTGAAGTTGCATGACACGCCGAGGTCAACAAGCTTTTTAATGTTGGGGAGCCTGCCTTCCTCCATAAGAGGCTGCAGCAGCCTCCATGTGGCGCCGTCAAAGCCTATGATTATGAACTTGCCGGAGCCCACCGCAGTCGTGCCAGACCCCGTAGGAGGTTTGTCCACATCATCCTTCAGGGGGATTGAGAGGACGACCGCTATGACCACGATTACCTTGAGCATCAGCGAGAGACGTGAACCCAGGGAACGTTCCGTAAGCCCGAGGAAGTCACGCATAAGGTTCAGTAAAGCAGGTACCAGGATGAGGAACAGCAGGAATAGGAGGTACATGAGGGATAGTGAGGCGGCGATTGGCGAACCCATAAGCTCCAGTGAGGATGCGGTGACCATGATGCTCACCATGGTAAAATTAATTACAAAAACAGGGTGGCATCCAGCCGCCCACCCCAGCAACCTTAGGAGAAGCGAAATCACGGCATAAGACAACAAGCCGAGGACGCAGCCGATAAGAGCATAGGTCGACAAGAGCCTTAATATCACTCCGGACGTGTCGCCGGAATACCAGCCCACATTCAGTATTATGCCAGCATCCAGGAGATAGATGAGCAATGCAACGGGAAACATGAGGGACACTATTCCAGGCAGAAATGACTTGCACGCGAACTTCAATGCTGACGTTAAGAAGTCAGGAAACTTCATCTGGAACCTCCCTTAGGGAGATGTTATACAATACAGCCCGGTACACGCCCCTCTCAATCCCCTTGTGATGCCAGTCCTCATTCTCCATTGAGAAGACGGGGGTGACGTCAAAACGGTCGTATAACTCGAGCCCATACATCCCGGTAAGCGGGAGAACAGCCTTGGTGCGCAAGTCATACAGCTCCCCCCGGGATATGTCGAAGCGCAGGTTAGAGTATACTTTCCCGGTCTGCGTGTTCTTCAGCATCATATCCTCCTTGCTGTAGGCGAGGAAGTCCTCGATGAGTATGTCATAACCCAGGCCCTGGGTCGTAGCGTAAACGGAAGTGCCGTGACGTAATACCCCCTCAAGGTAATCCAGGTGAGCCTTGATCTTATCCGGATAAATGAGGTCGTTGCCGCTCGGATGGCCTGTAGAATTCCGCCGGGCATAATACTCATAATGCTGGCTCTCATCCATCGCGATTATCAGGGAGTCCTCCCCAGTAACCTCCCTTATCCTTTTAGCGAACTCGCACGGCCCACAATAGCTGCGCCTGTACTCCACTATGGGGTATATGTTGTACATCATCAGGGAGACCAGTATGAACAGGACTATTCCGGCGGCAGCATCCTTGTATCTCAGCCTAATCCTGTCCAGCGAGTAAGACATCATGACGACTGGCACAGCAAGCGCGGGTATCACAAACCTCGGGGAAGTGGATATCAGATTCCCGAGATACATGAAGAACGCCAGGAACCATAGGGACAAGGCGGCACACAAGTGCCTGTCCTCAACCCACAGGTAATACAAGCCGCCCAGGAACAAGACCCATCCTATCCAGGTCAAAGAGAACGTGGCCCAATCCAGGGACTTCGTCAGGTTCGGGGTGAACAATCCGAATCCACGGTTCGTCTCAGACCCTACGGAACGCATCTTCCCAGGCAGCGAGAACGAGGGGTCATCCATCATCTTGGGAACGAAGAAGAGGGTGAACACGATGAACGCGGGTACCGCTAGGACTAGGATCTCCCTCAATAGTTCGCCGTAAGTCTTTGACAGCATTATCTTAGTCTTCTTCCTGGATTTCTTCACCTCAACGGGCATGCTGCCGTGAGCGTAAAGCAGGATGAATGCGGGGAAAAGAAGTGCGCTCGTCTGGCGTATGGCCATCGTAAAGCCAAGGAGGCACGATGCCAAAGCCAAAAGCCTTAACGACTTCCTCTCGCCCGCCTCCAGGACAACATAGGCTGACAGCAGCAGGAAGAACAATTCCATGCCATGCCCCTTACCGTAGGTTGAAAGCGAAAGGTGGACTGGCAGGAACGTCAGTATCAGGCCAGCGTATATGCCAGCGTAATCAGAGTTGAACAGCCTTCTCGCAAGCAAGTATGCCGCCGGAATGCATAGGGCGCCGAAGAGGACTCCAGCGAACAATACCGCAGACTCCGCGCTGGTCGCGCCCAACAACTTGAACACCGCGTAAGTGAGCGTCATCAGCACCGCCTCCCCAGGGTAACCCAGCTCCCCCTGCAGGTAGTGGAGCCTCCCTGTGGCGAGGGTGTCTTCAGCAGCCCTCGCGCCGATGACAGAGTCAGTGTGCCACAGGCCCGCTGACTTGAAGTAATACCTCACTCCAAAAGCGATGAGGAACAATACCAGCGCTATCTTAAGCTCCCTGACGCCCAAACCCGGCTTCCTCAACTTCCGCATCCGCACTCCTCCCCGCCAGAACCCAGAGACGACACGTGACCCCTCAATACGGCGAGACCACCCCTCAACAGCAGCTTCAAGTCCGGGACGCTCCTGACGGACATGACCTTATTGAATATGAACCCTGGCCTGAAATACACTTCACGCCAGGCCCTAGAGCACAATTCGACTATCTCCTTGGACGGTATGTTCGGGTTAACGAGGGAGGGGACGCTCATGTCATACTTCTCCCACTCGCCCTCAGGGAAACGCAGCCACCCGTTCTTCCTAGCCTCCTCGAACAAGACTGTGCCGGGATAGACTATGGGTATGGAGAACTGGACGGTGTCTACGTCAAGCTCCTTAACGAACTCTATTGTCCTACGCAAATCCCCCCTAGTCTCCCAGGGGTATCCGAGCATCACGGTGCCGTGACGCATTATGCCAACATCCTTCGCAGCCTTGAAGCTGGCCCGGACCTGCTCGATAGTGTACCCCTTCCGTATCCTCTCGAGCGTGTCAGGGCTCGCGCTCTCGATGCCGAACTTTATGAGCCGGCAGCCGGCAGCCCTCATCTTCCCGAGAATCCCCGCGTCCACATTGTCCACCCTGCCGTTGCACGACCACACGACCTTTATGCCCCTGTCGACTATCCCGTCGCAGAACTCCTCCATCCACTCCCGGTTGCACGTGAAAGTGTCGTCGTCAAAGAATATCTCCCTCACGCCATGCTCCGCAACAAGCATCTGCATCTCATGGAGAACACTCTTAACGCTCCTGAACCGGACCTTGTTATGATAAAGCATCTGAGGCCACGAGCAGAAAGTGCACCTGTAGGGGCAGCCGCGGGAGGCCATCATGTAGGTGAATTCATCGTAAAGCCTCCACGACTCATGGTATTTGCGCCAGGGTATTATGGTCCGGTCTATGAAAGGCATGGAATCCAGGTCCTCGACGAGCTCGTATGGGCCGGTGTTCTTCACAACACCATCCTCGCGATAGTATATTCCGGGGGGCATGCCAGACCCGGAATCAATGTGTCTGGCCAGCTTTAGCATGCTCACGTCGTAGTCGCCGCCGGTGATGACATAGTCGAGCAGTGAATTCTCCATCGACTCCTCAGGTAGGACGGACACGTGGTCGCCGCAGACCGCGATCTTGATGTCTGGGAGCGCGTCCTTAATCCTGCCGACAGTCACCCAACTCTGCTTTATGGTGGGGGTCTTGGCCTCGTACACAAGCAAGTCAGGATTGTTCTCAGACAGCCGTTGGATGAATTCATCATCGGTCATGGACTCGCTTATAGCGTCGATGAATCTGACGTCATAGCCCTCCTTGCTCCAGAGGGTCACGCCCATGGCGGGAGTCATCGGGTAGATGAGCTCGTTGTCGCCCCTCATCTTCGCGAACCTGTTCTGACTCAACGTGATGAATCCTTCACCGCTCTTGAAAGGCAGATACGCGAAAACAGTCTTCATAAACCGACCCTTGATATCTTTATGCCCGAGCCACCAGCAGTCCTACACCCCATGAACTTCCTGAAAAGGCCGTACACGAATCCCAGACCATAAGACACGTGTATGATGGGGTAGAGAAGCCACATGGCTGGGAACACCATGAACTCCCTCCGGTCCAATGCGAACTTGAGGCTGGTCAGGCCCGTGAGGGTTAAGTATAGTAGTAGGGGGAGAATATAAAAAAACCATCCGGTGGAGAGGATAACTGGGATGATCGACAGGAGATAGGCTGCGAACCCCGTGGGCATGAGGAAAAGCGGCCTGAAACACGATGGCTGCATGAGAATCTGCTCCATCCTACCACGCCCATACCCTATGTTCTTCCGTATTATCTTGGATATGGTGCCGGCCCTGCTGTGGTGCACGAGAGCCTTAGGGTCGTATATCATACGGTATCCCCTGGACGCCATCCTGTTGAAGAACTCGTTCTCCTCGTTGGGATAGAGGTCGGCGTGCAAGCCGCCCTCCTTCAGGTAATAATCCCTCCTGCACGACAGGTTGCACAGCACCAGGTGGGTCTCATCAGCGTCCCTGACGCCGCCTATAGGACGGAACCTATACCTCATGCTGCCTGCGCCGATCGCGGACTCCATCGTGTAGCCGAAACACCTCGCGAGCAGTGGATCCGACTCGGGAGTCACCATAGGCCCCCCGACCACCGCAACCCTTTCGTCGTCGTAATAGTGGAGGGTGTGCTCGAGAAGGTCCGGCTCCACCACCACGTCGTCGTCGAGGAAGTAGACTATGTCGCCGGAAGCCTCCGCCGCCGCCTTGTTCCGCTGCTCTGAAGGAGACTTGCCTTCCGCAACAACAACCTCCATTAGCTCCCGCGGGAAATCGAGCTTCCTCAGTGATGCGACACATACGTCCGGCCTTAAGCCAGGCCCTATCGGTATTATGAAACTAACCTTCCCCTGCATCTTTTGTGAATAAGTTTAATGAAACACCCTTCTTATATGCGATCAGATAACCCAACGCCACTTGAGGCAGTATGGACAGTATGAGCAGCATGAAAGACACTGCAATCATCGTCTCAGCCTGAACGCCCAGCAGGGAGAACAACAACACCAACCCCACGTCACGGGTGCCTATGCCCAGCACGGATATGGGAAGCACCTCTATCATCAACACTATGGGCATCACGAAAAGCAGGGAGAGCATGCTGAAGTGGACGCCAACCCCCTCCCCGAGTATGTAGGGCCTCAGGAAGAGTATCGTCCACGAGGCTGCTGTGAGGAGTATAAGCTGCATGAGGAAGACGGGTTCGTGTATCACACGGAGTGTGGCGTGGAATTCCCTCAAAAGCCGCTTGGAGTGGCCCTTGAACCTGTCAGGGATTATGAAACGCTGGACAGGCCTCATGAAAAACTCGGTTGTGCGGGTTGAGAAGAGTATCAGCGTGAATGAAGCAAGCATCACCGCCATCAGGAGTATCAAGAGTATGTTGTAGGAGGAGCCGCTTATCAGGAGGATTACGAAAACGTATCCCGTCGAGGCTGCGATGCAGATGTAGAAGAAGTCCAGCAGCCGGTCCACTATCTCAACGCTCAAAGCCTTGTCAAGCTTCAATCCCCGGTCCCTCAAGTCGAAGGCCTTGACTATGTCTCCGACACGCCCGGGTGTCACCGCGCCGAATGCTATGCCCATGATGAAGGTCTGGAAACTGTCTGTGACACTGTATTCCCTGAGGAACCTGCCGGCCAGGAGCTTCCACCGGAGGGAGCGCAGGAAGACTTCCATGCCGACGGTGACAAGGCACAGTAATATGTAGATGGGGTGCATTGAGGATATCATCCCGATAGTCGCTGGCACGTTTATCTGGGAGAGTACTAGCATGAAGAGTATCAACCCGAAAAACGAGAGGTGACGCGAGGATATTTCCATCATCCGAACCTCAGACAGACATTCTGAGACGTAAAACATCTATGGGATACTTTAGTATTATATTCCAGTTAAGCTTGGACGAGCCGGAAGCCCTCGGCTTGAATATTATCGGCACCTCCCGCATGCTGAAGCCCGCCTTCATACAACGGTAGAGTATCTCAGCGCCAACCGAGTATCCGGTCGAGACGAAGTTGTCCAAGTCCAATGCCTCCAAAACCTCACGCCGATAGCACTTGAAGCCGCCGCTGCTGTCGTGCACGCCAAGGCCCAGCACGACCTTGTTGAACATGTTGGACATCTTGGACAGCATGTTCTGGATGAAAATCTTGTGCTCTGTGTCGCCGCCGTCAACATACCTGGAGCCTATGACCACGTCAGCATCCCCGATGTTCTCCAGCAGCAGCGGTATGTACTTGGGGTCATGGCTGAAGTCCGCGTCCATCTCCACCACGACGTCGTAGCCGTTTTCAAGGGCGTGCTTGAAGCCTGCGACACCAGCGCTCGCCCGGCCGCGCACTCCAGTGCGGACCAGCAGGTGTATCCTATCGTCATCCTTCGCAAGTTCTGCGACAAGCTCGTCCGTGCCGTCCGGACTGTCGTCGTCCACCACAAGGACTTCCAGGCGCTCGTCCTGCGAGAGCACTGACTTTATGATCCTGGTTATGTTGCCCCGCTCATTGTAGGTTGGAAGCATTACGATAGGCTTCATTACAGCTAATCATTGAGACAGGGGGATTAAATACGCTCGGGATTCTCGAACACAACGTAATGAACATGATTGCTGGTTGGAAAGCCGAGATAGTCCATGAAGGATGTCCTCAACCCGGGAGGCCTCTGTTGCGAGGATTCGATCTCATAGACCATGCTCCAGTTCGAGACCGTATCCAGGAGGGGCGAGAATTCGGTTCCATTAAGGTCGTTCAGCACCCACACTGGGAATACCGCGTAATCAATGTTCTCGACACTCAGGTTCCGGGTGAAGTCGCTGGGGGAAGTTCCGACGAGATAACGGTCGTAGGGTATGAGATTCAAGCCGTAGTACGAGAATATCTGGCGGAAGCTGACTTCATCAGCCTTTGTGTCGGGGGTGATCATCGTGAAGGCGACAAAATCCCCCTCCACAACCCTCTGGTCGATGAAGTCATTCATCATCATCACCTCCTGGACGGGAGTCATCGACGCCTGGCAGAATACAAAAGCCTCCACCCCACACCAGAAGGTGAAGATGAATGGTATGGCGGTTAAGACGACAACCCTCCTGGGGTGGACTGCAGCAAGATGATTGATTACGCGCTTAAGGAAGAATACGGGGGTTATCGAGAGTATGTAGACTACGGGGATGAGCATGTGGTCCGCCCGGTTGACCATCAAGAGGAACAAGAGATAGGAGTGGAGGTACACGAAAACTATGCGCCTCAGATTATCGTTCGAGATGACGAACAAACCCATCAGGGACATTATAAAAAACGATGAGAAGACTCCGGAGAGGATCATCTTATGGTCGACAGGCATGAGGGAGTATAATATCAGGGGGATGAATAGCACGAACTCCGCCCTGACGCCGGAATTGCCGGCATAAAGCGAATCAACGTATTCGAGAAGCCTGCCTGAAAAACGCGACAACACGAGTAATAGGATGGGGGAGCCTAGGACAACGAGGAGGTATAAGCGCGAGAACTTCTGGAAATCCCTCAGAAAACCGTTGGAGTCAAACAACAGCATTAATGAGACGAATATAATCAATGGCGCCAGAGAGAGAAAAAGCGACTTGAACAGATGCTTCCTCGAATTCCAGAATAAGACTAGGGCAATCGAGAAGACAAACACCAGCCCGGAATATTCAACAAGTGTTGCAGCACCCACGAGTATGCTGGACAATGCCAGGTCCCTCTCCCGCCCGGACTCCAGGAAGTTTTGCAGGAAGTATATCGACGCCAGGACCAGGACGCTAAGGCAGTTGTTGGCGAAACCCATGCGACCCCAGAACACCAACTCCGGAGTCAACGCATATAATAGGCCCGCCAAAAACCCGTATCCTGCACCCAGGATGCGCGAGACGATAGCGTAGACTATGATCATGCCTATTAGGGACATGACTACTGAGAATATCCTTATTGCGAGCATTCCTGGACCCAGAAGTTTTATTGGGAGTATCAGGGATAGGAAGTATGCGGGAGGATGGGGTATGAAATGGTATTTGTAGGCGAACAATCGTGGGGTCCCAGCCATCAGGTTAACAGCGTAATTCACGTTAGCGTTCTCGTCCGGATCCCATTTAGGCACTGAAGACAGGTTGACGAGCCTCAATGACAATGCGAGCAGTATCACCAGCAGTATTCGATAGTCTATTCTCAATGCAGGTCACCTACAATGCATTCAAAGCCTCCGTGAACTCCGTGCTCCAGTCCTTCTCAAAAACCTTTCTGCCCCCGGACTCCAGCCAGGATGAGACAACATCATAGTCTACGCCCGTGGTGGCATCCAGCTCGAGGACGTTGTTGTGGAGGGATAATGCGTCATACAATATGACTCCAGCATACTCCGCCTCCAGGTTCTCCAGTATCTTACCACGCCCATACCCCCGTTCAGACATGCGGGCGGAAAGCAGCCTCGGGTCAGCTCGCAGGACAAGCACGTGGGATACGGGCATGAAATGGCTCAGAAGACCGTCCACCACCAGAGGCTCCTTCCCGGAACCATACTCCTTCTCGAACAGGACGCCAAGCTCGTCAACGTCAACATCGAATGTCTCATGGTCCTTATCATAGTCCACACCAATACTCGACTTGGCGTAATCGTTCAAATCAAGGTACACTGCCTTTAAGAGAGAGGAAAGTTTCCTGGAATTTGTCGTCTTACCGGTGCAGGGGGTGCCCGAAACAGATAAACTGTAAACCATGCCGAAACCCAGTATTTTGCCTATTTATATTGCTTTTACGAATAGGTTATATAGCTAAATAAAGCATATAAAAATCGTAGGAGGTATGAAATATGAATAAGAACAAGGTTCTAATAAGCCTGCTGGCATGCCTTATTGTTTTTTCAATGGCAACCACGGCAAGCGCAATATCAAACGCCATAAAACTGAGGGTTTGCTCGGTAGTAACGTCAATTTACCAGGCATTATGGGCCATTGCGCCGTCTTTCGTCGCATTGATGTTCATATACGGCGGCGTTAAGTACGTGTACGGCGGCGATGACCCGGGAGCGCGTAAGAGCGGTAGAAACATCTGCGTGCACGCGATAATCGGCGGAATCCTTATTGCAATAGCAAGCGCTGTGATAAGCATAATAGGATTAGGATCAGGCTGCAGTTAAACACCTGCAACGGAAGGGTAGAATATGGAGGTTAAACCCATCATAGCAGTTTTGGCAATAATAGGACTATCAGGGTTAGCTTCAGCAGTGGCGATCCACATAGCACCATGCAAGATTATTGTCATGGTCAGAGACGCGATAATGTCGCTCACAGGGATAATGGTCCTGCTGATGTTCACCTACGGCGGCATTAAATACGTCTACAGCGCAGACGACGCGGGAGGCAGGAAGGCCGCTAAGAAGATATGCGAGCACGCGATAATCGGGGGGATACTAGCAGGCCTGATGAACGAGGTTTTAACCGTACTAGGCAACACACCATACTGCCCCACCTAAAATGAGTTATAAGTCCAGAATATCGGCTGCGGGAGTTTTGTTGATAGCTTTAGCCACCAACGTGTCCGCCGGATTATTCGATAAGGTGATAACTTTTGTAAACTCACTCCAATACTCCGTGCTGGTCATGGGCAACTCGATATGCGAGGTGATGTTCGTGTACGGAGGCCTGAAGTACATATTCAGCGCAGACGACCCCAGCGGGAGGAAGACTGGCCTCAACATATGCATCGCAGCCACCATAGGGGCGCTGCTGATAGTGATTTCAAAGGAAGTCGTAAGCGTGATAGTCGTGACATGAGGGAAGATGAATACGGATAACGTGAAGAAGGGGATTATCGTATTGCTGTTGTGCACGCAGATTGTCTCAGCCGCTACAACAGATCCTGCAGCCATAATAAAAGGCCTGATATGCAGCATATGGACGGACTTCACAAAGCTCATAGGGCCTCTCGCAACCCTCATGTTCGTGTACGGCGGCGCTAAATACGCTTACAGTGCAGACGACCCGGGAGGGAGGAAACAGGCGAAGGCCATCTGCATAAACGCGATAATAGGTTTGCTTATAGCCGCATCGGCGAGGGCCATAGTAGCCGCGGCCGGGGCATCAGGAAGCATCTGCCCTTAGAGCAGTTCAAGCGTCAGCGAGAGGCAGGAATACGGGGGATTCGCCAGCATCAGTTGATTCTAACACCGCAGGCTCGTCATTAAAGCCGTCGTAGCTTATCTCATAAACCCTCACATATCCCGCGGAAAACTCCTTGATAGGGCGGAAATGCCTTAAAGGCTTTATGTCCCGCGTGTACAATCCGTGAGCCTTGTACTCCCTCACATAGTGGGTCAGGTAGAGGTTCGTGAGCATGAAGTCGTTGAACTCGTCCGGAACATACACTAGTGTGTTGAATGTCGGATAGAACCTGCAGTAATACCTAGTCCTCTCGTCCACGTTGGGCGAGGCATATGAGGAGGCGCACATGAGTATGTCCCCCAGAGGCTGCACGCCGAGTATGGAAGCCTTGCTTGATTCCGCCCAATTGCTCCATGGTATGACGTCGCCGTAGGGCGTTATGACTTCCACTGAATCCAGTTCCCCATCCCGTATGTTGAATATGAGGGCTGCGATATAATTGCTGCAGCCGAAGAGAAGCCTCTGCTGCTGGTAGACGCCGCCCTTCCCGTCACCGACTATCTGCGGACGGAGTATGCTGTTCTCAGGCAGGAACCTGCACTGCCCATAGTTCCGCCAAGCCCACATCGGGTCGGCGGCAGTGTTGGACTCGATGTCCCCGTTGGCTATGAAGTGAAGCGCACTGCCCTTGCCGATCATCGTCCAGTCTATGGCAACGTACTTAAGTTCACGTCCAGTCTCACGGTACGCGTCATTATACTCTTCAACCATCTTGAACGCCTCCTGCTCGCCGCTCTTGTTCACGAAGAACCTCGCCACATCCTGGATCTCGAAGTAGTCGGCCTGAAGGTTGTCTATCAAGACAGGCCTCTGAGACACTGCGGTAATCCAGTGGCCGTAGTCCCACCACGTCAGTATGGCCTCGCTCTCGGAGGTCTCGTTGTACGCCCAGTCAAGCATCGGCTGCCAGTAGTATATGTCGAGGGTGAAGCCCATGTGCATGACTATGTGGCCCACAAAACTGTTGTAGTTCCAATCCCCGAAGAATGGCACGTAAAGCACGGGCACGACAAGCAGCATTAGGGTGCCTATTATCCTCCAGTCGTCCAGCTCCTTCTTGTTCACTGCCGCATACAGGCCGATGCTCGCGCCCAGCACGGTGACCGACGGGCTTGCCGCGAATATCCATGCGGACTTGTTCCATGACCCCCACATCATGGGTATGCTCCACGTCAATAGGAACAACGCGCCGATGCTCCGCCTGCCCAAAGCCAGGTATGCTAGTGGCACAAGCATGAAAAGGCCGTATAATAAGGCTATCCCGTACTTCCCGTAGCCGCTGTTAAGGAAGTCCACGAAACCGCCGGCCATCGGATTCTGCTCTGAAACCGTCTGGTGGACGACACTCTTCAGCTTGGCGCCCATGATGGTAGTGTATATGTTGCCCACAACCTCGATAGGCCCTCCCTCATGGTACGCCAACAGTACGCCGCCGATTATCACGATGACTGACAGGACCAGTATCCTGTCCTGTATCAGCGAATCCACCCTATCCTCGATACTCTTGGAGGGCATCTCCTTCTTGCCGTGCATGCGGACACGAACAGCCTCAAGGATTATGGGCAGCCCTATCGCACCGGCTATGGGTATCAAAGCTATGGGAGGCATCTTCAACATCCCCAGCATCTCCAAGACAGGGAACGTGAGCTGCTCGTGAGTGAAGAGTATCGACAGCTGGCTTATGGCCACCGCTATGAACAAGTAGGGCACAACCTTGGTGCAGTTCTCCCTGTGCATGAAGAGTATCAGCGCATAGATTATCCCAAACGCTCCGACAGTGAGGTATGCGTAAGTGTAGGCCCACGTTAGCTTGAGCATCATGAAGGACAGTCCGGCGAGCACCGCGTACTTGAAGCTCCTCCGGTGGACGGACGCGAAGAACAGGTAGAAGCTGGACAGCATGAGGAACATGCCGAACACGTCGTCCTCGCAGTTGGCGGCAGTCCCGTTTATCGCGAAGCCTGGACTCAGCATGAATATGAAGGCTGCAGTCAAAGCGGCAAGCCTGTTGTGGGGACGCATATCGGAGAACATCTCCTTCACCAGCAGATACATGGGTATGACAGCGAGGCCGCCCAACACGCCAGGCAATAGCATGGCGATGTCGTAGAGCGAGAAGCCGAAGGGCTTCATGACGAGGGCCATGACGCCGTACAACGTCGGGTTGAGCATTGGCGTTGAATGCTGTGGCAGACCGTGGGTGACCCCGCCCTTCGAGGCGATGTACGCCGGGTCGTCACGCTTCTGGAGGCCGCCTATCATCGGATACACTAGGTCGTCGTATTCGGTTATGTGGCCGGAGTAGACGCCGCGCATCCACTTGTACTGCCAGTAGGAGTCCAGGTTGCCGAGAAGCTCTGATGTTGCAGGCACCACGTGCAGCACTGTGGCGGAGAGGAACAACGCGAGCACCGCCGCAAGCTCCCAGTCCATGATACGGCGTATAGTCAGGGTTGTGAAGAACAGTATTATCGCGGTGATGAACGAGAAGAACAGGTAGTCCTTGTTGGCTGGATAATCATACCATCCGACATACCATGAGAACAGCGCTGATATGAAAACGAGCAGGGGGATGACGTAGGCCCAAGACGGCCTGCTTGAATCCCTTATCGTGAAGAATAATGACGCGACGAAAAGTGCGGAAAGCATCCAGGGCGCAGTCTCGAAGAATGTTCCCGTTATCCTGACGGCCGTCAAGACCAGCACCAGCAGGGACACCAGGAACACCGGCTCACGGAACTTTGACGTTATCCTCTCATAGGAGTCTACGGACAGCGTTATGGACTTTTCTTTGGTTGAACTGCTTTTTCTAGCAGACTTCTTCTTAGAAACCATCTTCACTTGCCGTACCTACGCTCCTTAGTCCTGAAGTCAGAAACTATATCGTTTAAATCCTCCTCCGTGAACTCCTGCCATAGTTTCTCGACGAAGTATATCTCGCTGTAGGCAGACTGCCATAGGAGGAAGTTGCTTATGCGGTCCTCAGCAGTCCTTATGAGAATGTCGGGATAATCCTTCACCCAGAGGTTATCCTTTATGCTGTCCTCAGTCAGCTCCATGCCAGACTCAACCACTTTTTTCGCGGCCTCCAGTATCTCCTGCCTTCCGCCGTATGCTATGGCAAGGTTGAGCTTAAGACGGTCATAGCCTTTAGTGGATTCCTCCAGCCGCTGAAGGTTTTCGAACACCTCCTTGGCGAGTTCAGGCCTCACGCCATTGTTGAGGAGCTGCTGCTTGTCGCCGCATATGTTTATCCTCACCTTGTTGTCGTGTATCCTGGGCTCCTTCATGCCGTCGAGCGCGTGGCTGTTGAAGACGCTGAACAGGGTCTCTATCTCGTCCTCACCCCGGTTGCTGATGTTCTCCAGCGAGAGGGCGTAGAGGGTCAGCTCGTCGACCTCGAGCTTGGAGCACCATTCAACAAAATCGTAGAACTTGCGTATACCCTGGTCGTAAGAGTCAAGAAGGTTAATGTTCTTCTTGGCCATATACCTCCTGTTACCATCAGGTATGAGCGCTATATGCATCGTAGATGATATCCTTGTATTAACGTGTAATTAATTGATTTGGTCTTTAAATTATTAACTAACATGAATCCGGGCATAATGTTGGATGCGTCAGCCATCATACGGTCGAACCTGGACTTCTCCGAGGGAGGGTACTACATAACCCATGGGGTGATGTCTGAGATAAACGACCCAAGGGCTAGAGACGCAATTGACTATGGAATTAGAAGTTCTAACATAAAAATGCTTGAAACCGGCGGAAAACACCTTGAAAAGGCCCGTAAAGCAGCTAGAAAAACAGGCGACGACAGGGTTTTGAGCGAAACGGACTTGGAAGTCATCGCCGCCGCGCTGGAGCACGGGCTAAACGTGGCTTCAGACGACTACGCCATACAGAACACGTGCAGGACCCTGGGGATAGGATACGTTACCACACTACACGACGGGATAAGAGAGCATGTGAGGTGGCGATACGTGTGCGGGGGGTGCGGGAAGAGCATGGAGGGCCCCGGCGTTTGCAGCGTATGCGGCTCGGAAGCCAGGAGGAGGAGGGCCTAGTTTTTTAGCGTTCCCGATTATTCTTTACTTGTGAAAAAGCCATCCGTCTCCGACGAGAGGATAGTGACATCAATCTTCATTTTCACCGCGCTAGTGTTCTACGCGACTTCTGCGGGGATGAACGACAGCAACTCTGGAAGCCATTACGCGCTCACCAAGGCCATCGCGGAGGACCAGTCCTACATAATAGACGAGTACGTCGGATACACTGGGACGATAGACGCGGCGAAGGTGGGTGAGACATGGTACTCTGACCGCCCGCCAGGCAACGCGTTCATTGCATCATTATTCTACCTGTCCGGGAAGGTGTCGTCAGCGATAGTCAGTATGCCGCGCTTCGACATGAGCTGGGACGCCGGCAACCCGGGCGCGTTCACCGTGATACTCCTGCCGGTGATCTCCGCGTCAGCGTCAGTCGCACTGCTCTACCTCATTGTCCGACGGCTCGGCGGCAGCGTCCATGCGGGAGCCATAACCGCGCTGACGCTCGCATTCTGCACGATAACATGGGAGTACGCCCAACTGCTCCACTCGCACGCGCTATCCCAAGCCCTCATGATGGCGGCAGCATATCTCGCGCTGACCATACGGGACTCGAGGAAGGATGAGGGAAAGTTCATGGCACTATGCCTTATCACAGGATACGCGGCGATCGTGGAATACCCCAACATACTCTTGACCATCCCGCTCGCATGGTACCTCAAGACGACAGGCAAGATAAAGACAGGGAAGAAGAGGCTGTCAGACCCCATCCTCCAGAAGGCTGCGGTAATATTCGCCGCGCCACTGATAATACTCGCAGCATACAATACGGCAAACTTCGGAAGCCCGGTGAAGACAGGCTACTCATACAACTACCACTTCGGCTGGGCGAGGAGCATGACAGACACCTTCAGCAACCCCATGTGGGAGGGCCTGATGGGACTGCTGGTGGACTCTGACAGGATACAGGGAGGCCTGCTGAAGACCGCGCCCATAGTCCTGCTGGCGCTCGCATGCTGGCCCCAATTCCACTCCAAGAAACGCGGGGAGGCTGTCCTGCTGGGCTCCATGTTCCTGATTCACCTGCTCTTCTACGCCAAGCACCAGACGTACTGGGGCGGGGGGGCTGAGAACACGAGATACCTGCTGACCGTCACCCCATTCATACTCCTGCCGGCATACATCTGGCTCGACAAGTATTCGCTAGGCTTCATGGAGAACAAGACAAGGATTATCGGGGCGTTAGCCTACGCAATCCTAGCGTACTATTCAGCATCCTACGTGGTGTGGGACATAATGCACTACCCAGGCCACGAGCCATTCGAGACGGTGCCATTGATGTCTCCAGGAGACGTCGCGTACAACATCAGGGTGGTGTTCAGGAACATGTGGAACCTCCCGTTCATGCTCGGACTGATGGGCCTCTCTTACTCTGCCGTATCCCTCAGGATTAACAGGCCCCTTGGATTCCGGAGGATGGAGCGCGGACACAGGGACAAACTGGTTGCCTTGGCAGTGGCGTCGCTGCTGCTTCTAGCCTTCAGGCCGGACCTTTCCGGAGGGAAATCGTTCATACGCTGGGAGGCTAGGATGGGGGGAGGAGAATGGAGCAGGGTGGATATGCCAGTGGAAGTCCAGGGTCCGGGAGTCATGGAAGTCAGGGCTTCAGTGCAAATCCCGAAGGGCGGGAGCCTGTCGGGCACAATCACCGCCGTGGAGTGCGTTGAGAACGTGAACGTGAACAACATCGTGAAGCTGGCTGCGGAATGCGGCGGCTGCGAACACTGCAACGGATTCAATTACGACCTGACGAAGGTGGTGACGCCAGGGCTGAACAGCATCCTCTTCAGGGTGAAGAGCAACAGGAGTGTCGTATCATTCAGGCTCGAGTGACGTCGGCCTTGCCCTTGAGCATCAGATAGACTGCGGCATACTCTGGAGGGGAAACCCTCTCGCCATCAGCATAGGGGCCGAAGACCTTGCCCATCATCTCGAACTCCCCCACATCCGCACGCGCTATCACCGGGACCTCTGATTCCCCGAAGACCACCGCATCGACGAGCGGGTTGAACGAGTCGACGTCACCCACTACAGCAGCCTTCAGTCCGGTGGACCCGTGGAGGGTGTCGGGTATGCGGATGAGGCGTGTGGTGTCGAACGTCACCATCCTGTCGGCATCCTCTATGTCCTTGACTGAGAACTCCTCGACAACCCTCTTCTTCAGGCTGGACTTCACGCCGAACACCGCATCCCACTTCCCGTTCTCCAGGAACTCCAGATTAGCGTCCCTGTTCTTCACTATCTTGGACGCGGCCTGGGGGCTGAGCCCGTAGTTCTTCCTCAGCACATCCTTGTCAGACTCCAGGAGAGACTTTGTTGTAGAGTATATCCTGGCCGGCCAGCCCTTCCCGCCCCTGCCCGGACCTATCCAGGAGCCGCCGGATAGCTTGGGCTTGCCCCGCCTGTAGGTTATGCCTGCAGGAGACTCAGCCTCCCGTATGAAGCAGTCCAGGTCAAGGCCTGTGCCGGTAACGTAATCTATTATCTCCCTGCGCTCGTCGCTCCCCAGGGTCCTGAGCCCGTCGTTGAACACGTGTATGTGGTAGCCTTTGCTGCCAGAGAAGTTCAGCCTAACCTCATCCTCGCTTATGCCAAAGTCGCCGGTCAGGAATCCGATCAGGCTGACCGCCTCCCTCTTAACAGCCTCCAGGTCACTGTTGTTGAGCCATTGTATCTCCCGGTCCAGGTCGAAAACCAGGTCCGCGCCAGTCCAGTTCTTCGCGGTCATCGGCTGGTTCTCAGGATACTCGTAGTAGGCTATCGAATAGCTGATGTAGTAGGGGGCTTCCGTCTTCAGATACTGCCTGAACTCCTTCTCGGTCTTGAAGCTCTTGTGCCTGAACTTTATCTTGTCCTCCAGGGTGCCGACGCCAACCTCACGCTTGCGGATATCTCTCGGGGCTGGCACATCGTTCCGCCAGTAGTATTCCTTGAACTTCTTCTTCAGGTATATCTTCGTGTCAGTCTCCATCGCAGTGTATTATATATTCATTAGTAAAGTAATAGCAGTGTAGGATGAAGCCTGACGAAGTCCTCCGAAAGCTTAGGTCTCACGCGAACCCTGTGAACGTGGAGGGCATGGCCCGCTTTGGCATAAACCCGGAAAACACTCTGGGAGTCCCCATCCCTGCGCTCAGGAGGATGGCGAAAGAGATTGGGAAGGACCATGGCCTCGCCCAGAGCATTTGGACTTCAGGCATCCACGAGGCGAGGATACTCGCGGGAATGATAGAGGACCCTGGGAAGGTGACTGAACGGCAGATGGAATCCTGGGTGAGTGACTTCGACTCATGGGACGTGTGCGACCAATGCTGCATGAACCTGTTCGACAAGACAGTCTACGCGCACGGTAAGGCCGCTGAATGGAGTGCGAGACGGGAGGAGTTCGTCAAGCGCGCCGGTTTCGCGCTCATGGCGTCGCTCGCAGTCCACGACAAGAAGGCTTCAGACAAGGATTTCGAGAAGTTCCTTCCCATAATCAAGCGCGAGTCTGGTGACGAGAGGAACTTCGTCAAGAAGGCGGTTAACTGGGCGCTACGCCAGATAGGGAAGAGGAACGCCTCCCTGAACAGGAAGGCAGTCAAGACTGCGGGGGAGATAGGCGGGATGGACTCCAAGTCCGCAAGGTGGATCGCGTCCGACGCGCTCCGTGAACTCACTGACGACAAGGTACTGGAGAGGCTGAGAAAGAGATGAAGGAGAAGGTAAAGCTGATAGTGGTCATACCGGTGGGCCCTGGAGAGAGGATGGAGAACGTCCTGGACACGGTCGAGAGCGTAGCCCACTACATGACTGAAGACAGGAGGATACTCATCCTGGACGACAGCGGCAGGGGGGCTGGAAAGGGCGTGAAAGCAGGGTTCCCTGATGTGGAGGTGCTGGAGCAGCCGGGCGGACAGGGGGCCGAGGGTGGTTTATACATGTCCATCTCAAACGCCCTGAAGCACGCTTACGAGAACTATGACTTCAGGGTAGTCCTCAAACTGGATTCCGACGGCCTTGTGATAGGCGGCGGCGCTGAAGACGAGGCTGTGGAATACTTCGAGAGGAACAGGGATGTCGGGGTCATAGGATCTTACAGGGTCTCGTGCACTGGCGAAAAGAGAGACTTCATTGGAGTGAAAAAGGCGTTTGTGAGGGAGATGAGGCTATGGCGGATGCTGATATCGCCAGGCAGGTGCAGTGCATACCGGAAGATAGTCCCCGAGATCATGGGGAAGGGCTATGAGCTGGGAGAGCACTGTCAGGGCGGCGCATACTTCATGAGCCAGGACTGCGTTAAGAGACTCGTCGAGTCAGGGCTCCTGGGTAAAAAAGAGTTCAACAGCGACAGGATACCTGAAGACTCCATCATAGCCATGCTAGTATGGAAGGTGGGCTTAAGGCTGGGCGACTTCGCCACCGGAGACCTTCCCATGGGGATAGCGTGGAGCGGCCTGCCCTGCTCCCCAGAGGAACTATTGTCGAGGGGGAAAAAGATAACACATTCAGTCAGGTCTTGGGGAAGCATGAGCGAGGGGGAGATCAGGGGATTCTTCAGTGAGAGGCGGAACAGAGTTTAGTTTAAACGAGCTTAGGGCCTGAACGTATCTATGCTCGCGGAAGAATCGTTATTCCTTCAGGCCTTCCAGTATGCGTAGCGTCTTGAGGACGTCTGCACCGACGCCGCTGCTCATTATCTTCACGTAGGTCTCGTCAACCCCGTCCTTCTTGGACTGGTCCCTTATCTTACTAAGGTTGTAGGAGACTGCAGCCTGCGTCGTGCCCAGCTCTTCAGCTATTTCCTTTTGCGTGTATCCCAGCCCTCTCAGTTCCACGAGCTTTGACTTCTGCCAGTCAGACAACATCTTATGCCTCAATACAATATATATTAATTATAGTAATGAATTTGTTTATATAATATAAAAATGTTTTGTAAAATAAAAATCGGGTGTTTTGAGGGTGTAAAAAGCCTGAAAAACAATGTTAAACACTTAAACTATTAAGAAAAATAGTTGTTGTCAGATGCATCATGGATATTGACTATGATAAACTCGGCTTCAAGTGCGGGATAGAGATACACCAGCAGTTGGACACGCACAAGCTTTTCTGCGAATGCCCTTCCATCATACGGGAGGACACTCCAGACCTGACTGTGGAAAGGAGGATGAGGGCGGTGGCGGGAGAGCTCGGCAACTTCGACCCCGCGGCACTCCACGAATTCCTCAGGAACAGGACGCTTGAATACCAGGCTTACGAGGACACGAACTGCCTCGTGGAACTGGACGAGGAGCCGCCGCACCCTGTGAACGGCGAGGCCTTGGACACCGCAATCCAGGTGTCCCTGCTGCTTAAGGCAGACATCGTGGACGAGGTGAACGTGATGCGGAAGACGGTGATAGACGGCAGCAACACGTCAGGATTCCAGAGGACCATGCTGGTGGCGATGAACGGCAGGCTGGATACGAGCGAGGGGGAAGTGGGGATACCGACCGTCTGCCTGGAGGAGGATGCTGCGAGGATAATAGACACGAAAGGGGGGAGAGTCGTCTACAGGCTTGACAGGCTCGGCATACCGCTCGTTGAGATCGCCACCGACCCGGACATAAAGAACCCCAGGCACGCGAGAGAAGTCGCAGAGAAGATAGGCTCCATACTCAGGGCGTGCAAGGTGAAGCGTGGCCTAGGCACGATAAGGCAGGACATAAACGTGAGCATAACAGGGGGAGAGCGGATTGAAGTGAAGGGCGTGCAGGACCTGAAGCTGATAAGCAAGGTGGTTGAAGGCGAAGTCGCGAGACAGCTCATGCTCATGGAAGTCAAGAAGGAGCTGGGTGAACGGGGAGCGGGGAAAAAGGATTATGACGTCAAGGCCGTTAACGTGACAGATACCTTCGGGGAGACAAAGTCCACCGTCATCCAGAAGGCTGTCGCATCAGGGGGGGTGGTGATGGCAGTCCGGCTCAGACACATGAAAGGCCTCCTGAAGGGTAGGCTGGGGCCCCAGCTGGCCCAGTACGTGAGGGGTTCCAGCAGCCTAAAAGGCCTGTTCCACGGGGACGAGCTGCCCGCGTACGGCGTGAGCCAGGAGGAGGTTGGGGCGGTGATGAAGAGCGTTAAGGCAGGTAAAGACGACTCGTATGCCATACTGTCCGGACCGGCGGGGGAGGTTGATAAGGCAGTTAAGGCCCTGGTGGGCAGGTGCGTGACCGCCCTAGAGTGCGTGCCTGAGGAGACGCGGAGGACTAGGGACGACGGTTCCACAGAATACATGAGGCCCCTGCCTGGTTCCGCGAGGATGTATCCTGAGACAGATGAGCCGCTTGTGGAACTGTCTGCAGAGCATGTGGGGGACTTGCGTGGGGGGCTTCCCGAATTGAGGGAGGACAAGGCCTCCCGCTTCGAGGAATTGGGCTTGAGCGGTGAACTGGCCTCACAGCTATCGCGTTCGAGGGAGGCGGGATTGTTCGAGGAGCTTGCGGAGGAGTTTGGCGGTGTCCAGGCCACGCTTATCGCCACGACCATCACGTCATACCCGAAGGAGGCTGGGAAGAGGTATGGAGTCGACGCGTCCGCGCTCAATGAAGATCATTATCATCAGATAATCAAGCTGATTTCGGACGGCAGGCTGAGCAAGAACGCTGTCGTGGAGTTGATAGCCAAGGTCGCGGAGAACCCTGGTGATGTGGTGGCGGAAGTCGCCGAGTCGAACAAGCTCACCATGATGGGAGACGATGAGCTGAAGAGCATCATCGACAGGATACGCTCTGAAAACAAGGACGTTAAGCCAGGCCAGCTGATGGGGAAGGTTATGGCTGAAGTCAGGGGACGGGCGGACACCGAGAAGGTGAGGAAGCTGCTGGGCGTGTGAGGAATATTTTTATTCAGATAATCAGAATCATATACAAGGCATTGTTTTCCCATTCTTTTTCCAGCCTTCCAATCCAGGAAAAAGAGGGGGATTATGAGGATGGATTGGAGGAGGAATCTGTGGTATAGTGGCTGGCTGGCCCTGCTGCTGCTTTCACTCGACTTCTGGAACTGGGGCAGCATAAGATACATGTTCTTCGGGATACCCTGCTGGGTGGTGTGCATGCTGATAATCACGGTACTCCTGTCCATGTACTACCAGCTCTTCTCCAGGACAGTGTGGGGTGAAGACGATGATTGACATCATCGCGGTCACATCATACCTGGTCCTGCTGCTGGCGATAGGATTCCTCAGCAAGAAGTACACGACGTCCAAACCGGAAGACTACTTCCTCGCCAGCCGGAGCTTCGGCAAGGTATTAATGCTCTCCACGATGGCTGCCACGAACTTCAGCGCATTCTTCTTCCTCGGGTTCGCGGGCGCAGCCTACAAGTACGGGTTCGGCCAGTACGGGATAATGGGTGTCGGAACCGCCCTCATGCCCATAATGTTCTACGTCATAGGCAGGAAGGTGTGGAGGCTGGGGAAGGAGAGGGGGTACATAACTCCCGCAGAGCTTGTGGGAGACAGGCTCGGCTCAAGGAAGCTTAGGCTATTGTTCATGGCAGTCATGGTGGCGTTCACGATACCGTACCTGGGCGTGCAGGCCATAGGCGCTGGACTCATGCTGAACCTGGTGCTAGGCATCTCCGTGAAGGTTGGCGCGGTCCTCGCGCTGACGATAATAACATTCTACATACTCCTCGGCGGCATGAGAGCGTCCTCGTGGACGGACGTGCTCCAGGGCGTGCTCATGGTATTGGCGATACTTGCCGCAGTCTTCTTCGTCTCCAAAGGCCTGGGCGGGTTTGAGGCAGCCAACCTCAACGCCTTCGACAGGGCGCCGGAACTGTTCTCGCGTCCAGGCGGCGAAGGCTACTTCACCATGCAAGTGTGGCTGTCGTTCATGCTGTTGTGGGTGTTCGTGGACCCCATGTTCCCCCAATTGTTCAGCAGGTTCTACACTGCGCGGTCCGAGGAGTCCCTGAAGTTCAGCATGATAGCGTACCCCCTGGTCATCGCGTTAATGTTCTTCTCGGTCGTGCTGATCGGCGTGTGGGCGAGGGGCATAGACTATGAAGGCGCGCCAGACCAGGTGCTGCCGTACATGGTGAAGGCTTACGCGCCGGAATGGGTTTTCGCCCTCGTCATGGTGGGCGCGCTGGCAGCCCTGATGTCCACCGCAGACTCCCAACTGCTCGCGCTCTCAACCATGCTGAGCCACGACCTCGAGCTAAGCAACGAGGTCTGGAAGAGCAGGCTAATATCCTTCACCATAAGCATGGCAGCGCTAGCATACATAATACTAGGCTTCGACCCTGCCGCAGGCATATTCGGGACGCTCGTGAAGACCACGTTCAGCGGCCTGGTGGTACTCTTCCCGGCGACTTATGTGGCATTGTACAGGCCGAAGACGAGCGCTCTCGCTGTTGGCGCGTCCATAATACTGGGGGAGGTTTCGATAGTATTGTTCCAGTGGGGGTGGCTGCCGACCTACGGGTTCCTGGATGGAATGCTCGCCCTCCTTGTCTCAGCGGCAGCCATATTTGTCTTAGACCCTTTCACCAGGAGAAAGTGATTTAAATCGAGAACGGGTACGGCTTCACCACCATGGGAGCCATAGTTCTGCTACTACTGATCGCATACGGGGCCTACCACCTCCTGAAGAAGAGGAAGAAGAAGGAGGGGGGGAAACCCTAGTCAACCATACTGTCGAGGCCTTCCACGTGGGAGAACCGCATCCTGGCGAAAATCTCCCTGGGCCGCACATCCTCCCGTATGCCATAGAGGTTGAAGAGCTTGTGCAGCTTCTTGCGCAATATCTTCCCCTGCTGGTCCATGTCAGTCAGCACTATAACCTCATCATACTCCTGAAGGGCCTCCACAACATCCAGGAGCGAAGCACCCCGATTCAACTCCACGACAGGCTCAGACACGCCCAGCCTCTCCAATGCTTCACGATCCTTACGGCCCTCCACGATAATCGGCTTGCCCAGGGACTCCAGGAATTCAGGCAACAAATCCAGACGAGACTCCATGAACAATAATGAGAATGGAAAGGGAAAAAACATCTTGCCCGTGGCGTATGATGTTCTTAACACTGTTTGACTCAAACACCAAAATCCTTGTGTGACTGCCTAGTTTGATAACAGAACAGCGTTTGATAACACTGGTGTTATTAAAGCGCGCTTATCAGTAGCCCTGGATATTTTTTGTGAGCATTAATATGTTGTTTTTTATACTTTAGTAAATACTGCACGATTTCTGGCAGGATATGAAAAATACAAATAACGATGGATAAATTAAAAACACTCTACGTGAGCAATAGGAAGGACTGGCGTAGATGGCTTAAAAAAAATTTCGACAAAGAAGCCGAAGTCTGGCTGGCGTATCCTAAAAAATCCTCTGGAAAACCAAGAATAGAGTACAATGATGCTGTTGAGGAGGCATTATGTTTTGGGTGGATTGACAGCATTGTCAAATCTTTAGATAAAGAAAACAGTATTCAGAGGTTTTCTCCAAGAAACCCCAAAAGCACTTATTCTCAGCAAAACAAGGAAAGAATAAAATGGCTTTTAGAACATGATATGATTCATTCTTCAATGCTTGAAAAAGCGGAAGAGATTGCTTCACAAAAGTTTGTTTTTCCAAAAGATATTCTTGAATCCATAAAGACGGATAAAGTTGCATTGAAAAATTACAATAAGTTTTCAGATCCATATAAAAGAATTCGCATAGCTTATATCGATGCTGCGCGTAAGCGCCCTGAAGAATTCACAAAACGCCTTGCTAATTTTATTAACAAAACACGGCAAGGAAAAATGATAAAAGGCTATGGAGGAATAGACAAATACTATTAACACCATCCGAAATGATAGGTGAAATGCCATGAATTGGATTTGGCAGTTACAGGCTTTGTTGGTTGCGTTTTTCATATTTTAAAGTTGGTTTCGTATTAATAGAAAGTCGGGAAAACGCTATATTTCCTAAGCGTGTCAACAAGTCAGTACCCGAAAAAGAGCAAAGCTCTTTTTGGGCCACACTCCAGCAAGGCTGGAGCGACTGGTTTGACACTAAGCGGGAAATATCCGTTGAAGCTCTGATTTGGTTGATTCGCCAAATACGGCTTACATGAGCTGAATACAAGGGTTTTTACCTAACAAGCACATAAATAACCGACATATGAAAAACGCCCGAAAACGGGTAGAATGGATAAAAACATCCTGAGCAAAAGTTATGCCTTGAGTATAGGAGGGCTGAGTCAGGAGCATTTTTCTCCGATTTCGGCGATAATCCCAGGATTTCAGGGGATTGGGTCCCTCCGCCCGCACACACATAGTTTTTATGCAAATCTGTGGTCATTTTCACCTTTTTAAATGATTATTCACATTATTTAGTATATGCTGTATATACGGTTGATGTAGGATGTCTGGGGTTGTCTGTGAGGTTCGGGAGGAGGTTACGCGGCATTACGCGGGAATCTTTGAGGAGATGGGCCTTAGTTCTACGATGATTGACATCTACATGTCCCTGTTCTTCTCCAAGGAGCCGATGGGCCTGCAGGAGATTGCTGGAGATACGGGTTATAGCGTGTCGACGGTGTGTAATACCATAGACTTGCTCGTCAAGTATACTGACGTCCGGAAGTTCAAGAAGCCTGGCAGCAAGAAGATATACTACGAGTGCACGCACGACATAAAAAAGGCGATGCGGAATAAGATTAGCGGACACCAGGACATGATCAGGGGCCTTATTAACGTGCTCAAGGAGTCTGAGGAGAAGCTGGTTGGGGATGATGACCCTGACGCGGAGAGGATAAGGGGGGATATCGGGAAGCTCAGGAAGGATTATGAGAAGATTGATAAGATAATCTCGCTATTAATAACAATGAAGCTTATCGACAAGTCGATGGAAGATGATGGATAGTAAGCCGTGCAAGGAGGAGCCGATAATAAGGCTGGAGGACGTGTGGAAGATATACCGGATGGGTGAGGTCGAGGTCCCGGCCCTGAGGGGGCTGACGATGAGCATATACCCGTGCGAGTTCGTCGCGATAATGGGGCCGTCAGGCAGCGGTAAGAGCACTGCCATGAACATGGTCGGCTGCCTTGACGTGCCGACGAGGGGGCACATATACCTGGAGGACAGGGACATCGCGGAGCTGGAGGAGTCGGACCTCGCGCAGATACGGGGCAGGAAGATAGGGTTCATATTCCAGCAGTTCAACCTGATTTCAAACCTCACTGCGCTGGAGAACGTGGCTATGCCCATGATATTCCAGGACATGCCGTCCCTGACCAGGGAAAAACGGGCTACTGAACTATTGAAGGCCGTCGGCCTGGGGGACAGGATGCACCACAGGCCCAACGAGCTTTCCGGCGGACAGCAGCAGAGGGTGGCTATAGCAAGGTCTCTCGCCAACGATCCTGACGTGGTGTTGGCTGACGAGCCGACTGGGAACCTGGATTCGAAGAGCGGGGGGGAGATTATGGAGATGCTGACGAGGCTGCACAAGGAGGAGAACAAGACTATTATCATGGTAACACACGACGCTAAGCTTGCGGAATACGCTGGCAGGATAGTCGGTATAAAAGACGGGAAAGTAGTTGAAGGAGGTAAATGAAGATGAAGAGGATGTTATTGGTTTTTGGATTAATGATGCTGGCCGCACACTGTGCGGCAGGACAGCTGCTGGTGGATTCACTATCAACGAATCCGAGCTACATAGAGGCTGGAGACAATGTTGACGTTTACGTTAAGTTCCACGAGGACCCTAGCACGTGGAAGCTGACTTCAGTCAAGTCGTCGAGCGGAGAGCGGATACCTGTCGGGAAGGACAAGGACGTGTATTACGTGTCTCGGATATCTGCTGCAGACGACATCAGCAGGCAGTACCTCATACTCAAGATAGGGGAGAGGGATGTGGGACACCTGTACTACGGGGAAAGCTGGACGACGCCCTTCGAGATAAAGGTGAAGGACACCGCGCCTGAAGGCATATACGGGCTGGAATTCCAGATTGTGGAGACTAATATCGCCAAGACAGCCCCCTATGAGGTGGTTATGACAAAGAGGTTCAACCTGACTGTTGAAGGCAACCCGAAGCTGGCGATAACGTCTGACAGCGAGCTGACTGCCGGTGAGACCGAGAAGTTCAAGGTGTCGGTAAGCAATGTCGGCGGCGGGATAGCCAAGCACGTGACCGTTGAGTTGAATGCGACAGACCCGCTCACAGTATTGAAGTCGTCCAGCACCTACGTGGGCGACATGTCTGGGAGGACGTTCAAGGACCTGTCCTACGAGCTTCACGTGGACAGTGCCGCGACACCCAAGGCCTACACCATACCGGTTGACATAAGGTATACTGACAGGAACGGCGTGGACCAGACGGTGAAGAAGAATCTGGGCGTCAAGGTCGCTGGCATGCCGATGGTCACTGCGAGCCTGGAGGAGTTCGAGGACTTCAAGGCGGGCACCACAGGGAAGGTCACCGTCAGCGTCATAAACAAGGGCTTCATAGACGCGAAATTCCTTTCAGTCCAGATGCTGGACACCGACGACTACACTGTGACGTCGAACAGCGACATATACATAGGCAACCTGGCTTCAGACGACTTTGAGACAGAGGACTTCACCGTGAAAGTGGCTGAAGGGGTCTCAGGGAAGATGCCGTTGAAGGTGAAGGTTTCGTACACCGAGGAGAACAACAACCAGATGCACGTCGAGGAGAGGAAGCTTGAGATGAACGTCATGTCAGACGATGAGTACTACAAGCAGCATCCGAAGACGAACGGCACGCAACAGCTGGTGAGTGCTGTGATGCTGTTGCCGGCGATAGTGGTGGCGTACATCGTGCTGTGGCTGCTGTTCAAGATAGTCGGCGCGATAACAGGCTTCATCGACAGGAAGATATTCAGGAGAACATAGGGATATGATAGCCGACTACGTCAGGTTCGCCCTGCACAGCCTGACGAACCGGGGCCTCCGCAGCTGGCTGACTATGCTGGGGATATTCGTGGGCATAGCCGCGGTAGTCTCCCTCATAAGCCTCGGGCAGGGCCTGCAGGACTACATCAACGGGGAGTTCGAGAAGGTGGGCGCCAACAGGATAATCATCACCCCCGGGGGGGGAGGTGGTGGCGTCATTGCCATGGGCGCCTCCCAGATTTCTTCAGCGAAGCTGACTGACGAAGACCTGGGTTTGATACTGGGGGTTAGGGGCGTGGACTCCGGCGCAGGCATGGCCCGCAAGACGATTGACGTTGAATTCAAGGGCGAGTCAAAGTCGGTCTACGTTTTTGGGGCGGACTTCGGGCCGGAGTCGCTGGAGTACATGAAGACCATAGACTACATGATCGTTGATGAAGGAAGGTACCTGACGCCGCAGGAGAATTACAAGGCGATAATCGCCAGGCCGCTGGCTGAGGACGGCTTCGACAAGGAGGTCAAGAGGGGGGATAAGGTGAAGGTTAATGGCCAGGACTTTGAGATAGTGGGCTTCACTAAGGTGGCCGGGAACCCGGCGCACGACAACAAGATTGTCATACCCATAGACACGCTCAGGGGGATGTACGGGATGGGTGACGAGCTGGCTATGATAACCGTTAGGGTGGGTGACGGCTTCAACGTGTCTGAGGTGGCTGACAACATGAAGCGGAAGCTGAGGAGAAGCCACAACCTCGATGAGGGTGAGGAGGACTTCACTGTCCAGACTTCGGAGCAGATGATGGAGAGCTTCAACGCCATACTGGGGGTGGTCCAGGTTGTGTTGTCTGGCATAGCGTCGATATCGCTGATAGTCGGCGGCCTGGGCATCATGACCACCATGTACACGAGCGTCCTGGAGAGGACCAGTCAGATAGGCATAATGAAGGCTGTGGGCGCCAGGAACAGGGACATACTCATGCTGTTCCTCGTCGAGTCCGGGATACTCGGCATGATGGGGGGGATTATCGGCGTGCTCTTCGGGCTTGGCATAAGTTTTGGCGCATCCTATGTGTCTGAGACGTACTATGACACTGAGATGCTTAAGGCCTCGGCGGACGCCAGCCTGATAGTTGGCGCGCTCGCATTCAGCTTCATAGTGGGGTGCGTTTCAGGGGTAATGCCGTCCATGAAGGCTGCGAACATGAGGCCTGTGGACGCGATAAGGAAGAAGTAAAGATGATTGGGGACTATTTCACGCTTTCGATGCGGAACATCACGAAGAAGGGTGTCAGGAGCTGGCTGACTATGCTGGGGATATTCGTGGGCATAGCCGCGGTAGTCTCCCTCATAAGCCTCGGGCAGGGGATGGAGGATGCGATAATGGAGCAGTTCGAGATGATGGGCTTTGACGTCATCATGATAATGCCGGGGTCCCAGTACGGCACGAGCTTCGGGTCCTTGAAGCTGACGGACCATGATGAGAAGATTGTTAGGGGCGTTCGTGGAGTGGATGACGTGGCGCCTTTGATATCCAAGCTGTCTAAGGTCAGGTTCAAGAAGGAGGTGGAGTACACTTTCGTGAGCGGCGTGCCCTTCGACGACAGGTATCGCGTGTTCGAGAGCATGCAGGGGCTGGATCTTTCAGCCGGACGGAATCCGCAGCCGTCAGACAAGTACAAGGCGTTGATAGGCTATCTGCTGGGGGAGGGCGAGTTCTTCGGTGATGAGGCGATTCACGTCGGAGACAAGGTGGAGATAGAGGGCTATGAGTTCAAGGTCGTCGGCATCCTCGGGAAGATAGGCAACGACCAGGACGACTCCCAGTTCCTCATTCCTGAAGACACTGCTAAGGAGATATTCAATGAAGACGGTTACGACGTGTTCATGGCGAAAGTGAAGGAGGGGTCTGACGTCGAAGAGGTTGCCGAGGGCATAAGAGTCAAGATGCGGAAGGACAGGGACCAGAAGGAGGGTGAGGAGGACTTCAACGTGCAGACGCCGGAACAGCTGATGGAAAGCGTTGGCGGGATACTGAGCGCAGTCGAGACGGTGCTCGTCGGTATCGCGATGATATCACTGATGGTGGGGGGCATAGGGATAATGAACACCATGTACACGAGCGTCCTGGAGAGGACGAACGAGATAGGGGTGATGAAGGCTATTGGAGCGAGGAACAAGGACATAATGATGATGTTCCTCGTGGAATCCGGCGTGCTGGGGCTGGTCGGAGGCGGCGTGGGAGTCCTGATAGGGTTAGGCATGGGGAAGACCGTTGAATACTACGCCGCAATAGCATTGCACAATGAGATGCTGAAGGCGAGCACGTCACCATACCTCATATTGGGCGCCCTGGCGTTCAGCTTCATAGTCGGATGCGTTTCCGGAGTGATGCCCGCCATGCAGGCCGCGAAACTGAAGCCTGTTGAAGCCCTGCGCTACGAGTGATTTTTTACCGTCCCCTGTTATTTTTAACTGATGAAGAAGTTCAAGTGGGTTCTGGTGGGGGCGGTCTGCCTGGCGATGCTGTACCTGATGGTCAGGCCGTTCATCGACGTCCTGATATACAGCGTGTTCGTCTACTATACTACGAGGCCGTTGTATAAGGCGTTGAAGAAGAGGGTGAAGTCGAAGATGCTGGCAGCCAACATCTCGCTGATCCTGGTGGTGCTGCCGGTGACCATCGTCCTGCTGTATACTGTGGGAGTCGCATCCATCGAGCTGCTTAATCTCGCGGGACGCCTGGAGATACCGTACTTCGACATAATCAGGAGGATTATAAGCGATTACGCCGTCAGGATAAGGAGCCTCGAGGTCAGCGAGGTGTTTGAGATAGTCAGGAGCAACCCGGACTTCAAGCAGGTTGGTGACCTGTTGTTCACGCTTAGCGTAAGCACCCTGGACATAGTGTTCCGCCTCTTCCTCGTCTACCTGGTGTCCAGCCTGCTGTTGAGGGAGGGTTCCATGCTCTCTTCATGGTGTCTTGACAACATATTCTGCAGTGACACCGACTTGTGCAAGAAGTTCATGGACGGCGTCGACAGGGACCTCAAGAGGGTGTTCTACGGGAACATCATCACTGCGGTGGCCATAACCTTCATAGCTGTCGTGTTATTCAGCATACTCAACTCGCTAAGTCCCGGCGTCAGGATACCGTACCCTGTGCTGCTCAGCATACTATGCGGTTTCGCAAGCCTCATACCGGGGATAGGCGTGGCTGTAGTGTACGCGCCGGCCGCACTGATTCTCGGAGCCCAGGCGTACTTCAACGGAGTGCTGGCGCAGCAGTGGTGGTTCATACTACTGTTCTTCGCGTCCACCGCCATAATAGCGGACATAATACCGAACTGGGTTGTGAGGCCGATGCTGTCGAGCAGGGAGATCAATGAGGAGCTGATGCTGTTCGCCTACATCTTCGGGCCTCTCGCGTTCGGCCTCAGCGGGCTTGTGCTTGGCCCGATAATACTTGTCGTTGCGATGAACTTCGTTAAGACGGTGCTGCCAAGCCTTAACAAGGGCTAGAGCGTGGTCTTCCTGGAGGCTGGTATCAGTCCCACCAGTCTTCCGTTGGAATGCTTTGCGGCGCAGATTATGTTCTGGCCTGACTTCACCAGCACTATCCCGTCGAATGGCTTATGTTCTATCGAGCCTTCCTTGAACAGCGCGTCCGCCTGCTCGTGTGACACGCGCATCACGTTTTTAGTGGCCTTTTCCCCGATGATTTGCGCGCCCTCTATTGAGGGATGGATTGTCCCCTCTGATAGGTCTCCTATGTGGAGTCCGATCCAGCTCTGCCTCAGGCAGGGTGGTTCGCCGCCCGCGTAGAGGAATAGGCGGGTGCTCTTCTTCTGAAGTCTCGAGTAGAGGCGGCCTTCCAGTGTTATCGCGCACCCGAACTGTGCTTCAATCACGCGGTATAATTCCCCAGCCCCGTCGTATTCCACTGGGTCATCCATTCTTCACCACCTTCGCTATGTAGAAGCAGCCGGTGTCGTTGTGCTGCGGCATGATCCTCATGGACTTCCCCGCCTTGTCTGTTAGTCCTTTAGAGTGATTGAGTCCGTCCAGCTTAACTTCAGCGAGTTCAGCCCCTTCCTCGGAGAGTACGTGTTCGACTACGTGCTCGTTCTCCTCGAGCGTGGTCGTGCACGTGCTGTAGACCATGACTCCCCCAGGCTTCAGCATGCCGTAGGCTGCTGACGCCATCTTCTTCTGTAGGGCTGATAACGCCCGCACCCACTCCATATCCCATTTGTCGAATATCTGCGGGTTCTTCCTGGCTGTGCCCACGTCGCTGCATGGGGCGTCGACCAGTATCCTGTCGAACTCCATGCCCCTCCCGGAGAGCCTGACCCCGTCGTTCTGGGTTATTACGGCGTTTCTGACTCCCGACTTCTGGATGCTGTAGACGAGGGCTCTTATGCGCCTGACGTTGTTGTCGTTCGCCACCAGGGTCCCGGTGTTCCGCATCAGCTGGGCTATGTGAGTTGACTTCCCGCCGGGCGCAGCGCACATGTCCAGCACCCGCTCCCCCGGCTGGGGGTCGAGCGCCAGCACAGGTATCATCGAGTCAGCGGACTGTATGTAGAAGAAGCCGAGCTGGTGCTCTAGGAAGTCCAGGCCGAGCTGGCTCACCCAGAGGCCGTCACTGCACCATGGTATGCTGCCGTAGTCCACCCGCCTCTTACGGAGTATCCGCTCGACTTCTGTGAGGCTGCTCTTCAGCGTGTTGACGCGGACAGAGTATCTTGCTGGTGGACGCTGTATGTAGTCCATGAAGCCCCGGTAGTCGCGGCCGAGGATTCCCTGATGGTATGTCTTGAATGACTTGGAGGGGGGCATAAGAATAGAATAGCATCGCATACTTTTATTTGCCCCACAACTCCTTTCGGCGTGCTTCAAGGAGGTTGTCTTCAACACCCACGTATTCTGCCGCAGTCCGTGGGATTCCCGTGGAGTATATGCGTGGCATCCGCTCCCTATGCTTCAAGTCCCTTAGCAGGTGGTGTTCTAGTATTAGCATGCATCCGGTCTCATCCAGTATTTCGAGCAGGTTGCATTCAGCCTTCATCAGGTTGGCTTGGCTGAACTTGTATCCCAGAAAGTATGTGGGCGGCCCGTCCATCACCAGTAGAGTTGGCTTGGAATCGATTATCCAGTCTCTGGCGGCATCGTCGACCGGACCCTGCGCGTCGCTCGCGTGCACCAGCACGTCGTTGCCGTGGCTTATACTGCACATGATGACGTAGCCGAGCCTGATTCCGGGAGGGCCGTGGGGTGCAGGCGGGCTGAATTCTATTTTGACGTCGCCGAAGCTGAATGACCTGCCGTCCGCGTACTCGAGGCTGCGTGAGTCCGGCAGCTGTTGGGCGAAGTATCTCCCCCGCTCGGCCTGGCTCTTGTTTATCATGGAGCATATGTCTTTGGCGAGGACTTTCTTTCCGTTGTAGAACGACTCCCCGGGATCATGGTGGTCGTAGTGGTAGTGGGTGATTGCGAGTATGTCGGACTTCGAGGCATAGTCGTGAATCCTCTTCTTCGCCACAGCCAGCGCGTCCAGCTCCATCTGGTGTGGGGGGAGGCCGTAACGGAGGGGGCCGAGGGCTGCGCTGGGGTCTATTGTGATCCGGCAGCCTCCAGCCTCCACGTGGGTGGCCATGCTGCGGACGCCCATGCTCTCGAAGGCGAGTGGGGTTACTTTCACTTTCTTGCGGTGTTGAATCCCAGGAGGACGTAGGGCGTGCAGTGCCTGGTCAGGCTGGTGAATATCCCGGCAAACGCTATGAGCGCCAGGATCCATGTGACCGGCGGCTTGGACAGTCCTAGTGCGAGCGCGATCATCGCCAGTGTTCCGGCGAGTGCGCGCACCATCAGGTCGTAGCCTCCCACATTCTCTTTTGCGAGTAGTTCCGTCAGTTTCATGGTTACGTATGGTTGCTGTGGGATATAAAGAGGATTTGCGGGTTATAGTGTCTTGAATGCGTTGATGGAGAATGCTGCTGTTGACGCGAGCAGGGTGGTTCCGTCGGAGACTGGGTTGATGTTCCTAAGAGCGCCGCCGTCGGAGAAGTAGTCCGAGGTGAATGCGTATTCCAGGAAGAATGAGAGTGTTGATATCACACGGCCGAGGTGGACGGCATTGCCTGGGGGATCGCTGCCGATGAAGAGGTTCACTCCTTCCGGGACTCCGGTGGTCAACAACAGTAGGTTAAGGTGTGTGTTACTGCTACGACACTCGTCCTCAATTCTCTTTAACCCATCAACCCCTACGAGGTGGAATGCGTCCGGCGGCTCAAAGCCGTATTTCACGCCTTCGATCACGTCCATCAGCTGGAAGACTGTGGAGGCGACTCCTTGCGGGTCGTTGAAATCAATTTTCTCACGGAGGCGGGCGACGTGTTCGGCCGCGCCGGCGACGGTTTCCACGTTGATGGAGGCTAGACGTCTGGCTAGCGGTAGTGGCGAGGGTCTTGTCTCAATGTTCCTGCTCTCGGTTGCGAGCCTTATCTTTGTTTTCGTGAGTCCGAAGAGCTTTTTAACACCGCGTTTTACGTGCCTGTCCACCACTTTTTTATGGTAATATACCGTAAATATATGCTATGGCGGTCACTAGGGAGCCTATAATCTCGGTTTTGGGGCATGTGGACCATGGTAAGACCACTATACTCGACTTCATCAGGGAGAGTGTGATCGCGTCCAGGGAGGCGGGCGGCATAACCCAGCACATAGGGGCCACAGACATCCCCTTTGAAGTGATCGAGAGGGTGTGCGGTAAGACTTTGGACAAGAGCAGGATAAGGATTCCAATAAGAGGCCTGCTTTTCATAGACACTCCAGGGCATGAGGCTTTCACGAACCTTAGGAAGCGCGGGGGGAATGTCGCAGACCTTGCGATACTGGTTGTGGACATAAACGAGGGTTTGATGCCTCAGACGCTCGAGTCCATTGAGATACTCAAGCAGTATAAGACGCCTTTCATAATCGCGGCCAACAAGATAGACGCGATAAGGGGGTGGATGGATGACGTCCCCTTCAAGAGCCAGCATGAGGGCGTTAGGAAGGAGTTCAACGACAAGTTCTACAGGCTTGTGGGCGACATGTCCATGAGGGGTCTTGAGTGCGAGATGTATGATAGGATATCGGACTTCACGAAGCAGATTGCGGTGATACCTGTCTCAGGCAAGACTGGGGAGGGCATACCAGGGCTTCTGAAGGTGCTGATAGGCCTGGCCCAGACATACCTGGCGAAAGAGCTGTCTGTGGAGATAACAACGCCGGCGAAAGGCACGATACTGGAGGTCAAGGAGACAAAAGGGTTAGGCACTACAGTGGATGCGATAATCTACGACGGCATAATCAGGGTGAACGACATGATAGTGGTCGGCGCGAGGGAGCCGATAGTGACGAAGGTGAAGGCCCTGCTGAGGCCGAGGGCGCTGGACGAGATGCGGGATCCTAGGAAGCAGTTCAAGCACGCTAAGGAGGTTTACGCTGCTTCGGGCGTTAAGATAGTCGCCCAGGGCCTGGAGGATGCGCTGCCCGGGGGGCCAGTCTACGTCGGGGGTCAGGAGCTGGTGGAGAAGGTTAGGGAGGAGATAGGGGAGATAGAGTTCAGCAAGGATTCGGTGGGCGTCGTCATTAAAGCGGATACGCTGGGCACCCTGGAGGCCCTGGTTAAGATACTCACAGCCAACAAGATTCCGGTGAGACGCGGCGGCATAGGCAAGGTCTCGAGGAGTGATATTGTGGAGGCCGAGTCCGTGTCGCAGAACAACAAGTATCTCGGTGTCGTGATGGCGTTCAACTCTGAGGTCCTGCCTGCGGCGGATGCGACGGCGACCGACAGGAACGTGAAGGTCATTGAGGGCAAGGTCATATACAGCCTCATCGAGGACTATGAGAAGTGGGTTGAGGAGCAGAAGGCTGCCGACAAGGCGGAGATGGTGAAGACGGTGGCCACCCCCTGCAAGTTCAGGATACTGAAAGCCCACACCTTCAGGCAGAGCAAGCCTGCGATAGTGGGTGTTGAAGTCCTCGCCGGAACCCTGCATGTGGGAAGCAGGCTGCTGCGGGATGACGGGAAAGTCTTCGGGAAGATCAGGGGCATGCAGGAGTCTGGGGAGAAGATTGACGAAGCCAAGGCGGGGGATAGGATAGCGGTATCCATTGACAGCGTCATGGTGGGCAGGCACTTCAATGAGGATGACACGCTATACACGTTCATATCCATGGAGGACTTCGATGCGTTGAAGCAGACGGAGTTGAGTGATGAGGAGAAGCAGATACTCCGGGAAGTGAGGGAGATAAAGAAAAAGAGGAGTATGTGATGGGCCAGGGATACGATTTTGAGACGCGGAGGGTCATAGAGGAGATAAGGAAGTCCGGCCACGCCAGGGTTGGACTCCAGTTTCCTGAGGGCTTGAAGCAGCATGCCTTGGAGATAGCGTCTGAGATAGAGTCTGAGACCGGTGTTGAAGTCGTTATAATGACTGACCAGACCTACGGCGCCTGCGACGTCAAGAGTAGTCAGGCTGAGAAGATGGGTCTTGACTTGCTGGTGCACTACGGCCACACAAGGCTGATGCCTGGGGACTAGAGGAATCCTATCCCGAGGTCGTCGTTTTCCTCTTCCTCCCCGAAGAGTTTGCCGTTGCCGCCGTGGCCTATTATGTTTGGGGACTTCACGCCGGTGACTATGCTGATGACTTCCAGACGGTCCTCGATGTTGGGGTTGAGCCTGGCGCCCCACATCACGTTGGCGCTGTCGTCGAACTGGCTTGTGAGCCTCTCGCCGACCGCGTTCGCCTCTCCTATTGTCATGTCAGGGCCGCCGGTTATGTGTATTAGAGCTCCCTTAGCGCCCCGGTAGTCGACGTCCAATAACGGGTGGTCGAGCGTGTTCCTTACCGCCACTTCCACCTTGTCAGGGCCTTCACCGTCTCCTACGCTGATGACGGAGACGTTGCCGCCGCCGAGCACAGCCTTTATGTCAGCGAAGTCCAGGTTCACGAGGCTCGGCTCCTTTATGGTCTCTGTTATGCCCTTGACTGCGCGGGAGACTATCTCGTCTGCCACGAGGAAGGCCTTGTCTATCGGAAGGTTCGGCACGTATTCAACAAGCTTGTTGTTGTCTATCACGACTACGGTGTCTGCGACCTTCCTCAGGCGTTGTATGCCCTCCTTGGCTTTTATGAGCCTCGACCTCTCGAGCTTGAATGGGAATGTTACTATGCCGACGACTATCGCGCCAACCTCCTTCGCAGCCTCCGCTATCACCGCCGACGAGCCCGTGCCCGTGCCCCCGCCCATGCCTGCGGTCAGGAACACTAGGTGGCTGCCTTCAAGAAGGTTGACTATCTCGCTCCTGCTGGCTTCAGCGGACTTCATCCCTATCTCCGGGAATCCGCCGGCACCGAGGCCGCGAGTCATCTTCGCTCCTATAAGGACTTTCGTTATCCTCTCGTCAAGCTTCTTCAAGTCCTGCGCGTCTGTGTTGCAGGCTATCAGCTCGGCCCCCGATACTCCGATGCGGCATAGGCGGTTTACGGTGTTGCCTCCGCCTCCGCCCGCGCCTACGACAACAATCTTAAGGCGGCTGGCGTCTTCATAGTAGTCTTCGGATGGGCCCTCAAAAACGGATCCTACCCCTGGTCTGAACAGTGTTTCAGGCTGCATGTATTAGTACACCTCATGGATTACCCCTCCCAACCTCGGTTAATGATTACGTTAGAGTAATATAAAAGATAGAATATTGTTCAATCGTATTCCCTTAGCGTGCTCTGCTCTGTCTCGTCCCTGCATAGGTGGCAGAATCTGAGTCCGTCTTCCTCGGCGTCCCTGCGCCGGACGTAGTGTTTCTTGTTCTTCCCGAGTATCTTGCGCATGTAGAAGCAGTTTGAGCCGGTCTTATGGTACAGCTGGTGTGTGGACTGGCTGCTTGAAACGTATTTCCCCCCGGAACCCGTGAGTTTCCGGAGTATCCTCGTTATCAGCGAGATCACGCCCACCGGACACACCCCGTATAGAGAATGGTCTTTAGTGGTTATTAATGCCTTAATCGCAGCCCAGTAGGGAGAGTGTCTCACCCCAGTCCTTGAATCGTATCGCCCTGTCGTCTATGTAGTACATGGCGTAGGGCTTGTCTAGGACGAGCTCGTCGTATGGTATGTCGTGCATCTCCAGCCACCTCTGGGTGACGATCCTCTTGTCCTCGCCCCTCGCGGTGTGGAGTATTATCCGGTACTTCGTCTTCAGCTTTCTTAGGGCGGCGGCGACATCCCGTCTTATGGGGCAGAGCAGATAGTTCCTAGTCTCCAAGTCTTCGTGCCTGCATCGCCGGCATCCCCTGAAGTCTGTGAGCACCCCGTCAACGTCCACGGCTATCGCAGACTTCTCGACTATGTTCTCGTACATCACCTTCAATCACCTTCCCGCACCCTGGAGTCTCGTGGGCCTTATGACCACTGGTTCTTCCCTCTGGACCAGCTTCTGCGCTTTATCCTGGATGGAGTTGAATACTCCTGAAACGGTCCCCAGCCTGAGAATCTTCGTCAGGTAGAATGCTACCTGCACCAGTACTGTTGGATCCATCTTCAACCGTACCCTCCCTTTTCTTATGCCAGGAGTCTCGCGAGACTCCAAAGGTAAAACATCATCTCGAATGCGTTTAGGACAGCTATCTTGTCCATTGCCATCCACCTCCCCGTTTTTTTGTCCGCCTGGTCCTTCCCGTGAATTACTTTTTACAGCATCACCTCCACTGTTTTCCCTATGTTCATATTGAATAACCCTAAGCATAAGGTTGAGGGGAATATTGTGTTAGAATAGGGATAGAACCGGGTTACTAGCTGGATTCGGGTATCTTGAATGAGACTTTAGTGCCCTTGCCGTAACTGCTTTTTATGTCAAGAACCCCCTTGTGGAGGGATATTATCCGCTTGCATATGGCTAGGCCGAGCCCAGCCCCCTTGTAGCGCCTGCTGACTGATGAGTCCACCTGGTAGAACCTTTGGCCTATCTTATCCAGCTCCTTACGGGGTATTCCTATGCCCGTGTCTGATAGGCTTACGTTAATGAAGCGCGCATCCTTTTTTATGGAGACAGTTATATTGCCGCCGGAGGGGGTGAATTTAATGGCATTGTCGACAACGTTAAAGACGACCTGCTTGAGTAGTGTGGCGTCGATCATGCACTCGTATTTCTTCTTGCTTGAATACATTTTCTTTAGCTTGATTCCCTTGCCCTTGATTATATTCTCCATCTCGGATAGCACGGACTCGACCAGCTCCCTGACGTCCTTCTTCTCCAGGCTCATCCTTACTTCCCCGGACTCCAGCTTGTGCAGGTCTAGCAGCCGGCTTACTAGGGCGTTCATCCGGTCTATGTTTCCGATTATCTTATCGATCTTCTCCTTCTGCTGGCTTGAGACCCTGCCGATCATGCCTGTCGACAGGAGTTCCGCGTATCCGCGTATTATGGCTAGCGGTGTCTTGAGCTCGTGCGACGCCACTGAAACGAAGTCTGACTTCATCTTCACGAGACTCTCCGCCGCCTCTTTCGCCTGTATAACCCGCTGGTAGAGCACCTCCCTCTCGGTGACGTCCCTGAACACGTATACTGCCTGGATTAGATTACCTGCAGAATCCTTGAGAGGGTATGCCCTGACTTCATGGTATATCCTCCCGTGGGGTTCATGATGGTAGTGTATGTCTCCCACCGGTTTTCCTGTCTTGAACATCTCCCTCACCACGCAACTCTTGCAGGGCCTAGCCTTTCCGTGTATGACGTCAAAGCAGCATAGGTGCCGGACACTCTTCCTCTTCTTCCTCAGGCTTTCCTCGAAGGCCTTGTTGTGGCTTATTATCCTGTACTTCCTGTCAAGCACGACTATGGACTCGTCCATGGAGTTTATCACAGTCTCAAGGTGCTCCTTCATGTCTGAAATCTCCCGCTCCAGGATTGTTTTCTCAGTCACATCGTCTAGGATGGTTATCGCACCTGTCACACTCCCGTGAGAATCCTTCAAAGGCACGCTCCTGAAGTCGACGATAATCTCCTTACCCCAGAAACTCGTGTATGGGACACTGTCGAGATTTATAGTCCCACCGTTCAAGACCTTCCGGAAAAGCTTGTCTATCCCCTGCTTCTTGAGTTGCGGGAGCTTAAAGACGTTGAACTTCAGCGTATCTGATTCGGAGGGGCTTCCAAGGAGTTCTATGAGGGCGTTGTTGACGCTGGTTATGCCACCCTTATCGTCTATCGTGAGTATGCCCACAGGAGCGTTCTGGAGTATGTTGTGCAAGTACACGTTCAGGTCAGCCAGCTTCTCCTCGAACTTCTTCCGCTCGGTTATGTCGGTCACAACCCCGAGTATAGCCTTCTCGCCCATGAAGTCGATTAGCTCGGTGGACAGTATCACATCAATTTCCTTCCCGTTTTTTGTGACTATAGTGTATTCCAGAGGCTCGTTATCCTTGCCGGCCATATGGTTCCTGAAGGCCTTCTCGACCAGTTCCTGGTCTTTGTCTGCCATCATCCTCCTGAAGTTGAACTTCTTTGAGTAGAATTCATCCTTGGAGTAGCCCATTATCTCCACGCACTTGTGGTTCACGTAGACTATCCTGCCCATGACGTTGATGAATATCATGTTGGGGGAGTTCTCAGCGAGGCTTCTGAACTTCTCCTCGCTCTCAATCAAGGCTTCCTCAGAACGCTTCTTCTCAGTCAAGTCCTCGTAGACGGAGACGACTTCGCCGGTCGGCAGCTTGTAGACGAAGTTGTCGCCCCAATGTCCCATTCGCTCGTCCTCATAGTATGCGGGTGGGAGGTATTCAGACTTCCCAGTCTTCCACACCCGCGATAAGACGTCTAGGAGTCCGAATTCCTTGATTCCAGGGAACACATCCATGACGTTCCTGCCTACGACGCCTTTCTTCTTTACCTTGCTTATCCGTTCACCCGACTTGTTGATGTCTTTTATGATGAAGTTAACGCCGTCTTTTGAGGAGTACACTGCCACGCCCCTGAGCATCCGATCGAACAGCTCCCTGTACTTTGATTCGCTCATCCTTAAAGCCTGTTCAGCCATCATTTTAGCGGTCACATTCTCGAAGGCGACTGCCAGCTTATCGCCCGGCAGCCTGAATGCGCGTATCCTGAATGCCCCGTCAAGGCGTTCATCAGTGTAGTGCAGTTCTTCTGTCTCGAAAGTCTTGCCTGTCTTGAATGCATGCAGGTATGCGCTGGTTATCCCATCCCTCCTTGCATTGGGCCATAATTCATTGAATTCCCTGCCAGCCCAGTCTTTCACTTTGAGTCCTGTCAGGCGCTGTGCCTCACTGTTCCCAGACTCCAGGTACATTTTGTCTGGAGCGACGTACCGGTAGATGAACAGGCCGGAGGGTATTGTCTTCACAATGTCGTCTGACGTCTTCAGTGACTCCCTTAAAGCCTCCTCAGACCTCCTGCTTTCAGTGATGTCCTGCCCGGAACTGAGTGTGCCAATGTTTTTACCGTCCGCGCTAGTGAGTAGGGTGTTGTTCCAGGCTATCAGCCGCTCCCCCCCACTCTTTGTTAATACAGGGTTCTCATAGTACTTCATGTTCCTCAATTTTCCGGCCATAAGATTCTTGAAGACTTTCTTTACCTCACCCCTCCTCTTCTTTGGCAGGAAGTTGTCGAACCAGTTCTTACCGACCACCCCACCCTCACGATAACCCAGGATTTTGCATCCCTTCCTGTTTATCATCGTCACAATGCCTTTACTATCGAGTGCGACCATCATCACGTTCGCGATGTCAAGGTATGTATTGGCCTTATCCCGCTCGGCCTTTATCGCTTCTGTCATCTGTTTCCTTGATGTGATGTCCCTCAGGAATCCGACGAAGCGGGTGATGCTTCCAGAATCATCCTTTATTGAGTATACTGTGAACGATGCGTGGAATTCCTCCCCGTTCTTCTTCCGGTTCAATAGTTCACCAGTCCACGTCCCACCCTTTAGGACAGCCTTTGACATCTCAGCCTCTATTTTAATCCTGACAGCTTCAGGTTCGGCGTTCAGCAGCGAAGCGTTTTTCCCGATTATCTCTTTCCTACTGTAGCCATAGAGCTTCTCGAACTCCCTGTTCACATATTCTATACGGCCGTCCAGGTTGACTGACATGAAGGAGTAGGGTGCGGTCTCTATCGCCTTGCTTAGGAAGTCCGCCTTTACCAGGGTCTTCTCCTCTGACGAAACGTCTTTCGCCATTATCAACGCGCCGACTATACTGCCGTTCATCTGGATTTCATTGCCAGAAATCTCGCAGTGGCGGACTTCACCCCTCTTCGTCAACGTCTTTATACGGTATTTCGGAACGTGTTTGCCACGCACCCTGGCTTTGAAGGACTTCTCACACACCTTGAGATATTCTTTACAGACTATGTCCCTGAAGGACATCAAGCCCAGGTCAGAGTTGGTGTAGAGATACCTTTTAAGCGCGGTCTCGTTTGCGTAGACTATCTTTCCGGTTAAGTCTAGCACAAAGACTGTCTCATCCAGCTCTTCAAGCACCGGCTTGTACCGGGCTATGAATTCCCGAAGGTCCTTGCTCATCCCAACACTTCCCGTATGTGTTTCAGGAGTATGTTCTTGTCGAATGGCTTTATGATATAGTCGTCCACAACATCCTGGAGGCCGAATATCTCGACTCCAGGACCCTTCTCGACGGTCAGCATGATTATCTTCAGCTTGTCTGCGATGCCGTCCTCCTTCAGCTTCTTGAGCGTCTTCCAACCGTCCAACGCAGGCATCCTCACGTCCAAGAGTATGGCATCGTACTTGCCGTCAACAGCCTTCTTAATGCACTCCTGGCCTGATGGGGCTGAATCCACTTCATAACCCGCCTGCTGGAGTATCATAGTGAGTATGTCTATTATCTCAGGCTCATCGTCCACAACAAGTATCCTAGCCACTCAACCACCTCTCGGCCCGACCGGGCTTCTTAGTATCGACTTGCCCCGCTCAGTCACTTCAAGCAGTTTGAACTTGCCCTGCTCCACTATCCTGAGCAAGCCCTTGTTCTCGAGCTCGTAGATCCTCTTGCGTGCCGTCGTCTTGGTAATATCAAATTTATTTGTAACGTTTTTAAATGAAGGCAGCTTCCTGCTGTTGTTCTCAGCAAACACATACTCAAGGAGGTCGTACAATGTCTCGTTAAGCACCATTGATTCGGAGTAGCTCACGTCCTCCATCTCCTTCCGTATTAGAGACAACTGGTCTTGGCTTATCGTGGACGGGTCTAGGGACACGATGACTATGGACTCGCTGGACATTATTATGTCATTCAAGTCGTGTATGAACTTTAACGCCCTGTCGAAACCGTTCTCTGTTATCAGGTAGTCGAGGCGCTCTATCAACGCAATGCACTTCTGCTGGCTTTCATCGAATTCCCGGATTATCAGGAGAAGCCGGTCCAAGTCCGTAGGCCGTATGGACTTCTCATCAGTCTTCGCGTTCGTCATCCATAGTATGGGCGTTGTCCTCAGCGCGTACTCTGACCGTATCCTCTCGGGAGGGACCCTGGCTATTATGAGGCCGTAGTAGCCGTGTTTTACGTGGTCGATGAGTATGTCGAAGCTCTTCTCTGACGAGTAGTCTGTCACCAGGTAGCCGTAACCCCGTTTTAGCCGGTATTTCATGGGCTTTTCTTCCTTGACATCCTCCTGGGAGGGAAGCAGGTGGGTTCCCCTCACCCTGGCTTCCAATAGCATCAGTAGGACTGTTGTTGAAAGCAGTATCACTGAGAGGGAGTGTATGAGTACTCCCATGAACCTCAGCCAGTGGTATATGAGGTCTGTTGAGGAGTATGTGACAAGGTAGTTCAGGAATGCGGGGTCCACCACCAGGAGGATTGCGCCTATCTTCGCGGTAGTGTAGGCTAACGTATTGTATTTTGACACATACCTGTACGCCAGCTTGCCTATCGTCAGGAACATCAGTGCGAGTAGTGTGACAGAGATGTTGTATGACATTAGCAGCAGGAACTGCATGAACACTATGCGCCCCACAATGTAGGATGACAGTGGTATGACCACGCCCACTATGGCCAGCGCCTCTATGACGGACTTCGTCTTCCCAAGAGCTATATTCTGGAAGCCCAGCAGCTTAACTGAAGCGTATCCGCCAAGGGAGACTCCAATCAAAAGCAGCAGGTGTATGTTCAAATGCTTCCACAAGTCAGACGTGTATGCCCAGTGGCCGTAGTCGTGCTCTAGCGGATACAGCAGGACGAGGAGTGACGCTATCAGGAATATCCTCCATTTGGTCTTGAATTTCGTGAAATACTCTAGAAAGTAGGCTAGTAGGGTGAGTGTAAACAACGGCATCACCCAGGTTATCAGCCCTATTATGCTGGTCACGCGGACCAGTAACGCGCTTTCAGTTGGAACCATCCAACCACACCCATTTAATACAATGTACTAGAGATATATAAGTAGCACTATTTTAACACTGTCACTGTTTTTACACAAAATTGACATTATGGTGGTTTGTTTTTGGGGAGAAGAGTAGGATATAATAATTGGTTTGAACAATATTCATGCAGTATGAGACGCGGGTTCTTAGCTACATTGTTCATCGCCATGGTGTTAATGCAGTATGCTTCTTCTGATGACGTCACCGTGACGACCTCGCCTACCGGCACTACCCTAATTGATGCCGGTGATTTGGTGGAATCTGATTTATCACCCACGTCGACTTCATGGTCGACCAGCACTTCAGAGTCCTCAAGCACTACCGGGACTACCTTGACTGCCACTACTTTGGGCGAGACTGCGACAACGCCCTTGGAGACGACCACGACGATCGAGGACGCTACCACCACGACCACTAGTCTTGAGGCGACGACCACCACTACTCTTGAGACGACCACGACACTGGAGGACACTTCGACAGTCGATGAGACGACCACCACCCTAGAGGCCAGTACGACAACGATCGAGACCACGACCACGCTTGACACTAAGACGTCCACCAGCATTGAGGCAACAACCACGACGCTTGAGGAAACCACTGCAACAACACTGGTGGAGACGTCCACCACGCTTGAGGCAACAACCACCACACTCGAGGAGACGACCACAACCACAGTAGAGACGACCACGACACTCCAAGCCTTCACCCTCAGTGAAGAATCCTCGCGGAAGGCGGGCTCTAGGCTGTTGGAGGAGCTTGGGGCTATGGGGGAGGATGA
>JBDRLL010000037.1:0-37818 GCA_043813075.1 Candidatus Altarchaeota archaeon
GAGTTGACTATTTTGGTGTATCCGTTGGTGTCGCAGGTTGTGCCTCCGTTGGTTGTCGTATGGCATAGTTCTATGTCCATTCTTATGTCTGCGTCGTTGGTTGCTCCCATGTTGAAGCATATTTTGTCTCCGGATTGTATGATGAATCCTGGCATGTTCTTGTAGGTGAATCCTGATGGGTAGTAGTTTTGTCCGCTTCCGAATGGTATGCAGTTGCTCCGGTAGGTGCTTGCCGGAGTCGCATCCGCTATAGTGCTCTGGCAGGGGGCGTTAACCAGCGTCGTCGTAGTTGTTGTGACAGCACCCACGCACACTTCTCCAATAACCTTAGTGTAGGTGTTGGCGTTCACTTCCACGCTTACCGTGGCAGTGTCGCTTACCGGACCAGTTAGGCTTGAAATTCCCTCAGCCACTACTGTTCCAGTGTACGTCTGCGATGGCGTGGCGCTTTCCGGCACGTTCAGGGTAGACTGTCTGTTGACGCATGTTCCGCCCAGTATGTTGCCGAGGCTTGTTCCCCCACTGAATGTTATCCAGCTGCCCGCTCCAGTCGTCGCCAGGGTGACGTCGCTTATCACACCCTCCCCCGTATTACAGATGACGTACTCGTTAGTCTCGCTTCCAGTCGGCGGGAGCTGGGTGTCCCATGTCTTAGGTGAAATGAATAATTCGCTCCCACTCCCCGAGTCTATAACACTTATCTCCACAGTAGAATCGTCTGACAGACCATCATCTCCCTCAGCAGTCACACTACCCTCGTAGACCCCCAGTGGTGTTCCGTCCGGCACACTGAATAACAGCCGCCTGGTCTTACAGTTCCCAGAACCTATATCCCCTATGAACGCGCCATCCACGTAAGTTACCCATGAAGAAACGTCGCCAGACGAACTTAAACCAACATTATATGCCGTCCCATCCCCGTTGTTGCATACTACAAAATCCTGGGTTGCGCTGCCGCCCACAACGATTGCAGGCATCCACGAGTCCGGGTAAAGCTCTATAGACTTGTCCTCAAGAACCAGTATTGAGACTTCGACGTTGAAGCTCTCCGAGTCATTTGATACTGTAATCGTCTCGTAATGTACGCCCCCTTCCGTGCTCTCCACCGCATCCACCTTCAGGATGAACGTCCCCTCATTGTTCCCGCCAACGCCAATCAATACGAGCGAAGGCTCCGCAAGCTGAGTGTCACTCGACTCTATCGTGAACAGCAAGTCAACGTCACCCTCGTTCTTCAATGTGAGCGTCTCCTCCACCGGGTCGTCATCCCTCCTAATCTGGAAGCTGAGCTTGCTCGGCACCACCCTGAATGCGAGGTCGCCGAACCTCACGCAGTCACCGACGCTCGTCACAGTCACCCAGTATCCGCCTTCCCTCCACGGTATGTCTCCTGTCACACACGTGTCCGCGGACTCGACCACATCCTGCAAGCTGCCCGCGAGGTCCATACGGTACCGGATGTGCTTTCCAGAGACCTCGCTGTTGTTTATGCTGGCCGGTATGTTCACGAAGACCCTGCTGCTGGCGCCCTCACCCTGCCCGTACACGTAGTTCGCAGTGTCCTTCAAGACTTTCAGCGACGTCCTCGCCTTAATGGCATCGGTATTCCTCTTAGAGTCGGAGTAGTTCTGGTATGCGATACTGAAAACGCTAGCCATGACGATCAAGGCTATGCCGAGGATGACCAGCAGTTCAGCGGAGACTTGCCCTCTCATCAGTAATATATCTGAATCCAGCGGAATAAAACGCTATTCAGTCCACTTGACCAGCGAGTTGTCGTATTGTACAGCATACGGCTTCCGGTATATGCCGCCAGTATCCTGCCATATGGCGAGTTTGAGGTAGTGCAGGCCCTTATCCTGCAGTTTACCTGTGCAGTCCACGGTGACTTTCGCCCATTCCGTCGTCCCTGTCAGCTCTCCGCTAGACCATATCTGGGTCCCGTTCACTGGTTCGCCGTCCTCTCCATCAAGGAAGACGTATGCCACCAGGCTCTTGGGAGCCTCCTCAAACACCGGTATCCTCCAGTCAAAAATGCATTCCGCTTTTCTAGCCTGCTTTTCTGTCCTGAACTCCTGCACCCAATAAGCTCCAACACCCTTGCTCCTATCCCTTCCAGCGTTTATCTCGATCAGGCCTCCCGGATTCCCGCCCGATACCATCCATCTTCCAGTCAGCTTCGCATCATTTGAGTCCCGGTCCCATAGCCCGAATCTCCAGTATTCCGCGCTTGAACTGAAGCTTGGGTTTCGGGTGTACTTGAATACGCCGCTCGGTATTGTGGTTGTTGAGGCGGTTGTTGTAGTGGCCTTGACTGTCGTGGTCGTACTCTTGACTGTAGTGCTTGTGCCTATCGTCGTCGCGGATGCCTGTGTTGTGGCTGTCGCGGTCGTCGTGGTGACTGTCGTCGCATGCGTCGTTGTCGTGGTCTCAAGTTCTTGCATGGTAGTGGTCGTCGCTTTTAACGTCGTCGTAGTCATTATTGTGGTACTGGTCGTGGTTGTTATGTTCCCCCTCACCATGATGTTGTCGAAGTTTGTTATGCTCTGGTATGAGTATACGCCCACACCACCTTCCGGGTGTTTATCATCCCTCCATCCTATCTTGAGTCTGCCGTCGTAATAGCAGTTTATCTCAGGGCCGAAGACTTCCGCCTTGATGGTGAAAGTCTCTCCAATCGTATAGTCCTGGTTTGCTTCAACTAGTTTCGTGTTCTTCCCATCGTCAAACCTGACGAGCAATAGTTTGTCGTCGTCAGACACAATAAGGCAGGCATAGTAGTTGGAGAGGTCTTTAGCACGGAAGATAATCCCGCCATTACCGCTCGTGACCATCTGGACGTCCGCTTCCACGCTGTAGTTGCTCCATTTCGCGGGTCTGACAGAGTAAGCCTTCCACTGGGGCTTCTCAAGGAGCGTGTATTGCCCGTTTTTGATGCCCCATCTCCCCTCCCCCACGACAAATCCATTGGCTATTTCGTCATTGAAGTTCTCTTCCAGTACCACTCCTGGCGATAGCGTGGTGCTTGTCGTCGTTGAAGTTGTGGTGGTCATGCTTGCCGCCAGCTCCTCGTTTATCACAGTGAGGTTCACCGTGAAAAGGACGGTTGAAGGCCCCTCCTCGTCGCCTACAGTGACCCATCCCCCTGGCGCAAGGTTCTTCAGGCTAATGGTGTTCACTCCTCCAGGAGTGTACTGCGGGTTCTTCAATACCAGCGTCTTCGGGCCGTCACTATCGCAGTTCGCGTTCCCTGAGATGTTGCCCATGCTGTTTCCGTTTAACGATATCCTTATGCTGCTTTTTCCTGTTGTCCCTATCAGCTGCGACAGTGTTATCCTCGCCTCGACTATCCTCGTGTCTTTTGGCAGTGCGTCAGCGTAACTGCATTCGAGCACTGAGCCGTTGTAGTCTCCAATGTGCTCAGGGTTCCCGCACGGATTCTCATACCATCCGCTGCACCTCTCCCTCCCTATCTTGTACACCTTGTTTATCCTCGGCAGCCATGAGATGTCCTCCAGCGTAGTGGTGGTCTGCAGTGTTCCAGTAGTACCGGTGGCAGCATCCCCCATAGTTGTCGTCGTCTGCGTTTCAACAGTGTCTTCAACCGCTTGTGTCGTCTGCGTCTCCCGCGCAGGTTGAGTGGTCTCAGTCTCCTGCGCAATCTGGGTCGTTTCAGTATGCATGTTGGTGGTCAGGGTCGTAGGCGTTATAGTCGATGGGGTTGGACCTCCATCCTCTCCGCCCGACAGTAGAGTGTATAATGCGGCAGCAAGACCGAATATCATTATGAGTATTACAGCCGACAGTATGATGAGCTTAGGGTTTAGGGTGATGTACTTCACCTTCTCTCCCCTTACCAGTATCAGCGACGGCTTTTCAGAACCCATTGTTAGATATTATATTAATTAGTAAATAATCTTATCGCATGGATATAAACCAGATTATAGAGTCGGACTCTGACGTACGCTCCTTCATATCCTTCAACAAGGGCCTGGTTGACTCCAGCAGTTCAGGCAGGCTTTCCGGACTTAAAGTGGCAGTCAAATCCAACATATGCGTTGACGGCATGCTAACATCCTGCGGTTCAAAGACCCTTGAGGATTATACAGCACCCTATGACGCCTTCGTTATAGAGCGGGTACGGTCTGAGGGAGGATTCATAGTCGGGATGGCAAACATGGACGAGTTCGCGTGCGGCGCGTCCGGCGAGACGTCATTCTACGGCGCAACCAACAACCCTTCTGCAATGGGGAGGATACCGGGGGGCTCTTCAAGCGGCTCTGCAGCGGCGGTTGCTGCAGGCTTTGTGGACATTGCTTTGGGGAGCGATACCGGCGGGTCCATACGGAATCCAGCATCCCATTGCGGTGTCGTAGGATTCAAACCAACTTACGGCGTGGTCTCAAGGTATGGTCTCATAGACATGGCGATGAGTCTAGACCAGATAGGCCCGTTAGCCAGGGACGTTAAGAGCGCCGCACTCCTTTTGAGTGTTATAGCGGGGCATGACCCGCGCGACGAGACTTCCCTCGACCTTGACGCAGGCTTCTACGACTTCGCAGGCAAACTAGACTCTGACGTGAAGGACGTTAAGGTGGGTTATGCCCGCGAGTTCGACGGATTCATAGCAGACGACGGCATAAGGAAGAACATGCACGCTGCATTGGATAGGCTTTCCTCAAGCGGTGTTGAAGTTGTCGAAGTCACACTACCCAACCTTGACCTGGCAATCCCAACCTACTATCTTAACGTGTACGTCGAGTTCTTCTCAGCGACCCGCAAGTATGATGGTAGGCGATATGGCCACAGGATAGGGGACGTCTGCGGCGAGGAAGTCCTGAGGCGAATACTCCTCGGCAGTTTGATAAGCCAGAAGGAGTATTCCGGTAAATACTACCGCAAGGCACTTCAGGCCCGCTCAGTCCTCCGGAGGGACATGATGGATGCGTTGTCCGGGGTTGACGTGCTTGTGGGCCCTACTGTCCCAAAGCTCCCGCACGAACTGGGTTCAGTCATCGACGACCCGATGGTCATGTACGCTTACGACGTGTTCACTGTTCTCGCGAATCTCGCTGGCCTTCCTGCAGGCAGTGTTCCCGCCGGAGACGTGGGTGGGGTGCCTGTCGGACTCCAGGTGATAGGGAAGCCTCTTGGCGACCAGAATGTATTGGACGTCATGCATGGTTTTGAGGGGGTGTCTTGAATGGTGTTGGAGTCCCTCGTTGTTCCAGAGAGTATGGAATGCCATCCTTCCCGCATGATTCCAGTAGGATTCCTATACGCCACCGTCGGACTGCTGTTGGCCTACTTCATATTCGGCGACTACGCGAGCATGTCCGCCATATTTCTAACCACAATGCCTTTAATTGTCGTCATATTCGACGCCATAAAATACGAGGAGTGCAAGGATATGGGCATATGCAAGGAATACGTGCTCATCAAGGAGCATATGCGTGCCGTAATGCTCTTCGTCTACCTGTTCCTCGGATTATTCCTAGCATACTCCTTCTGGTTCGCAGTGCTTCCCACTGAAATATCAACCTCCCTATTCAACACGCAGATAGAGACTATCAACGCGGTCAGAGCGTCATTCAAGGCAAGTGCGACAGGATACGCCGTCGGCAGGATGGAGTATGCTGAGGTCATATTCTTCAAGAACCTCAGTGTCCTAGGCTTATGCATACTATTCAGCTTCATATACGGTGCTGGAGCAATATACATACTCACGTGGAATGCTTCTGTCATAGGGGTTGCCGCCGGGCAGATAATCGACAACACGCTCCACAAGTTCACTGGCTTGAGCGGCGTGGGGATGGCAGTCACATACATCGGCGCGCTGCCTGTGAGCATGATATACCTCGTTCACGGGATTCCTGAGGTGGCGGCATACTTTATAGGCGCTCTCGGCGGCGGCATAATCAGTGTTGCAGTGGCAAACCACCAGTACAAGTCAAAAGAATTCAGGCGCATAGTCATGGACTCGATCGATCTCATACTTCTCTCAGTCCTCGTCCTCGCCATCTCGGCGTTGGTCGAGGTGTACGTCACACCATCCTTCTTCTAGTTCCTCTTAAGCCAGTCGAGGTCGCTTATGTAGAGCTCGCGTATGTCCTTCAAACCCAGCCTCAGAGTCACTACCCTATCCAAGCCAAGACCCCACGCCAATACAGGGCAGTCTATCCCGAGGAGTGGCTTAACCACTTCAGGCCTGAATATGCCCGCCCCACCGAGTTCTATCCACTCCCCCTTATCCTCGAAGTACACTTCAGGCTCGACGCTCATCTCAGTGTACGGGAAGTAGGCTGGCCTGAACCGGATTTTCTTGAATCCCATCTCGTCGTAGAATTGTTTCAGTATCCCCAGCAGGTGCTGGAAGTTGACTCCAGGGTCTGCTACTATGCCCTCCACCTGGTAGAATTCCGGCAGGTGCTTGTAGTCGACAGCCTCGTTGCGGAACACCTTACCAACGCTGAACACCTTCACCGGCAAGTCTTCCTTGGTTATGCTGGCCAGGTATCTGGCAGTCACCGCGGTTGTGTGGGTCCTCAGGAGAGTCTTTCTCGCAATATCCTCACTCCACTTGTACTGCCATCCGAGGCTTCCGGTGTCGCCGCCGTCCTCATGCGTCTTACCCACAATCTTCTTCAACTCTTTGAACCTGAATATCCCCACCTCTTCCGGCTTTTTGAGGTAGAATGTGTCGTGCATGTCCCTGGCGGGGTGGTCCTGCGGCTGGAACAGCGCGTCGAAGTTCCAGAACGCGGATTCGACGTACGGGCCTTGTATCTCCATGAAGCCCATTCCAGTGAAAATCCTCCTGACCTCCGCTATCTGCCTCTGCAGGGGGTGTTTCTTGGCAGGCCTCGCAGGCTTCACATAGACTGAGACGTCGTAGGGCCTTAACTCGTTGTTCCTCCATGATCCTGAGACGAGCATATCGGTCGTCAACTGCGAAACCCTGTTGTCCTCCTCCAGCCCGGCCTCCATGCTTAAACCCTCTCTAGTGGGCTTCACTGTTATGACCTTCACTTCACTGGTTTCGACAACGTTTTTACGGCTCTTGAGTTGTTCCAAAGCGTTGAGTTGTTTTTCATCCAGTTTGCCTGTGTTGACCGCACCCTTCTTCAGGAGTCTCAAGAGTTTCTCGTCTTCAGTCTCATCGCTGTTAACAACCTTAACCCTCCCGTCCTCGACCTTCACTTGGCCTTTCTTCCTCAGCCACCCTAAACCGATATTGAACACGTCCTTCCCGGACTTCTTCTTCAAATCCTGCATGCCAGCCCCACCGCCGATCAACCCCATCAACTGCCTCTCCGGAAGTCCTTTCTCAGCGTACTCCACTCCCTCACGTCCAAGCCTCACGTCTTGACTAACATCCTCCACAACCTCAACAAGTTTCTTTGTCTTCAGCCAGGATACCGCCCTCAAGACAGCATCCTGCTCGAGCCCCGATGCTTCCGCAAGCTCTCCTGGCGTGGAATCCTTCTTCAGCGTCTTCAAGACCTTGATCTCGTGCGGGTGCAGTTCCATAGCAATAGGAATATGAATCCGGGAAATAAAAGAACCTAATGCAGTATTACTCCAACATCAAAGTATGGTGGGCCCTCAAGAAGACAGTCTACACTAATTCACGCAGGTCCCTTATTATCCTGTCCGGCGTTATCCCGTCCTCTATCCTGCTCTCATCCCTGTTGACCCATATGGATTCTATCCTGCATTGGTTGGCGCCCAGTATGTCTGTGTGACGGCTGTCGCCTATCATGCACGCCTCCCCCGGCTCCGCGCCGAATCTTGAAAGCATGGCCTTGAATATCCTCCCGTCAGGCTTTCCGTAGCCTATCTCGCAGGACACCAGTATGTGTTTGAAGTAGTCCTTGATGCCTGTGGCATTTATCTTCCCCCACTGTATCATCGGCGCCCCATTAGTGATCAAACCAAGCGGATGATCCGCTGAAAGCCTATCCAGGACCTCCAGTGAATCCGGATACAGGACGTGTCTCCTATCCCGTTCCACCCGGAACCTCTCCGACAGTTGCTGTGCGAACTCCTCATCGTGCACTCCAAAGTCCATGAGTGCGTTGAACCACGAATGTATCCTATACTCGCCCACAAGCCCTCTCAGCATGGATAGGCCCTTACCTTCCCCGCTGAAGTCCCCGCTCAAGCCCTCCCACGAGCTTATCCCCATCTCCCTGCAGTACGGGTGCGTTGGCATAAGCTTCCACAGAATCCTGGAGTGCCCCCTCACCCTCTCCACAAGCATTCCCGGTCTTATGTGGTATTTCTCTTCAGCGGGCCTGCATGCCGCGTAGAACGCGTCTTCGACTGAAGCCTCCTCCTCCATCAGCGTGTCGTCCAGGTCGAACAGGATAATCCTCTTCATGGCTCACACGTAGTCGAATCCACCGGTCTTGACGCCAGTCTTCTTCTCGAACCTGAACTTGCTTTCACCGCCGCCTTTTATCTCTATCCTGTCGACAGTGCACATGAGGAATGGTATGTCCAGTATCGCGCCGGCTATAATGCACTCCCCAACATCAAGGCTGTCCAAGTCCCTCACTATGTCCTCATTAATGCACTCGAAGCTCTTCTTTATGTGCTCCTTGTCCCTCGGGTTCGTGATGTGCATGTACACTCCGCTATTGCACTGGGAGAGTATCTCCTCGTCTATCTTGCTCGGCTTCTGGCTTACCACCAGGAGACCGACACCGAACTTCCTCCCCTCCGAAGCTATCCTCTGCAGCTGTCTCTTGCAGGAGTGGGTTACCTTGTCGCCAGCGTAATTGTGCGCCTCCTCCACCACAAAGAGCACTGGATCGTCTATCCCGCCACCCAGCTCGTTGACCCTGCTTATCCTCCCGTCAAGTATCTTCTTCGAAAGGTATGAGATTACTGACTGCCTCACCGCCTGCGTTGCGAGCGACGCGTCTATCAATGTTATCTGATACGGCTTAACCAGCCTGGCCACATCGGTGCCAGTAAGGTCGAAGATGTCCTTGAACATCATCTTGAGTCCGGACATGCGCCTCTTCAAGGCCTTCGCACTCTCCTCGTGCACTTCAGTCTTGCTGGTCTTGTCCTGCGTCAAGGCTATCACCTTGTCGCACTCCTCTATCACGTCGTCAAGCGCATATCCCCTCGCCCCCTTCCTGTCCGCCAGCCTGCTCAAGACGACTTCAAGCGAGTAGACTTGGTTGTCGTTCAGGCTGGCGAAGTGTCTGAAGTCCATTGCCGTCAGGTCTGCGACAGGTATCTTCAGGCTCTTAACACCCTGCCTCCCATGCCTGACAGTGTACGTCTCCACGTTAAGCTGATGGTCTTCACCAAGCTTTGCCAGCAGCTTCAGGTATTCGCCGTGCGTGTCCACAATCACTATAGGCAGGCCTAAAAGCGAGAATTCCTTAACCAGGTTCGCGGTGAGGAAGCTCTTCCCAGAGCCTGTTGACGCAAGCACTGCGATATGCCTGTCGTATTCACCTGCCTTCACGTAGGCCCTCGCGCCAGTCCCATACACGTTGCCGAAGCTTATGGTGTCGTCTGAAGAAAGTATGCCCTCAAGCTCCTCCACGCCCGCCAGCCTAACCCTCTCATGCGGCTTTACCGGCCTCTTAACCTTCCTGAGCCTGCCGCCCTCGAGCCGTCCGAATATCTGCGTCCTGGCTATCAGCTTCTGCCTGCCGCCTATCTTCTCATCCTCCAGGTACTGCATTCCAGCGACTATCCCATAGTGGTCTCCTATCCTAAGTATGCTCCCCAGTTCAATCCCAGGGTCATGGACGAGAACGTCAACACTGTTGCCTTCAGAGCCCACAACCATCCCAGCCGAATCCATGTACATAGAAAATAGAAATATAGCATAAAAACAATCAATAACTAACATGGCAGAGAGGTTCTACAGAGTCAAGGAGGAAGTGCGCATACTGGGCCTGGACGACGGCCCGTTCAGCAGGGGTGATGAGGAAGTCATAGTCGTCGGCACCGTATTTCGCGGAGGCGCGTGGATGGACGGCGTCCTCTCAACGCGTGTGAGCGTCGACGGTCTTGACTCCACAGACCGTATCATCGAACTCGTCAACAACTGCAGGTTCAAGGACATCCGCGTCATAATGCTGGACGGCCTCGGGTTCGCAGGCTTTAACCTGGTTGACATACAGCGGCTTAACAGTGAGACCGGGCTTCCTGTTATCGTTGTGACCAGGGATATGCCGGACTTCAAGGAGATTAATTCCGCGCTGGATAACCTGCCTGACAAGAGTGAAAGATGGGGTTGCGTTGAAAAAGCCGGCGACCCGGTTGGAGTCGAGACAAGGAATGGGGGAAGCGTATTCATCCAATATTCTGGGATACATCTAGAAGACGCTAAGGCAATAGTGAAACTGTCCTCAACAAGGAGCCTGCTTCCAGAACCCATACGGGTGGCCCACCTTATCGCTCAGGGAATAGTCCTGGGTCAGTCAAGGGGCAAGGCCTAGCCCTTATCCCCCGCCTCACCGAGCTTCGAGCCCTTCCTCTTCTGCATTATGGATGATTCACCACCCTTCTTCTTCAGCGGTTCCGGACCAGCCTGAGGCTTATAGTCTATTAACTCCTGGACTGGCTCCTCCACCTGCTTCTTCTTCTTTTTACCCGGAGTCCCTAGGGTCGAGTCCCCCCCCTTACCCGGGAATTCCTCCTTCCCTCCGATCTCGCCAAGGCTTCTTATCCTCTCCCTCGGCGGTCTGGATGGTTTTCCGGCGTATTCATTGGCTTTTATCAGATAGCCCACGTATGATATTGCGGCTATTATAAGGACGGCCACTATTATCATCCAAGATTTTACCCCTGATTCGGACTCCACAGTCTCCTTATTCACTGGCATGGTTGTGGTGGTCGTCACGATGACTGGTATTGTGGTGGGCGGCGGGGGTGGTATGAAAACTGTTGTGGGCGGGGCAGGCAGCGTGGTTGTGGTGGTCTCCAATGGCAGCGGCTTTATGCTCTCCCCAGTGGAGGTCAGATTCCTTACTATGTCCTCTATCGTCTCGCTGGATGACCCGAACTGCTGTATGTACTTAACCGATTTAGTCCTTCCAGCCAACTGGTGCTCGTAATCGAACGCACACATCTGCGACACGCTCCAGATGCCGCCCCTCGCTATGTTCTCGTCAGTCTTCTCCTCAAGTATCCTGTTGCAGTCCGGGTTCTCGTTCTTCACCCAGTTGAACGGGTTGTATGACTCCGCCAGGTAGGCTGATCCTATGCAAAAGAGGTATATCCTGTTGCAGTCTACGCCCACAGGGTTGCCTGCCAAGCCCATCCAATAGTTTGCCCTGTCTCTTGCAGTGGTCTCTTCCTCGCACAAGTATACGTGTTCCTTAACGTTTCTTATGATGCACCTATCCTGCGCCATCGGCACTAGCGGCTCATTCAATAGCACGTCTGGTATCTCAGCGGGGTGTATCGTCGGCATGCTGTTGCATTCCTCCTCGCTCTTACCGCTTCTAATGCATAACTCCACCTGCATCCCACGGTTCCCTGGAGTCAGACACCTTTCAACAGCCTCAACACCCCATACCCGTTCAACAACGCTGTTGCATATGTATCTCTGGGTGTTAACGCTCCATGCTGAAGCATTCTGGGCGAGGATTAGCGTAGCAATCAGTATTAGCGTATTCTTCCAATGGCTCATCGTTAAATCTATTTGAACTTGTTTAAAATAAAAAGAAAAAAATGGTTTGTAAGGCAGTTTCTATAGTCCTGCCTTACATTGTGCTAGTGGCGTGTTGCAGTCTATCAACGCTGGATTCTGGTTCGGGCAGTTCAGGCAGTCCCTCGAGTCGACGTCTATGCAGCAGCAGTATTCCCCGTTCTTCTCGGGATACCACGCGTATTCCCCGCATACAGCCTTGCAGTTGCCCTTCAGCGCGTTCATTTGCTTCTTCATCTCCGCGTCGCAGTCTGCCTGTGTAGCGCCTCCACCAAGGTTCACGTTCACGTCAGGGAAGTTGCCCTGATCGTCGCAGAAGTCGTCGCAGTCCGGGTAGCAGAGGCAGTCGAACGGGTCGCACACCAGGTATTTCGCGCCGCTTCCGCTGTGCGTGTCCTGGCATGTTTGTGTCGCGCCCACCTCGCATTCCTCGCCGAGGCTGAGTATGCCGTCGCCGCATTCCGGCTCATAGCACCTGTAGCAGTCCTTGTACTTCGACTGAGGCTCGTGCAGCTTAACCTGCCTGCATAACTCTACCTGGCATTTCGCGTCGCATCCCTGGAACCTGTAGTAGTCAACGCCATTAGTGTCCTCAGGGCATACTTCAACGCAGTGGTAGCATCCGTCACAGCTGTCGTGTTCCACGCATTCCTCGTGCTGGGTGTCGCAGCCGCCGCATACGGAGCTGGTGCCCCATCCCGCACCCAGTTTCCCGCAGTCCTTCACGCACCTGTAGCATGGTAGTCCCGTAATCTGCTCGCACTTCTCGCATGAAGCATCGCAGTTGTTGTCGCAGTTGTTGGTGTTATAAACCCCAGTACCCTGACAACTGACTATCACCACAGTAGTGGTTACCCTTACAGTGGTTGTCGTCGCCCCCGCCTGCGTCGTGGTCGTCGCCCCCGCCTGCGTTGTCGTCGGAGTGCTCGGGCATTGCGCGTCCATCAAGCACTCGTTAGTGCCTGACCCCTCTATCTTCACGCAGGCGCCGTTCTGACATTCATAATGGTACTCCCATTCCACGCAGTTCAGGTCAGTGTCACACTCATTTGTTCCGGGCGAAAGCTTCATTACGCACTGGTCGTTCTCACAAACGTTGTGGTAGCATTCAGAGCTCTTAGTGCAGTTCGGCCCGCTGTCAACGTCGAACCTGCACTGGCCGCTCATGCAGTGTCCTACTGCGACTTCAAAGCAGCTGAAGTCGTCGGTACACGTGTCTTCACCAGGGCTTAGTACTGTCTCGCACTTGGATGGCATTCCCTGCGTGTGGACGCATTCCTTGTGCTTGCACTGGCTGTTGCTGACGCATTCGTCCTGTCCCTCGCCTTTCACGTCCTTGCATACTCCGTCCATGCATGCTTTGTGCGTTGCCTTGCTCTCGCATTGGGAGTCTATCTGGCATGCGCTTGCCCCCGGCTCCATGACTTCAACGCATTTCTGGCTTGCGCACTCGTTGTGCCTGCATTCCTTGTCCCTGGCGCACTTGTCCTCTCCCTTTCCTGCGACTTCCTTGCAGTATCCTTTCAGACACTCCATGTGCGTGTCCTTCTTTGGTTGGGTGGTCTCAGTCTTTAGTGTTGTCGTCGGGGCTTTTGTCGTAGTAGTCTCCTCGTCTTTGTCGCAGATTCGGTTGCTGTTCTTGTCCAGACAGCAGGTGTTGCCTGTTTTGATGTATGGCGGGTTGCAGACGACTTTCGGCTGTGTTGTCGTCGTAGTCCCCTCGTCGCTTGAACCTCCGAAGAGGCTTGATATCCAGTCGAAGAGTCCTGACAAGGAAAAAGCAGATGCTGTTCCAGAAGCCAGCACCAGTACTGTAAATATTGCTAGCGTATGTATTGTTCTTTTATCCATGAAACCACCCCCTGTTTTATGGTATCTCATTAAATTCTACCAAATAAAAACACTCTAGTGGTGGGCATTCATAGGCTTGCGAATATCATGTCTGCGCTAAACTCCGAACCAAGAAGGTCCCTTATCTTATCCGCGTCTATGCCGCCTTTTTTAGCGGCTTCCACAATCCTGTCATCACCAGCATCCCGGCTTTGCACGTATTCCCTCACCTGGGTCCTCAATATCCTCTGCTCTTCCGCGTCCCCAGTCAAACCTATTATCGCCATCTTCTTTTTGAATTCGGGATCCATCTTAGCAAGGCTCTCCTCCAGGATTGGCGTCTTATCCTCACCTATATTCGAGAAATACTTTATCTCCTCTGTCGCCTCCCTATCGTTCATCTCATACTCCATGGCTTCAATATCCCTGATCCTTGACATCTCCCTGTTTGTTATGGTCTGTATTATGTCTGCGGCAAGCTCCTTGTCCGACCCAGACCTCACGATATTCTTTTTGTCGCCCTTCAGCTGGTTTGTGTACTCCACGAATATGTTTGCAAAGTCCTCTATCACCACTGGGTCGAGTTTCGGTTCCCCAACCCTCACGGTAACAGTCTTCCTCGCCATCACAGTCTCCCTCACGCCATCATCAAGCCCCTCAATATTCCGAGCCTGGCTGATGACTTCCTCAACCGGTCCGGAAGCCTTTATCCTCATCAAACCCTCCTTCCTCGCGTCTCCAATAATCCTGTCTTCAGATTCTTCGGTGCTCGAGGCGGCCCTAGTCCTATACATGCTCGCCCGTTCAACCACCATGACGTCCTCCTCATAGTATTCCACCGGTTCTTCCTCCTCCCCTGTGGGAAGCTGGTTCACAGTCCTCAACTGGCCTATCTTCCTCCCGACCTCAGTACTGTTGTCTTCCCCGCCGGTAGCGTAATCTGTTATGATGCCTCCAGTGAGGTTTATTATGCCCAGCACGGGATTGCTTATCCTTTCCGCCAGGCTTTCCCCGCCACTATTCCCTGATTTTCCCTGCGCGCCTTCAGCACCAACAGATGAAGCCAGTGCTATGACCGTCAAGACCGCCACCATGGCTAGCATCCTCGCCCTCATTGTTTCATAGTAAATGCATGAATGGTATTTAAACCCCCCACTGAACGATTTTGAACAATGTTGAATCATAGTTTTTTGAACCATTCCGTCAACTCCACGTAATGGGTCGTATCCTCCCTGTTCACGCTTATAACACCCTTCCTCTCCAGGTTGTTCAATGCGACGGCGAGACTGGACTTTGATATGCCTGAAGACCGTTCAAGATTGCTCCTCCTCATGCCACCACCCTTCTTCAGCAAGACGTCGACAACCTTGTACTCGTTCCCTGACATCGTCTTCATGACGTTGGCCATGCCCTGGCTGAGCCTGGTTTTACCCCCGTATCTCATTATGAACATTATCCCGCTAACCATCAAGAGCAGGAATACTGCCATAAGCGTTATGGTGCCCACCAGCCCTGAGACGAACGAGCCCTCCTCCCTTGCTAGTGTTGTCGTAGTCGCCTGCGGGTTCACAGTCGTCGTTGTAGAATCCGTCTTAGGATAGTTGTACGCCACCATCAGTCGGTTGGTGTTGTCCCACATCATGTTTTTGGAATCATTGGAGTCCATAATCCTACCTACCGGACTGCTGTCCCTCACTAGCGCGTTGGATGGCAGCGATAGAAGCACTGACGAGCCGTTCAGAACCGGGAGCTCTGACTCCACAACCCACATCTCCCCATCCTTTGAAGTGAGCAGGGTCGTCTTGTAGGCTATCGTTGCGGTATCCTTCTCAGTCATCGACACCTCTATCCCGCTGGCGGACTGTATGTACAGGCAACCCCTCACAACCGGGTCGTGGACGTCCAGGGGCAGTGGGACGTCAACCGTCCCCGCACCCTCAAGAACCATTATGACGAAAGCATTCCCGTTCTCGCTGACAACAATATTAACGCTACCAGACGTTGCTGAGACGCTGGAAGCCATCAACAACACTAGGATAAAGGCCTTAACATCCATACCTGTAATAATTTCAATGTCCTAATATAAAGACCAATATATAATACGCTCAGATGGAACCAAGGATTTCGCTCATAGTCTGCTCAAAGAATCGTTCCGGAAAGCTGTCCGGATTCCTGGATTCGATAAATCCCGAGGATATGAACGAAGTCCGAGGAGAGCTGGTCCTGGTTGATAATAATTCAGCAGACGACACCTTATCTGTGATGAACTCCTTCAAGGAAAAAGCATCATTCCCTGTCAAGGTCGTGTCTGAGGAAAAGGCTGGTCTGGGGGCAGCCAGGAACACTGGCTTAAAGGCTGCTGGAGGAGGCATCCTCGCCTTCACAGACGATGACTGCCGTCTGGCAGACGATTATCTTAAGAAGGTGGTGAAAGTCTTCGAGTCCGGCGAATTCCAGTACTGTGGGGGTAGCGTGCTGGTCCCAGACCCTAGTGACGCTAAATACAGTCTAAAGGAGGGGACGTCATTCCTCATCATACCACCGCGTACTTTCATAGGCCCTGGCGCGATAATCGGGGCGAACATGGTCTTCCTCAGGGAGGTCGTGGATACGGTGGGTTTGTTCGACCCCCTGTTTGGTGCAGGCTCCATGTTCCGTGGCGAGGACATTGAATACATTGCACGTGTGGGGATGGCAGGATTTACGGGCGCGTTCATACCTGAACTTGTGGTATACCATTACCACGGACGCCGGCAGGGTTCGGACGAGCTGGCTAAGATAATCAGTGACAATGATTTTGGCCGTGGAGCATGTTACATGAAGATGATAGCATCAGGATACTTTCGTTATCTGCTCGCCTGGGTTTACTTTATATTGTTGTCTTTCCGTCCGAGGGTTTTCTGGAATGAACTCAGGGGTGCTCTAGCCTACCTTAAACTCCGTATTTTCGGGTAATCCTCTTGGACACCCCATCCTCTGCGGCGTATCCTGTCACGTATTCCGCAGGAGTCACGTCAAAAGCCTGGTTATAGCATTTGGACTCATTGGAGGCAGTCAACGGCAGTAGGAACTGTCCTAATTAAAAAGACAGTATTGCATTACTTATTCTATATGAAACCGAAGATCTCAATCATAATCTGCTCGAGGAACCGTTCACGAATGCTAAGAGATTCCCTGGCGTCATTAAGTCCTGATGAGATGAATGCGGTTCACGCAGAGCTAGTCTTGGTTGACAACAATTCAGAAGACGACACAACATCAGTGATGAACTCTTTCAAGGAAAAAGCACCATTCCCCGTTAAGGTCCTTTCAGAAGAAAAAATTGGGGTGAGTAACGCCAAGAATACCGGGCTAAAGGCTGCTGAAGGTGACATAATCGTCCTTACGGACGATGACTGCCATCTAGCCGACGACTACTTGCGGACCGTAGTGAAAGTCTTTGAGACAGGAAGATTCCAGTACTGCGGTGGAAGCGTGTTTGTAGTGAATCCTAGTGCTGACAGATACACTTCACGGGAAAACAATCCCCCCCTTATAATACCACCAAATACATTTATCGGTCCAGGCGCCATAATAGGCCTGAATTTTGTCTTCCTAAGGTGTGTCCTAGAAAAGGTGGGGTTATTCGACCCATTGTTGGGGCCAGGCTCACTGTTCCGTGCCGAGGACCTCGATTATGTGGCACGCGCAGGCATGGCAGGCTTCACAGGAGCCTTCGTGCCGGAACTAATCGTATACCACTATCACAATCGCAAACCGGGTTCAGATGAAATGGTTAAAATACTCTATGACAACGATTTTGGTCGTGGAGCGCATTACGTGAAGATGGCTCTGATGGGATATCCCCGTTATCTCCTCGGATGGGCTTACCTCACCCTCTTCGCATTTAACCGGAAGCGTGTTTTTACCGAGATTAAGGGCGCGTTAGCCTACCTTAAACTCCGTATTTTCGGGTAATCCTCTTGGACACCCCATCCTCTGTGACGTATCCTGTCACGTATTCCGCAGGAGTCACGTCAAAAGCCTGGTTATAGCATTTGGACTCCCGTGGCGCGACGCGTATCCTCATAATCACACCCTCCTCGCTGAACCCCCACATGCCTGACACCTCCGACTCATCGCGCTCCTCGATTGGTATGTCTTTCCCAGATTCAAGGTCGTAGTGTATGGTGCTGGATGGCGCTGCCACGTAGAATGGTATGCTGTTCTCCCTTGCGAGCACTGCCTTAGTGTATGTGCCTATCTTGTTGGCGACGTCCCCGTTGCCCGCTATCCTGTCTGCCCCGACTATCACCATGTCCACCCTTCCCTGACGCATTAGGCTGCCCGCAACATTATCCGCTATCACAGTATGGTTCACATCCTCCTGCACCAGCTCCCACGCCGTCAGCCGTGCTCCCTGGCACCTTGGCCTCGTCTCGTCAACCCAGACGTGGAAGTCCACCCCATTGTTCTTAGCCACCCGGAATGGCGCGAGTGCGGTGCCCCAGTCCACGCACCCGAGGGCTCCTGCATTGCAGTGCGTGAGCACATTCATACCCTCTTTTATCAACCCTCCCCCATGTTCCCCGATCATCCTGCACCGCTCCGCGGATTCACTAGCGTACTTCTCAGACACTTCAACCGCGTTCCCGCCATCGTAGTTCCCCTCAAAATAATCCAGTGCGTGGAACAGGTCGTAGGCGGTGGGCCGCGTTGACGCCAGCATGCCCTTCGCCTCACCCAGATTAAAGTCCGTCAGTGCGGCGATAGCCATGCCGTAGCATCCGGTCGCGCCGATTGCCGGCGCACCCCTCACAATCATCGTCTTGATGGCTTCCGCGACTTCCGGGACCGTCCTGCACTCGTGTATCCTGAACTCGTGCGGCAGCCTGGGCTGGTCAATCATCTTCAACACGCCGTCGTCCATCCAGAGGGTCTTGTAATCCTCTGTCCCATTGTCCGTCTTTACCTTCATCTTCTCGCCCCTCTCATCTTTTCAATCAACTCATCGCCGAGTATCTCCCTCACCCTCGTTTTGTCGAGGCTGAGGCGCCAGTCTTTCCCGAAGAAACGGTCCCGTATAGGATTGTATGTCCTGTTGGTCAGGCTATCGTCGTTCATGCTCCTCTCGCCAGCGAGAGTCACCTCAGTCTCAGGCCTCAGCTCGAGTATGGGTTTTATCCTCTCCAGGAATTTAGCCACAAGGAATTCATAGGGGTGTGTGCCTGGCATAGCCCTCTTCGCTTCCGTCATGCTCGCCCTCCTCGCCTTCTGAACGAAGTTTACCACTATACGGGGCTCCTCCCCGGTCGCGCTAATACTATAGCCGAGGACGACCGCCTTGTTATCCCTTGGGGCGTGCAGCACCAGGTGGTCCTGCTCTGACTGCTGCGGGTAGAATTCGCCGAGCGTCTCCTCCCGAGAGTACCCTATCCTGTAATTGGCTCCGTCCTCGTTCCTGCCGACAGTGCCAACGAGCAACTCTACGGCTTCCGCGGAAAACTTGGGTTGAATCCCCTCAACCTCCGGCTGACCACTAAAACGCGCCTCAATGTTCATCTACATCAGCCTCGCCATAACTATCATATTATGGTATCTCCCCTTTATCATGAAGGCCTTGCGCTTCAAGCCCTCCTTCACGAAGCCGTGCTTCATGTAAAGGCTTCTAGCACGCCTGTTACCCTCCACCACACCCAGCTCAATCCTCTTCAAGCCAAGTTCACGCGCCTTCCTTATCATGAACATGATTGCCTTATCGCCGACACCCCTCCCCCAATATTCTCTCGCAATGCTTATCCCGAACTCCGCTGAGTGAGATATCTTGGACCTCTCCGGTCCAGGCCCCAGGAAAACAGAGCCGGCTATAGAGCCATCAACGATGATGCCGTACCATAAGTGCTTCTTGCTCATGCACTGCGTGTAGAATTCCCTCGTGGACTTCATTGTGACCGGCGGAAGCAGCCCAAGGTAATGCGACACCTCCATATCGTTGACTATCTCGTTCAAACGCCGCAGGTCAGACTCACGAACTCTCCTGAACCGGATATTCATAGTATATTATTGTATTCTTTCATGAAAAAATTGTACAATAGTCCGAATGATTTTTATACTCCACCTACAAATATGTTGTCCACGATTTTTTTTTGTGGGTAACTAAAATGGTTGAAGTGCGGGTAAACAAGCTGGTTTACATAAAGGACATACCCCTTGAACTGCTCAAGGAGGCGATAAAAGCCGGGCAGCTATCCAAGGGCAAGTACGTTGGGCTTCTCGTCAAGCCGGATGAGGCTGACGAAGCGTTAATAGAGTTGAAGATCATGGAAGACGGCCAGGAAGAATTGATTCGCGAGGGGCAGGTCATACCCATCGACCAGGTTGGGGAGGTATTCGTATTGGACTCCAGCTGGCGGGTGTACTTAGAGCGTGAGAGGGAGGAGTCAGACGTGCGCCGCAAGAACGATACTATAAGCCCCACACCCTCCCGTTCACCCTGACGACCCTGTCTAAAGCCTCTTCAAGGCTGTCGCCAGCGCATACAACACCATGTCCCCTGATTATCGCGTATCGTGACTCCCTGAGGGCTTCGACAACCTCCATCGCCTGCTGTCTTGTGCCATAGGCCTCCCTGCTCGTGGTTGTCTTGAAACCGAACTCTCTCTCAAGCATCACCGCATTTTCCACAGCCTTCATGTCGTGGGCGTGCACCACAGCGTTAACTTCCGGGAACTCCTCATATATGCTCCAGTGCATTGGCACCTCCGATGAAGGCTCCTTCAATCCCACCACTCTCGCAGTATGGAAGTCAAACCCAACCACTAGCACAACATCATCCCCTGTTAACTCCCCCTTGTTGACCCCCCCAACAGTGATCAGTATGCCCTTCCCTACCCTAACGCTGATATTCCCCGCGTTTTCCGGGGTAAGGCCAAGCTCGTTAAGCCTCTTGCCGACGCCGATAATCTCCCCTGCAAGAGAGGGATCAGGGCCATCCCCCTGCACGAATTCTGTCTTGAACTTCCTGCCGACATACTCCTCCCCCATAAGACCCTTATTAAGTTTTTATTGTTATTATTCCCTACTCTTACATGGCCTATCGAAGGAGCAGTCTTCCTGACGTTGATAGGAGAGAATTCCTTAAAAAAATCGCTCTAAGCGGCGCTGCCGCTGCTCTCGCTGGTGTCGCAGGCCACCAGGCCCTCAAGCACCTGGGTGAATCTCCTGAAGAATCCAAGACTCCTGAAAAGGACCTCATGGAAGTCCGCCTCCAGCCGCCAGTAAGCTATGAAGAGGCGTTGGGGGGAGTAAGGGGCGACTTATCCAGCGTAATGTCCCTTGAAGACACGGTTACTGCAGTCAGGGGTGGCGGTCTCGAGCAGGGAAGGTTCACGCGCGTCGACGTCCTACTGAGGATTGCTCAGGACGCCCACGGCCACGGGCTTACAGACGAGTTCACGCCCGAAGTCGCGGCCAGGGTGAAGGGCAGGAGCTGGGGCATCGCCAAGAAGATTCTTACCAGACTCCAAAGCATGGAGATGCAGAGGAGGCGTGCGGGAGGCCATCTCTCTCTTGACGACAAGGTCGACGTCATAAACGACGTTATGTTCCGGGAGGAAGGCTTCGCAACACCAGACCCCCTAGCCTTCTATGATCAGCGTAAGAAGAATGACGCCACCACATTCGACGAGGTGATGACTACCAGTCGAGGGGTTTGCGAGGACTTGACGGGCGTGCTCGATGGTGCACTTGATTTCCTACGCCAGGCGGGCTTGAAGATTGACGCTCAACCGATATTCACTCCAGGACACATATTCCTCCGCTACAAGGAGGGTGGCCGGGAGATCTACGCTGAGATGACTAAGAGCGGGGAGAAGAGGACTAGGGAAGACTACATACGCGACTTTGACGTGCAACCGCACCTCACGGCAGGATATATGACGCCCCAAAGATGGGGCAGCATATCATCAGAACTCAACAACTGCGGGCTTTCTCTCGCCTCATCCGGAGAGCGGGATAAAATAGAGCGCGCCCTACAGTACCTTCAGATGTCTGTCGACCTGAGCCCTGAAGTCCCGTTGAAGTACATTAATCTCGCCGGGATATACGCTAGTAGGGGTGCTTTAAAGGGTTATGCGGACGGTCAGGGGGACTTCAAAAAGGCGTTGGAGGTGTATGACCGGGGGCTGGAGCTCGACCCTGAGGCAAGGGCGTTCCGCGTGGGTAAGGCGGGAATACATGAAGCGCTTGCATTACTGGCTCCCACCACAGAAGCAAAGTTGGGGCACTTGTCTGAAGCCCGCACAGAATACCGGAAAGCCATGGCTATCCGGGAGAGAAAGACCGGTTTCTTCGAGTCAATGTTCGTGGCAGACACGGCATTAAGGATGAGTATCGCCGAGACCCATGAGTCAGGATTCCTACTGCATGCTGACGCAGGCAATGATGATGAAGCCAGGCAGGAACTCCAGAATGCCATACGCATTTACGACGATCATCAGGCCTCGTCAGGAGATAAGATAAACATGCCTAACCGCAGGGCAAGCCTATACATCAAGGCATTCAAGTACCTGGGAGGCAGTGAGTTCATAGAGAAGGCGATTGCAGAGCAGACCACGGTGATAGACAATACGATAGCTGATAGCGGGGCGGACTCTTATTCCCTCCCACTGTGCTACTCCACAAGGGGTTACGCCCACCGTCTTGCGGGCAACTATGACGAGGCCATCGCAGACTATGACATGGCTTTCACAAATGAGAAGAAGCAGCGGCACTCAAGCGACGATGCCCTAGGCTTCTACAGGCTCTCCCGATCAGTCGCCCAGCACTTGAAGGGTGATGATGCGGGGAGGGATGCTTCCTATGCTGAGGCGATAAGATTGTTCGGCTGGTCTGGCATTGATTCTATGGATAAGATATTCGAGCGGGAGGACCAGAGGCTTAGGGACGACGAGCACACCATGTGGAAGTACCGGCGCCACATACTGGAGGATATACGCGACGACAGGGCGCTAAGCCACACATTCGAAACAGTTCTAAAGGCTTCATAAACACAACTTATAAGCCTGTTATTCCCTTGATTTAACATGACCTACCGTAGGAGCCATATGCCTGAACCAGACCGGAGGGAAGCCCTCAAATGGATGCTGGTTGGGGGTGCTGCCGCTGCCGCGGCAACTCTGGGGGGTCTAGTCGGACTCAAACACCTTGGTGAAACCGAGGACTCAGGTTCAGTGAAGGACTTCAGGATGCCTGAAGAAAAAGACTACAGGGTGTTCGCTGAAAGGCCGTTGAGCCTTGCTTTAATGGCATTCCAGTCCAATCAGGCGTCGCTCGCTGACGTTATCCTCCGTTCAGACCAGGAGTTCCGCCTGCACACGCTGCCGGGCGGGATGGATGTGGACAAGGCGAATGGCGTGAAAATGTTCATAAACGGTCTGGCAGAGAAGTCTGTCGGCAAGATGATTGAGATGGAGAAGTCCACTGGACATCCGGTATCGAGGTCCGACAAGGCCAGGATAATAACAGAGGTTGTTAACGAGCAGTTCGGACGCCCTGACCCGGCAGCCGAAGAACAGTCCCGTCCCCTGTATACCGCATGGCCGTCGATGAGCTTGGACCCCTCGGAGAGGACTCTATGGCCTAAGGAAAGACTCATCGCCACCCAGGCGGTGGTGGATGTATTACGTCGTGGTGGAGTCACAGACCTGCCTTATGCGGTGCCTATACCCGGTCATGAGGCTGTCGGTTTCCAGGGAGGGGCAGGTCCCATGGTGTTGGGTTACGGTGATCCAGGGACTTCAGAGAAGCTTGACGACTATGTTTCTCGGGTAGGCACGACCCCCGAGCTAGTCAAATCATTCAACGACCCGATGGCTCCCGGAGCCATATCAGCCGAACTGCTTAACTGCGCCAACGACCTCGCGGGCATATACGATTATTGGAAGGCGATAGACGTCTTGGAACTCGCGTCTAAGGTGGGTTCAGACCTCCCAGTAGCCCACAGGGCGAGGGCATACATATACATGGTTTCTCCCGTCAGGCCTGGAGAGGATGAGAAGACAAAGCTGTTGAGCGCCCACGAGGCCATCAGTAAGGCGAAGGATATGGGCGATTCCGGGAAGGAATTCCACCTGCTAAGGGGTATGATAGCGTATCGTCTGGCGAAGCTGTCTGGCGATGATGCTGAACGCGACGCATACCGTCTGGAGTCGGCTGAGTCACTTAAGGCAGGCCTCGACTTCGTGGGGTCAGGCAGCGCGAACTGGGGCAGTCTCGGTTTGAAGTGGGATCCCAAGCTTGCGGGCGTCGTCTCCGCGGCTTCCTACGCCATGCTTTACGCGTCGTCAAATAACGTCTCCCATTTGAACAATTCAGTTGCAGTGCTCGACAAGTCTATTATAGAGTCCACTGCGGCGGGATTAGATACGACCGAAGTGATGGTGATGCGCGGTGACATGTACTCTCTGCTGGGTGGCGTCACAGACCCTGCGGCGACAGTGCGTGGGGCTGCGGCAAGGACGAAGGCGGTGGAGGATTACACCAAGCTGATCGACTCGACCGACCCTGGGGATGAGATACTTGCGAGCAGGCTTCTCAGGAGGGCGCGCGTTCACAGGAAAGGATTCGACATACCGCAGGCGACTGCGGACTGCGATAGGGCGCTCGCAATAGCTGAGGCAAAGCATGATGTTGATGCTATCGGCACAGCCCGCATGGAAAAGGCGCTGATACACTACGCCAACGGCAATCCAGTGGAAGCGAAGAACGAGCTGGAGGCGGGCATAAGATACATGGGCTTCGACAGGGGCAAGGCTTTCGAAGAGATTGTTGCGGAAGCATGGGCTGGTGCTGAGGCAAGCGAGAGAATCAGCGGCAGACTACTACTCTACCTGGACATAGGCGCCGATCCTGTGAAGAAGGACGCATTCCAGGAGATACTGGACAAGCCAATCGTGCCCCGGATATAGTTCTTAAATACTATAACTGCGATTACTAATCCCTGAGGTGCTGAAGTGAGCGAAGTAAAAGACATTAAGCAACCTTTTTCTTTTTGTAAAAAGAAAAACGTTGACGAAAAAGAAAAACATACGGGTTGATAAGATGAGCGAAGTAAAAGACATGAAGATGGCTGAATCAGGCCGTCTTAAGGTCGAGTGGGCTGAAGCCCACATGCCTGTTTTGATGAAGATTAGGGATGGCTTCGAGAGTGAGAAGCCTCTTGATGGTGTTAACGTTGGTTTTGCATTGCATGTGACCAAGGAGACTGCCGTGCTGGTCGAGACGCTTATCGCAGGTGGCGCGAATGTTGCAATAACCGGGTGCAATCCGTTGTCCACACAGGATGATGTTGCGGCAGCGCTCGCGAAGGCGGGGGTGGACGTGTACGCGTGGCGTGGCGAGACGAACGACGAGTATTACGCCAACATAAACAAGGTCTTGGGCCATAAGCCGAACATAACCATAGACGACGGCGCGGACTTGATATTCACAATACACAAGGAGCGGGAAGACCTGTTGGATGGCATAAAAGGCGGTTGCGAGGAGACAACCACCGGGATAATCAGGCTTCGCGCCATGGAGAATGATGGCGTCCTAAAGTACCCTGTGATGGCCACAAACGACGCGGACACCAAGCACATGTTCGACAACCATTATGGGACCGGTCAGAGCACTATCGACGGCATACTCCGGGCCACGAGTGTACTATTCGCAGGCAAGACTGTGGTGGTGGCAGGCTACGGTTGGTGTGGTCGCGGAGTCGCAGCCCGCGCGAAGGGCATGGGATCCAACGTGGTAGTCTGTGAGGTTGATCCGACGCTCGCATTGCGTGCGGCGATGGACGGCTACCGGGTCATGCGCATGGATGATGCTGCACCCGTCGGGGACATATTCGTGACGGTCACCGGCAACAGGGACATAATACTCGGCAGGCATTTCAAGAAGATGAAGTCAGGCGCAGTGGTCTGCAATTCCGGGCACTTCAACATCGAGGTGGACATACCTTCTCTCGAAGAGTTAAGCACAGGCAAGAAGACCATCCGGGATAATGTTGAGAAGTACGAGCTCAAGGATGGGAGACACTTGTACCTCCTGGCTGAAGGAAGGCTCGTCAACCTGGCTGCCGCTGAAGGCCATCCGTCTGAAGTAATGGACATGAGCTTCGCGAACCAGGCCATGGCGTGCAAGTACATAAACGAGCATGACCTGCCTCCTGGAGTGCATAAGATACCTAAGGCGATAGACGAGATGGTCGCGAGGATGAAGCTGGATACAATGGGATTGAGCATCGACAAGCTGACTCCCGCGCAGGAGAAATACCTGGGCAGTTGGGAAGAAGGCACTTGATGGCCCGTGTGTTGCATAGGATGCGTGGTCTTACATCATGCATTTAAATGGTATCAGGGATCATGGATGTCCTACTTATAGATCCTAACGGCAGGGATTCGCTGGGTTTGATGAGCATCCAGGCTTTCCTAAAACAACATGGGTTTTCTAGTCGTATCCTCTATGCAGAACCAGAGGACGTCATACTTGGGATAATCGGGGTTGAGGCACCGCTTGTAATCGGATTCAACTGCCAGACCTCAATCTTCGTCAAGTGCGGGGAAATAGCCAAGGCGATAAAGATGGAATATGACGTTCCCATACTATTCGGAGGCATACACCCATCACTTAACCCCGATATAATAGGGAATGATTTTGTGGATATACTCTGCCGGGGTGAAGGTGAGCAACCCCTGCTGGAACTAGTGAATGCGTTAAAGAATGGGAATCCGATACATGACATACCTAACCTATGGGTCAAAAAGGACGGGGTCGTTCATAAGAACCCCCCCAGGCCACTGCTGGAGAATCTCGACGAACTTCCATTCCCTGACAGGAGTGACTACTACCTGAAGTATCCCGCGAAGAAACATCAGTTCGTCAAGATATTCATGGCTGGCCGTGGGTGCCCATTCAACTGTTCATTCTGCTTTAATCATGTGTACCGGCGGGAATTCTGTCACGGCCAGAAATACCGTAGATGGCATAGCGTCGACTACGTAATACGTGAGATAAAGAATGTGCGCGAGAAATACGGTCTGCACGCATGCTTCTTCAGGGAAGACTCCCTCCTCTACAGCAGGGAGTGGGTGATGGAGTTCTGCAGCAGGTACAAGGAGGAGATTGGCATGCCCTTCATCTGTTTTTCATCTGTAAAGGAGATGGATGAGGAGTTGGTGGCCCGACTCAAGGATGCGGGACTAGTATTGGCTTTGATAGGATTCGAGACCTCCAACGAGGAACTGAGGGAGAAAGTATTGGACAAGAAGTTCACGAACGAGGAGTTCATCGAGAAGATGGGTCTGCTTGGCAAGCACGGGATACGAGCTTGCCTGTATGTGCTCCACAATATACCCGGCCAGACGTTTGAAGATACCTTCTCAGACATGCTGTTCCTATCAAAGGTTAAGCCCTACCTGACCTTCATGGGCCCGCTACTATACTTCCCTGGGCTAAACATTACAAAGTATGCTGAGGAAAGGAATCTTATCGTTGAGCTGCCTGCTTCAAAACGGTCTTTCCCCGGCGAGAAAGCCATTCCAATGGACTACAGGTCATATAACGCCGCCTTAATGTTTCAGGTGGGCGTCAGATGGCCATTCCTCATTCCAATACTGCGTGCGTTATCACGGATACCCTTCAGCAGACTATCTAATAATCCCTCAACCCTTCTCTACAAAATCAACCGTTATGTGATCAACGACTATAAGATGTTGCTGCTCTACATCTCCCTGGACTGGAAGGGTTTCACGTCAAGCATATGCTACTCTCTCAGATACTCTCTAACCGCTTGTTTTAAGGGTATATGGCGTTTATAAGCCGTTCTTATTGTTTTTAAGTATATATTGTATATTATATTTTCCTAGCGAGAGAAAGAAAAACAAGGAGTTGATTTTTTATGAGTGATGAAATTGTTATGGTTGGGGATTACTTAGGCACAATCGAGGAATACATGCCTGGCCAAGGTACTTACGCTGAAGACGGGAAGATTTATGCCTCCAGAGTCGGTCAAAAAGTATTGGACCCTGAGAGGCATACGGCCTCAGTATTGGGCAGGAAGCCTCCTGTGATAAACGTCGGCCAGACGGTTTTTGGGGAAGTCATGAGTGTGAGAAAGAGTAATGTCACCGTCTTGGTCTCCAAGATACGGGGCGAGAAGGGTGTCATAGACGACAAGGCTATGATATATGTTTCAAACATTTCAGACAAGTACGTCGAGAAGCCTGAAGACTTCTTCAAGATAGGCGACATAGTGGAGGCAAAGGTCATAAAGATGGATTCTGACGTCATCGACCTGTCGACGAAGGGTGATATGGGTGTTGTTAAGGCGTTCTGTTCAAAATGCCGTACGCCACTCTCAATATCAACCAAGTATCAGGGCAAGATGGAGTGTCCCGTATGCGGTAGCGTGGAGTTGCGTAAGACCGCTAAAGACTACGAGAATGTGAGTGAACTTTAGGTGTTGAAATGGAATTCAAGATAGTTGAGAAAAAGAAGGGTGTTCTCGAAGCCGAGTTTGACGAGAAAGAGGTTGCTGTTATGCTGGCCAACGAGCTTTCCAAGAAGGGTGTTGACGCGTACTGGTATGACCCTCACCCGCTGTTAGCCAGCTTCAGGCTTCACATAGCGGATGATGATGCGGAGGCTGCTCTGAAGGCTGCTGTGACTGCTTTAGGCAAGGACTGGAGTGCCTTCAGGAAGGCTGTTGAAGCTAAGCTGAAGTAAGGCAAAATGTCTGGCGAAGACAAGAAGTCGGGGAACGCGTCTGACGGTGATATCCTAGAGGATGCGTTAGGCGATGACTCCCCGTCCACGTCTCCGGACGCCCTTACCGAGGGGCAGGATAAGGTTCCGAAGGATTTTCGTCGTATGGTTGAGGATATTACAGTCACCCCGTTCTTCGATCGTCATGGCAGCCACATGCCTGCGACCATAAAACTACACGCTGAATTGAGGGAGGACGGCGACTTCATACACTTCGAGACGAGAATACCTGGCTTCAGGGAAGACGATGTCAAGGTCGAGGTTGGGGTAAACACCATCAACGTCAGCCTCCTTATGGACAAGACGGGGGAAGGGGGTGAGGAGGACGTGTACTTCCACAACAGTTTCACGACTCCACGGCCGATTGACGTGGATAACGTGTTTTACGAGCATAAGGACGGTATCCTCAGGATTAGGGCTCCCATACGGAAATAAAGCGATATTTTTATACATTCTAATATATTCTTTATAGTATACTCTTTGAGGTGTGTTTTATGGATTTCAGCGAACTAGTCGGGCTACTGCTACATGAGAAGCCTGCGGGCATACTCCTTTCACTACACGACTCTGAGGGTAAGTATGCTTCAGTACTCTCCAAGGAGAATGACTGCACATACACGCACACCCTTAAGATACTCAGCAAGCTTGAGGAGAATGGCATAGTCGAATTCAGGAAGGAGGGTAGGATAAAGTTCGTGAAGCTCACGAGCATAGGCGAGGACGTGGCCCACGAGCTCGAAGGGCTTGTCAGGCACCTGGAGAAGAGTGGCAGGCAGGAAGATAAGGCTGATGCTGGTGACGGATCCCCTCCGGGAGCTGAAGAGGATTCCGAATGAAGTCTAGACTGTTTTTCCCCCTGGCGTTGATGATATTATTGTCTGGGATAGCTTCAGCTCAGAACGAAACGTGCGAGCCATCCGGGTGCCCGCCCTGCGACCAGAATGCCCAGCTGGTGTTCGGAGTGCTGAGCGTGATGGCGGTATTCGCGATATTATACTCCTACCGTCTTACTCAAGGCAAGTCCGGCCTGGAGTCAAGGCTGAGGAGGAACAAGGAAGTACTGTTGAAGCAGAGGGATGAGATACAGGCTAACGACCTGCGGATAAGCAAGCAGAAGGAGATACTCTCCGAGCAGCAGGAGCGGAAGGTTGTCGGCGAGATGAAGAAGTCGATGGAAAAGGCGTCGACAGGCCATGTTCACAAGGAAACGCTTAGGAGGGAGTACTGGGACAAGATCGGGAGGATAAGCGAGTCCATGTCCACCAGCACCTCTGAGTCGGAGTTGAAGCAGCTTCTCGAACAGCAGTCTGAGGTAAAGAAGATGATCGAGCTCACAAAGTCGAAATACTATCAGCGCTCTATTGATGAAGCCAGCTTCAATGAGATAACCATGGAATATCAGAAGCAGTTGATTGAGATTGAGAGCAAGATAAGCAAATTAAAGTCTGAGGGAGGGAAAAATGAGTGACTATGAAGTTGTAAGATGCCCTACCGGCATCGAGGGTCTTGACGAACTGCTTGAAGGGGGGTTTCCCAGAGGTAGGGTGATACTCCTCGCAGGCGACTGCGGCACCGGGAAGAGCATACTATCAACCCAGTTTCTGCATAACGGCGCGTTAAAATACGATGAGCCTGGCGTGCTCGTAAGCCTCGAGCAGAGCCCCAGGATGCTGAAGCAGGACATGGGTTTCATGGGCTTTGACCTGGAGAAGATGGAGGAGGAAGGCAAGCTGGTGATCATCGACGCAAGCCTTTCCGGCGTCTCAGGCAAGTCCGAGAAATCCGAGTTCAAACTGTCTCCAGACCAGTTCAGCCTGGACTCCATACTCGCATTGATAAAAGAGGCGTCAGACAAGATAGGCGCCAAGCGTGCTGTAGTAGACAGCTTCAGCGCCTTGGACAGCATACTCGAGACAAAGAAGGTTCACGTGGGCACCGGCCTGAAGGAGGATGTCCGGCTCGCCATACTAGGCATCAACTACAAGCTCCAGGAGATGGGCCTCACTTCCCTGCTGATTTCAGACATACTGGATGACGGCAAGCTCTCAAAGCACGGCATAGAGGAGTTCATGGTTGACGGAGTCATAACACTGCATTACAAGGCGGTGGGCTCGGATTCAGGAAGGCATCTTATGATAAAGAAGATGCGTTCCACACGGCATAGTGAGAACATAAACATGATAGAGTTCGAGCGTGGCAGGGGCATCAAGGTTGTGAGTCCAGGGGACTAGTCTTCCTCTTCCTGGAGGTTGAGACCAGCATGTTCCACGCGAAGGCTATCCTCTCCAAGTAGTTGGTGAACGTGAGCGACTCGCTTAGGATTAGTGCGCGCCCCTTCCCCAGCCCAGCCTTGTATTCCCTCTCCCTCTTGAGGAATCCGAACCGCACGAGTTTCGGTATTATCTTGTTCTCGAGCGTGCTCTTACTGTACTTCTTCTCGTCGAGGAATCTCTTTATCTCCTTCTTTGTGGCGTAATCGTTCTCAAGGACGAGCCGTATGAAGTCGGACGCCACCATGTGGTATGTGGGCTGGTATCTCTTGGGGAATATGAAGTCCACCACCTCCTCAACATCCCAGTAGACTGTCTTGTCCAAACCCCCCTTCTTTTTCAGTTCGCTGCCATAGTGGCTGGGGATCCACAAGGCGTCTCCGGACGGTATCCCCCCGCTTGACGGAGGTTTTGGTGACGGATTCCCCTTCTTGCCCATGTATTTGAATATGGAATAAGGATTATTTAGCTACTTTGCCTTTAGCATTCGGGCGATACGGTAGACGAGGTCTCCGATCTCGAAAGGCTTCATTATAACGTCTATGACCCCGAGTTTCTTGAAGTAGTTCAGGGTCCTGTCGTCCATGTCCAGTACGGTGACTATGCCTATCTTCGTGTCCCTTATCTTCTCGTTGTCTCTTATGGCTGTTATGGTCTCCTTGCCGCTCATAACCGGCATGAACAAGTCCATGAGCACCAGGTCCACCCTGAAGCGGCTCAGCTTCTCCAGGCAGTCCATGCCGTTTGCGGCGGTCACGACCTCGAATCCGTAGCTCTTGAGCACCTCAGAAGTCATCCTCCTGAGTTCCTCATCGTCGTCTACTACCATAATCCTCTTCGTCATCTAGCCACTCTCCCACGTGCACTATTATAGTATTGAATAAAAGAAATAAAGCCTTTGTCACTGTTTTTCCATGATCTTCTTGATCACGTGGAGCAGTATCCAGCTTTCTATGGGCTTTACCAGTATGTTTTCGACACCCAACTCCTTCAGGTGTTCATTGGATCTCTCGTCCATGTTCAGGACACTCATCACCACAATCCTCGTGTCCTTAAGCGTCTTATCGTTCTTGATTGACCTTATGGTCTCCATACCGCTCATCAAAGGCATTAGAAGGTCGATCAGAACGATGTCGAAATCGTTTCTCCTGAGCTTGTTGATGCAGTCTATCCCATTCTCGGCGTTTGTGACTTCAAAACCATTACTCTTCAGGACCTTAGAGTATATGTCCCTGAATTCAGGTTCGTCGTCTACAAGTAATATCCTGCCAGACATGCCACCCACACCATTATAAATTGAGCGTGTGCTTTTAAAATCCAAGTGGCTAGTTGAATATCGGGTGTTTACGGCCCAAAACCTTGTTAACCATCTTTAACAGCACCCACGTGTCTATGGGCTTTATCAGGATGTTGTGGACGTCCAGCTCGCTCAGGTGATGGTCAAGCCCCTCATCCATCTTAAGGACTGTTATGACGACTATGTTCTGGTCCTTCATCCCATCGTCACCCCTGATGTATCTTATGGTGTCTACCCCGCTCATCATGGGCATCATCAAGTCCATCAGCACCAGGTCGACCTTAGTGTTCCTCAGCTTGTTTATGCAGTCCATGCCGTTCACAGCGTGCAGGACTTCAAATCCGTTGGCGTTGAGGATGTCGGAATACCTATCCCTGAATCCCTCATCCTCATCGCATATCATTATTCTAGCAGCCATGCCATCCCACCTTAAGGAATACTATATGCATGACTCCTTTATAAGGCATCTCCGGTTACCTAAGGCATATGTACTGCTTTTATAATAACTAACATGCATCCTCTGAAAATGGAGCATGTCCTGCTCACACTGATGTTCATGATATTCCTAGCCTGTCTTAACTATTCTGTAATATACGACAGTCATTCCATGATGGAGACGACGACCGCCGAGGACGCGGTCGACTCTATCGCGAAGGCTGCTGACACAGTGTATTCACTGGGGCCTTGCAGCAAGACTTACGTCGATATTGTAGTGCCTAACTCAGCTGTATCCAGCTCAGTTGGGGATAACCGCATTTCCTTGACCATCGACACTGGCGCCGGCTACTCCGACATAGTCGCAGTCACCATCGGCGATGTGACCGGCTGCATGCCCTCCAATCCGGGAGCCTGCAGGGTTCCCATCGAGATGACGTGCAGTGGCGTTTTGGTTGTCGGGGGTGTCCTCTCCCTAAGACCGTCCGAGATTCGCTTCAACGTCACGGATGGAGGCACAACCGTCGTGGAGCTGAACCTCACCAACAATGAAGATGCCATCGTGAGCAGCATAGGGTGGACCGTCACCGGCGGCGTATCATCATGGACTAGCATAACTGATATGGCTGCAGGCCTCGGGTCCGGCATATCAGACCAGTTTAACGCCACATTCACCATACCTTCCGGAACACCTACTGGGACCTACTCCGGTACACTCACTGTGAACGGCACCGGCGGCCTCGCGGAGGTGCCGATAGCAATCAATGTGATGGGTTCCGGGACCAGTACGACAACTCCCGGGAACCGGTGAAAACAAGGTTTTAGTTTATTATCCCATCATTCAGCAAGACATAATCCTCATTTATCAACCAGTATGCTCTATTATCAATTAACCCTACGTGTGGTGATGGACAAGAACTTCGATTTTGACGTGATCGCCTCGAGCTACGACGATTACAAGTTCAGGAACAAGTACTACTACTCTATAGTCAAAGGACTGGTGAAAGAATTAATCGGCAATCCAGGGGATAAGACGGTGCTGGACGTAGGATGTGGTACCGGGGATTTGCTGTGCTCACTGAACCCAAAACATGGTTTAGGTATTGACGTCAGCAGTGAGATGATACGGATAGCAAAGGAGAAATACTCCACGCACCATAACCTAGATTTTAAGGTAGGTGACGCACAAACATATCCTCTCGGAGAATCGTTCGATTTTATAGTCCTGATGGACGTGATAGATCATATAGTCGATTTACGGAAGGCATTCAAGAACCTAGGGAAATCATGTGCCAGCCACTCGAGAGTCATCATCATCTATGCAAATCCGCTATGGGAGCCGATACTGAAGCTCGCGGAAAAGCTCTGCCTTAAGATGCCTGAAACGGAAAACAGAATAAGCTTACGAGAGATCGAGGAAACCTACTCGTCAGCAGGATTCACCAGAGAGAAATCAGGCACACGGACTATAATCCCCGTATGCATACCCCTCTTCTCTGATGCTGTGAACAAGATATTCAACATGGTTCCTGGAGTCCGGGACTTTGGGTTGAACAAATATTATGTCTTAAGGAAAGCCAGTTAACCCCTCGATATGTGTCCTTTATTTTTTATGAAACATCATATCCTATAAAATGCCTGGCCTGGTTTCCGAACGCTGGTTGAACCGTGTTGTCATCGTCTCCCCCCCACTAGCCCTGCTGGCATCCATCATTGCAGTGTCCGCGGAACCCGGCGCTGTCTTCTGGAGGGTCACGGCCTTTTTCTCCGCAACACTCATCATACTCTTTGCTTTCTGGACGCTCCGCGGCAGGAGCATAATCCAGGAACTAACCTCATCTTACCGTGCTCTAAGGCACGTCCTCTTCATGTTCCTGCTGACAAGGTTTATCCTGACCCTCATAGGCGTTTCCTCCCGGATGCTCTTGAAGCCCTTCTACCAGGGATTCTACTGGAGGTCCTGGTTCTTCTCAGACCATCTCTGGCTGGACATATGGGGCATATGGGATTCCGAATGGTACATGCATGTCGCTAAAAACTGGTACTCGACGGAAATCGTTAAACATGGTGCGTCAAACTACGGCTTCTTCCCACTATACCCGCTCCTCATGCGGTCGCTTGGGATGATTGTGGGAGACTACTTCGTGGCAGGCGTAATCATATCCAACATAAGCCTCATTGCCGCAGGACTCTTGCTCTACAGGCTGGTGCTTCTGGACGATGACGAGGATGCCGCCACAAGGTCAGTCAACTACATGTTCCTATTCCCCTCGGCATTCATCCTTTCAGGCGTCTTCACGGAAGCCTTGTTCCTAGCCCTCCTCATATCCTGCTTCTACAACGCCCGTAGGGGCATGTGGTTTTACGCCGGCATCTCAGGATTCTTCATGGCCTTAACAAGGCCTCAGGGAGTGATCGTCTTCATACCCCTACTCTACGAGTATCTAAGGCAGCCCAACCTCAAGGTAAACTGGAATATACTGAATCTCCTCATGATTCCCGCAGGACTGGCTACCTTCCTCGCGTACTCCTACTACCAGTCCGGCGACTACCTTGCTTACGCTCACTCAAAAACCGCTGGCTGGGGTTTAGGGATGAATAATCCAGTCAAACTCATGTATGATGGCCTCTCACACAGTGACCTGGCAATCTCCGTCAATTGCTTGGTCGCTGTTTTGCTTGTACTAGCGTTTATCCCCTCCATCAGAAAGCTCAGGTTCTCCTACTGGACTCTGGGAGTGATACTCCTCGTCATCTCAACCATACCTGGGTATGCCTCAATAAAAGGCGTCCTGAGGTTTACTCTCGCTGTTTTCCCGTTTTACATATTCCTGGGGAAAGCCAGTTCAAACCCCCGGGTAAACCAGGCGTTGACAATATCTCTCGCGATGACTCAGGGTTTCCTTATGGTCTTGTGGACTATCGGATCGCACATAATCACGTGACCCGCATGCCCTTTTTTTTTATGCTATGGAAAAACATATTGTAAGCATTTAACGCCCTCAATCCGATAATCGTATCCTAAGGGTGAGGGAATATGGGTATGATGCGAATGAAGACATCAGAATCGTTCAAGCTTATGTCGCATAAGCTGGCAGCATCCTGCGGGCCGATAATATCGAGAATGCGTGCCCCATCATTCACTGGTTTCCTCACGATAATCCTGCTTCTCGCCTTTACGTTGCGTGTTCATGACCTGTATGTCACAACCCCCGATTCTCCGTGGGGTCTGGACGAGGAGTGCTGGCTGTCGGGAGCCTACTTCTACAACCTACTATTCCTGAAGCATGACTTCACGAACGAAGACTGGTATCACTACATCTCCTACGACTCCCCGCCCATGACCGACTACGTGCTCGGCTTCGCACTGCACGCTGTGAACAACAAGATAGTGGACGAGAGCGGCAACAAGATGAACTGGTTCAAGAGGATTCACGAACTCTACTGCAGGAACCCGTTCGAGAAGCTTGTCGAGGAAAAAAACCTCTCTGAGGACCGGAGGCTACTGGAATTCTGCAACCGCCTCCTAGCGGAAGTGAAACCTAGGGGGGTTGTGGCTCTGACAAGGGAAGACTACGTATTAGGCAAGAGGACGATATTCATCTTCGCATTCCTCTCATCAATCCTAGTCATCCTACTGTGCTCGCACTTCCTTAAAAGCGGTTTCACCGGGCTGCTGGCCGCCCTCCTGTTTTTGAGCAACAACCTGACCATCCCCAACTTCCAGAAAGTCTATAACGACGCTATATGCTCCTTCTTCGTCCTCACATCCCTCATAATCCTGCTCATCCTACTCAAAAGGATGAAGCCATTCGTCGACGGCCGCATGGACTCCGGCAAACACGGGATTGGCTTCCCCAAGAGTGTGATCATGCTGTCAGTGCTAGAGGGGTTCTCCCTATCCCTCGCACTAAACACAAAGTTCGTGACACTATACATGGTGCTGACAGCCGTCCTCGCTTTCACGGCAGGGGTAACATATGATACCCTATATCAACGACGGTCAGGAAGACAGCTTCTTCTACGTCGTGCCACCATATGGGTGTGCGTCCTAGCCTTAGTGTCAGTGTCCACATTAACCTTCTACATACTGGCTAACCCATACCTATACCCTGACCCGGTGGGCAACACCCTAAAGACTATCGAACACCGCGTGAACTACATGGCCGTCCAGTCCAGGGTGCAGATTTCTCCAATAACCTCCCTAAGGCATAGGATAAGACTCATATACTCCAGGGGCATACTATTAGACTACGACTTCCGGAGCCCCCCACTCGAATACCTCTACGTGCTGGTCTTCCTCACCGGCTTATGGTCCATCATGCACGGCGCCCGCAGGGAAATGTCCGCAGGCTCCGCAGGCACATACACGATACTGCTCCTCTGGATCATATCAGCCTTCACCGTAAACGGGTCGAAGATGAACATGAACTGGGAGCGCTACTACATCCCATTCGTCATGTGCACGGTCATAATAGTGTCAATCGGTGCTGAAAGAATAATAAAGTCAATCAAACCCGAATTCACAAGGGATTAATCCCGCCCTTGGCGTTAGGCCTCCCTAGTCATCGTCTTTCATTCCTGAACCAAAGCTCTTTTATCCATCATAGAGTAGTGAACCACAAACCGATTCACAGGCAAAATACACTAACCTCTAGCTATCCCCCCCATTATTGGATGTGGTTGGAGTCAGCTGCCTGGCCTGCCTCTCGAACCGCCGCCAAGCCCACGGCCGATGATGCCTAAACCCCCTATCCCCGACCCGCCGCGGCTGTTAAGCCCAGGCATGACCGGGCCGCCAGCAACAGACTCTTGCGCGTAGCTGACTATGGTCAGAACTAGTAGCACCACTATCCCGGCCACCAATATCCTGTCCACAGCATCCATGGACTTGAATTTTTCCTTCAGATTATGTGGGCGTTCATCATCCACTTAAAACACCACTTCAACCAGATTTTAGTGGAGTATATGCGTGAAACACCTTAATATTCTGTTTGGTTCAATCATCGAACCAGTGGACGGTAAGAACACGGGATTCCCGGGGACGCTCACACGATCATACTCCCGCGTGTTTTTACCTACTTGACAGCATTCCCCGCAACTTGAAAAATAAACATTGGGGGTAATTACCCCCAATATCCTCTAGTACCCTGGTCTCTGCTTTCTGAAGCATTCCTTACAGTATACCGGTTTACCTTCCGTGGGTTTAAACGGGACCTGACATGATTGTCCGCATTTGCTGCATACTGCATCATGCATCTCTCGTCCGAAACCATCATTAAAGTTTGCCATGTTGTTTCACCTCCAAATCTCTATCGATTTAATCCACTAAACCATCAATCCCCTGCTCCTCAAGTCGAAAATTGACTGGCAGAGTAGTTGGGATAGTTGATCGTATTCCATCTGCACCTTCTCATTCTGTGCACGTACGGATTTTACAATGTCATTAAAATGAGTAATACCATCGCATATACGCCAAAAGCTATAAATCAAGGGGTGGGCCGCGTATTTCC
>JBDRLL010000038.1:0-25933 GCA_043813075.1 Candidatus Altarchaeota archaeon
TTAAAAGCTTGCGGGGGAAGGGATTCGAACCCTTGAAGACCTACGTCACAGGATGGCTCATCGATTTCACGCCACAAGTGTATTCCTCAAAGACGAATACGCTCTTTGTCGTCCGCAGAAATCTTAGATTTCTGGGAGCCAGCAACTTCGTTGCTGCGCTCGGCAAACTCCGACCTTAAGTCCTGCCCCTTTGGCCGCTCGGGTACCCCCGCGTAAATTTTGACCTTGAGTCGGGCCCCTTTAATGTGTTTTGAAAACCGTTCGTTTTCGAAGGTTTTAGAGCCTTTTTCAGGGTCTTTTTTCCCACAAGTATTATATTGACATGAATTGACTTGTGAGTACTGCTTTTGACTCAATATATACTGTTTTAGAATTAAAAAGAGGAATGATTTATAAACTTATCTTATATATAGTTATATAAGATGGAGAATGTCACTGTATTGCATAGTCCGACTCTGGAATCGGTAATCATGGTTGAAAAAACAATCCAAAAATACAGTAGCGAGAAGGGTAAGTATCAATTGTGGAAAGTATTGCCAAGAAAGATGATGTATCAAACATACCAGAAAATACTTGATTACCTCATTGAATCAGGAAAAATCATCATCGATAATGAGGGAGTCATTATCTGGACGTATAATCCAGAGAGGATAAAGAAGCTTATTTCAGAAGACTTGATTATAAAATGACAAAGGAATTGCATGTTGGATTCATAACAAAGTCGTTGAAAAAAGAATTCGACATGCTAAAACAAGGCAAATTTGAGGATAAAGAACTATATAATTTCATAGACAGGGCAACAGACGATTTGAAAGAAAACCCAATGTGTGGAATTAAAATCCCGAAAAAATTATGGCCCAAAGAATACATTAAAAAATATGAAATAACCAACCTATGGAAATATGACCTACCTAACGGATGGAGACTAATATACACAATTGAAACAAATGAAATCCTCGTTCTAGCAATAATACTCGAATGGTTCGACCACAAAAAATACGAAAGAAAATTCAACTACTAAAAAATCGAAATCGACAAGTCGATTGCCGTCCTTGTTCTATGCATGAGGGAAACTAATTGGAAGGGGATACCGAGCAAGTGCGCTCTGTATTTTCCGGAAAAGGGTGGGAGGAAGTTCGGCAACAAGATCTGGGATAGCGGCTTCCGCTGGAGTATGGAGGATTTATTGGAGTTCTTGTTTCCAAGCCATAAGATGCCGGTATTCCACAAGCTTGCTATTGAATACCTTAAATTCTTGTTAGATGAGGGGAAAAACACTGAGAATGGCAAGAAAGAATTCTGTCAAAGGAAAGGATACAGCATGAACACTTTAAGGAAAAACATCATCCCGAAATTATACAGGTTCGGATTAATCCACAGGTCCAGGAAACTTCCGAAAAACGTGAAATGGAACATCAAGAGCAAAAGACAAAGCATCGAACAGGAAAGCCTACAATTCTCAACCATGCTACGCAAAATGGCTGATGAATGGGAATCCATGGTAAATACTGCCCGACTGAGGCGACAGGCAGATATCCAAAAAGAACGGGAAGAAGAAAATGAGATCCAACGGCTGGAGAGATTGGAATGGGAGAGGTACATGCGGGAGAAGGGAGTGAGATAAGTATCTAGTTCTTATTTACTGCGCTATATGATTCTGTGAGTTTTCTTATTTCCCGGGTCTTGGAGTTTGCGGCCTCTATCAGGGATAGGAGTTCGACGAACATGCTGTCCTCATGTTTTTCTATAAGCCGTTTGAGATGAAAGTCATAGTATGTGTTTATCTGTTCCCTGAGTCTTTCATCGTTTTTTATCATAGCATGCGACTCCTTTTTGGTTATGGTGGGAAATGACTTCCTAAGCAGCCTGATGTTTTCGTTGAACATGTCATATATGTTTTCAAGGTCTTTTTTTGATTCGGGAGACAGCATCGTTCCAGTGTCCCACATGTTTTTAATCGTTGAACTTATATCCTCCCCCTTGTCGCCAAACTGTTCCAATGCGTTGGAGATTCTGACCAGCATCACTATCTTTTTCGCCTCCCCTGGATCCAGCTCTCGCTTAGAGAACTCAAGGATGCTTTTCTCGATTTTATCATCCAAGAAGTCTGTGAGGGACTCCATCTTCAGGATCTTTTGATAGTTGCCGTCCTTCTGAGACTTAAAGAGTATTATCGACTCGTCATAGAGCTTGTCGTTTACTTCAAGCGCATAATCCAACTCCTTCTCTATGGCATTGAATGATTTACTGTTGTCGTCAGGAAGCTTGTCTGGAAGGTGTTTAGTGTTAAAGAGTATCTCCTCCTCCTTTCCTGGAACCACTCTTTCAACGAGTTTCTTGAAAGGCTTAAGGGCGATAAGGAAGACTACTAAAAAGATTGTGCGGAATACTGTGAGGGCATTTGCTATCTGTTGACCCGCTGAGCCACCCAGGCTTTCAATGAATCCTTGGAATGGGCCGAGGAAAGGCAGAATAAGGATGACTCCAAAGACGTTAAAAAGTAGGTGTGCGTATGCAGCCCTTTTTGCATGAAGGCTCATCTTAGAGGAAGCGATTAATGCCGTCGTTGTCGTTCCAATAGCTGCCCCTAAAAGGAGGGGTATGCCCTGGTTGAGGCTGATAAGACCTTCCTGTGAAAGTATGACTATTATGCCGGAAGTCACCGAACTTGACTGGACGAAGGTGGTGAACAGGAATCCCACGATGATCGCTAAAGGGATGGTTGACATGCTTGTGAAAATTGATTTGACTGAGGGGTCGCTTTTAATAGGGGTTATGGAATCTGAAATTAGGTTGAGGCTGAAGAACACCAGTCCAAAGTAGAATATTGGTTTGCCAAGAAATTTGTATTTCCCGCCAGCCAAGCCAACAAGGAATCCAAGAACTATGAACAAGGGGGCGAACGCCGTAAGCTTGAATGCCACAAGCTGGGCTGTCACGGTCGTGCCAACATTCGCGCCGAAAATAATCCCAAGGCTCTGCATGAAGGAAATGGTGCCTGCATTCACCAATCCCACAACGATTACAGTGGTGGCCGTGCTTGACTGAATGATTGCTGTAACAATACCTCCAAGGAGCGCACCCTTCACCCTGTTCCTTGTCAGCCTACCCAACGCATCCCTGAATTTCTCTCCTGCAACCCTCTGAATCTCGATGCTAAAATGTTCAATACCATACAAAAACAACACTAAGCCAGGGAATATGGCGAAAATCAACTCCCAATTCGTCAATAAATCAAAAACCATTTTCTGGAGAGTGATATGCGAATTAATTGTTATTAATGGGTGGTTTCAGCTAAAATGTTTGAAGGCAAGGAGTCACTTACTCGGGAAGACATGTGGATGGAGAGATTTATTGTATTCAGATATGGTTTGACAACTCGGAAATCTCTACTTTGATAACACAGTATATTAGATAATACAAGGTGTCCCTCAAAACCGCTATACGGTTTTGGGGCGCTAAAACCCAAACGGGATGGGCGTATCAAAATCAGTAGGAATACAAGGATTTTGGTGTTTGTGTCAAGCAGTGATAGGAACATCATACGCCACGGGCAAGATGTAGCCCTCCTAGTTCGGCTGTATTCACGGAGTAATGATTATGTATGGGCCGCGTATTTTTTCCCCGTTTCAGTCGGGGTTTAGCGAAGGACACCGAGGTCTTTCAGTTTTTTTGGGATGTTTTTCGGGATGACTTCCTCGAATGCGCCTGTTTTATGGTTGAATACCTTCAGGGCACAATCCGTCTCAGAGGATGGGCTTAGGATAAAATGGTCCGAATTGGGGGTTGTCTTAGCTGTATGGGTATCCATGGGGCTTTCTCTGATAACTGATGAAAAGCCGTGGGTATGGCCGAGTGTGTCTGATGTTTCGCTAAAGTAGAATGTGACTTCATCTCCCCTGAAGGGGGCGGTTGTGATGAGTGGCTGTTGAGCCCCGGGAGGTTTCAACACCGAGAATGACAGTTCATTGTCTCCGACCAGCTTTTGAAGTAAGAAGAGGGAGGCGACGTCAGCTTGTGCTGGAATGACGATGGGAAGCCCTGCAGCAAGCCTTTTTTCTATGTTTTTTGGATTAGTTCTGTGTCTATCGAGCACCCGCCAAGCGGCAGTATAGTTATCCGGCGGGCATTCAAGGTAACCAAGCCCGAGTGAAATGCCATATTCACATTTTTGGAGGACTTTCCGGCCTCTTGGCATGCTGGGGTCACATTCCTGCGGGAAGGACAGATATAGCTTCGCCAAAGCCGAAACCAGTTGTTTGGACTCCGCCAGATTTGATGGGATCATGGAGTCAATTAGTTCAACGGCATTCTCATCCAGACACGCGAGCGTATATGTGCGAAATCCCGGGTCATCAGCGTATGCCACTTTCTCCGCCTTCCGGGCTATTTCTTTTAGTTCCTGGACACGCTCCTGATAACTCATTTGGCCAAGTTCCTTGCTTTTTTTGGTTTTGGCTCCAGGGACTGGTTCGATGGCGTCCCTTGCCTCAGGCTCCGTCAACCAAAGTTCGGTTTTGCCAAAACGCATAATCACCCATCTCTCACCATCCCTGACGGGTGTGCCATAGACAGTCCCCACCGAATCCTGCATTAAGCCTTGTTTTGCACAGTCCGGGACTTTAACCAACCGTACCTTATCCCCGTCCTTAAAAATGGCGTCCTTCGAACCTGGCTCCACCGAGGTTCTGTTCTCGCCTGGCAATTCCAATGGATGGGGGACATTAGGGGGAGAATCCTTGGGAGTTACTATCTCCAGGACTGGCCTGCTTCCCCTAAAAAATACCTTTGCCATAATAATATCGTATTCCCTACAATCTTTGGTTAATCAAATGGATTGCCTAGCATAAATAGCATCCATCCAACAATTTGTGGGTTGAGGATTTGGATGAAATTCAGCTTATTCAGAAAACGTGTTGGGCAATTTTCCGGTAGTAGGGACTCTTGTTAGGTGAGAATGTTATACAGGGTGCATAACATTTTAAGTTTGTTATACAGGATGTTAACATCCGCAATTTCCTACCTTCTAATAATATAACATAATCCTTAAAATACTTGAAAACCCAAGCAGGAAAGGCCAGAACTGCCGAATCCATTTAACAGCATTTTCTCTGTTAATGATTTTTCCCTTTGTTTTCGTCCATCTCCCACATCTCTATGACGCGGTCAACCAGTGAATCAAGAAAGCTTTCTTTGTATGTTATCAGGAGGTTTATTATCTCCTCTTTATCCGCAAGAATATGGTACCTGGTTTTTCTGCCTTCCTTGATGGCATTTACCACGTTGTTTTTCACTAGTTTCTTCAGGTGCCATGATACTGTGGATGCGGACAAGCCTATGAATTCCACAATATCCTCTTGATTACAATTCTCATGGCTTATCAGGAATAACAGGATTTTCCGGATTCTCTCTTGCCGTAGCAGGCCTAGAAGCTGCGTGTTCTCGGATTTGAACTCCTTTGGATAATATCTGCTTATGTTACCGTCTTTTTCCTCGGTTATCAACCCCTTTTTAACGAGGTATGTGAGGTGATAGCTTACAGAGCCTGTTGATAACCCGCTTTTCCTCTCAATCTCCCTGAAATGGCTGCCAGCATATCTCCTGACAACCTCGTATATGCTCTTTCTCGCATGAAGTTCTAGGACGGTCTCCTTCTCGCTGCGGAAAGTCGGCTGCATGATGACGACCTCACTTCCTCATCAATCCCGCAAAGAAGCATGCAAGAATCGCGAAGTCCAAGAAGCTTGCTATAATGTCCAAATAGCTTTGCTCTGGGATGAATATTTCCGATGATATCACGAACCCTTTCACTGCGAAAAGGAAGAATGCAACGCTGACATACAATAGCCTCTGCCTGCCGTCCCTACGATATGCAACCGCCGTCAGGAGAAATAAAAAGGTGGCTAGTATGCTACTTGCAAATGTAAGCAGTTTGTCAACCTCTAATCCAGACGCTGTCGTTAACTCCTTTCCACTGTCCTCGTCTACTGCGCAGACAAAAGACGAAACCCATAAAAATAAGCAAAATACTGCCGCAATCCTCGCATATCCTCCATACATCCCCACCACCTCTAATACAATATTCCATCTAATTAACTAAAAAAATAGGAATGATGGGGGAAGGTTTAATCCTCCCCGTCTTCCTCGTCGTCCCTCTCTATCTTCACGATGTTTCCATTAGAGACGTCGATTTTAACATCCACTTCTCCGTGGCTGTTCCTGAGCTCTACAGCATAAACAAGCACGCCACCTTCCTTTTCAAGTTCAACGTCCGTGATTCTACCGTCCTCTGCGGATAATGCAATCTCCCTTGCCATATCCTCGGATATGGGTGATTGTACTGTCTCTAGTGCGGTTTCATCCACCTGTTGCTCTTCCATGTCATCGTCAGCTTCGAAGTCATCAGCCTCTTCAGCATCATCTACGTCAGCGTCTTCCTCGGTTGTGTCATCCTCTATCTTAACCACTTTCCCGGATGATGCATCGATTTTAACGTCTGTTTCAAACCCGTCCTTATTGAATTCTACCGCATAAACAGTATTCCCCTCTTCATCCTCGAGTTCTACATCAGTTAAAACACCCACGTCATCCTCGTTCACCGTATCCACTGCAATACCATTAGCCTGGTCAGACGTTATCCCCGGCAAACTTGCGGCGACAACAATGAATCCACCGACCAAGATGGCAGATGCCAGGAGCCCCAAAATCACATACATCTTATCCATCATGTATCACCTCATATGATCACTTAAACAAGACATGGTCAGTTATTATAAAAACCAGCATAGTTCAAAACTCGAAGATTAGTACAAAAATCAAAATATCACCTGCAAGAGCTAAAATGCCAAATAATGGCAGAACAAACCACGATGAGCAAAAGGGACAATTATGCGCTGGGTTAGGAGAAACGAAAGAGTAAACCTTTCAAAGGTTGATAATGCACTGTTATTATGGTACACTAGGTTATCAGATAAATTAGTCAAAAAATAAAATAAATTCCCCACTAAAGGAAGTTATTTCATCTCCACTACCAAGTTCCCTTTCATCCCCATCTGCCTGTGCTGGCCTACACTGCAGTAGTATTCGAATGTTCCGGTCTTGTCTGCCGTAAATTCGATTGATGCTGAGCCTGGTGCTTGGAGTCTCTCTGTTCTCGCGTTGAATTCGTCCACAACCCAGTCGTGGAGTCCTTGCGTGCTCGTGAACTCTATGCGAACGCGGTCCCCCCGCTTAACCCTGATTTCAGGGTTTTCAACCCCGTCCATCAGGAACTTGAAGTTAACCCCCGACAAGGAGAAGGCCTTAGCATCACCGTCATTCTGCATCATGGTCTCATCATCTTTCTGCGTCATACCAGACTCGTCCTTCCCTGTCATAGCATCCTCTTTACTCGCGTCTTCGGGAGAATAACCCCTTAGAAGAACCAATCCAACAACAGCCAGCAGAACGATAGCTAGGATACCGTAAGTCTTGCCTTTCATATTACCACCATCCAGGCTATTAACGGGGCAAGCTAATAAATCAGGTACTTACCTTATCGTAACCGCGTTTACATGGTTTATTCCAGAACCCATGTAATCCGGGGTTTCCCCCATCAAATATCTGGCTTATGGTTATGGCTCGATGACGCGGTCAACCAGTGGATCAAGAAGGATTTCCCCGTAGGTTATCAGCATCCCCACAGTTTGGGGGGGGGGACTGTGGTCATCATGTATGTCCTTTTAAAGGCTAAATGTAGCCTATCTCATGGAGTTCCTCCAAAATCTTAGTTTTATCCCCAGTATCCTTCATGATGTCTGACATAAAATGGCTCATTTCTTCTTCTAGAAGCTTCTTTGAATCGGATTCCTCCGATATAAGGTTTTCTTTTTCCCACCTGTCGGATGTTATGTTATACAATCCTACTATTGCTTTTCCGTTATGGTGCATTTTGTAGTCGCCTATCCTAACTATTTTCTCCTTCTTCCACTCGGCAAATACGCTCCTGTTTTCCCACGTATCCAGGATATTTTCGCCGTCAAACACTCCCTGTTCATAGTCGATGCCTAATAGCTTCAGGATAGTGGGTGCTATGTCTAGGGTTGAGACAACCTTGCTGGAGTGTCCAATATCCCCCAGTTTCCCACCGCCAACACTGAACATCAGGGGAACCCATATCTCGTATTCATCAAGGTTTTGGCAGTGATTCCACTTGTTTCCCTCACCAAGGTGTTCGCCGTGGTCGGACGTTAGTACCACAATCGTGTTATCAGTCAAATCATGGGATTCTAGATACTCCAGGAATCTGCCTATCTGAAAGTCTGTGTATCTCACCTCCCCATCATAGAGGGCATTATAATAGTCGACTTCCTCGCTGGAGAAAATATCCCCCATCCTCCCCCAGTAATCGTCGCTTAATGCATCATACTCTGCTTTTTCCAGTCTTTCTCTCGTAAAACCCTCCACTCGACTAAGACGTCCATCCACGTAATCCCTAAATCCTTCTGGAGGGTAATACGGGTCATGGGGGTCATAATAATGCAGCCACATGAAGAAACTATCCTCCCTGTTATCCTCCAGCCATTTAATCGCATTTTGTGTTATGACATCAGCGGTTCTATTGGTGAAATTATACAAATCAGTTTCTTCCATGCCCTGTATGTCAAAAAGCATGAATCCCCTACCATACTCGTGTTTCACCTTATCTTCACCCATGAAATGATGTTGGCTGACCACGGCAACAGTATTGTAACCCCCCTCCTTCATGAACTGGGCGAGTCCCACACCCTCATCATAACCGAATCTGCCGCTGAGGAATCTGGCCACAGACGGCATCGTGCAGGGGGCAGACGAAACAGCGTTTTCAAAAACCGTCTTGTCCCTAAAAAAAGAATCGATGTTAGGTGTGGTATTCCTGTAATAGCCATAAATGCTCATATGGTCCGGCCTCAACGTTTCGATTGAAATCAAAACAACATTCTGTCTCTTGTCGGTGCGGGCGGAAGGCATCACATGACGCCAGTTAGCGAGATAATCCAAAATATAATGGGCGACCACAAGCGACATGAGAATCAGGAGGATAATACAGGTAATGCTAATGGCATTACTGCTCATAATTCATTATTAGTTCATAATCAGATATATACTCCATCAATCCTGTTGGTTACGTGTGTCTGGAACCATGCCATCTTGCTTGTCCCCAAGCATTTAACCCCTCATTTATCTGTGTTTGGCATGGCCCAGCTGGTGTTTTCATTTGTTGGATTTTTGGATTAATTTATTATTCTTGTGAATATATGTGAGTGGGCCTCTCTGACATGGTGAAGTTTTCCAGATGGGGTGTGAGATGTTCAAGGGGTGTTTTTTTCATAGTCTTGGCCATCCTTGTAGTGGCTTTCATACATTATGCGACGATAGTGCCTGGCCATGATTGGGGCGGGGACTTCAGCATGTACGTACATCACGCGAAAAACATTGTTGAAGGCAAAGGCTACTCTGACACAGGTTACATCTTCAATCCGAAGACCACTATCGGGCCACAAAATTATCCGCCAGGATTCCCATTGATTCTAGCTCCGGTCTACGCGGTGTATGGCCTGGATTTCATGGCATTCAAGGCTGTTATAACCCTGTTCTTACTGGGGCTTGCCGTAGTCTTCTATCTGGGTTTCATGCGGGAGTTAAGCGCGAGATACCTGGTTGTCGTCATACTCGTTTTCTCCATCTCCCCGTTCATGGTTAAATTCAAGAACAATGTGTTGTCTGACATACCATTCACTTTTTTTGTTTATCTCTCGCTCTATGTGATCAACAGGAACCATGGTGGAGACGTGCGTTGGTGGTGTCCTCTGCTTGCAGGGGCTTTGATGGGATACTGTTATCTGATACGGCCTATTGGCGCGGTATTGCCCGTAGCATTGTTCGCCTATGACCTCATCGTGTTTCGGAGGGTTTCCGGCTTCACATTAAAGTCTGTTTGTGTCTTCGCATTGTTTTTCGTGGTTAACTCCGCCTACTTCGGTGACGTATACTACTATTATAAATTTATTGGTGAACGGAATCTATACGATAGTCTTGTAGTGTACTCCCAGAGGCTGATGAAGATAGGGGAAAGCTCCGTGCAGGTGGTTGGAATACATTCTCTAATAATATTGGCCGGCTATCTGGCAAAGGTAAGGAGGAAGATCACTGTATATGAGGTTTTCGCTCCACTATACGTCATACCGCTGTTAATGGTTACTTACGCTGAAATAAGGCTTCTTATCCCGCTGGCGCCGTTACTGGTATTCTACGCGTATTACCCGGCATACTGGATGGAGTCGAGCACAAGTCGTTCCGGCCATGTGCGGCTCGCGGGTAAAGTATTCTTCGCGTTGCTGACTATAATGATCATATTCTCGTACAAGAATCAGATGTCTAGAATGGATTTCGGTCCTGTGCGAAACGGCCCTACAAGCGAAGTCGCTGGAGAAATGTTCGACTTCATACGGGAGAACCCTAGTGATGGGCCGTACATCTTCTACAAGCCGCGGGTGATGGCTCTTTTCACGGGAAAGAAGGCTTCAGCCCGCCATAGGGATTGGCCTGTTAAGGAGTGGGAGTACTGTAGGAGCATTAACGCCACGCACATAGTCGAGCATACTGACAAGACATACCCCATAGTCGAGACCCATCTCGGCCAGCTGGATCTGGTCTTCTCGAACTGGAGGTACCTTGTGTATGAAATCAGGTATGATGATGGTGATGGTGCATGACGCGGCTATTCAATGCATTCCCCGTCTTTACAGCCTCTAGAGCATCTCTCGTAGGGGTTCGCTTCTTGGGTGATGGTCTCGCCCAGTAGGATGGTCTTGTATATGCACCTCGCTTCAGTGGTCCCCGGCTTCTGGCACAGGGGCGTTCCCTGCTGTATGTACACGTCTCCCTTATAACATATCCTGTTCTCAGTCTGGTTGCCGCAGTCCCTGTTCGTCAGACACGCTATCACATGTATCGTTGATGCTGTTGATGATGTGGAGCTTGTTGACGCGGTGGACGTGGTTGTGGGCTCGTAATATCCGTAATCGCATGTGCCATCACCGTCCGAGTCCAAGCAGCATTCCCCGCCGACTAATGTCATGGGTGGCGTGCAAAGTTCAATCTGGGCGAGGGTGGTCGAAGTCTGGGTTGGCGTGACATCCACATCTGCACGTCCTATCCACACGTATGCTCCTATGGCGATCGTCAGAAACATCAGGGTTGCAAGTAGCAGTGCCAACAGTTTTCTGTCTGCGTTGGCGAACACCCCCAACACCAATGTAAAAACGGAGCGCAGGTGCCTGTAGAGTCCTAGGAATATTATCATGCTGGACACTAGGAAGATGGTTCTCACCAGCAGTATGCGGTTTGCGTTAACTATCGGGTATATCATAAATTCAAATCCTGAGAATATGCTTGAAAGGTGGTTGGAGTATATGAATCCTGCGAATATGAGTATGAAGACTGCCGACAGTATGGTGAATAATTTAAGCAAAAAACTCTTGTTCTTGGTCTTCAATAGTATTAACAGTATCTCCAGCTCGACGATGAATGTCAGGAGGAAGCCTAGAGTCACCAGCCAGTTGTTTTCCATCCCGCTCATGTAGTTTGTGATTCCGGCGAAAACCCCGAATATGGTCAGTATCTGCCAGTTGGATGTGATGAATGCCTCGAGGGAGACTGCTTCCGGCTCCCTCTTACGTGGCATGCCGTTTACCCCCTGATTCCCCCAACCTCCTGAAGAATCGTTCCTGTAATCCATATGCTGATAGATTAGAGACTCAAACTTAAAAACATCAGGAAAACGCCTTTTCTGACGGTTCTGGCGTTAGGAATCCAGTCTGGTTTTCATGCAGCCGGACCATACGATAAATCATCCTCCTCTTCCCGGATTCTCTATCATTCACTATGGTGTTGTAGTATTCCCATACTGTCTCGCCATCCTCTGTTATCTCAAATACGCGGCCAGTACGGGATTCTGTTATCAACAAGTTGTTGTTCGGCAGGATCTCGACTCCGCCCCTGTCTATTGAGAAGAAGTCCTCCGGATTCTCTGCCTTATACTCCCATACCACCTTTTTTGTCAGTGGGTCTATCTCCTTTATGCTTGAGTATCCGCGTTCAAACCCGTTGTCGAATATGAGGATGTTCCCTTCAGGGGTTATCGTCGGCTTGTGTGGGTATTCCAGTCCTTCAGGACCGTAAGTCCACACTATCTCCTCCTTATTCAGGTCGATGACGCCTATGATGTTGATGTGGCGTATGCAGAATAATACGTCACCCTTCTTGAATATCATGGACCCGTTCTTATAAACGTCTTTCTCTATTACCTCTATGGTGTTTGTGTGGTAGGTATCCCATCCATCGTATCCAGGCAATCTGATATATGTCTTCTGGTTTTTCGTTAGCTGGAGGAGTATCGGGTCCTTTAGTATCTGGTCTGTGAGGGAGACTTTCTTTATTATCTCGCCCTTCATGTTGATGACCACGAAATTATTGTCCAGTACCAGCAGTTCGTCTGATATCTCAGACCTGTTCTCCAACTCATAATCCACTAGGTAGATCAGGCCCTTATCGTCCAATCCAATGTCATGATGGTATCCCCCGGTGATTAATACTTCCGGCTCCTGGTTCTTGCGTATCACAGTCACTCCCATGTCTTCGGACAATACTAGTGCGGTCTCATCATCGTATGGCTCCAGTAGCTTGCATTCTGACAGTGGGAGTTTAATGCTCTCGGTTATGGTGCCCTCCATGTCCATGAACATCAGAATGCTGTCAACCCTGTTACAGTAGGCGTTAAGCCCATCATACGCCTTACCCTTCTCATATATGGTGACGTTGTATTTACTGGCGTTTTTATCTTTCTCGGGTATGTCGTATTCTGTTAGATAACCCAATTCCACTAGCCTGCTGACTGCGGAATCAGCTATCACTTCATCCACATCTGGGATATCCCCCACAGGGTACAGTAAATAGGTTAATGCAGAAAGAGCGAAACTTAAAGCTACTATCGTCAGGGCTATGAGCGTTATGACACTGATAGTGTATCTCCTTGATTTCATCCAGCTATTGCTAACTATGGCCTACTGTCGCTTTCGCGTCCTGCTCTAAGTATGCTGCAGTGTAAACCATTGCCATCCAGACTCCAACGCATGCGAGTAGCATTGGAATGCCTATTGACATGATTTCCGAGAGCATAACTGCCGCATCCACTGGGTTTGCCATCGCCGTAAGGAAAGGCGGGTAGGGAACTATTTCGCCGCTAGCCAGGTGCTCTATCATCAAGCCCGCTGAACCGCCCCACGCGAGCGTGTTGAACCATCCTATATGGTATTTCTCCGGTATCCTCTTCCGGAATATCGTCGTTATCACTGCCGTTGCCATTGGTGCTGAAAAACAAGCCATCTTTACTCTACCTCCTGTTGAACCTCATTTTTTAATTTCGATATGACTAATTGAATCTCCCATATGATAAATACCGGTATCAGCATCGCCAGCCCCAACACAGTCCCGCTTTCAATCAGTCCGCCAGCCTCCATCTCGATGAACGGGCCGCCCTCGTATCCTAACACGTGGTCGATGAAGACCATTATTGAAAGACCCCATAGCATGAGGGCTAGATCCCCTAACTTATACTTTTTCGGGGTGTAAGCCCAAACAGCGGTTACCAGTATCGCCGCCACAGTTGATGTAATAAGCCACATAACACTACCATAACACTTTTTTTATTAATGTGTCACATACTATATAAGCGTGGTGACACATCATGGTCGACAGGGTGACACGATTCGGCGTATCACTGCCCAGCGAACTTATGGGCAGGTTCGACAGCGCCATCTCGAAACTAGGATACTCCAACCGCAGCAAGGCCATCGGGGATGCAGTCACCGATTTCATAAGCCAGAAAAGAGTGCCTGACTGCGGGAGGATAATCGGAACCGTATCCTACATCTACGACCACCATATCTCCGACGTCAACAGGAAGCTGGTTGAACTACAACACGGCTTCGAGAAAAACATCAAATCCACGATGCACAGCCACATAACCCACCACAACTGCGTTGAAGTGCTGATAGTCGAAGGGAACGCTGAAGAGATACAAAAACTCTACGGCGGCCTGAGCGCGACAAGAGGCGTTCAGAACTGCAAGCTCGCGATACTCGACAAGACCCTGTGAAATATTACGTGAATTGGCTTAGCCTGAGTTGCCTGCTCCTCAGTTCCTCGCGCAGCACACTGCTGTCCCTTATGAACCTGTCAACACCAAGTCTCAACCTTGGTTCAACGCTGTCCAATGCCTCCCCCAGGCTCGAGTGTTCCGACGGCTTAGTGTTCATGGCCGCCCGGACGTTCTCACGCACGTTGAAGACTCCTAATGGGACATAACCTTCATAGGCCTCTCTCAGGACTATCGCTCCAGCCTGGATGCCTTCTCTCGCGAGGCCTTCTAGGACTCCGAACTTGCAGCTGTAGTAGCAGCCTCCTACTGTTGAGTAGCCTTTCTTTCCGTTGTTCCACTCGTGGTCTGTGAACAATACTTCCTCCCTGCCGAGCACATGGAGGAACGCCTCCATCCACTCGTACTGCCATGGCGTCGGAGTTAGTATGATGGCGTAGTAGTTGTTTAGGCTCTCGAACTCGTGCACCCTGTAATAGTCTATGGACTCATTGTTCCTCACCTCCTGACTCAGGCTGTCTGCCAGGGTGGTGTCGCATGCTGTGATGGACCAGCGGGTGGGGACTAGCCGCCTCCTCCTGCCCGCCCCAAAGCTCCCTACCGAGAATGCCTTCTGTATCCTGGAGAAGGGAGTGCTCTTATCATATAACTCCAGCACAGCGTCCCTGGCCTTCAGGTCCGTGTCGTAGTGCGCCTTCTCCATGTCCTTATCCCACCTGCAGTTGTCTGTCTCGTAGCTCGTGTATTCCCCGCTCGGCCCGTGGGGGGTGTGGTGGTCGTTGAATGACATGCCAGACGGTTTTTTAACGAACTCCGCGCACCCTGGTATGGGGTCTCTCGACATCACCGTCTCCTGCAGTTTTGAGACTATCCTGTTGTCCACGTCAGTCACATTCACCTCATGCTTCCCCCTGACCATGCTCAACCTGTATCCTATGATGTCTTCTATCGTGTTCTGGGAGGGTATCCAGTCTTCGGGAGAGTCCATCCGGCTTGTTTCCGTTAGCTCTGGGACGAGCAGGGGTCCTGCGAGCACTTTAGGATAGTTCCAGCTGCCTATGAATGCTGACGGCGGCGTGGAGCCTTCTATCCTCTTGCCCAAGTCTACTGACCTGAACCTCAGCTGAGAAGTAAGCTGCTTCAGGTAATTGTTCTTGTCCCTGATGCCCATAGAGTGAGAATTGGTTTTACCTTGGTTTAATAAAAATCCTAGTCCACTGGAAAAATAACATTCAATCCCCTCTGGTGGCGGAGTCGCATGGCCTACCATCCCTTGTATAGTTCCGCGGGATTGTGGCCTCCCGGAAGGCACCAGTTTGGGGCCAGGTTGAGGTTCCAGCTGCCGCAACCCGGGTTGCCGCTGGCCACAGTATCCCCGCATTCCACTGGCACGCAGATGTTCTGCGAGTTCACCACGAAGCCTGGACTGCACGTGCTGTTCTGCCGGCAGGCCTCCTGGAAGTATCCGCCGCACACGGTGGTCGTGGTGGTCGAAGTGGTTGAGGTCGTGGTCGAATTGGTGGTTGTCGTCGACGTCGTCGACGTCGTGCTAGTGGTCGTTGTCGTCGTGGTGCTGGTTGTTGATGTCGTTGAAGTGCTGGTCGTGGTGGTCGCCCGCTCATAGAACACGTATGCCGTCATCGTAGCCGCCACTGCGATGCCCGCAAGAAATACGATTACCGCTGTGATGAAGAACGCGATGTTCCTCGCCCCCGCATTATTCGGGGTTTCCCCTCCCACTCCTGCCTCATCCAGCCTGCTCATGACAAGAGTATTGCGTTAAAGCGGTTTAAAAATGTTTTTAATAACCGGCCTGGTAAATAAGGTATGTGAGGTTCATGGGTCAAGGCCTTGGATCGTTCTTCGGCTTGAGGATGATGCGAAGGGCCGTTCGGATTCAGGCCTCTATTGCAGGTGGTAGAATGAAAGGAGACGATAAACTAAGGCATGGTAAAGCAGGGCACGGTCTTCCCGCTGCCCTGAAAGAGTACGCGAAATCAAGGGGAATCAAAGTATCCGACATTGAGTTGAAGACTCTTGTTGGCGAGGCCGCTGGAGAACTCTATTTGGAGTTGGATGGCAGGGGTGAAGTCTCTCTCAAGGATATGAGGGCCAGGTTCGAGGGCAGGGGGCCTGTCATGATGGCTGCCCTAGGCTGGCTTATGAGGGAAGACAAGGTCGATGTCGTCATAGGTGAGGACAGCATCACCGCCAGGTTAAAGTAGCCTGCATTCAATAGGCGTTTATCAGGGCGACGCCGGAGACCATTATTATCGCGGCTAGTATGATCCTTATCTTCTTGATGGGTATCCTGACGTGCATGTGGCTGCCAAAGTAGACTCCCGGTAGGGATCCTGCCAGTATGGAGGCGACTATGGGCATGTCCACGTTCCCATAGGCCAGGTGCGTCACGCCGGCAGCCCCCACAAGGAATGTGGCGGTCAGTATGTCAGTGCCAACCACCCTCCCGTCCTGTATGGGGTGGAGTAATAGCAGGAACACAAGTATGAAGACTCCGCTGCCCACTGAAGTCACTCCCACCAGCAATCCAACGAGAAACCCTACCACTATCGTATACACGTGCAGTCTGGGCGTGAACCTGAACAAACATTGGGTGCCCTCAATAGTGGTCTTCCTCTGGAACCTCGCCTGTATGAGGATGAACAATGAAATGCAGATTAGTGCAAGCCCCAGTGATGTTCTGATGAACTGGTCTACCGCATACTGGTGGTCTCCCAGATACTTCAGCGTCCAGACACCCAACACGGAACCCGGAACCCCGCCTATTATCAAGTGGCCTGCCACATTCAAGTCAACCGTCTTGTTCCTGTAGTGCACGATGGCCCCAACTATCTTTGTGGCGCCAGCGTACACGAGGTCGGTGCCGACGGCAGTCAACGGCTTTACTCCCATCAAGAGGATGAGTATGGGAGTCATCATGGCGCCGCCACCCATCCCAGTCAACCCCACTAACACTCCAACAACCAGTCCTGCCAGTGAAAACCTCGGGTCAAACATACTCATATTATAGGCCAGAATGGGTATATTAATCCATGACAATAATGGAGGGAGGTGGCCAGAATAATGGTGTTAGAAGTTCTCCTACTCCCCCCGGTTCTCAGGTAAAACCCCATTCTGAAACTATCTCACGTTCTCTGCGCAAGGCTCTTGACGGGGGTGGTGACGTCACTGTATTGCGGTTCAACATGCAGACTCAGATACCTGACCCTCAGGTCAGGGATTTCGCGTCTCATCTTGTTAGGGTTAATGATGGTGATATTGCGGTTGGATTGTATGGGAGTAGGGTTCACCGGCTTGTGTTGGGCGTCGAATCACCTCCCGGCACTGACCTGGATCTGGCTTACGCTACTTGCGGCTTTAACGGCAATGACATAAAGCCGTTCAACGCGTTGAAGTTGAAGGCAATGGCTCTACGCGATAGGCTGGGCGGTTACACGCCAGCCGGCTTCTCTGACGGAGAGTTCATATGTCCATGGGTGTCCTACGTGAATTCACGGGGCTCATTCTTTAAGCCCGGAGTCCGCTCTGAAGACGATTTTTCGAGGTTTGACTTGGGGTATACTGTGAATAACGTGATACTGCTTACCGACGGCAGGGAGGGTCGGATTATAGATGGTCTCGGGGGTGTAAGAGACTTGTTTGAAGGCAGGCTTCGATTCCCCGATTCCATAATGGCAGCCCTAGGTTCAAAGGATTCGAGATGGAAGACCTCAAGGGCTTTGCTTGGGTTGAAATACAAGCATACGCGTGGCATGGATTTTGACCCAGACACCCTTCAGGCGTTATCACAGCAAATGAGCAGGGTAACGTTCACAAGCAACGAGCTTACAGACGCCAGTAACCTCAGGATGCTCGGCGACATACTCGAGTCAGGAGACCCTCAGCAGGTTGCCGAAGAATTGAAGGCCTTACGGCTGGATGAATTCAGGAAACTCGCGTTAAGATACGACGACAACCGCCCCCTATACAAGCGGATAAGACATAAATAAAAAAGGGTTTTGTTAGGCGTTTTCCGCGCCTAACAGTTTTGAAGGCAGTCCTGCTTGGCCTGCTGGTCCGGTATCATGTCGCACATGCTGCATGCGTCCGGCATTCCCCCGCCCTGTTCCATCTGTTTCACCAGATCCTGCATCTGCTTCATCGTCTTCCCAAGGTCCTGGAATTCTATGTATCCTGGCGGAGTGAAGACTGCGTCAGACATCACTGTGGGCATGCACTCGACGTTCATCGCGGCAGCAGCCATCTCGTCTATGTCAGAGTAGGAAACTCCAGTAGTGTCTTGGCTTGTGTCGTCATCAAGCTCCTGCATTTCCTTCAGGTTCATCTTTGTTCCGGTGTCCGCTCCTTCCTCCCACATGTACGCCCAGGTGCCGTCGCTTATCGTATGGTATGTGGTGTTCACTACAGAGACCTTGGTCTTGTACTTCTCCCCGCTAATCCACGTCTCTACAGTGTCCCCTTCATGGGTGTAAGTGCACTTGTATGATTTTCCTGACGCCATTGCGACAGCCAGGTCCGTCACCTTCTCGACAATGCCTGCACCCTCCTGTCCCTTAACAGTATTCTTGGTGGCAGCAGCATCTTTAGTCGTCGTCTTCGTTTCCGTCGTATCTCCTCCGCTCATGCAGGCGCTCATAAAAACAGCCAGCACGACTAGTATGATAATCCTCTTCATGATGGTTCACCTCGATTAGTTTAATGATTTTACATGTGCTACTAATATATTCATATGGCCTCCCGGCAGACGGTGCTTGAGCACTTGGACGAACTGAGGACCAGGGTCCTGCGTGTTGTCGCCGTCATAGTGTTAACGTCGCTCCTCGCCTACCCCCTGACGGACAGCGTCCTAGCCTTCATGCTGGATGGCATACTCGGCGGCTACAGTAGGAACGTCGTCGTTACAACCCCATTGGAGGCGGTTTTGGTCAGATTCAAGCTATCCCTAATAATTAGCGCATTCATCTCAGTCCCCATAGGATTCTACGAGGCGCTGAGATTTATCGGTCCAGGCCTATATCCCCGCGAAAGAAAGTGGATTCCCCTAATCCTCTCCTCGTCGCTCCTACTCTTCACTGCAGGCGTCGCCTTCGCCTACATAGTACTGTTGCCGTTCATGGTGTCGTTCCTGCTGGCTTTCGCGTCGCCGTTCGCCAGGCCGATGCTGGTCTTGGACTCCATGGTCTCGTTCATAGTCCTGACTTCAGCGGCCATGGGGGTCGCATTCCAGTGGCCCCTGCTTGTGGCTGTCTTGTCGAGGCTAGGGGTTGTGTCGTCCGCATGGCTTTCTGGGCGGAGGAGGCATGCGATAGTCGCGTGCTTTATTCTTGGCGCGGTTTTCACTGACCCCAGCTTCATCACGCAGGTGTTGGTGGCGGTTCCTCTCGTAGTGCTCTATGAGGTGGGCATACTAGTCGCCAGGTTGTGCGAGAAATAGGCTTTTATCCCGCCGGCTGTTTGGGCTTCTTCTCATCCTCTTCCTTAGCCGCCTTCTCGAACTCCTTCTTCGCTAGCCCGAGGCTTCTGGCGAGTTCAGGCAGCCTCTTGCCTCCGAACAGCAGGAGGATTATCAAAAGTATCACGAGTAGTTCTGGCGTGCCCAGCATCATGTTATCAATATTGTCCGGGCTGTATTAAATACTTATCCCCGTACTTCCTGTATATCCTCCTATATAATGGCTTTATTTACTCGAAGACGGGGGGACGCTGAGTTGCGGGCTGAGGGAATCCAGGTTAGCAGGCCGTTTTTCGGGCTTGCCACCGCAGAATTCCCTGCTGATAAGGTTGATTGTTTCGCCATCGCCACTGGTGATGCGCGGAGGATCCAGGGCCTTCTGAAGGCTGCCGAGTTAAATATGGCTCCAGCCACCGCTTCGGATGCGAGGGGGGCTTCCGCCAGCGGCTACGTTACCGTCCCAGACGGCAAGGATGGTGTGAAGGTCATGTTCCGTCAGCCGGTGCAGGTTCCTTATGACGACATTCTTAGACTAAACTTTAGGTATGATGTTATTGGAGCGTCAGACCCGTTGTTGCATAAGCTGGGCGAGCTTGGCGTTGAGGCTGAAGTCACCGTCGGACACAGCAGGCAGAGGAAGCTGACTGGAGTGCTGCAGGTTCCAGACGACCTGAGGAGCAGTCCAGAGATAATCGTCAGAAAGACCGGCGTGGTTGTGGGCAAATTCAATGTGCTTAACGTCGCTGAGATAGACGTTAACCCTCCTAGTGGGGGGCATGCGCGTGAAATCCTGTCTGCTGACACGGATTCGGAATGCATCTCAATATGGAAGAATAGCGGCGGCATCACGTCAGGCAGAAAGCTCGCTGTTGACGAGCGCCACACGCAATTGATTCCTGCTTCTGGGGGTGAGGGCCTTGGCCTGGCTGATATACGTTCTGTTACCGTCAGATGCGGTGGCGACGCTGATAATGTGTGCAGGGTCTTTGAAGCGTTGAACGGCTTTGAGGGGGATGTTGCCGTAGGTCTTAAGGGCGGTAGGATGATTGAAGGCAGGTTGAGCACTCCCCCAAAAACTGAAAACCCGCACGGAACGCTGATCCTATCCAAGAAAAAATAAAAAAAGAAAAGATTGAGGTAGTGGACTACCTCAGTTTCGGGTTCTTGCCGTCTAGGATTGCGACAGCCTCATCCCTGTAGCTGTCCATCACATAGGGTATGCCCGTCACTTCAGCGCATTCCTTGGTGAGGGACATCAGCTCGCACCTGTCTATCGCCGACACGCTGAACTTCCTCGCCCCAGCCATAAGCTGCTGTAGGCCGACCTGCAGCTTCTGCACTGCAGTGTATATGCCTATCGCACCTAAAGGCAGGTTCTTAGCGTCTTTGCCGTACTTCTCCTGTATCTCAGAGTAGCTGACGAATATCTCCTCCGGCGTGCTCCCGAACTGTGATACTGTCTTCGGCAGGTCGTTGTTCTTTATCCACTCGCCTATGTTCTTGCCCACCATGCCCGGTATCATCAGGGCGCGGCCCATGCAGACTGCCTTCACGTATGGTGCGCCGAGGGCCAGTGCCTTGAAGATGTGGTCTTCAGTGGACATCCCGCCTGCGAACGCCAGGTCAGGGACCCTAAGCTTCTTCTTCGCGAGCGTCTGGGCGAACTCGTATGCTGCTGAATGCAGGTATATCGCGGGGACTCCCCATTCGTTCATCATCGCCCACGGGCTCATCCCGGTTCCTCCTGGAGCGCCGTCTATGGTCAGCAGGTCGATCTTCGCCTCGCTTCCCCACCTCATTGCCATCGCGAGTTCAGGAAGCCCGTATGCTCCTGTCTTCAGGGTTATCCTCTTGAATCCCAGGCCTCTTAGCCTGTCAATCTCTGCCATGAATCCTTCCTTGGTCACGAATCCTAGTCTGGAGTGCCTCTCGAACTCCTTGATTGCGCCTGACTTGAATGCCGCCTGGTTGGCGGGGTCTTCAGGGTCTGGCGTAACGATGTATCCCCTTTTCTTCAGCTCGATTGCGCGTTCGAGGGTCTTCACCTTGATTTCTCCGCCGATGCATTTCGCTCCTTGACCCCATTTTAGCTCTATGGTCTCGAGGTTGTGCTTGCTGCTCACGTATTCGGCGACTCCTAGGCGCGTGTCTTCAACGTTCATCTGAACCAGTATTTCACCGTAGTTGTCGTGGAATTCCCTGTAGACGTTTATACGCCTGTCCATCTCCGGTGAAGACGTTATCTTCTTGTTCTTGTCCAGCTTCAGCTCCGGGTCTATCCCGCACACGTTCTCACCGCACACGAGGGTTATGCCCGCTATCGCAGCGCCTTTCGCGAAGTGCTCCCAGTTCTTCCTCGCTATCTCGGTAGATCCGAGAGCGCCCGTGAATACCGGCGCCTTCATCTTAACCTTCTTATCCCAACCGTATTCCGTCTCAGTGTTCACGTTAGGGAATCTCGCGTCGTCCGGGTCTGCCTTAAGCCCTTTAGTCAGTCCTACCGCGCCCACAGCGTATCCGTGGATGTTCAGGTGGGAGTAGTCTATCGGATAGTCCTTGTCAGCCCCGCTGCTTATGTCTCCGAAGGGTCCTGGGTACAATAGTTCCCTGCCCCTGAAGGTTGCCTTAAACATGTCGCAGTTGCCCTTGCAGCCGTCAATACACCTCGTGCAGACGCCCGACTGGGGTGCGACGTTCCTGGAACGGTTAACCGTCCCCAATGCTTCATTCGCGTTTGGTTTTCTCAGATTCATTTCGTCACCCATTCTTGTACTAATATGTATTACAACAATGCAATACAATTGTGTACCCCAACTTAAATAGAAAGTGTTTCGATATTAAACCTATTGGATGCATACTTGTTTGCAAACTAAATATGCTGCTATTGAAGACCCTCTAAAATTTTTGACTTCAAAACTTTTTCCTATTTTTTAATCTGACCTACCAGTTTAAACTGCCATATGGACAGGGATGCTGGCGATTCTAAACTGGAGGAGGTGGAGAAGTCTCTCAGGGAGTCGGAGGAACTCCATCGGATAACATTGAGCAACATCTCTGACGCGGTCTTTCTCACTGATGATGGCGGTTCATTCACATTCATCTGCCCCAACGTCCACGTTATATTCGGATACTCTTATCGTGAGGTCGACGAACTCGGCAACATATCAAAACTAATCGGGAATAAGGTATTCAAAAAAAATGAACTAAAGAAGAGGGGTGAGATACCGAACATAGAGTGCGAGATAGTTGACAAGTCCGGAAGGCACCACATACTCCTCGTTAACGTCAAGTCTGTGTCAATAAAGGGCGGGACACTGCTGTATACCTGCAGGGACATAACGGAGAGGAAGAAGGCTGAGGAGGAGCTGAAGAAGGCGAAGGAAGAGCTTGAGGTCAGGGTTGAGGAACGTACGAGGGAGTTGAGGGAGTCTGAGGCAAAATACCGGACTCTCGTAGAGCAGGTTCCGGCTGTGACATACACCGCCTCACTGGACGAGGTAGGCTCTAGAATCTACATCAGCCCGCAGATAGAGTCAATACTCGGATTCACCATTGACGACTGGACCAGGGAGCCTAAATTATGGCTAAAGCAAATGCATCCTGACGACAAGGAGCGTGTGCTATCCATAATCTCAGGATCCCACGAGACCGGTGAGCCATTCATACTAGAATACCGGCTCATGGATGTTTACGGAAACACCCGATGGTTCCAGGACAAGGCGGTGGTCGTCCACGACACCGAAGGAATGCCCCTACTCCTCCAGGGAGTCATGATAGACGTGACCGAGGAGAAGAAGCTTGACACAATCAAATCAAACTTCATCAGCAACGTATCCCATGAACTGAAGAGCCCGCTAGGCCTGATATCCGGCTATGTTGACGTGCTTGCAGAGAGGATAAGCGATGAAGGCCAAGCCGAGCTTATAAGCGTTGTTAAGTCCAACGTCCAGAGGCTGAACAACCTGGTTAACAGCATACTGGATTTATCTCGACTGGAGTCTGGTAAGATAACATTCAACAAGAAAAGCCATGATGCTAATGAAACCCTAAACAGCATAGTCTCGGAATTCAACCAGGTGCTCTCTAAGAAAGAACTAAGCATTTCCCTAGATTTAGCGCCCAAATCAATGGTTTTCGGGGATTCTCATCGTTTACGCCAGGTCTTCTCAAACCTCCTTGAGAATGCAGTGAAGTTCTCGGAGAAGGGGGGTAGCATAAGATTAAGCTCGCGGATAACTGATGATGGCGTTAGGTTCTCGATTTCTGATGAGGGATGCGGGATACCATCGAATGAGGTGGAGGACATATTCAAAAAATTCCACCGGGCAGAGAAGAGCATAATGGACGGGACTTCAGGCACAGGGATAGGTCTCGCTATCGCAAAGGACATTGTCCTGGCGCATGGGGGTAGGATATACGTTGACTCTGTCCCAGGGAAGGGTTCCACCTTCCATGTGTTATTGCCTAAAGGAGATGCATGAGTCTAGGCATTGTTCACGTCAAACTCATCTACGCTCTGGACACGTGTGCTAACCTTCAACGGCCTCCTGCATTCATCACAGAAGATTGGCACAACACTCTTCACGTCTTTCTCCAGCTGCGATATGATATACTCTACTTTCTCTTCCCTGCATATCACTATGAATGTGTTTTCATTCAGGTGGCCTAGGAATCCGTCGTCGTTGGTTTTTATTATTTCATGGGTTATCGTCTGTGCGACAAGCTTGACGCAGTCCCTGTATCTCTTCTCCTCAACTTTATCCTTCAAGTCATCGAGGTTGTCCACTCTTACTCTTATCACCCTGAAGAGTTCCCCTGCCTTCCTCAACTCCTCCTCGATCAGCCTCTTCCCAGGCAGGTTGGTTATCCAGTTCCTGTCCCTGTTGTTGTCTAGTAGCGATTCCACGCGCGACCTGATGTCGTCTATGCTGAACGGCTTTGACACATAGTCATCTGCACCATGTTTCAGGCCGTTGAGCCTGTCCTCCAGCTCTCCTTTCGCGGTGAGCATTAGGACTGGTATGTCGCGCGTGAGGGCGTTCTCCTTTATCATCTCACACACCCTGAAGCCGTCTATGTCCGGCAGCATCAAGTCGAGTATTATAAGGTCCGGCATGTCCTTGACTTTCTCAAGGCCTTTCTCCCCGTCCTCCGCTTCTATGAACTCGTAGTCGTTGTCTGTCAGCACTATTTTTATCAGTCTTATGTAATCTGGGTCGTCTTCTATGACAAGTATCCTCTTGCTCCCGGAGCCTTCGATGCTCCATATCTTGGAGGCACCGATCATCGAATACTTGACTTTCCCATCGACCCTGAGGAGTTCGAGATACTTACCGAGGGTGGCCCTCCCATGCCCGGTCTTGAGGGAAAGCTGTCTAGTCGACATTCCACCTGGATTATCCTCTAAGACCTCAAGTATCTCCTGGCTGGTGTCCATGATAATCAATTATCCTTACTTGAATAATACCTTACGGCCGTTTCATTACTGCATCTACTATGTCCTCTGGCGTTATTCCCGGCGACTGGACGTTTTTCCTAGCGTATACTGACTCTACTCTCCCCAATAAATCGTCCGCATTCATACTCGAGCCAATCATCTCCTCCTGAATCTCTGTCAAAACATCTGGGTATATGAAGAAATCTCCTGAAATCAGCACATCCCTTACCAGATTCTCATCAACCGTTGTCGTCGTCCTGATAAGCCCTCCCTTTACCTTGTGCGAGCTTTCAATCACGTTCACGCCCTCTGATATCTTGACCCTCCGTGTTTTATCCCCCTCATATGATACTCTGTTGAGCCATTCTTCTGACTTGAATTTCTCGTCAAACACTCTAACCAATGCATGCTCTTCCGGAGAGAGGTTCCCCATTGAAAGTTTTATGTCTAGAGTTTTCTCGAGGTTTTTCACAAGAATGTTCTTAACCTCTTCCCTGGGCGGCACCTTACCTAACTCCCTTCTTACTGTCGTAAGGTACTCCTCCATTGTCTTATACACCTTATCCCTAAACTTTTCATCAGGGACCTTAAGCACTCTTACCATGGTCATGTAGTCAAAATCTAGTATAAGGCTTCCTACAACGACAACACAGTCCCCTATTCTAGCGGCTCCTGTGCCACCTATCTTCTTATTATCCACCTGTATGTCGTTCACCGGCCTGTGGACTGCATTAATCCCTAGTTCACGGTACGCTTCTACAGGCGCCTTTAGGAAAGCCAACAGCTCTTGATTTGCATCAACTGATTCATAACCGCTTCCCAGGTTGACATTTATGCCCCCAAATAA
>JBDRLL010000039.1:0-23869 GCA_043813075.1 Candidatus Altarchaeota archaeon
GCCGTTTTATATACGGCGGCAGTCAAAGGATAAAAACAAAAAAAGAGAGGTGGGAGAATGATTTCAGATAAAATGCAGGACGCCATGAACGAGCAGATGAATGCGGAGTTGTACTCTTCATACCTGTACCTGTCAATGTCCGCGTACTTTGAGGACAGGAACCTGTCCGGATTCGCTCAATGGATGCGTGTGCAGGCGCAGGAGGAGCTTATCCACGCCATGAAGTTCTACACGCACGTGATAGACAGGGGCGGTAGGGTTGAGTTGAAGGCCATAGACTTGCCTCCGAAGGAGTGGAAGAGTCCGTTGGAGGTGTTTGAGGAGGCCTACAAGCACGAACTGAAGGTTACTGGACTCATAAACTCGCTGGTTGACTTGGCTCAGGGGGAGAAGGATTATGCCAGCAACAGCATGCTGCAGTGGTTTGTGGACGAGCAGGTTGAGGAGGAGGCTTCGGCTGATGACATAGTGCAGAAGCTGAGGATGATAAAGGACGCGCCAGCAGGAATAGTGATGTACGACAGGGGGCTTGGCAAGAGGAAGCCCAAACTGGTTCCGGCTAGCGATTGAGCATAAAAAAGAGGTGAAATAGATGGTTGACAAGAAAGTGAAGGTTTATTCGACGCAGACATGCCCGTACTGCAAGATGGCGAAGGAATACCTTGAGGGCAAGGGGGTCGAGTTTGACGACATAGACGTGGCGTCAAACCGTGAAGCAGCCCAGGAGATGATTGAAAAGTCGGGTCAGATGGGTGTCCCGGTAATAGACATAGGCGGTAGGATAATCGTCGGATTTGACAGGGGAGCCATAGACTCGGAGCTGGCGGGATAAGGTTAAATGCTGGACACTGTCATAATAGGCGCCGGGATATCCGGCCTGACGGCAGCCATATACGCCTCCAGAAAGCGGATGAAGTATGCCATAATATCGTCCGACTTCGGGGGCCAGCTGATGGCTAGCGGTGAGGTCCTCAATTATCCTGGAATCGTAGAGACTACGGGCGTTGAATTAAACTCCATCATGGAGGAGCAGGCCAGATTCAATGGGATAGAAGTAGTCTATGATACTGTCAAGGAAATAGTTAGGTCTGGCGGGGACTTCACTGTCGTTGCAGGTAAGGGGAGTTACGACACGAGGACTGTGATAATAGCGGCTGGAGCAAGGCCGAGGAAACTCGGGGTTCCTGGCGAGGAAGAGTTCGCCAGGAAGGGCGTAACATACTGTTCCATATGTGATGGGCCGTTATTCGCCGGCAGGGATGTTGCGATAGTGGGCGGCGGCGATGCCGCGCTCGAGGCGGTCGATTTCATGGAGGATATCGCTTCAAAGATTTATCTTCTAGTCCTGGGGGAGTCTTTCACCGCGCACGAGTACTTGCAGGAGAAGGTCAGGGACAACCCGAAGGTTGAGGTGTTGATGGGTTCCAGGACGACCCGTATTCTTGGAGACAAGTTTGTTGAGGGAGTGTTGTACGAGAAAGACGGGGAGGAGAGGGGGATAGACGTCGGGGGCGTGATAATTGAGATAGGGCGGATGCCGAACACTGAGAATTTCAAGAGTCTTGTGGAGATGGACGAGCACATGCACATAAAGGTAGACTGCCAGACGCGCACGAGCGTGCCAGGCATATTCGCGGCAGGGGACTGTGCTGGAGGCCATGAGTACCAGTACGTGATAGCGGCGGGGCAGGGTTGCATGGCGTTGATCAAGGCTGCGAGGTATCTTGCTTCAAGATAAATAAAAGAGGTGATATGTTATGGCGAAGAATAGGGGCGAGTTATACAAGTGCGACGTGTGCGGGAACATTGTTGAACTGCTGTTTGTTGGTGGCGGGGAGCTGGTGTGCTGTGGGCAGCCCATGAAGTTGCTCGCTGAGAATACCGTTGACGCGGCGAAAGAGAAGCACGTTCCGGTCATAGAGGAGACTGATGACGGCTACAGGGTGACTGTAGGCTCCGTGCCCCACCCAATGGAGAAGGAGCACTACATACAGTGGATTGAATTAATCGCTGATGGAGTGTCCTACATGAAGTTCCTGAAGCCTGGGGACACGCCTGAAGCGGAATTCTGCGTTAAAGCGGGCGAGGTCACTGCAAGGGAGTATTGCAACTTGCATGGACACTGGAAGTCGGTGTGAATCGAGGGTCTTTAAACCCTCAAACACATTATTTTTCAGGATGACTGGCAAGAAGTTTTACAGGTGCCATGTATGCAATGACATACACTACGGGGTGCGCCCGCCAGACGTTTGCCCAACCTGCAAGGCTAAGAACGCTTTCGTTGAGGTTGACAGGGATGAAGCCAGGTTTGTGATGGAATTATGAACAATGATGAATTGAAGAATGTTTGGCTTGATTTCACGAGAAACAACGACTTCAAGCTTAATCCGGACGAGAATCACGTTAATATGATTATCGAGGGAATAATATCTAATGAGAGGAAGAGCGGGCTGAAGCTATGCCCCTGCCGCCTTAGGGATGACACGCGAGACAGGGACCTGGAGCTTCTATGCCCATGCAACTTCAAATCACACGAAACATGGGTTACGCGCGGGGAATGCTGGTGCGGCCTATTCGTGAAAAAATAATGGAGGTAGTGATATGAGTAAGAATGTGAGTAAAGGGATTCTGTTGGCGGCAGTTTTCATGCTGTTGGCATTCACTTTTGGGTGTATAGGTGGCCAGGATGCTGGGACTACGACGACGTTGAAGAAGACTGTTAAAACCACGGTTAAGGCGCCGAGGGTGCCGTTTATGAAGATAGGAGAGGCTCTAACAAACAAGATCACCATAAGCAAGGTTTACATCGATAAGCCTGGTTTCATAGGGTTATGGAATGAGAATAGGAAGCTAATCGCAAGGTCAAATGTGATTACGGGCGAGATGACTAATGTTGTTCTTTTGACTGATGGCTTGAATAACGGGGATAAGGTGCTTGTCATGCTGCACTATGATGATGGTGATGGGAAATTGATGTTCCCGGGGCCGGATAAGCCTGTGCAGTCTAGGGGCACTGTTATAAGGGAGACTGTCAGCGTGAAAGGTGCTCCGCCCAAGGAGACGACAGCGGAGACGGTTAAGAAGTCTTAGCTCGTTTAAGGGGGTCTGGGTGTGTGTTCCCCCCCACCCCACCCTCATCCTTTTGGATAGGATTTTTATGCTTAGATTAATCCTAGGATAAACTTCCGGGCATTATCCACGTCTTCCTTGCCGGGCCTGCCTTTGTTCAATCCGCCTATTAGTTTGAGCAGGCAGTATGTCGTGTGTCCTTTACAACTGAATTCCTTGACTGTCTCATATCCCCTTGCATTGAGGGCCGACTTTAGTGTGGAGTGTTTTTTAGTGTCGCCGCCGCCTGAAGTCGAGAAGATGAATGCTTTAGTGCCTTTCGAGTGTGGCATCTCGTTCGCAAGTTCGATTAGGGCTTTATGGTGTTTCCCGTAGTATATCCCTGAGCCGAAGCCTATGAGGTCATAGGATGCTAGTTTACCTGGGTCGATGCTGGTTGCCTTGAACAGGTCTGCCTGGATGGTCTGGGCCATGGCTTTAGCAATCTTCTCGGTGTTTCCCTTATGCCTTGTGGCGTATACTATCGCAACCCTCATTTTACTGGTTTACCGTACTTGTCGGCGTAAGCGAAGTCGGTTAGTGGAATGCGCTCCGGCCTCTCTTTCTCTGCCTGAACTTGGTGTTCAGCGAAACCCCCAGGTATCTTCCGGGAGTGTCTTCCGACGATGATTAGTGTTATTACATTATATTCTTCAGGGATATTAAGGGTGTTGCTTACTGTTTCAGGGTCGTATCCTGCTATCGGGTGCGCTACCAGGCCCAGTTCCGTTGCCCTGAGCATGATTAATGCTACAGACATTCCCACGTCGAACAGGTGGTATTCACGGTCTTTTATAATGCAGTCGTCTTCTTTACGGCTGAATACCGCAATCATCATGGAGGCGGATTTCGCCCATTCATTCCCCTGGGAGAGTGCTGGATGCATTTTTTCAAGCGTATCGGGGTTGTGCACGAACACAAACCTCCAGGGTTGTTTGTTGAAGCAGGATGGTGAGAGTCGTGCGCTCTCCGCAAGGTCTCTGATAAGGTCGTCGGTCACATCAGCATGTTCTAGGGCACGGTAGGCTCTCCTCTCCCTGATAGCATCCTTAACATCCATATCTGGTTTTATTCGATTTTCTTTTTGTCCACGTATCCGCGGATTTGAGTGTCCTTGGTCTTGCATACCATGCAGACTTTCTCCCCGTATCCAGTCTCATTCCCGCAGGTCTTGCAAACCCATTTTTTGTTTGGCATAAACACACCTCGCGTTAACTAGTATTTTACTTGATTCTCTTTTAAGACTAGCCCCTACCTGTTCGCAATCAGGTAGAGTATTATTGATGTGAAGAGCATTATCACGCCAGCGGTAAGATATGTGTAGTCGAGTATCCTGGCCATCACATGGGTCTTGGCTTCCCCTTGATTTGAGATTTTAAGTATCCAGACGTCCCCAGGATAGGCGGTATTCGACATGAATACGCTGGACCCGCTTCTAACGACTTCTTCCCCAGAGTATTCCTCCATGAGTACTGCCTCGACTTTTTTGTCAGAGTCTACGGTAACCCTTATCGACTGTGGCAGGGGATTCCATGAGGGGACTTGGTGCTTGAATACCTCATGGTCTTCGGCATTGTCCAGTTCAGAGGAGTAGTATTCCGTGGAGCCTATCAACACGCCGATTGAAGCCATCAGGAGGAGTATGCTAGCTATCTTGGGTTTGTCTAAAGCCATTACGTTAATCTATGAGGGTATTAAGAATAAAGTAACTGGCAGGGAACCGGGAGGTATATAAGCGTGTGGGTGGATGTATTGACGTGAGTGATAGTGTGAGAGAGAGTGTTATCACCGTCATTCTGGCTGCTTTATTGACTTTTACAGGGTGTGTCAGCCAGGGTGATGTGGGTTTTGAATCTGAGACCGGTGGTGTGAGCAAGCCAACCTGGGGGGATCAGGATTTCACGTCATCCAGTCAGAAGACGTGGATGGATTATAGGATCAGGGATATCTCAACAGGCAGGGTCTTCAGGATAAGCGATTTGGATGGGGAAATCGTGTTGGTGGAGAGTTTCGCTGTCTGGTGCCCCACGTGCAAGAGGCAGCAGGATGAGATACACAATCTTGTTGGGGAATATGGCGGGAGGGTGGCTTCTGTCGGCCTGGACACTGACCCGAACGAGGATGCGGAAAAGTTGTCTGAATACGTGGAGAGGAACAATTATGGGGGGTTGTATGCCATATCCCCGCCTGAGTTGACGCAGAGGCTAATAGACGAGTATGGTCTTTCTGTGTTGAATGCTCCTGGAGCGCCGGTCATAATGGTATGTCGGGGGAAAGGTGTTTCCACGAGGATTCTGGACAGGGGCCTTAAGACCGTTGATAAGCTGAGGGTTGAAGTGGAGAAGGGTTGTTGAATATGTTTGACTATCTCGCGGACATGGCGACGTCTTTCAGCCTGGGGCTGCTGACTCCATTGACTGCAGCCTGCGTTCTACCATTGTATCCTGGATTCCTAGCGTATTTGTCCAACAAGCTGTCTTCCAATGCAGGCTGGAGGACGATGATGCTTGTTGGATTGGTGGTTAACGCCGGTATACTCTCGTTCATGTTCTTGGTTGGCCTGGTGTTTACGACAGTCCTCCAGGTGTCGCTCACCAGTGTGATAGGCATTGTGTCGCCGATAGCATTCATTGTGATGCTGTTCATAAGCGTGCTGCTCCTTATTGACTTGGACTTCAGCAGATACCTCCCCCATTACACCGCCCCGGTATCGTCTAATCCGTGGAAGAGCGCGTTCGTGTTCGGATTCTTCTTCGGCGCGATAGTGATACCCTGCAATCCGGGCTTCATCGCGGTATTCTTCACTAGGACACTGTTGGTGAGGAGCGTGCTGCCCAGCATGCTGAACTTCACTTCCTTCGGCCTTGGGCTTGGCTTCCCCCTCTTAGTCATATCGGCTTTAACCGCAGCCACTGGAGCCAGGCTTATATCCTTCTTTGTCGGTAGGAAGACGCTTATAAACCGGATTTCGGGGTTCATAATGATGATGATTTCAGTATATTATCTGCTGACGGTCTTCAACGTGCTTGGCTTGGGTTGAGGGTATTTAATTCGTGGAAATCTAATATGAAACCCCTCACTGGGGGGATATTCCTGGGGAGGGTGTCTTTCATTTTGAAGAGGTGATGTAATTGAAGATTTTCGTTGATAGCGCGGACTTGGATGAGATAATCCAGGCCTACGGGTGGGGTGTCGCGGACGGTGTTACCACAAACCCTTCTTTACTTAAGAAGGCTGTTGAAAAGAGGGTTTCTGACGGGCAGAAACTGGATTTGAAGACGTATATTGAGGATGTTTTGAGGGCTGCCGGCGGGACTCCGGTGAGCCTTGAGGTAACGAAGACCGATTCTGATGGAATGGTCTGGGAGGGTAAGAAGCTTTACGACACGTTCAACCACATAGCCGGGAATGTTAACATTAAGGTGCCTGTGAACCCTGCTTTCAGGGATGAGGATAAAAACCATTTTGACGGGATTAGGGCTGTGAAGGAGCTTTCAGAGTCTGGTATTCCAGTCAACTGCACCCTCATTTTCACGCCAGAGCAGGCGCTGCTGGCAGCTAAGGCTGGTGCCGCGTACGTCAGCCCTTTCGCGGGGAGGATAGATGACTACATTAGGAGCAGCCATAAAATGAAGTTCGGTAAGACTGACTACTATCCTGCAGAGGGCGTTGAGAAGGATGGTGTGGCCTGGGAGGATAATGGCATACTCTCTGGCATAGACCTTGTGCAGCAGTGCGTGCATCTGCTGAGCTACTATGAGTTGGATACTGAGGTTATCGCGGCGTCGCTTAGGAACTCCAGGCAGACTAGGGAGGCTGCGCTCGTCGGAGCCCATATAGCAACGCTTCCTTTCGGTGTAATACGGGATATGCTGAAGCATTATAAGACGTTTGAGGGGATGGAGAAGTTCACTGCCGACATTGTCCCAGAGTATGCTGAGATAAGGTAGGTGTGGTATGGAGGATAATCAGATCATACCGGCGATAATAGCGGATAGTCAGGAGGACTTTACTGGAAGGATATGTAGGGTCAGGGATTACGTTAGTATAATCCAGCTGGACTTTATGGACGGGAAGTTTGTGCCAAGCCGTTCCATAGACTTCGACTTCAGTGTCCCAGAGTATGGGGGGGCGTATGAAGCGCATCTGATGGTGGCAGACCCGGGGGGATGGATTGAGGGGCATGGACACAAGGTCGACACCATATTAGCGCCCATAGAGGCTAGCGATAATCCTGGTGAAGTCATAGACGCCATAAGTGGGCTTGGCAAGAAGCCGGGTTTTGTGCTGAATCCGGAGACGCCGCTCAAGTCGATAATGGAATACGTCGATGATATTGAGCAGGTGCTGATTATGACCGTGAATCCGGGATTCTATGGCAGCCCATTTCTCCCGGAGATGGTCGGGAAGATCAGGGAGCTGAGGGAGACCGCTCCTGGACTGGATATTGAAGTTGACGGCGGAATCACGCCAGACACTATCAGACAGGTCTTTGACGCTGGCGCCAACATGTTCGTCTCAGGGTCTTACATAGTGAAGGCCGATGATCCGGGGGATTCCGTTAAGAATCTAAAGCTTGCGTTGGGGGTGTTAGTATGAGTGTGGGGGAGTTCGCGTACAATGAAGTATTCGGAATGCCTGTGATAGTGTGGGGGGGCATTGCAACACTCCTCATGATATGCGCTACTGCGGCCATAGGATTCCTTAACGCGAGGGGCGTTAGGAGGATACCGTTCAAGTACCATAAGCCGGCGGCGGTATTGTCTCTTATCCTGGCTTTCATGCACGCGCTTCTCGCAGTCGGGGCTAACATGGGATTCTAGGATGGTTAAGCGGAGGAGCGCCCTGCTGGCTAGGGTGAGGAGGCTGGAGAACAGCAGGGTAAGCGAGACTGTAGTTAAGCGTATGGGAGAGTTCGAGAGGAACGGACGCAGAAAGACGGGGGGGGTCTTCAGTGAACTGTGTTTCTGCATACTGACTGCTAATTTCACTGCTGAAAGGTCGATTAGGATTCAGAAGGAGATTGGGGGAGGTTTCTTGACGCTGGATGGGAGGCAGCTTGCCGGTAGGTTGAGGGGGCTTGGCCATAGGTTCCCTAACACGCGGGCAGAATACATCGTCGAGTCCAGGGGCAGGAGGAAGGAGCTGATGACTGCACTAAGGAGTATGCGCGGCCCCGCCCTGAGGGAGTGGATTGTGAAGAACATTAAGGGCGTGGGGTACAAGGAGGCCAGTCATTTCCTCAGGAACATTGGGTTCAGTGATTATGCGATAATAGACTTCCACATCATAGACGTCTTGGTTGAGTATGGGCTGTTAGCTAGGCCGAAGAGCATCTCCCGTAAAAAGTATTTGGAGATCGAGGGGGTTTTAAGGGGTTTGGCTGCGGGCATGGGGATGAGTCTGGGGGAGCTGGACTTGTATCTCTGGTATCTGGAGACTGGGAAGGTACTTAAGTAAGGGAGTGTATTATTCATGGTGGACGAGGATGTTCTGCGTGGTATTCTGACCGCCCAACGCAATGAACTCACAGAGTACATCATATATGACAGGTTATCCCGTGTCGTGAGGGACGGGCACAATAGTGGTGTTCTCAAGCGTATTTCAGGTGATGAGAGGAGGCACCACGACTTCTGGAGGAAGCATACGGGCAGGGATGTTAAGCCTGACATGCTGAAGGTCTGGTGGTATTACATGATATCACGGGTTTTCGGCATAACCTTCGGCATAAAGCTTATGGAGAAGGGTGAAGAGCGGGCGCAGGTGGCCTACAACAGGATTGCGGAGTCGATACCTGAGGCGAGGAAGATTTTGGAGGATGAGGACTCGCACGAGAAGGAGCTGATAGGCATGATAGATGAAGAGCGCCTTAAGTACGTCGGCAGCATGGTCTTAGGGTTGAGTGACGCGCTCGTGGAGTTGACGGGGGCTCTCGCAGGATTCACGCTAGCACTCCAGAATACCAGGCTTATCGCGGTGACGGGCCTCATAGTTGGTGTGGCAGCATCCCTTTCGATGGCGGCCTCGGAGTATCTCTCGACTAAATCGGAGGGGGGCGGTAAGAATCCGGTTAAGGCGTCAGTGTACACCGGCTCGGCCTACGTGCTTACCGTGATGCTGCTTGTGGCGCCATACCTGATTTTCAATGACATATACGTGAGTCTTTGTGTAACGCTGTTTAACGTCGTCATGATAATCACGATATTCACGTTCTACATCTCCGTTGCCAAGGACCTCTCTTTCAGGGCGAGGTTCGTTGAGATGGTGGTGATAAGTCTTGGCGTAGCAGCGTTCTCATTTGCGTTGGGGTATGTCGTGCGGATTACGCTGGGAGTGGACATATAGGATGCCGCATTATAGTAGCAGGGTCTTCAGTAGGAATCCGACGACCACCGCCACGACAACCATTATTCCGGTCGACTTGAGCGCGTCCTTCCATCCGAGCTCCCTCCAGAGCATCATGTATGTTGCGATGCATGGGAAGTAGACTGCGAGTATTGTTGAGGCCACAGTCAACTGCATCGCCGTCATTCCGAGTGGAGCGAGCATTCCCACAGCAACGTCCTTGCGTATGAAGCCTACGATAAGCGCCACAACAGCCTCTGGCGGTAGGCCGAAAAGCTGTGCCATCAGCGGGCCGGATAGTTCTGCGAGCAGTGATACTATGCCGAAGACGTACATGAGGTTCACGAGAGTAACGCCGAGGATTACGAATGGCACTGCGTCCATGAGGAAGTATCTGACGCGCATCCACGTCTTCTTGAGTGTTGCCTTCATGGAGGGGATGCGGTAGGGTGGTATCTCCATGAGTATTTCCGGCGTCTCTCCGGGCAGTACGTTCTTCAGTATCAGGCCGAGGACCACGTAGAGTGATATTAGCGTCAGATATACTATTGCAACGTATTTTACCCCGTGCTTGAGGAGTAGTCCGATTATTATCGCGTTCTGTGCCAGGCAGGGTATGCATATGGCTATCAGGGTCGCGGCTATGAACCTCTGCTTCCGCGACTCAAGCATCCTGGTTGAGAGCATGGCGGGAACATTACATCCCATGCCGAGTATGGAGGGTACTATCGCAGAGCCGTGTAATCCTATCCTGTGCATTACTGTGTCGACTAGTGTGGCCAGCCGGGGGAGGTATCCGGAGTCCTCCAAGAGTGCTAGCGTGAAGTAGAATAGTATGACGAATGGGAGCACCATGTCTAGGGGGACGTATAGTCCTGTCGTAAGGACTCCGAGTGATTCCACGAAGTCGTCGCTTGAGCCGAGCAGTATTTCATGCAGTATCCCGGTTGGGGCGAATGACTCTACAACCACTCTGATGAATGGACCGTATATATTGTAGAAGAATGGGTCCATCAGGTGTTCTATCGTCCAGTTCCCGACGTTTATTATTAGGGTGAACGTGAGGGACAGTACGATTGCCGCTATGGGGAGTCCTGTTAGGGGGCGTATGGACGCGTCCTCGATCTTTTCGAGTAGTGTGTGGTGGCGGTGTTCGAGCACCTGGACGTCCTCGACTATCTCTCCTATGAGCCTCCACCTCTCGTCGTCGGTTCTTTCGACAGCCTCCCGGTCTTTGGCTTCAGGCATTCTCTCAACCAGTTTTCTTATCCCCTCGCCGGTCACCGCCACGGTAGGGACTACTGGGACGCCAAGGTGTTTCTCGAGCTTTTCGACATTTATGTCTATGCCCCTGTGTTTTGTGTCATCCCAGAAGTTCAACGCGACTATTGTCGGCCTACCCTTCTCAAGTATCTCAAGCGCCAGGTAGAGGTTTCTCTCCAGGTTTGTCGCATCAACCACGTCCACGACGATGTCGCCTTTGCTGAGGAATTCGACCGCTATCTCTTCGACCTTTGTGTTTGCCTTGAGCGAGTAGGTTCCTGGCACGTCGATGACGTCAGCATCCCCGTCCATGTAGGGCATCCTTCCCTGGCAGTAGGAAACGGTTGTTCCAGGATAGTTGGAGCATATGGTGTTGACGTTGGTTAGGCGTGAGAACAAGGCGCTTTTTCCGACGTTCGGGTCTCCCATTAGAAGGATTTTCATTGTTATTCAACCAATATCTTGTCCGCCATACCGCGGCCGATGGTCAGGGTGGTGTTTCCTATCTTCACTACGACGGGTCCGTGGGCCGGTTCTTTGGCGATTACCGTGATCTGCTTTCCTTCCCTTAAGCCCATTGTCTTGAGTTTTGACTTGAATTGATCCCCGCCCTGGAGTTCCCTGACGGTAGCCTTTTTTCCTACACCGAGTTCACTAAGCCGCATAGCACACATTTTTAGGTAAACCTAATTAATGGTATTAGGATTAGATAAGGTTATACCTAAATAATTTAGGAAATAATGTAAAAACCTAAAAAATCGTGTAGGCTCGCCTAAATTAAAATGTCTGGAGTAACAACAGTCATGGAGGATTACCTGGAGAAGATATACACCATCAGGGAGAGGAAGGGCTTTGTCAGGGTGAAAGACATTGCCAGGGAGCTTAACGTATCAGCACCAAGCGTGACAGAGATGCTCCATAAGCTTGGCAGGCAAAAACTGATCAGGTATGAGAGATACCAGCCGGTACTGTTGACTAGCAGGGGAGAGAGGATAGCTAAATCCACGCACATGAGGCACGAGACCCTGACGCTATTGCTCAAAATGATTCTTGTGTCAGACGGTATCGCGGAGGAAGATGCGTGCAAGATAGAGCATCAGCTAAGCCCGGAGACCATAGAGCAGCTATCAAAGTTCGTCGGCTTCATGCGAGAGTCCGTGAGGCAGACAGAATGGCCGGAATCATTCAGGGCATACTGCGCCAGCCACAAGAAAAAGTCATAAGACAATCGACAGAAGGTTGGAATGGATGTTGAACATCAGCGATGACATTAACACAAACAAGAGAGACACAAAGCAGACGTCAACTGAATCCATCTCACGGCCGTAATAAAGGAAGAGAGGCCATATGGAGCCGATGTACCTTGGAAGCGAACCGGTTATCGCACTACCGCCAAGGGACAGGAAGAACAGCATCATGAAAATTGAATAAATGTGCAGGTCGTTGCCATACTTCCTCAAGCGTACTGCAGCCAGCAATGCGAAGTACGTGAACAACAGGCCCATCGGCGATGAGTATAATAGTGCTAGGCCGGGGAGGCCAATGTGATTACCATGACATATCCATTCTATGTCTGACAGCTGAAGGCCGGTATCCGCGGGTACGGATACTAGAATCCAGTATAGCAGGGGGAGTGAAAACACGTTAAGGCACAGCAAGCTGGAAAAGCGTTTTGAGGGCGTAATCCCGCGGCTACCTCGTAGGTAAATGATGGTGAATAATGGGAACATTATCAGGGCCTCAAACCGGGTTAGTGAAGCCAGCATGAGGGACAGGCCGGATACTATGATGCTCTTTTTCAGGAACATCCAGGCAAGTAGGACCAGTGTGAGGGATAGCATGCCGTTGTGCAGGTACATTCCGGAATTAAGGTTTGGAGGGTATATCATGAATAGGATGGCTGCCCGGAATGCAGGATTCTCGTCCAGGTAGTCCAATGCTATGCCGTAAAAGAGTATCACTGCCGTGATGGAGGATAGGTTCGAGATTATCAATCCCGCCAGTATGGGGTTTGTCGCGTATGAGACCATCTTTATCATCAGGGGGTATAGGAAAAGCCAGCTGTATATGCAGTTGGATGATTCGGGGCCTTCAGGCAGGAACCTGCTGTTGTGTGGGCTTGGCGTGAAGTCTGAGTATCCTTTCTCCGAGATGTGGACGTAGAATACTGAGTCAAAACCGTATCCTAGACGGTCTACTAGAGTGCGCTCTCCAGCGGAACCGCCTTCTAGGGGGATGAATGGCGAGGACAATACTACGAGGATTTTCGCGGACAGGAGTATGAGTATTAGGAGGGATATGTGCCTTGAGCGGACGCCATCCATGTGATTCACCGTGAGACCATATTATACTAGGGTTTTATCGTATAAGCCGACTACTTTTTCCGCGATCCGCTCCCAGCCAAAGTTTTCAACCGCATGCTTACGGGATGATTCAGACATCCGGGATAACAGACCGGGCTTTTCCAGTAGGTTGAGTGCGGATTCCACCATCCCTTCGACATCCCCGACTGGATGCAGGCTTGAGAAATCGCTTGTGACGTAGTCGCGTATTCCCCCAACGTCATTGGATACTATCGGTAGCCCGCATGCCATAGCCTCGAGGATCGTGTTGTTTGCGGTGCAGTCGGTGAGCGGGAGGATGAGCAGGCTTGCCTTCCGGTAGACGTCCCTCAACTCTTCGTCAGTGATGTTGGAGTGGATTGTGACGCCTTCCTTATTCATAAGGGCTGAGAACGGTGTGTGGAATTCTCGGGGGACAACAAGATCTAGGTGGGTTTTCGGCCGTTCAGCCAGTAGTTTTTCCACCACACCCACCATGGTCGGGGAGTCCCTCTGCCATACTCCAGCGTAAACGCATCTTAAGCATTCCTCATTCTTCTCTGTCGGATGGAAGAATCCTGTGTCCACGCCATGGGGTATGAAGTGGACGCGCCCGGGGAGTATGGGTTCATACTCCCTTTTCTGCCTGTTTGAGACGACTATTAGCTCGTCGAGTGAGGATAGTATGTCCAAGGGTATCCTATGGTCTTCCCAGTATCCGATGTTCTGGTGTGACGTTCCAACAACCTTTGTCTTCAGCCTCTTCTTGACGTAGGGCAGGAGCCGGAGCTGGCGTTCGACTGAAGCGTAATGCATCAAGTCCGGCTTATTTCTAAGGCAGTGCCATAGTGCGGTCGTCTCTGCGTGGGAGCCGTATACGTTGTACGATGACCTGGGGTGCGCGGTCATTGACAGCAGATAATGAGGGTAGAACACATGCCTGGGAAGCCTATGACCCTCATCCCGCCAGAAGCTGACGTAGTCTCCAGCATAACACGCCTGTATTTCACGGAATAGGGGTTCGTATCCGCTGTGGCTGCCAATCCAGCCGGCGAACCTCTCCCTCAGCCATAAGAACCTTCTGCCGGTGTTTTCCATCCTTGATGACATTCACGTTAACCTAGTGTTTGGGGGGCTGTTTTTTTATCGCCGATTTTACGGGGGACATTGTATCCTGGCCGGTGCAGTTCCGTATCATAAGTCGGGGGAAGCTATTCTTTGCGAGGGAATCATCAGCCAGTTCGACGAGGTCGCAGAATTTGACGGCATCCAGAGACTTGTTGATTACCTCGATTTTTTCCGGTCGCGTGAGGGGGCTATTACGGAAAAAAAGCACGTAGTCCATGTTCATCTCGGTTGTGACCACACCCGCATCAACGCCATTCCAACTTAGGAAGGATAGGCAGTGGAGTCCGTAGTAGTCGGCGGCCTGGAGGAACATTAGTCCTGAGTGTGGAAACCAGTCGCCAGCCACCTGGAAGACTGTCTCGTCCCGCGTGTTATTGCAGATCATGTTTGTTAACTCAAGATGGGCGTCATGGACGTTTGAACCGTGATTATATGTCGTGAGGAATGAGTCCCGCGTGTTTGATTTGAACGGGATTAGCCCGAGGGTCTGGGCGTTTATCACCAGGGACTGTAGGATGAAGGCTAACACCATCATGGAGGTTATCCTCTTGTCACCTATGGCGGCGAGAGACCATGAGACAATGACCGACGCGTAAGGAAGGATGCCGAACAGGAATCTCGTGCTGGTGGTGCCGTAGTATCCGAAGAATGATATTATTATTAACAGTTGGAGAAGAGAGGCTGAGAGATACTCCCAGCCGACACACCGCCTTCGCCTGCAAGAGTGGAATGCCGCCATGATGATGAGGACGGTTAATACGAGTGTGGGTGTCGTGGATAATATTCCCGATGACTTGGAGAGGACATAATGGATTCTTGACGTGAATGGCTCCTGGAGAACCCATACCGGAGAATATAGTGATATGCCAGCATGGGTTCTCATGCTTGAAAGGTTTTTAGAGTAGAATGATAGCGTGTAGGAGAGTAGCATGATGGATGCTAGGGTGAGTGGAATGTTCTTCCTGACAGTAACGCCGAGCTCGCGGGGTAATCCGCCTAAACCCTGGGACAAGACGTGCTTTAACACGATTATCGAGGGCACCAGCACATATAGGGGCGTGGACGTCTTCACCAGAAGCGCGAGCGATGAAAGCGACAAAAGGCATAGGAGTGTGTAGGACCGGCTCCAACCCGTATGGAATGCGAACACGTAAAGGAAGAGCAGGATTATCAGGAGCTGCAGCGGCTCGGTGAAGAACTTGGTGGACAAGCCGATGAACATTGGCGCGGAAGCCATGAAAACCGAGCCAGCCAGCGGAACCAACCCACCCCCGAAAAACCGCTTTAACACAGCATAGGATAACATCAGAGACAGGAGGGAATACAGTAACACGGCTGCAAGCATGCCCTTCAACGAATAACCGGACATGACCCCCAACTGGGCGAACCATTGCCCAACCCACACGTGAAGCGGCGCCCTAGCCCGTGAAAACTCGAATATGCTGGCATACCATTCAGATAATGGCATTGTCTTGAAGTAATGGTTAAGGAGGAGTGAAGTGCGCCCGTAGTACACTGCATCATCATTCCAGAAGCCGTTGTGCATGCAAACCCACGCCAGGCTGGGGGAGAATACTATGAGGATTATCAGGTAAGCGTAGGCGTCACCACCCATACAAAGGGCAGACCTCTTCCGACTTGATGAAGACCCCTCAGGCACTAAAAATAGAATGAATGCAGGAATAATAAGCATACCTGCACTAATTTATGATGAAGGATGGGCATAATAAGATCAGACCTGGCTCCAGGCGGATACCACGTCATAACAGACACACCAACTATACGGGAGAGGCCGGAGCTGCTGGAAGACAGGCTGGGGCGTAATGGCCCTAAAGTCCTTGTAGTCGACGACGAGGAGCCCATTAGAAACGCCTACAGGGAGCATCTGGAGAGGGCTGGCTACCGTGTCGTCGAGGCCTCTGATGGTAGGGAAGGCCTTGAGAGATTAAAGTCTGAGAGAGACGTTTCGGTTGTGTTGGCAGACCATGAGATGCCTGGAATGAAGGGGCTGGAGATGGCGGCAGGAATCAAGGGGCTAAACCCGAAGACTGGGGTCATACTGATAAGCGGTTCAGAGGATTTGAGGGAGAGATTCAAGACATCGCCTGACCCGAACGTCGACGTCTTCCTGGCGAAGCCAGTCAACTTCAAGCAGGACGTGCTGCCACACGTCGAAAGGCTGTGTAAGCTGACGAGCTAGAACGCCGCCATAACCACCAGGGAGCAGTGTTTTATTCTTTTATTTGCATGGAACCCGTATTTTTTTATGGGTGGACTGCCCTACACATTGAATATCAGATGTCTCCGTGTTGGTGTGGGAGATGCGTGTAGAGCAATAGGATGCAAGGAGATGTGGGTTTAAGTCGGGTGATCATCGTCTTTTGTCTCATACTAGTCGCGTCCATAGGATTATTCTACGTGTTTAGAGATGATGTTCTAGGAAAACCAGGTAAGACTATTGTTAAGGTCCAGATGTTTGAGGGCCCGGAGTCGGAGGCGATGATTCCGACCGTAGAGTACTGGAACGAGCATTACTCTGACGAGACAGGTATTCTGGTGGAGACGGAGGCTATGGAGCGTGTCGGATACTTCGACAAGCTTGAGATACAGCTTATGTCAGGCATGCCGGAGCCAGACATCATCCACCCTTTCTCCATACACTTAGGCAGGCTTAAGGACGAGTTAGAGCCGCTCGACAAGTATCTGGAGGATGATGAGGTAATGACCGCTCCAGACGGCAAAAGACTATCCCTGGACTCTATGCTGGACATCGCGCTAAAGACCGTCGAGAGCCCTGACGGGAAGACATACATGCTCCCGAAAGACATGAGTGAAGTAATTTTGTATTATAGGAAAGATCTCATACCAAAACCCCCTGAGACATGGGAGGAGTACGTTGAAGTATCGAAGATGCATACTAGAAGCCTAAACAAAAGCTCACCCACCGAATACGGCACAGTCATGCAAGGGAAATACGAGATGTGGACGTTCTGCGCGGCACTGGAAAACCTGTGGCCCTATGGCACAAGCATCTTCAAGCCAGGAACCAGCACGCCAAATTTCGATAATGAAGACACTGTCAGAGGACTTAGAGTCTTTGAAGAGTTGTCTGAAGCCAACGCATTTCCACCCGAATCGATTAATGCCGAGCATCCCGAGGTTGCTGCAATAGTCCAGGAGGGTGAAGTAGCTATGGCAATGCAGTGGAATGCGTTTTATCAGGACCTGGTGAACGAGAAAAAATCCCCGAAAGTATATGATAAATTTGATATTGCACCTCCGCCGGGCGTAAGACAGGCTGACGGAAGCGTCAGGAGGGACATGTACGTGCAGACGATAGGACTTGCTATAAACAAGAATTCCAGAAACAAGAAGGCTGCCGCAAGGTTTCTCGCATGGGCGACGCTAGGGGAAGGCGCGGAGATTTATGCGAGAGGCAGGGACCCTCTGCCTGGCGGGTCATCGCCAGTCAAATCCGTGTGGAGTGACGACCACATACTAGACTTATACCCTAAGATATTGCCTTGGGTGGAGGAATACGGCCGTACCACGCCAGTTCATGAAGACATAACGGACTTGATGATGATAGGATCCAGTTGGATTCAGAGGGTCATGGCCGGCGACGTGACGGCAGAGGAGGCTTCCAGGGGGTTGAACAGGGATATCGCAGACTATATGGAGAAAGAAGTGGGAGGGTAGTTTGGATGGAGCCAGACAATCAACATAAGGCTTTGCTGGCCTTTATCATACCGTTCATACTCCTAATCATGATTGTGGGATATGCTGGATCACTGATCATATCGCTGAAGGATATCGAAGGCAGGTCCATCAAGGCAGAGTATGACTGGGAGAAACTGCATGAAGAAACACGTGATAGGTTTAGTTTTGAATCTGGTAATCCAGGAGATGATGAATTATGGTATCGTCAGATGTATGAATTCGAGTCTTCATTGAAGGGTTTGATGAATGCCAGGAATAAATGGATTCTGGGGTCTGAGATTGAGAGTAGGATCGATAAGTCGTATGATGTGTGGGAGATTACCAAGGAAAAACTTAGGGAAAGCGATGAGTTATACATGCAGCTCAAGGAGACGAAGATTGGCGTAGAACTCGCTAACACATCCCATATGAGGCTGATTGAACTGATAGTAGTAGAGGATAAAAAGATAGAGAGTACTGATGGCATATGGTTGTTTTACAGGCTACAGGACAGCCTCACAGACTTTGACGTGTCTGGCGATATCTTCACGAGTAACCTAGTCCAGATCACTGATGATATCAGGAATAAGGTCCAATACTTGATTTACGGTATTGTCTTGATAACATTCATCACATCATCAGTCATCATATATTTCGCGTTTGTCTTCTCGAGAAAAGTCGATGAGTCCATTAGACAGCAGGTGAGGCAGCTGCAGGAGATGGATAGGATGAAGGACGACTTCCTTAGGAACATAAGCCACGAGATTAAAAGCCCTATCGTGCCCTTGAGAGGGTATCTCGAACTATTGATGACCAGTCAATACGGCCCGTTGTCGAATAAGCAGAAGGAGATAATAGACACGTGCATTCGGAATGCGAGTCGACTGAACATCCTGATGGACGACCTTGTTGAGATGACGAAACTGGATACCGGAAAAATCGGCTATAACATGGTGGAGAACAACCTCAACGACATGATAGACGACGTTATCAAGAGGCTTAAGCCGTTAAACATCGAGAAGAATGATGAGATTGTCTGGGATAGGATGGAGATGCCACCACTCGTCTGCGATGAGGAGAGGATAATCTCGGTGATAGAAAACCTCCTTAACAACGCCATAAAATTCACTGAAAACGGCATGATAACCGTAAGAACACGAGACAGACAAGACCACATTCAAATCGAAGTCTCTGACACGGGAGAAGGCATCAGCCCGGAATTCCATGAGAAGATATTCGAGAAACTCTTCCAAGTCGACACCAGCACCCACAGGAAACACGAGGGGACTGGACTCGGCCTAGCGATAGCGAAGAGGATAGTGGAAGATCATGGAGGCAGGATATGGGTCGAAAGCGAACTTGGGCGAGGAAGCACTTTTTACTTCACACTACCTAAAAGAGATGTGTAAGAGATGAATGAGACAATATTGGTGGTCGACAATGAGGAAGACATATGCACCCTCATAAAAGAAGTCCTAGACCTCGATGGGTATAACGTGTTGACCGCATTCAGCGGCAGTGAATGCATTGAGAGTGCGGGGAAAAACAAAATCGACCTGATTATACTGGATGTGATGATGCCAGATATGGACGGGTGGGAGACTCTCGACAAGATGATTGAACTGGACGTCATAGGTGATGCTAAGATACTTGTCTGTACTGTAGCAAAGGATTATAAAAAACAGATGGAGAAATACGGGGAACACGTTCAAGGACAGTTAGACAAGTCCAACCTGATAGTTGAGATACGCCAAAAAGTCGGGGAAATATTGTAGAGTATGTGTTAGCCAGCTGGTAGGAGGCTCAGAATACGCGACGTAGTAGTCCGCTTATGAGAGACCCTATGTCCTTCATTATCGATTTTGCCTGGCCGGTTACGGTGGGTTCATTGCTTAGACCGCCCCTGATGTTGAATCTCCTGTCAAACTCGTTGAACCATTCCTTCTTGAACTGTTCTTCCGTCATCTCGGCATTATTGCCGCCGACCTGGACGTAGAACTTGAATTCCCCATTGGACCCTCTAATGAACATGTATTTCAGGAGGTCCATGCGGGCGTCTCTAACCCGGGGCTTCTTGATGTAGTAGTCGATGAAACTGAACGCCCCACCATAGTATAAGTGGTCGTAGTCCTCATAGCTCGCGTCCATGTCATCATCAGTAGTCCACGACACCTTGTCTAAGGCGACCGCCTCAACAGTCTCCTTATAGTGTCTCTCATCATCAGCCAGATACCCCACCATGACATTCCTCCGGGCCTCTGAGACTGAAGGCACGTCCTTCAGCTTGCCTTTCATATAACTGTGGGCGCCGTACTCGCAGATCCCCTCCCTAAACCATTTCGGGACTTTATTATAGTCTCCCCCCCGCTCCAACGCGAAACCATTCATATGGTAGTGGGTGAGCTCGTGGGCCAATGCATTCAACTGCATTGCCTTGGGCTTGTACATCCCCATCTGCACGTACATGCGCTGGTAGGGGATGGTCAGCACGTTAGACCCCTCAAGCCATGACGCAACAGATTCGCTCGACGTCATCTTCAAGTGTATCCCCTGCTTATATTCTCTAGGGCCTGTGAATACCTTCCTTGAATCCTTGTCGAACGTGGACACTATCGCAGGATAGATTTCATCTTCAATCAGCTTCTTGATCTCCTCCGCCTCAGCATCATCTTTAGGCTCGATGGAGACCACGAGGCCGAGTGACGTTGTGGTTGAAGTCGTCGTGCTGGTGGACGTCATTTTAACAGTGGTTGTCGTCATGACTTTTAATGTTGTGGTAGTGTATCGTATCGTTGTTGTCGTGGTTGTTTCCTGTGTTGTCGTAGTACCAAGATCTTTGACTAGGTAAAAATTATGCCCACAGACGTACCATTCCCCGTCGAAACCCTTGAGGGGGGCGTTTATCTCGTGGGAGGGACAGCACTTCTCACCATTCTTACAGCACGAGCCCCCGTAGGTGGACGGCTGCCCGTAGAAACTGCACCACCCGGACTCACAGTCAGAATGCTTAAGACACGGACTGCCGTCAGGCCATAGACCACACGCATTTTGGGGTAAAAACAAGAAGACCGCCAGCAGGATGGCGATTCGTTTCATCAGTTATAATATGAGAGTATATAAAATTACCATAGACTCCCCCTAAAATTAGGGGGAGAGGTGGCGTTAGGACTACCTGACGTCAAATGCTGTTTATCCATTTTTTTCTTTCGCATTAATGCAGGAAAAAGCTTTTTTCAATCGTTTAAATAGTATTGTATCCTAATGAGGTTGGAGGTGGACTATGAGTAGCGTGGGAGAGCAGGCAAAGAGTAGTGTTAAAAGCCTGGGCAGATTGTTCGCAGTCATAGGACTGCTGTACGGCCTGCTTGGAGCGTACCTGTTCCACACCTGCTTTGCGAGAGTATACTGCAGCATAACAAGCAACATACTATTCCTAATATTCATCCCACAAGGGATACTGTCAGTAATACTCGGAGGGATAACCAGCGGAGCCATGGCCGTGGACGCGGCCGCGTCTGCAATAGTGTTCGGGCTGCTGGGATTCGCGAAAGGAACAATAATCCAGACACTGTACTTTAAATACGTCCATAAACAAGCTGTTTAGTAGAATAGTTTCTTTTTTTCCGTCAACGCAACCCCCTATAGGGGTGCGCACGAAAACAAGTCTTCGGTGCGTTCACATGCGAGTGCCATTTTCGCTAACACTCAATGACACAGAATGTGAGAAGAATACGTTTTCTTTCCGCCAACGCTTTCTTTTATGAAAAGAAAGGGTTGCGGGGGACGCGGTTCGAACGCGCGCAGGCCTACGCCACAGGGTAACCTCGAACCCTGTTCACAGATTATTTTTCCGTGAACGCTTTTGCCGCCGAAAGGCGGGAAAAGGGTTCTCCTAAGCCCTGCCCATTTGACCGACTCTGGCACCCCCGCAAAAGGGATAATTAGCCGTAAAATAGCTGGTTTAACTAATATGAAGTAGGCAAATAAATAAGATTTCAGGCGATAACGACAAGTCAAATACCGCCAAAATACGCATTTAACCTGCAATAATCAATTGTTGTGCCAAGGCACGCCTTATGGTGGGTAATCACAATGGCAAGGGAAAGGAAAACACTCCCGAAAAGGTATTTTCGGGCGTTTCTGTAGATATACGATTTAGTGAAATAAAAAGGCCCAAAGCATTGTATAAGCTTTCCCTGGCCCCTATACCTAGAAAAGGGCTACAAGCCTTATGGGTTAAGTTTACTACACGGTGTAGTACGCTCAGCAGACTTTCGTCTGCTGGCGCGCAAAAAGCCGGAGGCTTTTTCGCGTATCAAGCCATAAACTACAGGATGTAGTAAACCCTACATACTGAAGTATCTACATTCCTTAAACGCCAGAATTTAAGGGATAAAAGCCCATTTGTGTGTTGATGAAATGCTGGATTTGGATTTTTATTATTGTTGGCATGCCTTTATCCTGGTTTTATTCATCCAGTATAGGTTTAGTATTTTTCATGGTCTAGCCCCATAACTGCGGCTGACCGGACTGTTGATTGGGGTCTGGATGATCCCGCAGGAAAACCGATTGAAGAGTTCAGGAAGACGAGGGACGAGATAAGGAAAATGGTTGAGGAGCTTATCGCTTCCCTAGATTGATTCAACTAGCTTTCTAATCTTCTTGTCTTTTAGGCTGTAGTAGGCGTATTTGCCTTTCATGTAGGATTCTATGATTCCGTTGTCCTTGAGTTTTGCCAGGTGCTGGCTTATGTTCGGCTGCCTCTTTCCGAGGGCATCCGAGAATACGCAGACACACTGGTCTTTTTTCGACAGGATTTTAAGGATCTGAAGGCGTGTTGGGTGGGCGAGAAGCTTAAGCCTTGATGAAGCGTCCTTTGCGTCTTTTGGGTTGAGCATATGGTTTTTTACGGACTTTGCTTCGTCCGGGCATCCGGCATCGCATGATTTGGCCATTCTTGATTATCTCTTTGTTTTTATTTGTTAAAATACATATTATCGTATTCGAAAAAACGAATACGACAAGATGGGTAAAGATAAATCGATAGGGTTCTTCGAGAAGTATCTGACAGTATGGGTATTGTTGTGCATAATTATCGGAATCGGTATCGGGGAACTTGTGCCGTCTTTCCCGCAGTGGCTTAGCCAGTTTGAGTATGCCCACGTCTCGATACCTGTCGCAATCCTCATCTGGCTTATGATCTATCCGATGATGGTGCAGATAGACTTCAAAAGCGTCTTGGACGTGAGGAAAAAGCCGAAGGGACTGTTCCTCACTTTGGCTGTGAACTGGATAATAAAGCCTTTCACTATGTTCGCGTTCGCCTACCTTTTTTTTAAAATAATCTTTTCCGGCCTGATTGAAGCGCAGTTGGCCAACGAGTATTTGGCGGGGGCGATTCTTTTGGGTGCTGCACCCTGTACGGCGATGGTGTTCGTCTGGAGCTATCTGACGAGAGGCGACCCCAATTATACGCTGGTGCAGGTTTCCGTCAACGACTTAATCCTAATATTCGCTTATGCCCCGATAGTCATGTTTCTTCTGGGGTTGACGGAGATAATGGTTCCATGGGATACGGTACTCCTTTCAGTAATCCTTTACGTCGTAATCCCCTTGGCTGCGGGATACCTCACACGCAACTACCTGATCCGGAAAAAGGGCTTGGATTGGTTTGAGAAGGTTTTCATAAGGAATCTTCACACAGTCACGATGTCAGCCCTGCTATTGACGCTCATCATCCTTTTCTCGTTCCAGGGCGAGATAATCTTGAAAAACCCCCTGCATGTAGTGCTGATTGGAATACCGTTAGCAATCCAGACGTTCTTCATATTCGCGTTAGCGTACGGGTGGGCCAGAGTATGGAAGCTCCCCCACAATATCGCCGCCCCTGCCTGCATGATTGGAGCATCCAATTTCTTCGAGTTGGCGGTGGCGGTCGCAATATCACTATTCGGCTTATCTTCAGGGGCGGCATTGGCAACGGTAGTGGGGGTCTTGGAGGAGGT
>JBDRLL010000040.1:0-43534 GCA_043813075.1 Candidatus Altarchaeota archaeon
GGGCAAGTGTCAAGCCTAAATTATGCGAGGCGGGAGATAGAGAAAAAACTGGGCGAACCTGGTTGCGAGCTGTTCGACCGTTTCTGCACTATGATGCTGGTTGGCGGCAGAGCGGAAAGAGAATACTTGCGGGACAGTGCCATCGCGATGGAGCAGAGGGCAGGCCAGAAACGCAGATAGATGATTCACGCGGAAAGGCTGGGCGCGTGTAGTGCCTAACCCCTCTTAATCCTTTTTCTTATCCTCCAGTTTTCTCACTTTTTCCTCAAGCATCTTCTCCCTGCTGACATCCCTGATGACCGCGACTATGATGTACGGGTCGTTGGCCTCCTGCTTGAGGAGGGAGACGCAGCATTCCGCGTTGAATGAGGTGCCGTCCTTTCTGGCTGCTTTGAATTCGAAGCAGAACCCCCCCTTGTTTTCGACCGCGTAGTCCAGGTTCCTCCTGATGGTCTCGTACGTCTCCTCGTCCTTAACCAGCTCTTTCATGGACTTCCCGGTTATCTCCTCCTGCTTGTATCCGAACATCTCGAGGGTTAGTGGATTGCACCATAGTATCCTGTGGGATTGTATCGTCATCACAGCAGCCTGTATGCTGTTCATCAAGGCGAAAGTGTACTGGTCTATCCCCCTAATCCTCCTGTGGACGTTTGCGTTGTCTATGACCAGTCCGATGGGGCTGCTTATCACGTCAGCTACCTTAACGTCCTCACTGCTGAACGCGTCATACTCCCTGCTGGCGAGTATGAGCAGGCCCTCCACCCTGCCCCTGTACTTCAATGGTATGTGGATGTAAGATTGTATCCCCATACTCCTGGCTTTTCCAGGTATTGAACCCTTCTTGTCCCCCAGCTTCTCGCTGACGACGTGGGTTTCACCGTGTCTATCATCCGCTGAGATGTGCTTGACGTCCTCTGCAACGTCGCTGCTGATGTTCCTGCTGAACTTCAACTCAAAGCCATCCTTCCCTACGGTGTACACTCCCCCATAATCTGCTTTGAACAAGACCATGGTCTTGTCCAAGACTGCCTGCAGCACTTCGCCAGTATCCAGCGACTCGTTAGCGGCCATGACCAGCTCATACAATGTCTTGCAAGCCCCGTCAATCTTGGAGTCCATACAATACCAGTATTCTCCTGCAAGTCTAAAAAATCGTTTCACTCGGTGAGAACGCACGTGTCACCGCACACCATCCTAGAATTCTTGACGAGCATGTCGACGCTGTCTGCGCCGTCCAGGTCAGAGACCATCCTATAACTATTATACGCGTTCTTAGCGCTAACGCACGCTCTCTCGCAATCCTCCAACCCGAACAAATCCTCCGCGGCAGCCATGCTCTCGTCAGCCACTATCCTCCCCCTCAAATCCTTCACTTCAGCCAGCAAAAAACCATCCCTTATCAGGCTGAATATCATCACCGCATCATCCGCGTGACTCAAGGCATTCCCATACTCCCCAGCATCATACTCCTCAGAAGCCTTCAGATAAATGTTGTACCCCCTTATCTTGTGGAGGAGGTTGTTGCAGTCGCGCACTCCCTCATCATCCCCCAATGCGGTGAACCGCTGCCGTGCAAGAACCGCAAGATCCTCCGCCTCAACAATCTTCCTGGAATCAAACCTCCTCTCAGCGTTCCTAAAGGCCCGCAACGCGTTCATCCTCTTCAATTCAAACCAACTCCCAAAGACAAAAAGCCTCCCCTCATCATCCCCTATAATTATCTCCAACGTGCCGTCGCCAGTCAAATCCGCCACCGCGGGTGAAGAAGCGATACTGCTGTTCAAATCATAACTCCATCTTATTATGCCCGGGTAATCAAGGACATACACGACACCCTCATTGCTGCCGAACACTATGTCTGTCACATTATCGCCGTCAACATCCGCCAACGCAGGAGTCGAACGTATCGGCCGGCTTAGACTGTACCTCATTATCCTATCGCCACTGTCGTTGACTACTATCAGCTCGTTCCCAGCCCCGAACACAATGTCATGGACGCTGTCATTGTCTATCCTGCCGAGCGAAACCGAGGTTGTGATATCATGTGTCCCATTGAAAATCCACCTCCTCAATAGCCTTGACACTGGTATGCCCTCCTCGTCAGTGTACTTGCTGTAGTATATCTTGCTCATAATCCTCCCTGAAGGCACGTAAATACTGTTGCCCTCGTCAACGGCTGCGGTCTGGGTTATGTCGTCGCTTGCCTGATAACTCCACACCTTGTATGGGGGGGTCTTTAGGGTGTAGACTATGTTGTCGTTGGAGCCTATCATCACCTCCTTCATCCTGTCTGAGTCTATATCCACTATCGCGGGCGAAGACAATACCGCCTCCGAAGTCGAGTAGTCCCAGAGGAGATTGCCGTTAGAGTCAAGGCAGTAAATCTTCTCGTCCATGGACCCGAACACCACTTCAGGACTGGGGAGGGCGTCAAGGTTAGCGACCAGGGGTGATGATCGGACCATGCCCTCCGTCTTATAGCTCCACAATAGGCTGCCGCTGCTGTTCAAGACGTATATCCTGCCGTTGTCTGACCCGAACAATACTTCCGGGTTATTGTCTCCATTGACGTCCATGACGGTGGGCGTCGAATATATCGGGGACTTCACTGAATACTCCCACAAGACATCGCCCCTAGGGCCTAGCGCATACACTATACCATCGCTCGAGCCTACGACGACCTCCAGGTTCCCGTCGCCGTCCAAGTCCGCGGCAACGGGAGTCGTCTTGATGCCTCCGCCAGTCTTAAAACTCCACAGTATCTCATAATCCCTGATCCTTATCCTCCTGACAGGCTCTATCATCTTGGACTGGGTTGGGTAACCCCTAAGCTCAGCCAACTCTTCGATGGAGTAGTTGCTGTAATGCCTTGTCGAGCAATACCATGCTTCCGCCAGGTCATATGGCGTCGCCTCGAACCCGGCTTTAGGCCTGCAACTCCACTCGTGGAACACGTCTTCCACCGGCAGTTCACTGTTCGCCCCCACCCTGCATGAGTATGTCACAGTGTATTCCGTGAAGTTGAAGGGGTACTCGACCCTCCCCTGCATGACGGACTTGTTGTATGCCGTCTCGTTGAACGTGTTCAAGTAGTCCCTGATTAAAGTGAAATTCCCGTAAGCCTCCCTGCTGACATTCGATACACCGCACTCCCAGACGGAGTACTGTTTGTCTATCGGATATCCCCTGCTGTTGTAGAAATAGCACGTGTAGTTGACTTCCGCCGCCATGAATCCCTCATAGTCCCCCGTCCTGTTGACCAGGTCGAGCATAAAGTCTGCGTCACGCATGCTACGGCTGCTGGAGTTGAGCATACAGGACCAGGACACCCTATCCACCCTCCTACTGTAGTTCTCCTCATGACTGTATGAACCCCCACGCCTGTTATCCCTCTTGAATGTCGGCCACTCACCCATAACCGAGAAGACCACTCCCCTCCTGTTGTTATCCTCGTCAGACTCTATCACCTTGTTCTCCCTGTCTGCGATGACCTCCAGCAGGTGCCTGCCGTAAGTCGCGTTGAATCTGAATTCAAGGCTCCTGCTCCTCCCCGGCAGTATGTCTACCACCCTCCCAGACTCCTCGTTCCTGTCCAAGTAGACTGTAACATTGACTCCTGATGCTATCGCATCACCCGTATTCGTCAGCTCAACGACAGCATTCAATACCCTCCCGTCGACCGGTATCATCGGGTCTGTCCTCAAGTCGTCGACCCTCACGTCCGCGACACCGCCGATGGCGTCGACGTAGTATCCTGCAGGAACGTAGAGTATGCCTTCAGAGTAGGCTGGAGTCTTCCTGATGCTGGTCGAAAGGTTCCTGCTCCAGTGGACTATGCCTGAGTACTCGTTGAGCGCGTGTATGCTGTTGCCTGACCCAACGTATATCATGCCGTCGTATATCGCCGGGTCTGCGTAAGTCCTATCGCCAAGCCTCAGCGTCCATATGTTATTGCCTGACAGCGCGTCGATGGAATACACGTAACCCTCCCTGTCAACGACTATTATGTTGTCATTCGACTCTATAGGACTGCCGTAGACCGTGTTGTTGAGGCTGTAATTCCACATGACTTCCCCCGAATACTTGTCTAAGGCATACAACCTCCTGTCTGACGCGGTATAGTATATCACGTCATCAAGCGTAGCGGGATTCGTAGTCACACCACCCTTCAACGAAGTATTCCACAGCACCTCCCCAGTAATCCTGCTCAAAGAGTAGGCCTTCCTATCCCCTGAAGCATAGTATATCTTCCACTCCTCCACGACAGGCTTCGACTGGACAGGATACCCCGTCTTATGGCTCCACACCATCTTTCCAGTCGACTCCTTCAGGCCGTACAGGTGCTTGTCGTCACTGCCGATGAACACGACACCCTCATGCAGGATGGGCGGGCCCCTGACCTTGTCTTTAGCCAGGAACGTCCAGACCCGACTGCCTGTGGTCTTGTTGATGGCGTAGACTATCTTGTTGTCGCACCCGAATATCACCAGGCCCCCTGTCACAAGCGGCGTCGAGTATATGCCTGCAGTAGAAGTATAATTGATGACCTCGCTGCCCGTAGTCTTGTTGACTCCGTAAAGCATGCCGCTTGAAGTCCCGAAGTATATCACATCCCCCTCCAAGACAAGGTCTGTCTGGATGGTCCCGCGGGCCTTGAACTCCCACATGACTGGCGGCGCAGCGGAGTCTGCGACAGCAGTCAACGCTAGTACCATAAACAGGAACAAATGCTTTCTCATGGACTCACCCCTAAGGGAAGAATATAGGCTCTACAATAATATTAAATAAAAAAAAGAAGGGTGTTGGGGGGAGACGGCTATACCGCACCCCCAATTCAAGCCTATTTCTTACTGGAGTCACTCGCCTTCTTCAGCTGCGTGTCCCTCGCCCACACTACGTATCCAGCTATCAGCGACATCAAGAGTATCAGGTTCCTGAAACCGCTGGTGCTTAACGCCGCAAAGTAGTCTGTTATGGGCGCTATCGCGAAGCCGGTTATCGCCGGCGGCGTGACATCCCTCACAGGCGCTGCCCTAGGCTCCGTACTCGGAGCGTCTGCCCTAGGCTGTGGCTGCGCTGGAGCCTGTTGAGGCCGTGCTACTGGCTGTGGCGTCGGAACTACCGCAGGCTGTGGCGCTGGCGCTTCTGGCGCTGGTGCTTCTGGCGCTGGCGCTTCTGGCGCAGGCTCTGAAGGCGTCTCCACCGGGTTATTGTTCTTCGGCTGCCTGTTTATGGTTATGCTCACCGTGTCTACAGTGCTCTGGCCTCCGACAGCAACAGCATCGCCTGTTATGACGGCCATGCCCGCACCGCCTGACCCGCTCTCACTCACGCTTAACGTGACAGTGAACGTACCAAGCAGGTCGTATGCAGTGCTGGCTTCCAGTTCCTCCCCGCCTACTGCCGACTCGTCCAGTATTATGGCCCCGGAGTCTTCACCGCAGTTGTTTGACTGTGCCGTGAATCCGTTACCGAAGTCCCATACCGCGTCCACGCAGTCTTCCTCATCGCCTATCTCGGCGGTGAACGTCAGCTGCACTGGAGCGCTCTGGTGCGTGAACGAGCTGCCCTCAATCGGGCTTGTGATGCTTCCCACGGGCGGCGCGTTCCAGCAGTTCTGGTTTATCCTGTCATTCAAAGGGTCGTCTGCACCCGGGTATATCGTCGCATCCAGGTCATCGCAGTCGCAGAACGGCAGGCCTTCAGCCGGCAGCTCCGGATCGTATATCCTACACGTCTCAACAACCTTGATTGAAGCGTCTCCACCGGTCGTGCCTGGTCCCGGGAATCCATCATTGTCCGCGTCCGCGTCGCACGCGTCTCCACCAAACCATGTTGACGGGTCATTCAAGTCTGTCTGAGGTTGTGTGCCTGGAACTCCGTCACCATCCATGTCCGGCTGACTGCAGGTCGAGTCCGGGCATCCAGTGTCGTCAACACACTCCTGGCCTTCATTAGCCCCACCGTCACAAACCTTCGGGTCCGCTGTCTCAGGGCATATGTCCTGGCCGTTGGGCACTCCGTCACCATCCGCATCGCACGAATTCGTGTTCTGGCATCCTGGGTCATCGCAGTCGACTAGCGTGTCACCGTCATTGTCGAACGTGTCCGCGCATGAGGCGTCGTCATCCTCAGTGTCACACAAGTCCCCTATACCATCACCGTCAACGTCGCTCTGGTCTGGGTTGAATGTGTTCACGCAATTATCGCACGCGTCGCCGCGACCATCACCATCGGCGTCTGCCTGGTCGTGGTCGTATATGCCTGGGCAGGTGTCGCACATGCCGTTTATGTTGTGTCTCTCACCGTATACTCCTTCTGGGGTGGCCTCAACCGGCTCGCACTGGTAGTCGCAGTATCCGTCACCGGACTCCAATGTAATCTGGGTTCCGCCATCTCCATCTGGTATTGCGCCACCGTTCTCCTCGTCCGGGCAGCTGACGCACTCATAAATGTCTATCGTAACACTACCGCTGTTGTCGCCGTAACCCGAGTCAATCATCTTGAACGCTGACTGGACTCCGGTTCCTGGCATTATCAGGTCGTACGTGTTGGTATCACTGTTGCACGTTAGGCCCCAACTATGGTCTATGTCGTTCACGAGAACGTCCAGGTAGGTCTTCCATACTGCTGGGAACACGTCCTCACCCTTCTTCCAGCCTGGGCCGTATACCACGCCAGTCCTCTCGCTGCATTCCGCGTCAGCTATGCTCGGGCCGTAATCATATGTCCCACTGGCCTGTAGCAGGTATTTCTTCCCCGCCTCGAGTGTCACTGAATTCACTGTTGAACCGTCTGAAGGCACGCTTACCGTGTCCAGCTGGTATATCTGCTCGCACGCGCAGTCGTCTCCAGCCGCCGGACAGGCGTCACAGTCGTCTGGCACGCCATCCTGGTCATAATCCATGTAGTCCGGGAATCCGGGACATTGGTCTACGTCTCCGCATACCCCGTCTTCGTCGGCATCGTTTTCAGGATCGTTCGGGCATGCGTCGCATCCGTCTGGTATCCCGTCTCCGTCTGCGTCAGCCCAGTCATCGTGTCCGGGGCATATGTCGCACGCGTCTCCCACACCATCCTGGTCGTCGTCTTCTTGACCTGGATTATCCGTGGTCGGGCAGTTGTCGCACACGTCTCCTAGACCATCCTTGTCAGTGTCCAGGTATCTGACGCATACTCCTCCAGCGGGTTCGTCTGCAAGTCCTGCGTCTGAGGGTGCTGCTTGTCCGCCGCAGTCACTGTCGTCTTCACACCTTGTAGTGTACCTACCGTTTATCAGGCATGTCCCTGCCTTCCAGTGGTCTGGCGTGTCCGGGCACGTGTCGCAAACGTCTCCCGCACCATCATCATCCCTGTCAGCCTGGTCGTCGTTGTCGGCTTTCTTGCAGTTGTCGCAGAGGTCTCCCAGCGAGTCTGTGTCCGAGTTCTTCTGGTCTGGGTTGTAGTTGTCTACGCAGTTGTCGCAGACGTCTCCCACACCGTCACTGCACGGACTGTTCGCATATCCTCCTGGGCAGTTCCACTTGTCGATGTCCTGTTGGTCCTCGTTGTCTATGTTCGGGCAGTTGTCGCACGCGTCTCCTAGAGAGTCGCCGTCACTGTTGGTCTGTAGTTTCAGGCAGGTGCCTGTCCCACATTCATCATCGTTATTACATTGCACTCCCCTGTATTCCCAGTCTCCCATACAGGTTCCAGTCTTCCAGGCGTTCCCATGGTTCACGCAGTTGTCGCACGCGTCTCCGCGCCCGTCATCATCAACATCCAACTGGTCGTTGTTCTGAACTTGCTTGCAGTTGTCGCACAGGTCTCCGCGAGCGTCACCGTCAGCATTTTCCTGGTTCGGGTTGTAGTTGTCTACACAGTTGTCGCACGCGTCTCCCACTCCGTCACTGCATGGGCTTTGTGAATATCCTCCTGGACAATTCCACTTGTCAACGTCCTCCTGACCTGCATTAGCTACGGTCGGGCAGTTGTCGCCGCACTCCGTGTCGATGTCATCAGCATCCGGGTCTGTCCCATCGTGTGAAATGTCCGCGTCAGTGGTCTGACTGCACTCGTATGTGCCGCCCACGTTACACTGGCTGTCAAACAAGGCCCTGTAGTCCCATGTATCAGGGTTTCCGTCGGGGGTCCACTCGCACGTGGCTATCTCGGGCGCATCATGGTCGTTGCAGTCTTCATTATCCTGGCAGCAGGTGCTGCCTAACGGGCCTGTTTGTGTGGCGCAGTCCGGGTCAGCGCAGTCCACGAGCCCGTCACAATCGTTGTCGTTGCCGTCAACGCATGACGTCTCGGTTCCGCCGCAGTCAGAGTCCACTCCGTCAATACAGGTGTCTCCGTCGTTGTCGAAACTGTCATCGCAAGAGTCACCACACTGGCCGGTATTCTCAGTGGCCGCGCAGTATGGTTCGTTCAGGAAGTTGCTGCACCATGGGTCCGCGCAGTCTATCTGCTGGTTGCCCATCTGGTTCTGACCGTCCCTGCAGACGCATCCGAAGTCTCCTCCAAGTAGGTTGAAGGAGTCATCTGCCGCATCGGCCTTTCCGTCGCAGTCGTTGTCTACCTCATCGAAGCACATGCAGTCCTGTTCCTTAACGCCCGGGTTTACCGCCGGCTCGTCGTCGTCGCAGTCGTCTCCACCGTTCTTCGGTGAATTGAATCTTGCGCTCTGGCAGTAGCCGTCGCCGTCAACATCTCCTGGATTATCGTCAGGGCACGTGTCGCACACGTCACCCATATCGTCGCCGTCAGCATCAGCCTGGTCTTTAACGCAGTTGCCCTGGTTGATTAATCCACAGTCGTTGTTCGAGTTGCAGGGAGCTCCCTTCTTCCAGTCTCCGATTCCGCCGCCGTCGCAGGTCCCCTTGCTGGGGCCGTTGGGCGTGTTAACGCAGTTGTCGCATACGTCTCCTATCCCGTCTCCGTCTGCGTCAGCCTGGTCATTGTTTGCATCGTCTGGGCAGTTGTCGCATACGTCTCCTATCCCGTCTCCGTCTGCGTCAGCCTGGTCTTCGTTATCGGTTGTCGGGCAGTTGTCGCACGCGTCTCCGTGTGAGTCGCTGTCTGAATTGGGTTGCTCGCTAGTCATCTGGCATGTGCCGCAGTGCGTGTGCCATTGCCAGTTGCTGCCGCAACAGTGTCTGTGCCTTATGCAACAGTCGCTGTCCTCGTCGCACGCATCACCCACCTTGTATCCCGTGCATGTTCCTGACGTCACCAGCGGGTTGTAGATGTCTGGGCAGTTGTCGCCGCAGTCTGTTGCCACACCGTCTGCGTCAGGGTCGTTGCCGTCATGCGAGATTGCTCCCGCTGTAGTACAATCGTAGACTCCACCACCCACGTCGACACACTGGCTGTTGAATTCCGCCCTGTAATCCCATGTTAACGGGTTGTCGTCAGGGCTGTTATCGCAGGTTGCTATCTCGTCCTCGTCGTTGCCGTCACAGTTGTCGTCGTTTGGCGTGCTCAGGCACTCGTTGTTCGCATCGCACGTGTCGTCGGTACAGTCGTAGCCGTCGTCGCATAATCCGTCGTCTCCGTTGCAGCATACGCCACTATCTGGGCCTATCTCGCCTTCGCAGTCTTCGTCGGCGCAGTCTATGTCGCCATCGCAGTCGTTGTCGATGCCGTCAGTGCATACCTCGTCTATGCACGGGTCGTCTCCTACCACGCAGCCGTCGAAGAAGTTGGCGTTCGGTATCAGGTCGCCGTTAGCCAGCCTCCTGTCTCTTACCTGGCAGACAAGCGTGTTTTCCGAATCCCTTAGTGGGCTTATGGCGACGCCCAACTCGTCTCTGGGGTCTGGAAGAGCGCAGCCTTCATTAGCCTGCTCCACAGTCCCAGGAATCTGATTTCCATTCAGAGTACACCCGATTATGTCATTGTCTACCGAAAGATATAACATGTAGTTGTGGTACTCGTCACCATCGAAGGTACATGTCACAGTGCTATCTGTCGCAAGCGGCCAGAAGGTGCTGTACTGGTAGTTGCAGCCCCACATGTCGTAGTACTCGTTTCCTAATGGGAGTTCAGTGTCCCACTCGCACAGGTCGGCTTCAACACACGGACCCACGACATCACCGGACTGGTCTTCACTTAGGCAGTCTGGCGTGCAGCCGTCGCCTGGGTCGTTGTTGCCGTCGTCGCACTCTTCATCGCCTTCCTGCACTCCGTCGCCGCAAATAATGCAAGCGTCATCTCCATCGCAGTCACTGTCATCACAGTCGACATACGTATCACAGTCGTTGTCTGTGCCGTCATCGCAGACTTCGTCTGTCGCACAACAGTATATGTCTACTGATAGGCTGCCTGAGTTGTCGTGAATACATGCATTGTTGTCGCAAGCATTGCCCCATGTCCCATACCAGTCGCTTAATAAAACGTTTACATTTCCTGTCGTAGTTGCATCATACACAAATCCATACTCGTGATTATCGTTATAGCATCCCCAGTCATAATCCTGGCCATTCAGGTGTATGTCCAGTATGGACCCATCCAGGTCTGTCCTGAGCGTGCCCCAACTATCTCTAGTGCAGTATTCCGCGTCCGCAATCTTGCTGCTCTGAGAGCTATCGTACCTGTATGTGCCTGTGGCTTTCAGCAGGTAGCTCATGCCTGAGTATAGTATGCTTGTGCTGTCCTCGCCGTCGGCGTCTGATGCGCCGAGCGATATAGTCTCCATAAGCGTTTCAGTCTTTCCGTCAGGGCAGACAGGCATCTCACATAAAGAGTCTGCGTCGCACTCGTCGTCTGAGCAGTCTATGAGCCCGTCGCAGTCGTTGTCTACCGTGTCGCAGCATGTTGCCTCACCGTCTTCGTATCCGCTAACGCCGGAATAATCATCTATCCATGATCCTGCGTCGCAGGTCTGATGTGAGTCAGCACATATCCCCTCCTGCTTGCTGTTCAAAGGCCTGGTCATGTCGTCCATCTCGTCTTCCGTGCCGTCACAGTCGTTGTCGTATCCATCGCATGTTGTTTCAGGGGTCTCGTATTCTTGGATTCCGCTGTAATCGTCAACCCATGTGCCGCCAGCGCACGTTTGCTCAGAATCCACGCACACACCATCTTGCATGCTGTTTAATGGTGGTGATTCCCCTGAACCGTCGGCAGTACCCACATTGCAGTCGTCGTCTATTCCATTGCATATCTCTGTTGCTCCCGGGTTTACGTTCGGGTCGTTGTCGTCGCAGTCGTCGTCAGTATATCCGTCCTGGTCCTGATCCTCATCACATATAAGTCCTGGTGGTGTCTCGTCTCCTCCCCCAAGGCAGTTCCCATATTCTGTGCCGCCTGTCGTGTGGCTTGATCCCCCGCCGAAATTACATTTTGCAGCTGATTCAGCGTTCATGGTGAAGTCGCCGTCCACCACCGTGTCTGCGTTGGCGCCGAGTGTCGCCTCGTTAGAACCGAACATCCCAAAATCTCCGTCAACGTCGGCTAGTCCACCCCCGCCTATTATGACGTCGCTTCCAGTGTATCCTCCATACGAGTACATTATCGCGTTTCCGGATACTACTAAGTCAACATTCTGTCCTAGTGACACTTCTCTTGAAGCCTCCATATATGAGCTAGTGCATCCTATATAACTGCCTCCCCCAACAATCACCTTGCTTGTTGTCAGATCACCTGTGGACACCATTGTCACCGGACCGCTTAGCGTCAAATCCACATTCTGGCCTAGCGAAACCGTTTTCGGGGCCTTCATGAAAACTTCGTTCGAGATTACGTTGCTTCCCCCACCTATTGTTACACCCTCTTCATCAGAGAGCATTGTGAGTGGGCCGTTCAGGTTCAAGTCGACGTTCTGTCCTAGTGAAGCTGATTTCAATGACTTCATGTATGTGTCGTCCGCGTCTACGTCGGTTCCACCACCTATTGTGGTTTCTTGTTCTTCAGAGAGCATGGAGAATTTGTCTGCCTCGATTTTCGTGTTTTGCCCGAGGCTCACTCCACGTCTTCCATCCAGGCAGATGTTGTTTCCAGTCAACCGCTTACCGCCAGCCAAGGTTATGTCGCATGGAGAGTGCATTATCAGGTCATTTCCTGCCTCAAGCATGTCGTCGTTTATCGCCAGGTTCTTGTAGTTGGCTCCGTTAAATCCGTAATCGCTTGCCACGTACGCGTTATAGTCTGCCAGTGAGTCGATGTTCACGGTTCCGCTACAGCCTGCGCCTGGCGTGTAGTCCGTCTTCATGCTGCAGGCTGGTGTGGCGGATGGTGAGCAGGTATGGGTGGGTCCGGCTTGAGCGCTTACGCTATTGGCTATTGTGGTGATGAGGAGTAGTGTGAGTAGTGTTATCGTGATTTTGCGCCAGATTCCGTTGTTTGTGCCCGTCAGGGTTTTCAGTCGTCTACACTCGCATTCTCCGTTGTTTCCGTTTTTTGTTTTCATTTTTGTTTTACTCACCTCTCCGCCAATAACGCTAATAGTCACCTTTAAAGACTGGTTGGATGGAAGGAACAGGTTCGGCCAGGCAGAGCCTAACGTATCTGATAGCAGAAAGAAAATCTATATAGTGCCCCACCCTTGGTTTACTCATCTCCTCCAACCACCACACAAGCATATGGGAATAAGATATGCTTCAATAGTAAATATAAACCAAGATTAATATAAAAAGACATACATTGTACATTAAACGTGTTTTTTGCGTGAAAACCATGGTTTACGCCATTTTCCATCCCATTTCACGCGCAAATACCTACTACTAAAATACCTACTACTAATATTAAATACTATATACGTGATTATTTATTTTTACCCTAGCAAACTAATGAAGATACTATGATGAAGATACTCTCCGCATTAGCTGTATTGCTCTTAATCGCGGGCATGGTCCAGGCGGATGCCGCATCCACGCCCGGCAAGGGCAACACAATCCAGGCCGCATCGCAAGCGTGCCCTCAGACGTCACCCCAGAACACTCTTAACGCGGCCGGAACCGCTGCATCATCCCGGACAAACCCCACGTTGAAGGCTGCTTCCACGCCAAGTAAGGTTATGGCCGCCCCAATGAAGGCTGCTCCCGCTCCTAGTAAGGTTATGGTTGTTCCACTGAAGGCTGTCAAGAAGAACGCTCCTATGAAGGTTGTTAAGCCGCGTTTCAGGAATCTGGAGCTTAAGAATTCCGTCCTCAACTCCCGTCTAAAGCGCATACAGGAGGTTAAGAAGAACATCATTCAGGATACCGGCAATTTTACTGACTCTTCCAGGCAGTTCAGGAGGCAGGGCATAATGATGGAGCGGGCGAAGGCGCTCAACGAGTTAGGCGGCTTCCTGGCGGACCGGAATACCGGCATGCAGGTGTCCAGCATAGGTTTAGCCATCGGGAATTCCATAAACCTGACCATGGCTGCTGAGAAGAGGATCAACGAGCGGGACTCGGTTTCAAGACTACTGTTCGGCGGAGACCATGATTCAGCAGACGCAATAGCCGCTGAAGTGAGCCAGAACAAGGCCCGGCTCTACAGGCTAAGGAAAATGAATGCTGCCGCCGGCGGCCTAGGGCCGTTCTTCAAAGCGCAGTTAATGGCGCTTGAGTTGGAGCAGAATAGGCTGGAGAACATCTCCAAGACTGAGAAGCAGAGCAAGGGAATGTTCGGCTGGATATATAAGTAGGGTTTAATTCAATACCACAACCTTCTCGACGCCCTCCACATTCAGCATCCTGTCTATCAAGTCCCTGGGGATCGGCTTCTCGGTTATCACAGTAAGCTCCGGGTTGTCGAACATCGGGTCGTCCGCGATAACCTGCCGTATCCCAATACCCTCCTCGCTTATCAGCCCAGTGACCCCCGCTATGATTCCCTCCTTCCCCGCGTTGGACGGTATTATCTCGATGACCCCGTACCCTAAGACGGGCGCAAGATCCCTCAAGTATGGTGTGACATTAAGCCTACTGAATATCTTCATCATCCTCTCGTCGCCGGCTATCGACTCTATGGTGGACTTCACAACCCTCCTGTCCACACCCAATAATAATGCGATAGAAGACCTTTTGACTTCCACGTCGCCCGCGTAAACCAGGCCACCGCTTGAAACCCTCAAACCCCTCCTGACGAGGAACTCGGCAACCCTCCTCTGCGCCCCCCTGCCCGCGAAAAAACCCTCCAAATCAAGCATTTTTTAACTACCCAACTATAATAATAAATCCCATCGTTAAATAGGTTGTCAGCATGATAGGCAAGAAGATACGGATTGAGAGGATCATAGACCGGAAGTCCCGGAAGACAGTGATAGTCCCCATGGACCATGGGGTTACTGTAGGCCCCATACCCGGCCTAGAGGACCTCCAGAAGGCTGTTAACGAGGTTGCTGACGGGGGCGCGGACGCGGTGCTCATGCACAAGGGCATGGTGCAGTGGGGTCACAGGGGATACGGGAAGGATGTTGGGTTGATAATCCACTTGAACGGCGGAAGCTCGGTCGCACCAGACCCCAACAACAAGACGCTGGTCACCACAGTCAAGGAGGCTGTGAGGATCGGCGCGGACGCGGTGTCCATACACGTTAACGTTGGCGCAGACAAGGAGCACCACATGCTCCGGGACCTCGGGATGATTGCTGAGGAATGCTCGGCATACGGCATGCCCCTGCTGGCGATGATGTACCCGCGGGGAAAGGAGATACAGAACAGTGCGGACGCCAAGTACGTCAAGCACGTCGCAAGGCTGGGTGCGGAATTAGGGGCAGACTTGATCAAGACCCTCTACACGGGAGACAAGAAGACGTTCAAGGAAGTCGTTGAGGGGTGTCCGGCGCCCATAGTCATAGCAGGCGGCCCCAAGATGGACACGGAGGCGGAGCTGCTCAAGATGATTGAGGACGCGATGGACTGCGGTGCGATGGGAGTCTCGATAGGCCGCAACGTGTTTCAGGCTGAAGACAGGGTTGGCTTAACCAAGAAAATCTGTAAGATAGTCCACGGTGAATAAAATACTGAACTATAGGCAGGACCACTCACTCTACAATAACATCTACTATAGAGGATATACTGTTTGGTGTATGATATGACACGCGACGTAGGTAAGCATTCGGACATAAAAAAATCCGGGGACAGGGGCCCCAGAGAGTTTAAAACCCATGTTGTTGACAGTGAAGGCGATTTGATGATGGTTGCTTCAGGCAATGTCATAGCAACCCATCCGATGAACACCATCAAGAATGTCGCCGAACTTATGGTCGACAACGACGTCCGCAGGGTTCCGGTCCTGGATGCGGGCACAGACCGGCTCATCGGCCTCGCAGCGGCGATAGACATAATGGACTTCCTCGCTGGCGGTGAAAAATACAACATCATGCTGAAGGATTACAACGGCAATTTCCTTGCTGCAGTCAACTGTCCCATAAGCAAGATAATGGTGGGCGCATCATACCTCGGCAAGAAGGCTTCGATAGATGATGCGGTGAACATCATGATAGACAAGAGGACGAGCTGCATACCCATAGTCGAGGACAGCGACTCGATGAAGGTTGTCGCTTTGGTCACGGAGAGGGATGTAATGCCTGTGGTGGACGATATTGGGGTGGCTGTCGGCGACGTTATGACTTCAAAACCGCTGACCTCCAGCCTGGGCATGATGGTGTCTGACGTGTCCAAGATAATGGTCAGGAACCGTATAAGGAGGCTTCCGGTAATACGGGAAGACCATCTTATAGGTGTTGTCACAGTGTTCGACATACTCCGGATGCTGGCTGAAGGAGACTTCAAGGGCGCTGGCGCGGAGGAGAACCTCAGCACAAGGGTTGATGAGATAATGGAGAAGGAGGTTGTGACAGTAAAGCCTGAAGACGATTTGTCTGAAGTCGGCCGGCTGGTCAAGGAAACCGGTATCGGAGGCTTCCCTGTGGCTGAGGACGGCGTGTTAAAGGGTATAGTGACTACGACGGACGTGTTGAGGTGGGTCTACCGTGAATCCGGGTAAACCATCGCATTTATATATGAGAATGGTTCAATATCTTAGTCACATCTGTTTCTCCGTGGGGTCTAATCATAACCTTATCGGGGGGTGCTATATTGATTCCAAACAAATTAGTCCCTAAACACGAGCTTTTAAGCGATGAGGAAGCTGAAAAAGTTCTGGAAAAATATTCCATAACAAAACTCGAATTACCCCGGATAAAACTCAAGGATCCTGCGCTGGATGGTTTCGGCCATAAGCTCGGGGATGTCATCCGGATAACGCGGGAGAACGCTGTTACCGGCACATCATACTACTACAGGGTTGTTATAGATGGTTGACAAGAGAGATGATGACGTAGAGGAGAGCAAGATTCCTCTGATAAACATACAGGACTTCGTTACTAGGGAAGACTTGACGAGGTTCCAGCTGGAGTCCTACAATAACCTGATAGACATCGGCCTGCAGGAGGTTATCGACGAGAAAGGATCACTAGAGATAGAGATACCTGAATACAGCCTCGAGCTGGGTAAGATAAGCGTCGGAAAGCCCGTCGTCAACGAGTCCGGGCAGGGCACGGAGCCCAGGTACCCGTTCGAATGCAGGCTCAGGAACCTAACCTACTCGGCCCCCATAAACCTGGAGTTCATAGAGCGCGGGGAGCCGGTGGTCGTGGAGATAGGCCACCTGCCTGTGATGCTCAAGTCTAAGATATGCCTTCTTAACGGGCTTAGCGAAGACGAGATAATACACCACGGTGAAGACCCGTTGGACATGGGCGGATACTTCATAATCAACGGGACCGAGAGGACGCTCATAATCGTTGAAGACCTCGCACCCAACCGGATAGTCACCACTGAGGAGACTGTGATGGGCAAGGACGTTATAATCGCGAAGGTATTCTCAGTGAGGCAGGGCTTCCGTTCTAGGGTGACTGTCGAAAAGAGGGATGGGAACACCGGCGGAACACTCTTCGCATCCTTCCCGGGGATACCCAACAGGATACCTTTAACACTACTCATGAAGGCTCTTGGCTTAGATGACCAGGAGATTCTCGGCATGTTCGAGGGCGAATCCCAGCTTGAAGTCAAGATAAACATGGAGATGAAGAACATGACCGGTGAAGAGGCCTTCGACTATCTGGGCAAGCGGGCTGGCGCAGGCCACGCTAAACAGTACCAGGCCACCCGGGCGAACCAGGTGATAAACAACTTCCTGCTGCCCCACCTGGGCAACACGGAGGATGACCGGAGGAGGAAGGCCATATACCTGGGTATCATGGCCCAGAAGGTTCTTGAACTTGACTTGGGCTTAAGGCAGCCTGACGACAAGGACCATTACAGCAACAAGAGGCTTAGGCTGTCGGGAGACCTCATGCAGGAGCTCTTCAGAGTGAGCTTCAACAAGATCGCGCGGGACATCAAATACCAGCTGGAGAAGCAGAACGCCAGGCACCGTGTCGTCAACGTCAAGACCGCGGTCAGGAGCAGCAACCTGACTGAAAGCATATGCTATGCGCTTGCGACAGGAAACTGGACTGGCGGCAGGAGCGGGGTAAGCCAGGTCTTGGATAGGACAAACTACCTTTCATACGTGACCCACCAGAGGAGGGTCTCATCGCTTTTGAGCAGGAGCCACCCCCACTTCGAGGCCCGTGACCTTCACGCCACACAGTGGGGTAGGATATGCCCCAACGAGACGCCTGAAGGGCAGAACTGCGGTCTAGTGAAGAATCTTGCCATCGGCGCCATAATCTCTTCAGACACTGATGAGGAAGTGGTTGAGAAATACTTGAACGACTTCGGGGTAAAACTATGACTTCCACCGCAGTATACTTGAACGGCAGGCTTATCGGCGAGCACAAGCAGCCTGAAGTCCTAGTCAACAAGCTGAGGGACTTGAGGCGCAAGGGCAAGCTGCATCCCGCCACTTCAATAAGCTACCGTCATGAGAACAATGAAGTACAAGTCTACTGCGACAAAGGCAGGGTACTGCGCCCGATATCAATAGTCGACAAGGGCACCCCCCTCCTGAAGAGGGAGATGATCCAGGATATCAGGGACGGCAAGAAGAAGTGGGATGACCTGGTTTCAGAGGGCATCATAGAATACATTGACGCTGAGGAGGAGGAGAGCGCTTACGTGGCTGTCAGACAGTACAAGCTGAAGCCTGAGCACACGCACCTGGAGCTTTCACCGGCACTGCTGCTGGGCGTGAGCGCGGGATTCGCGCCTTTCCCGGAGCACAACTCCTCTCCGAGGGTCACCATGGCTGCCGCAATGGCGAAGCAGAGCCTAGGCTTCTACGCATCCAACTACTTTTCAAGATTTGATTCACGGTCAAACATACTCCACTACGCCCAGACACCGATGGTCCAGACCGACATAACCACGACACTCAACTACCGGAAGAGGCCTGCAGGACAGAACTTCGTTGTGGCCATCATGAGCTATGAAGGCTACAACATGGAGGATGCGATCATCCTGAACAGGAGTTCGGTGGAACGCGGCCTAGGGAGGTCCACATTCTACAGGACTTATGTCGCAGAGGAGCGGGATTATCCGAGCGGCCAGAGGGATCGCTTCGAGATACCTGCGACCGACGTTGAGGGCGCCCAGTCAGAGGACACTTACACGAAGCTTGGCGAGGACGGCGTCATCTTCCCGGAATACGATGTGGGCTCAGGCGAAGTATTGATAGGTAAGACTTCCCCCCCCAGGTTCCTTGAGGAGATAGGACCCTACGGTATAGTCGAGGAGCGGAGGAGGGAGACGTCCACAACCGTCCGCCACATGGAGTCCGGCATAGTCGACTGTGTGGTTCTGACGGAGACGATAGAGAAGAACAAGCTTGCTAAAGTCAGGATAAGAAGCCTAAGGGTCCCGGAGTTGGGCGACAAGTTCGCTTCAAGGCACGGGCAGAAGGGTGTTGTAGGACTGCTAGTCCCCCATGAGGACATGCCCTTCACGAAGGACGGTATAGTTCCTGACCTGATAATCAATCCGCACGCGATACCATCGAGGATGACCATCGGTCACGTGCTCGAGATGGTCGGCGGCAAGAGCGGTTCCCTGGATGGCCGCCTAGTCAACGGCACGGCGTTCTCCAACGAGGAGGAGGATGATCTGAGGGGCATACTCAAGAAGCACGGCTTCAACCACAATGGTAAGGAGAAGATGTACCACGGAACCAGCGGGGAGGCGTTCGAGTCGGACATATTCATCGGCGTAATATACTACCAGAAGCTGCACCACATGGTAGCCAACAAGGTGCACGCAAGGTCTCGCGGACCGGTCCAGATGCTCACAAGGCAGCCTACTGAAGGAAGAGCCCGTGAAGGAGGATTAAGGTTCGGGGAGATGGAGCGTGACTGCCTGATAGGCCATGGCGTATCCATGGTGCTTAAAGACCGTCTGTTGGACGAGTCCGACAAGGTTGTCGTGCCCGTCTGCAGCAAGTGCGGTCTCGTGGCGATCAACGATGTTGAGCGCAGGCAGGTGTACTGCCCGCTATGCGGTGAAGTACCCACCTACCCTGTCGAGATGGCTTACGCCTTCAAGCTCCTTTTGAACGAGCTTCAGGGAATGTGCATACATCCAAAATTGAGGTTAAGCGATAAGGCATAAAGGCAAAATGATTGTACGTAAGAAGATAGACCACGTGGAGTTCGGGCTGCTGTCGTCAAAGATGATACAGCGTATGAGTGCGGCGAGGATATACACTCCAAACACATACGACGACGACGGATACCCTGTGGAAGGCGGTCTTATGGACCCGAGGCTTGGGGTCATAGACCCGGGGATACGCTGCAAGACCTGCGGCGGAAGGCTTGGGGAATGTCAGGGCCACTTCGGTCATGTGCAGTTGACGAGGCCTGTCATACACGTCGGCTACGCGAAGGAAGTATACAACCTGCTTCGCGCCACATGCAGGAGCTGCGGAAGGCTTCTCGCCAGCGACGAGACCCTTCAGAAGCTCGGCGAACAGGGAGTGGACGTTTCAGACGACGTGTGGGCGAAGTCCGTCAAGATATCCAACAACGAGGCCAAATGCCCGCACTGCGAGACCAAGCAGATAAAAATCAAGTTCGTGAGGCCCTACTCCTACTATGAGGGCGAAGACAACATACTGGTCACAGACATCAAGGAGCGCTTCGAAAAGATAACAGAAGACGACTTGAATTACCTCAACCTGAAGGTGAGGCCCGAATGGCTGGTGCTAACCGCCATACCAGTCCTCCCCATAACAGCGAGGCCTTCCATCACGCTGGAGTCATCAGACAGGAGCGAGGATGATCTGACCCACAAGCTGGTGGACATACTCAGGATAAACCAGAGGCTGGAGGAGAACATAAACTCCGGAGCCCCGCAGCTGATAATAGAGGACCTATGGGACCTGCTGCAGTATCACGTTGCAACATACTTCGACAACGGCATAACCGGCATACCGCCGGCAAGACACCGCAGCGGGAGGCCGTTGAAGACCATAGCCCAGAGGCTTAAGAGCAAGGAGGGTCGTTTCAGGAACAACCTGTCCGGGAAGCGTGTTAACTTCAGCGCGCGTACGGTGGTCGGCCCTGACCCGAACCTGAGCATAAACGAGGTTGGAGTGCCCTACTACGTGGCGATGGAGCTTACCGTCCCTGAGGATGTGAACGAGCGGAACATCGACCGTATGCGGGTTATGATAATGAACGGGAGCGAGGTATATCCCGGCGCCCACAACGTGATTTCGAACGGTAAGCGTAAGAGGGTTCTCGACGAGACTAAGGAAGTAATAGCGGAGACCCTGAAGGAGGGGGACATCGTCGAAAGGATGCTTCAGGACGGTGACATAGTGATATTCAACAGGCAGCCTTCACTACACAGGCAGAGCATGATGTGCCACCAAGTGAGGGTCCTGCCCTACAATACGTTCAGGATAAACACGTCGGTATGCGCCCCCTACAACGCGGACTTCGACGGCGACGAGATGAACCTGCACGTGCCTCAGAGCGAGGAAGCCCGCGCTGAAGCGGAGATGCTGATGAAGGTGCAGGAGAACATAATATCCCCCAGGTTTGGCGGACCAATAATCGGCGGCAGGCACGATCACGTTACTGGAACGTACTTCCTCACCAAGAAGGACGTTGAATTCAACCGGCAGGAGGCGCTGAAGATAACCAGGAACATAGTCGCCCTCCCCAAAGGCAAGAACAAGTTCACCGGCAAAGACCTGTTCTCGCTGCTATTCCCCCCAGACTTCAATTTCGAATACAGGAACAAGCTGTGCAGGAAGTGCGTTAAATGCGAGAAGCTGAACTGCCCTAACGAGGGATTCGTATCCATAAAGGACGGTAAACTCGAGTCCGGCATAATAGACGTGAAAGGCCTTTCAGGCGACCTGCTCAATGACATCTTCATAAGATACGGTTCCGATGTCGCAAGGAGATTCATAGATGACTCCACAAGAATGTCCATAAACATGCTCATGAAGGTGGGCTTCAGCGTCGGCTTGGACGAGGAGGACATACCAGCCAAGGCGAAGAAGGAGCTCAAGGAGATGCTGTACGACGTTGAAGACAAGGTGGACGAGCTCATCAAGATATACGAGCGCGGGGAGCTTAAGATAATACCAGGGAAAACCCTTGAGGAGACGCTGGAAGACTACATAATGGTCGAACTGGGTAAGTCAAGGACTGCGGCCGGACGACTGGCTGAAAAGTACGTTGGAGTAAACAACGCAGTGCTAATGGCCAGGACGGGAGCCCGCGGAAGCCTACTGAACCTGACCCAGATGGCTGGATGCGTGGGCCAGCAGGCGGTCCGCGGTGAAAGGATAAAGAGGGGATACCACTTCAGGACACTATCGCACTTCACTAAAAACGATGTTCGCGCTGAGGCTTCAGGATTCGTGAGGTCCAACTTCAAGCGGGGCATAAGGCCTACCGAATACTTCTTCCACAGCATGGGAGGCCGTGAGGGTCTGGTCGACACTGCGATACGCACCGGTAGGAGCGGTTACATGCAGCGGAGGCTCATAAACGCGCTCCAGGACCTGGTCGTCCAGCCGGACATGACTGTCCGCGGTGACGGCGGCATGATAGTCCAGTTCGTTTACGGTGAAGACGGTGTTGACCCGTCCAAGAGCGGTTATTTCAAGGAGTTCGGGGGTGACGGGAAATGAGCGACGACTTCGGATTAGGATTTGACGTCCCAAACACCATGAGAGAGCGCATCGAGAAGATGGGTGCCAAGGAGAGGAAGCGTTTCCTCGACAGGTATGCTGAAGCGTTGATAACCCCAGGCGAGGCGGTCGGCACGATAGCAGCCCAGTCCATAGGTGAGCCTGGAACGCAGATGACGCTGCGTACCTTCCACTACGCGGGTGTCGTCGAGTTGAGCGTGCCTCTCGGCCTGCCGAGGCTTATCGAGATTATCGACGCGAAGAGGACTCCGAAGACCCCGATGACCACAGTCTACCTTGATGAGGACCACAACAAGACCCGGAAGGGTTCGGACGAGGTTGCAAAGCAACTGCGTGAAGTCCTGGTCAAGGACGTCTCTAAATTCAGGATAAACATATCAAAGAACCAGCTGGTGATCTCGTCTGAGGACGAGGATGCGGTGGAGTTCCTGAGCAGCATAGAAGGAGTGAACAAGAGGGGCAACGACTTCTACATCACGGTCGAGACTCCGCAGGACGTTCAGAAGCTTAAGAACAAGCTGATGAGGAAGAAACTCCGCGGCGTCAAGGACGTACAGCGTGCTTTCATAAGGAAGCAGGATGACGAGTACGTGATATACGTTGAAGGATCCAACCTCAAGGGCATACAGTCGGTGGCTGGAGTGGACTCGATGAGGATAATGTCCAACGACATATTCCAGATAGCTGAGACATACGGGATAGAGGCCGCTAGGAATGCGATAATAGAGGAGGCCATGAAAGTACTGGACGACCAGAATCTGGACGTTGACATAAGGCACATAATGCTTGTCGCAGACCGTATGGCTGTCACCGGAGAATTGCAGGCTGTCGGCAGACAGGGGATAAGCGGGAGTAAGGGCTCCGTGCTGGCTAGAGCAGCCTTCGAGGAGACTGAGAAGCACATACTGAATGCCGCGCTGTTCGGCGAGGTGGACCCGCTTGCAGGTGTCGCTGAAAACATAATCATAGGCCAGCCCATACCAGTCGGAACTGGGAGGGTCGAGATAGCGGTTAAGCCGGATATAATCCGCAGATCCACTGTCCCCAAGAAGGAGGCTAAGGAGGATAAGGGGGGTAAGCCGTCCATAAAGAAGGAGGCTGTGGAGAAGATGCTCGCCAAGAAGGAGAAATTCGATCTTGATGATGCGGACGAGTCAGCCCCCGCTGAGGAGAAGATGGATGATGCGGACGAGCCTATAGAAAGCGAGGAATAGTGGTTGAAGTGAAAGAACTAGTTGACGCATTGAAGAACGGGAATGTGGTGTTCGGGACGAAGAGCACGGTTGAGCTACTGTTGACTTCAGAGCCTGACATGATAATACTGTCCAGCAACTGCCCTAAAGACGAGAAGGAGTCGCTCCTATACTACTCTAAGCTTGCGGGAGTGCCTGTCAAAGTCGCTGAGGAAAAGAGCATTGAACTCGGTTCTATGTGCGGGAAACCCTACAGAATATCTGCTGCAGCAATAGTCGCGAAAGGCGGTAAAAGGTAGAGGTAATGCCGTGAACAAGATACGCTTGGGCAAAGACGAGATCAAGTGCATTACATTCTTCGAGTCACTCACCGGGGCCAAGGTCCAGGACTGCGTTGATGAGGAGGGTTTCATGGGCTTCATAGTGCGTGCCGGAGACATGGGCCTCGCCATCGGCAAGAAGGGCTCTAACATAGAGCGCGTCCGGAAGGCGTTCGGCAAGAGCGTCTGGATCATAGAATACTCTGAAAAGCCGGAGGACTTCATCAAAAACATGTTCCACCAGGCGAACGTGAAGAAGGTGAGCCTTAACGGCGGCAACGACGAGAGAAAAGCAGTGATTGAGGTCTCCCGCGCCGACAGAACCAAGATAATCGGCCCTGAAGGCCGTAAGATACGGATGGCAAAGAAGCTTGCTAAAAGGCATTTCGACATAGTCGACGTGTCGGTGAAGACGGTGTGATATTACTTTTATTACCCTACGCATATATTTTTCTTATAACAATGGCCCCTATTAGCCTGCTTTTAAATTAATGGACCCTTCTCTACTAGATTGCCTTGAAAAGTCGGTAAGATATGCTAATTCAGTTCCTATTCGCCAATTATTCATGGATCCTGAGAGGTTTACACACTCTATCCTGTATCATACGCACCAGCTGTTCTCGGATAAGCCATTTAAGACAACGGTCAAGACGTTCTGGGGTGAGCCGATGGATGTTGTCTTTCCAGAGGTTGTTTCAGTTGGCATATCCTACTGCGGATACAATGATGTCGGGCTCACCCACATGATACTGGATTACTTGAAGTCTGGCATGACATTCCTCGATGTTGGCGCCCACTTTGGCTTCTACACCCTACTGGCGTCTAGGATGGTCGGCGACGGAGGTCATGTGCACTCGTTCGAGCCAACTCCCAGCTCATTCGAGATTCTCGAGTCGAACGTCAAAGACCACTCTAATGTTGTCGCACTCAATCTCGCACTCTACTCTCATACGGGAAAACTTTCTTTCAAGGACTATGGGATAACCTATTCAGCCTTTAACTCGCATTACTATCCAAGGGTATTATACAATCCCCCGCCACCAGTCACTGAGTATGAAGTCCAGGCGGTTAGATTAGACGAGTATCTATGTGAAAAAGCGATTAGGCCCGACTTCATCAAAATCGATGCAGAATCATCGGAATATGATATACTCAAAGGTGGGTGTGATACAATCGAGGAGCATAGGCCAATAATCACTCTAGAAACCGGGGACCTCGATTATGGAGAAGCATCGAAAAGCGGGCAGTCCATCAAATACCTGTTGGATCGGGGCTACGGGGCGTATGAATACTACGACGGGAGGATAATCGAGCACCAGCTACTAGACCATTATGCATACGATAACCTATTATTCCTCCCAGAATGAGAAACACTTCCTTTTTATATACTGCTTACCTTATATGTAAAACCTTTTTTACAGGAGATTAATTGCCTGCCGCCCTGTTGAGGGAAATATTGTTGAAGGCGGCTTGGTAACACTATCCTCCTGTTGGAGTAAAGCTGATATAAGATGGGTAAGGGAGAATTCGCAGCTAAGAAGCTGGAAGGCAAGAGGAAGCATTTTCAATGGAAGAAGTCCGAGTACAGTCGTAGAGTGCTTAAGCTCAAGGAGAAGCACGACCCCCTGGAGGGTGCCCCGCAGGCTAAGGGGATTGTCCTCGAGAAGGTGGGGATTGAGGCTAAGCAGCCTAACTCCGCCATCCGTAAGTGTGTTAGGGTCCAGTTGATAAAGAACGGTAGGCAGCTGACTGCTTTCGCGCCCAGGAACCGTGCCATAACCTTCATAGAGGAGCACGATCAGGTGACCATAGAGGGTTTGGGCGGTAGGAAGGGGCGTTCTATGGGGGACTTGTCTGGAGTCAGATACAAGGTCATAAAAGTCAACAACATCTCGCTGAACGAGCTGGTTCGCGGGAGAAAGGAGAAGCCACAGAGGTAGTTAGCATAAAATGAAACACGATCCATTAAACGATTCTATTTCCATGCTGAAGCAGTATGAGCGGTTAGGCAGAAGTGAATGCGTCCTAAAGCCCACATCCAAGATCCTCATCAACGTCCTGCAGGTCTTCCAGAAGGCTGGTTACATAAACGAGTTCGAAGTGGAGGACAACGAGCAGGGAGGGTATGTGCGCGTCAGACTCATAAAAAACATAAACGACTGCGGGGTCATAAAGCCTCGTTTCCCTGTTAAAAACAGGGAATTCATCAAGTGGGAGAAGCGTTACCTGCCCTCAAGAGGATTCGGCGTCATAGTCGTGTCAACACCGCAGGGCGTCATGAGCCACAGTGACGCGAAGGAGAAAGGCCTTGGCGGAAGGCTTATAGCATACGTTTACTAAGATGGATTCGGATAAACACCACGGGGAGGTCGAGCTTGATGTGTTGGATAAAGTCGAGCTTAGCGTGGACAACCATAACATAAAAGTCAAGGGTCCTGGGGGGGAGCTTTCAAGGACATTCAACGAGAACTTCATAAAATTCACCCTGAAGGACGGTAACTTCAGGATAATAGCGGAGTCTAAGAGGCTGCCGTTGAAAAAACAGATGGCTATAATGGGCACAATAAGGTCTCACGTAAAGAATATGATGGAGGGCGTCACAGACGGTTTCACATACCGTATGAAGATAGTCTACTCCCATTTCCCGATGAAGGCTATGGTGCAGGGCAATTCATTCGTGGTCGACAACTTCCTAGGTGAAAAGTATCCCAGGAGGACTAGCATACTCGGGGGAGTGAAGGTTGAGGTTAAGGGGGCTGACGTGACGCTGACCGGAATAGACAAGGAGAAGGTGTCTCAGACTGCCGCCAACATAGAGCAGTTGACGAAGATAAAGAACCTGGACCCCAGGGTATTCCAGGATGGCATATACATAACAGAGAAGGCAGGCAAACCAATAAAATAAAATGACTGAATCAAAGGCGAAGAAGAAGGTTGCGGCGGAGAAGCCGGTGAAGAAGGCTGCTGAGCCTAAGGCGAAGAAGAAGGCTGCCGTCAAGAAGCCGGTGAAGAAGGCTGCTGAGCCTAAGGCGAAGAAGAAGGCTGCCGTCAAGAAGCCGGTGAAGAAGGCTGCCGAATCAAAGGCTAAGAAGGCTGCAGAGAAGCCGGCCAAGAAGGATGTCAAGCCTGTCAAGGAGCCTGATCTGGAGGTTGTCAAGGCGGATGCTGTTCCGGCGACAGTGCCTGAAGTGAAGGTCAAGAAGCCTAAGGCCAGAAAGCCGAAGCCTGTAGTCAAGATCAAGTATTCCGGTGACGGGAGCCTGGAGAAATCCGGTAAGTCAAAGCCATGCTTCAACAAGCAGGAGTACGGTAAGATATTCCGCGTCAAGTCCAGGTGGCGTTCGTCCCGTGGGACAGACAGCAAGAAGGCTGAGGGAAAGCGCGGCAGGGGCAAGTCACCGTGCATCGGCTACGGGAACCCGTCAAGCATGTCCGGCATAGTGAGGGGCTTCAAGCCTCTTAACGTGGAGAAGATAATGGACCTGGAGGGTGTTGACCCTAAGACGCAGGCGATAATCATATCAGCCCGTCTGGGCAGGAGAAAACGCAACCAGATCATCGAGGAAGCGAACAAGTTGAAGCTAACGGTTTTAAACCCTCGTAAGGGGGAAATCTAGAAAATGAACCTAACAAGCCAGAAGAAGATAGCGGCGAAGCTTATGAAGGTTGGGGAGACGAGGGTCCAGTTCAATCCAGACCGGATTGATGAGGTATCCGACGCCCTTACGCGTGAAGACGTGCGCTACCTGATAAGCAGTGGCGCCATCACTTCTCGGCAGGTCAGGGGAGTGAGCCGGGGCAGGGCGAGGGACAAGGATGAGCGCAAGTCCAAGGGGAGGAGCAAGGGCCAGGGCAACAGGTCAGGCAAGAAATACGCTCGAGAGTCCAGGAAGGCGAAGTGGGTTAGTAAGATACGTGCCATACGGGACGAGCTGTGCAAGCTTAGGGACGACGGCAAGCTGGACAAGACGCTCTACCGGAAGCTATACCGTCAGGCTAACGGAAATTATTTTCAAAGCAGGAGGCACCTGCGCGAACACATAGAGAGGATAACAAAGAAGTAAGATGGCGTCCGGGGCAAAATACGTTGTGCAATACAGGAGGAAGAGGAAGTCAAAGACAGACTACCACAAGAGGCTGGACCTTCTAAAGTCCGGGCTGCCAAGGCTAGTCGTGAGGCCGTCCAACAAGGGCGTGCTACTCCAGCTGGTCGAATACAGTCCAGACGGGGATAAGGTACTCTTCTCGGCGGTCTCGAAGGAGCTTGTCAAGATGGGTTGGAGCCATAGCACGTCAAACATTCCAGCCGCATATCTGACGGGCCTGCTGCTGGCGTCAAAGGCAAGGGAGAGTGTTTCAAGTGAAGTCATAGTCGACGATGGCTTCTTCGTCTCCAAGAAGGGTTCGCGGATATACTCTTCAGTGAAAGGCGTGTTGGATGGTGGTTTAAAGATCAAGGTCGGGGAGGAGATGCTCCCTGATGATTCACTGGTTAATGGGGAAGCCATAGCGTCATACGTTGAGAAGTCGAAGAACATCCGTCAGGACGTTGAAAAACTAAGGAAGGTCATATCCTCCAAGGAGATGAAAAATGGCTGATAAAAAGAAGGAAAAAGTAGAGGAGGAAGAGGTCTCCGTCTTGGAAGAGGAGGACAAGAAGATAGCTGGCGAAGAGATAGTGGAGGTTGAGGAGTCCGAAAACGAGAAGATCATCGAGAAAACCATCAAAAAGAGTGAGAAAGAACTATTCGAAGAGGATAATTCACTCGTCAACTGGAAGCCAAGGACCAGCATCGGCCAGAAGGTGTACGATGAGGAGATAACCTCGATAGGCGACGTCCTCCGTTTGTCCAGCATGATAAAGGAGGTCGAGATAGTCGAGAAGCTTGTCCCTGAAATCGAGGAAGAAGTCTTGTGCGTTGACAGGGTTCAGCGTACCACTGACTCCGGCAGGAGGATGCGCTTCAGGGTAGTTGCGGCCGTAGGCAACCGGAACGGGCTAGTGGGCATCGGGGTTGCGAAAGGCAAGGAGGCGGGTCCGACCATACGAAAGGCCATAGACCGGGCGAAAGTCAGCATAATAGAGATTAAACGCGGTTGCGGGAGCTGGGAGTGTGGTTGCGGAAACCCGCATACGGTGCCATTCACTGTCAGCGGCAAGAGCGGTAGCGTGGAGGTCGTATTACGGCCTGCGCCCCGTGGTGTGGGTCTGGTTAGCGGGGAACTTGCAAACAGCATACTCTCACTGGCCGGCATATCTGATGTCTGGGTTAACACGAAGGGTCACACTCGCACAGGAGTTAACTTCGCGAGGGCGGTGTTCGACGCGTTGACTAACACCAATAGGGTAAAGCTCAAGGAGAATGACATAAACTGTCTGAACGTGAAGTCTGGCGTAGTGTTGCCTGACCGGAAGCCTGAGGAAGATGTTGAGGTTGAATAGACTATGACTGTCGGAGACAAGGGAAAGGGTGTTGTTGCGGTGCTTCGCGTTAGAGGCAGCGTCCACTTGCGGAAGAGTATAGGCGATACTCTGAATCTGATGAACCTCAACAAGATAAATCACTGCGTAATCACCAATGCGGGTGTCATAAAGCCGATGCTGACGATCGTGAACGACTATGTCACGTGGGGTGAAGTCACTGAGAAAACCCTGGCAGACTTGATACGGAAGCGTGGCAGGGTCATTGGAGACAAGCCTGTGGACGATGAGTACGTGAAGAAAAACAGTGACTATGACTCGATAGCCTCGCTCTCAAAGGCGATACTTGAAGGTAGTGCAAAGCTCAGGGACGTTAAGGGCCTTAAGCCGGTTTTCAGGCTGACACCCCCGTTAAAGGGTTTTGAACGCGGCGGGATAAAGAAGAATGTTAAGATAGGCGGCGCACTGGGATACCGTGGGGAAGAAATGAACAAGCTAATCGAGAGGATGATCTAATGGCTCAGAGGAACCGTAAGACGCAGAAGAGGCGTGGTAGCGTGACGCACGGTTACGGTAACCGCCAGAAGCATCGTGGCGCAGGAAGCCGCGGTGGGGTGGGAATGGCTGGCAGCAAGAAGCACAAGTGGAATCGTATCTCAAAGGAGATGCCGGGATACTTCGGCAGGACCGGCTTCACACGTCATAAATCCATCTCAAAGGATGCTAATACCATAAACATCTGCTTCATACAAGACCATCTGGGGCAGTTCATAGAGAAGGGTGTGGCATCGAAAAAGGGCGACACCTACATGGTGGATCTCACCAAGACGAAGTACGATAAACTGTTAGGCACAGGTAAAGTATCAGCCAAACTAAAGGTGACTGTGAAATCATGCTCCGCGAAAGCCAGGGATAAGATAACGGCTGCCGGCGGCAGCGTGGAATCACTAGTCCCGTCGACAGCAGGCGAACCCGCATCAGAGGCTGTTGAAGGAGAGGACTCCGAAGAATTAGAAGACTAGGCTCTAAAAATGAAGCTAGATTTTATAAGGCCTGTTATAAAATACCTGCCTGAGGTTAAGCTCCCTGAGAGGAAGATACCCTTCAAGGAGAAGCTAATGTGGACTGGAGTCATACTCCTCTTGTTCTTCATGATGGGCGTCATCTACCCGTACGGCGTCTCCAGGGAGAGCCTCTCGGAGCACATACGCGGTTTCGAGCAGATGACGATGATCTTCGCGAGCAGCATAGGCTCCCTGACTTCCGTAGGTATCGGCCCGATAGTCACGTCATCCATCATACTCCAGCTCCTGCAGGGTGCTGACATGATACAGGTCGACTTGAAGACCAAGGAAGGCAAGGCATTGTTCCAGGCTACACAGAAGGTTTTGACCATAATACTCGCCTTCTTCGAGGCGGGAGCATTGGTTGTCGCAACCAACATGGTTGAGGGCACAGGCCTGATAGCATTCACTATACTCCAGATTGCGATGGGCTCGATAATACTCATGTACATGGACGAGGTGACGTCAAAGTGGGGCATAGGCTCTGGAATCAGCCTGTTCATCGCCGCAGGAGTCTCGCAGACAATATTGCTCGGCTCCCTCAACCCGTTGAAGAGCGCTGCCGGCCAATACGCGGGATACATCCCGAACTTCATAAGCCAGATGATGTCCGGAAACCCCAACTACATGCTTTTATGGCCTCTCACCGCCACGGCAATCGTTTTCCTGATGGCCACTCTGGGAGAGTCGATGAAGCTTGAGATACCATTGTCTTACGGGGGCATACGCGGTATAGGCGGGCGTTTCCCAATCAAATTCTTCTACGTGTCCAACATCCCGGTCATCCTGGCGGCGGCATTGCTGATGAACGTCACGATGTGGGCAGGCTTCGCTGGAGTCGACACTACCGGGGCTGTCTCATTGTCTGAGATGACCGCGTTCCAGCGCATCATATACACAATCACTGATTACCTCACACTAGGGAACCTGTATGGAGTCCTCGCTCCTGGGAACTTGGGCATGCTGACAGACACGTCAGTCATAATCCACATGATCATCTACCTGATCGTATTCTGCGGCCTATGCGTGTTGTTCGGATCCTTCTGGGTTCAGACGACGGGCATGGACAGCGAGTCTGTGGCCAAGCAGATACAGGAGGGCGGCATGCAGATTCCAGGCTTCAGGAGGGATAAGAGGGTTGTGAAACGGGTCCTCGACAAATACATACCCCAGATAACCATAATCAGCAGCATAGCGGTCGGTCTTGTTGCCGCGATAGCCGACATGATGGGTGCGTTGGGGAGCGGCACTGGAATACTATTGACTATAGGGATCCTCTACCGGTTCTACGAGGAGATTCAGAAGGAGCAGATGGCTGACATGCCGGCTGCGTTCAGGCACTTTATGGGAGTGGACTAAAAACTATTTTTATCTTCTCTCAATCCCTATTCATCTTATGTTCTTAGGGAGGAAGCCACTACTCGCCTTGATAACACTATCACTTACTGTGCTGGTCATATCATTCCTCCTATACTTTCCGTTCGGATTTTTCGCAGGCCTGATGCCGTCACACCCTAGGGTGGATCGAAATGATGATGGTGAGACTCATTCCCCCCAGATAATCCTTCCCGACGGGTTTGAGATACACGTCTACGCTGAGAACGTGACTGGCGCCAGGTCGATGACCCTAAGCCCCTCCGGAATATTATATGTCGGGACGAGGGGTGAGGGTAAAGTATACGCAATCATCGACGACGACAAGGACAATAAGGCCGATCAAGTATTTACTGTCGCTGAGGGATTGAACTCCCCCAACGGCCTCGCTTTCCTGGACGGCTCACTCTACGTGGCTGAGATAAGCAGGATAATCGCATACGAGGATTTGGAATCCGATCTGGCCAATCCGCCGGAGCCTGTTGCCGTCCGCGACGACTTCCCGGATGACGAGAGCCACGGCTGGAAGTTCATGCGGTTGGGGCCTGATGGGTTGCTCTACATTCCGGTGGGCGCTCCCTGCAACATTTGCGAGATGCCTGATGAGAGATACTCGACGATAATGCGCATGTCTCCTGGTGGGGTTGGGCTGGAGGTGTATGCATCCGGAGTCAGGAATACTGTGGGATTCGACTGGCATCCTGGGACCAGTGAATTATGGTTCACAGACAACGGCCGCGACTGGCTTGGCGATGACATGCCTCCAGACGAGTTGAATCACGCTCCAGAGATGGGACTGCATTTTGGCTTCCCCTACTGTCATGGGGGGAACATAACTGACTTGGACTTCGGTTCTGGGGTTAACTGTAGCGAATACAGGAAGCCTGCGCAAGAGTTGGGGGCTCACGTAGCCTCCCTGGGCATGCGCTTCTACACCGGCGGCATGTTCCCTGAACGCTACAGGAGGGGGATTTTCATAGCTGAACACGGCTCCTGGAACAGCAGGACTCCCGTCGGATACAGGGTGACGTTCGTGGAGCTTGACGGCAGCACTCCCGTATCCTACGAGCCCTTCGCTGAAGGCTGGCTTAACGGCGGCACAGCATGGGGCAGGCCGGTCGACGTCGAGGTCATGCCGGATGGCTCACTGCTCGTTTCCGACGACAAGGCCGGCATGATATACAGGATAACATATGCTGGCGGATAAGTGCCTGTTTCAGTTAATGCAACAGGTGTTTCACTAAAAATTATACCCTGTTTCAGTCATTGATTTACCCGAGGTGATATGAAATGAATGCCAGAAGACTATTCGTCTTTGGTTTAGCGGGCCTTCTTTTGGTCGGCATGGTTGCTTCAGCCAACGCTTTCTTCGGGAGCCAGTCTCAGGGTAAGCGGGGGATGTTCAGGAATCAGCTGTCTGAAAAGTACGGTCTGCCGGAGAACGGTGAGGGATGCGACTTCAAGACCACTGTCATGGAAGACCTTGGTCTTGGGGAGGACGCCACTCAAGAGGAGGTGAGGGAGGCATTGTTCGCCAGGAGACTGGATCAGCTCGGCCTGACCGAGGACTCCACGATACGCGAGTTAAGGGATGCTCTGGATGCTGAGCGTGAAGAAAGGCTTCAGGAGAAGATGTCTGCGTTAAGGGAGAAGTGCGGTCTTCCAGAGGACGCTTCAGAGGATGAAGTAAAGGAATGCATGAAAGAGCGCGTTAGGCGTGGTCCTGGATTCCGCGGCGGAAAGGCGGGTTTCATGGGCAATGGACTGGGCATCATCTGATGCCTGCTCCGGTGGGAGATCATCCTCCCACCCTCTTACATTAAACGGGGTGTTGAAATGAATCCGGAAACGCTGGTTATGTGGGCTCTAACAGGCTTTGGATTATGGATAATATCAGACTACAAGGCGCGTAAGAGGGTTGCAGCAGGCTTCCAGGAGGCTTAAACGCCTTATAAGCTATTAAACGATATAGAGTCAATACATTGAGGTGAATCAAATGGTTGTGAATGCGACGTTGAAGGGGACGATGGCTGCCGCAAAGTTTGCAGGCCGCGGCGACCTAATGTTCAAGAAGAGCCTTTTCCTGGGGTTCATACCCCCACACATACTCTGGAATATAGGTGTTATAATCGTTGTAGCCCTCATATTCTACTGGCTTACGAGAGGTTCCAAGTCACATGACAGTTCGCTCGAAATGCTTAAGAAAAGATATGTCAGCGGCGAGATAGACAAGGACACGTTCCTCAAGATGAAGGAAGACATAGCCGATTGATCATGGAAGTATCTGAGACACGCCTTGGAATCGCCTTTCTGGCGGTATTCGCCTTGGGCATAATGCTGTCCATACTAAACGGATACTACATAGAGGATACTGGCTCCTCAATACCCCTTATGGTCTACGCGGTCACAGCAGCGGCCATGGCGGTCGGAGCCTTGGTGATACTCCTCTTCCAGTGGCGTGTCAGCAAACAGCAGCTCCATAGGATACTAAAAGTACTGCCAGAGGAAGAGAGGGTGATAATAGGCCTTCTCGTTGACGAGAAGAAGATGGAGCAGACATATCTGGTGGCTGAGAGCGGGCTCTCGAAGGTTAAGGTATCCCGTGTGCTCTCAAAGCTGGAGCAGAGGGGTATAATAGAGAAGAAACCGCTTGGAAACACGAATCTAGTCAAGCTAAAGATATAAAAAACAAGGAGTTTCAATATCTGCAACAGGTGTTTCACTCAAAGATATAGGGTGTTTCAATAAATCAATATGGTAAGGTGAATTCGATTATGGAATGGAAAACAATGAATTTCGGGATAATGCTTTTGGTTATAGTTTGTTTAACGACTGTGGTGGGTGCGCAGTCCAGTAGCGACCTGGCGCCAACCAACATGATAGTGGACTTCGACTCCACGACAACCGACTCAAGCCTGGGTGCTGGAGACAGCGGGATAATGAACCTGGTGATAGAGAACACTGGCGGCAGGCGGGCTGAGAACGTGCAGATATACATCCCCAGCACTGCCAGGATAAACATGGACAAGCGGTTCTACATCGGCAGGCTTGACGCTAGCGAGTCAAAGACCCTCCCCCTCATGATAAGAGTGAATAAGGATGCTACGACCGGTTTGACTGCAGTGAACGTGAGGATAAGCTTTGACGGATACAAGTCTGACGGCACTTTAGAGCGGAACCAGCTGACTACATGGGACGTCCCACTTAGGATATACGGGAAACCCTCCTTCCAGATAGTCCCCTCCAAGACCACCTACTTCAAGGACACTCTGGACGACCTTACGCTGAAGGGCACGCTACTGGATCCTGTCAAAGACCTGGAGGCAACACTATCCTCATCATGCATCACAGTCATCGGATCATCAAGAACGCATGTCGGAGACCTCAATAAGGGCCAGGACTTCGAGTTGAAATACCCTGTGAAGCCGGTATCATCAGGCGCATGCACTGCAAGCATAATACTAGAGTACACTGACGAGTCAGGGACCTCTACCACAGACAACATGTCCATCGGACTAAACATAGAGGATGCTGGAGTCGACTTCAAGGTAGTCAACATAAGCTACAACCCCACAGGCCCTGGAGAGACGGTACTGGTCAAATTGGGGCTTAAGAACGTGGGTAAGGCGGATTCACGGGATACTACGGTAAGCCTCTCGCTTTCAGAACCGTTTGTTCCCGTCGACACGCCGGAGAAATACCTTGGCACAGTGCCAGCAAGCCAGTACGTTGAAGCGGATTTCGCCATCTCAGTAGGATGGGATGCTGAGATAAAGGCATACGCGATACCCATGACCATAACATATAAGGTCGGCGGTGCCGTATACAATGTGAGTAAGAGCATCGGCATAGACGTTGGCGGGTCCGTGATACTGGAGATAATAAGCATAGACACGAGCAGGGGGAACGTCCGCATCGAGGTTGCCAACATCGGCACCAGAACCGCAGACGGCGTCAAGGCAACCCTCGATATACCCCAGACGGCCTCCAACCGGACTGGCATGCGTCCAGGCAGGAACGACTCAAACAGGAGCATGGGCGGCTCAGCCACAGACTCACCAAATGATTCTACAATGCCTTTCGCGCGTGGGAACTTAACCCGCACGGGCGGTGACACCCAGAGTTTCGTGTCCTACAAGTCAGACATCAAGTCAAACAAGCAGACCACATTCACATTCGAGACCACTTACACGGGGCCTGCCACACTAACCCTCGAGTACACTGGATTGAACAACAATCGTGTCACAGAGACCGAGCGCCTCAATCTGGGCGGCTCTGGGGGAGCATCCTCAGGCTTCAGGATGTCAAGGACAACCGATACCACTGGAACCAGCACCACAACCTACCTGATATATGCTCTGGTAGTGGTCGTGCTCTTGTTTGTCGCACGCAAGTTCTACCACGGCATAAAATCCGGCTAGCAAAATGCTTGACATAGCGTTTAAGAACGTGTTCCGCCAGAAGGTGAGGAGCCTCCTAACGGTACTTGGGATAGCGATGGGCATAGGCCTCATACTCGCCCTAGGATCGATTGGGGCTGGGTTGAACAAGCAGCTTGACGACACGTTCGGCCAGATGGGCGCGGTAGTGGACGTGAGGGCGCAAGACAATGACGAGGGCATAAGCGACGACGTTATAAACGGCATAGCAGACATGCCTAACGTGGAGAGTGTCGTCCCAGTGCGCACATACCGCATCACCCGTGGAGGCGGCTTCGGCGGGCCAGGCCGGATGATGAGGGGCTTCATGCCGTCTGGCAGCGGGAGTTCCGCAGTCCAGATAATGTTCACGGCAGTGAATCCTGAGGACCTGGATTACCTGGTTGGCGAGGAGATAATCGCTGAGGAAGGCCGTAAGCTGGACGGCTCCGACGACGGCGGCAACGTGGTGTTGATGGGTTTTAACGCCGCTGAATCAAACATCCTGAACCTCGGCGACGAGATAGAGTACAAGCGCGAGGAGGACAACGTATCTGAAAGCTACTATTTCGAGGTGGTCGGCATACTGGAGGAGACAGGGGACTCGAGCATAGACGACTCCACATACGTTCCTTTGAAGACGATGCAGGAGATAGAGGAGGACTATACGATAACCAGCCTGAAGGTGCAGGTCACCAACATAGACCTGGTGGAGGAGGTCACTAACGACATAAACGACCAGTACGACGACGAAGTGCGGGCACAGTCTTTCGTGACCATTGTCAGGCAGATAGAGTCCACGCTATCCACAGTCCAGATGGCAGTCTACGGCATAGGCGCTATATCAGTCATCGTTGGGGGCATAGGCATAATGAACACGATGATAATGAGCGTCATGGAACGCAGGCGTGAGATAGGCGTCATGAAGGCTATAGGCGCCACGACGACCACAGTACTAACACAGGTCCTCGAGGAGTCGGCGATACTGAGCATGATCGGCGGCCTGGCTGGGCTTGGGCTAGGCTACATGTCAATGACCCTGATAAACTCCTACACATCGTTCGTGACCATAATGACTGGCGACCTGATAGCCATCGGACTGGGCTTCTCCCTAATCCTGGGCATGGGCGCTGGCATATACCCTGCATGGTCCGCATCACAGCTGGACCCGATAGAGGTGTTGCGCTATGAGTAAGGGAGAGATACGGTGCGTGGACCTGGTGAAGACGTACAATCCTGGCAAGCCGAACCAGTGCCATGCGTTGAACGGCGTGAACCTGACGATAAGCATCGGCAACTACGTCAGCATCATCGGACCATCAGGTTCAGGGAAGTCGACGCTCCTCAACATGATAAGCTGCCTAGACACGCCCACAAAAGGCGAAGTATACATCGAGGACGTCGGCATAAGCAAGCTGAACGGGCTCCAGAAGGCCAGGCTGAGGCGTGAGAAGCTGGGCTTCATATTCCAGCAGTTCAACCTCATACCCACGATGAGCGCGTTCGAGAACGTGGAACTGCCCATGAGGTTCAAGGGAATACCCTACAACGAAAGGAAGAAGAGGGTGGCTGACATACTCGAACTAGTCGAACTCTCCGACAAAAAGCACAACCGGCCGTCACAGATGAGCGGCGGCCAGCAGCAGCGGGTTGCGGTAGCCAGGAGTCTGGCCAACGACCCGCAGATAATAATGGCTGACGAGCCGACCGGCAACCTGGACCAGAAGACGGGCAACCTCATAATGGACCTGCTGAAGAGGCTTAACAAGGAAGAGGGCAAGACGCTCGTCGTAGTCACCCACGACCAGAAGATAGCGAAGAACGCCCCCCGGACCATCAAGATGGTGGACGGCAAGATAGTGTAGGCTAGACTGCGTCACCCAGACTGCATTCATGCTGGCTAACGAAACCTACAATCTGGCGTGCCAGGAAACCGGCGAAGACCCTGAAGAGTGCGTAAAATGTACGCTGAGAAGCACTCACAGTGGCTTGTTAGGCACCTCAAAGACCTTCCGAAACCACCGGATTAACGTGTTTTTAAGTGCAATTGCAGAATATTCTTCTTAGAGGTATCTAACATGAAGTCAATGAAATACTTCCTGGCTTTGACGGTGGTTTTAATGCTAGTATCGAGTGCACTAGCATTGTCAGTCGAAGCCAAGAAAAAGAAGGGCGGTAAGGCGACTGTCATGAACAAATCCAGTAAAGCAGCCAAGAATGCGGCAGCCAAGAAGGTGGCAGCCAAGAAGGCAGCGGCCAAGAAGGGCGTGAAGTTCTCTAGCACCGAGCTAAAGTCGATAAAGGCAAGCCTCGGCCTGTCTGCCAGGGCTTCCCAGGGTGATGTGAACAAGGCTGTTAAGAGTTGGGCTGGCAAGAGGAAGGAGCTCATATCCTTTGCCAACAACAAGAAAAAGAAGATCGACAACACAAACATCGGCAGAATAAGGAACGAGCTGGGCCTACCATCAAGCGCCTCACGAGAATGGGCTAAGCAGTCGCTGGACAGGTGGAAGTCCACCAACAAGCTGATGGTGAAATACGCCAACAACATGTAGGCCGTATTTCACTCTTTCTTTTCTTTAACTCAAGTGCTTCTCCTCCACCCTACCGACTATCGCGAAGAATACCGTCAGCAAGCCAAGGAACAATAGCGCATGGTCTATGCTCAAGTCAGCGAGCAAACCAACCACCGGATACAATATGAATATACTGGCCCTCTCCATGAGCGAGACTGAAGACAGTACCGTGGCCCGCTGCCTGCTTTCAATATGCTTGTTCATATAGTCCGACAGTATGGGCGCCCGCAGCAGCTTGAATCCTGCCACCAGGAATATGCTCGGCAACACAAATAATGCGTTCTTTGAGAACACCAGGCTGACGTATAATACGCCCGGTATGATGCCAGTCAGGAAGAGTATCCTCCTCACACTTATTATACTCTCAATCCTCTTCAAATTCATGAGTAGAACTACCGCAAACAGGTTGAATCCAGCACCCACAAACCCGTAATACTTTATGCTGAATCCAGCCAGACCAGTCAGCGGCTGGTACAGCCAGAACATGAAGAATGTTAGGGACGATATTATGACAGAGTTTAAAGCGATAGCCCTCAGCTTAGCATGCTCCCGCAGCTTTTTCAACCCAGCCAGACCCATCTCCACGAAATTATCTGACGTCACATGCCTCTCCGGCTCCCTCATCCACGCGTAAAGCAAAAGCGCGATTATCGACGCCGCTCCTGAAAGCACGAACGTGAACGCCAGCGACCGCGGGTACCCGACTATCCCCGACTCGACTATGAGAGAGCCGAGGGGTAGTGACAGCACTATCCCCACAGTGCCTACAGCATCGTATCTCGACAGGTAGTGTCTCGCGTCCGCCTCCCTCCCCAACTCTATCAGCGAATCGTATACGAACGCCTTGTCTATCCCAGATATCATGGCCACGCCTATCGCACCCAGGAACTCTGCGAGATAAAGTATGTGGTAGTTCCTCGTGAGGCCGAATATCATTATGTCCGCGACGAACAGCATGCTTCCCAGCAGAAGCGAGGTTCTCCTACCGTACTTGTCAGCGATTATCCCCGTGGGTATCTCGAAGAACGCGACCCAGAGGCTGAACCAAGCCTGCAGCAGGAATATCCTCAGATAGTCGACCTGCAGCCAGTCAACAGTGTAAGGTATCACTATGCCGCCGAAAAAATGGAGGCTCGTGAAAAACCTGGCGAGATAACACTTGTGGATGTTGTTGAAAACCATGATGATTACCACTCAGCATAAACGCATTTACTAGAAACGCATTTTGCTTCAGGAGCTGGAGAGCAATCGTTAATAATGTTGCTGCACTTCTGTTTGTACGCATCCATCTTAGCGTAGAACTGCTCCTTATCCACCTCCCTGCTGATGAAATGGTAGCAGCCAAAATCCACGTACCAGCCGCCCAGCATAATCACACCGCAGTCTGAATCAACTTGACAATAGTTTGCATTATCTAAATCACCTTCAATCTCCCCATGTAATTCCTCGCAATCAAAATCACCGGACGGCTGATTAATCACTGGGGGTATCACAAGTATTGATGCGGGTGGTATAGTCCCGTCTCCAGCGAACGAGTTTTTTAGTATATAATCGTCTGGGAGCATTTCCGCCTTATCCTCATCGAACCAGAAGCACTTCTTCTGCCTACTGTATACTGGGCTGTTGATGTTGCAGCAGACGTTGCAGCAGATGTATGAATGACCTGGGACGTCTGTGACATAGAATTTCCTGAACTCGTCGTATCCATCACTTACAGAGCCGTTGAAGAATCCGGTCACAGCGAATGGTTTGGCGCCGTAATATGTCAATTGACTGGTTCCTCTTGGCAGGCAATCATCCTGTTCTATGTCCCACAGGATTATGTTGTTGTTTGCGAACGTGCAGTAATTAAACTCTGATTTCATCATCACAACAGTCCTATCCCCCTCTCCAGAGTAGATTGTCGTGGTGTTAAACGTTGTTTTCACCGGATAATCGTCGCTTGACTCGCAGTTGAAGACATAGAGTCCATGGTAGTCCATGACCCTGGGGATTGTGGTTGTGGGCGTGTGCACGGACGTTTCCATCGTAGTCACGCCCGCTTGATTAACGTTTGTCCCAACACACCCGCAGAATAACGCTAGAATAACCAGGCAGCGAAACACACATCCCATAATACAGATTTACTAGACAATAATATAAACTCAGGGTCCGGACTCAACAGAATCATGCAAAACACAGATTCCTTAACCAATTTTAAACATAAACTGGATTATAATACATATGCCACGGTTACTCAACACTCCCGGCGGCCCGAAACCATTGAGGTACGACAAGCAGGGTCATGAACTAGCGGGACTGGATGACGCGTTATCCCGGCTTGAGGCGGATTTGAACCTGAAAACCCCCGAAGTCAAGAAACAGGTGTTGCATGCCGCACTCAAGCATGTTTCCATATCAGACCTCATGGAAACGTCAAAAGCCTTAAGGGCACGCGATGAGACGAAGCACGTGGGCTTGAGCCTGGAAGCCTATATGGTAGCCCACAGGATGGGCGACCTCGGCGAGTCAGACCACAAGGCCATGAGGGGGAGGGTGATGGTCGAAGCAGGGAAAGACGCGAGAGTGAGAGACTACTCGACAACACTACAGCAACACATCAAATGGACGGATCATTCTGAACCTGAGTCACTGCGTAGGCCGCCGCCCCCGCCAGGGAAAGTGCGTTCTAGCGCTCCAACCGCCGAGCCTGAATCACGGCGAACGCCTCCTCCTCCGCCTGGGAAAGTGCGTTCTGACACTCCGAGGCCGGTAACACCTTCACCTGAAGCAAGGGCAGCGGAGCCATCAGCTGCTGGTGCGGGCCCGCGGTCAAGGCCTCCCCCACCACCTAGTGTGCGTTCCGAATCACCAAGGCCCGCAGCCCCGCTGCAGGAATCAAGGCCCACTGCTCCGGCAACGGCTGGGTTGGGACGGCAGTCGTCAAGGCCTGCAGCGCCTGGGAGGATACGCTCCGACATCCAACGCCCGGAATTAGAGTACCATGACGAACCTGTTGCATTTAAGGCCAAGCCTCCGAAGGGTGATGATAACGCTAGCCGGGCGCTCAGACAGTGCATGAGCACTTCAGAGAAGCCTGATCATCTTAGCTCCGGGTATCAGCTGCATGTGGGTGGCGAGGACATTACCGTGAAGTTCGAGGGGAAGGCCGGGTTATTGGGCGGTAAATCCTACTCCCTTCAAGTCCAGAATCCTGGTGGCGGCGTCCAATACATCGGGTCAGACAAGGATGCGTTAACCTACATGGGATTCCTCTTCCAGAAGGAGGATGTATTGCTTGGGATAGAACACGAGCGAAGAGCGGCAGTACTAAGTGAAGGGAGAAGAAGAGGATAAAATCGCGGTTATTGATGCTCTATCTGTTGTGTGGCGGCAGAGTCCTACCTCTTTTTCTCCAGTATCACTGCGTTGGCTCTGAATCCGTGGCTCAGCCCAAGCGGGAATGCCGTGTCGAATCCTGGGAAGTCTTCAGTGCACCAGTACTTTACTTTCGCGATTGAGTCGGCGTCTTCCCTGCTTAAAGCGACCACGGATTCGAAGGGGGTGATGAGGGCGAATGATCCTGGCCTATCATTCAAGGAGTCGACGATGGCCTTGCTCATCTTCAGTCCCGGCTTCCATCTTGCCGTAGCCATCATGTCCATGCCTCCCGGGGATATCGTTGCGTTGCTGAGGATGATGTCGAAGCCCTTCTGCCTCCTTACTCCCTCGAATTCCGGTCTTTCGGCGAGCAGTTTGTCTAACTCCTCGATGTTTCCCTGAACGTATGTGACTGACGTGATGCCGGGATTCTTTTTGTTCGAGTCGACTGCGTATGCTCTGACGCCTTCTCCTGCGAGTCGTCTGACGTATATCATCAGGTTACAGTCAGGCCCGGATCCGGCATCGCAGATGCTTCTCACATCATTCACTTCAAAAAGCTTCCCGCACCTCTCCTCGAATGGGAGGCCATCATCTTTGGGACTCCAGTTGCCTCTCTCCAAGGCCATGTGCTTCAGGTAGGCGAGCAGTTTTACGACGTGTCGTCTGCCGTTATACGTGAATTTGGGGATATGTTCCGCGAACCCGTCTTCGGGAAGCACAATGTCTTCAGGCGTAAGCCTGGGGGGCAATCCATGAATCCTTTTCCCCAAATCTTCGTTAAAACCTCCGGAAGAACCATGCAACTGCATGGTAATATCTGGGAAAAAATAGGATAATAAGCAGACTATCGGAAAACCTGCCAAAAAACCCTACCTCCTCTAACACCAGGGGGGATTCATTTATAAATATTATAATCATTATAATTACGGTGGTATTATGTCTGACTACGCTATGATACCCGTCCACAAGGGTACGAGGGAATTGTTGAAGCAGTTTGGCATGAAAGGCGAGACTTATGATAAGCTAATTCGGAAGCTTCTAGCTGTCGCAGACCATGCGCAGATCATGGAGACTCATTATCAAAGGCTTAAGGAAAAAGATGAATTTGTCCCTCTTAGTGACTTGTAGATGACATACCAAGTACTTATCCACCGAAAAGCCCAGGATTTCTTTAAACGATTACCCGATAACACAAGGAAAAACATAAAAAAAGCGTTAGAAGAGTTAGAAACAGACCCATTAACCCCCAGACCTAAAGCCGACATCAAAAAACTATCTGGTACTAGAGGAAGAAAACACGCCCATCGAATCAGGGCAGGGAACTACAGGATAGTCTACTCAATTGAAGGCAAAAAAGTATACGTGACCCTAATCTTCCACCGAGGCAAAGACTATCAAGAGCTATGACTCCAGTGCAATAATAAGGACAATTCTTATACTATAACAAATATAATTATATTGTACACAATTATTCCATGTATTCGTTCAGGTATTTTAGCCAGCCATCACTCTTTATGTTCAGCACGTCTTGGCCTGCTACGACTTCCACGTCTTCGAGTTCTCTTAGCGTCTTCCCGAATCCTCTTCTGGCCTTCACCAGCTCGTCCAGCAGCACGTTCGCGTCCGTGTATCTTCTGGCGGTGTCCACAACCCACCTATCATCCTTCACGTACGGCTCCTGGTCCTGGTGCTTGTCCTTGAAGCGTTCGATGTGCCTG
>JBDRLL010000041.1:0-80524 GCA_043813075.1 Candidatus Altarchaeota archaeon
TTGACTTTTATATGTTGGGGTTGAATACCTGTCTATTTATTCAAATGGAGTTGATATTATGCCTGCGAAGAAAGGAGATAACGTGAGGATAGAGTATGAGGGTAAGCTGGATGACGGCACTGTCTTTGACAGCAGTGATAAGCAGGGCAGTCCGCTGGAGTTTGAACTTGGTTCTGGGAAGGTAATCCCAGGTTTTGAGAATGCCGTCTTAGGCATGGAGTCGGGGGATGAGAAGGAGTTCACGCTGAAGCCTTCCGACGCCTACGGAGACCATGACCCCATGATGGTGCAGGAACTGCCTAAAAGCAATTTCCCTGATAACGTGGAGTCAGGCATGATGTTCATGATGGGTTTAGACGGTGGAATACAGATGCCAGTAACTGTTGCGGAAGTCAGTGATGATACGGTCAAACTGGACATGAATCACCCTCTGGCAGGGAAGAACCTTAACTTCAGGATAAAGGTTGTGGAAATCTCCTCATGACCTTGCCTGCCTGACTTCATCCATCTGCTGTTGCTTCATATCAGGGTTGGGGTGGAATATGTCGCCGAACTTGCCTAGATAAATCTCCTTTAAAGTGAAGTCGCCCCTGCGGTAGGCTTCCCTCCTGGAGGCTCCGACAGCATCCAGTACTTCAACGCCCCGCTGCCAGTCGTCTGACATGAGGACGTGGTACATCACGCGCTTGCCCATAAGGTCTTTGACTGGAGGGTCTCCTGGAACCTCCCGGTAGGCGTTGTATAAAGTGAATATGATTTCCTGCGTCTCAACGTCGCTAGCCAACGCCTTTATGACCTTGCTGCCGTCCTCATGGGTTATGGCCTTCGCGAGACGCCTTACCCCTCCGTCGGATTCCGGCTCTGTGGCGAGGACGTCAAAGAAGGCTAGGGCCGTCCTCGGCAGGTTCTCCTTCATCCTCCGCACCACCAGCCCCCTGTTTTCCTCACTCGAAATGTATTGGAAGAATCTCTCCAGCTTCCGGTCTGAACTGAAGAACTCTGATATCGCCCCGTACCTGACTTCCAGACTATCGTGGTTGAGTAGCTGGGTTATCTCCGTGTCAGACTTCAATCCTCCGGCAGACTCCAGGTGCTGGGATTCCACCGGCCTCGCCAGCGGCATTATCTGGCTTACACTCTCCTTCTCCTTCACCGACGGGCTCCTGACGTTTGCCCATAGGACCATCTTCTGCTTGAGGCTTCCTGCGCTCCCGTTCGCCACCCTCCGCATTATCTGCCATCCGGCGGGATAGTTGAATAGCTCGCGGACGACTTCAGGGCCGTGCTCGGTCTCGTTCATCATCCGGTTGTAGAGTAGGTCGCCTGTGTTTGAGCTCATAGCGTTAGCCAGACGGCTGGTGCTCCATGGTCCGGTGCAATGCTCCCTTATAGCCTCGGAGAGTCCCGTAGGGTCCCTGTCGATCAGCCCTAGTATGGCCGTCTGCACCTGATCGTCAGCCAGGTTTTGCATTAGCGAACGGTAGGAGCGCACCCTAGTGAAGGTTCTCGCGAAGAATTCAGCGCCAGCGTCGCCATTCAGTCCGTCGAGTATCTGTTGGCTGCTGAGTCCGGCCTTAAACCAGGATAAGGGGGCTACTGAACCTAGCTTACGGTCCAAGTCCGCGTTGACGTCGGCTAGCCTCGGCCTCTGATGCTCCTCGACGGGGGCTGGCATAGATAATACCAGGAATCAGTGTCTTAAATAACGGGTTCCCATAATAAACTCCAATGAGGCTGCTTATAGACCATAAAGGCCAGAGGTATCTCGTTAAAGACGGTGAGGACTTGCACACCAAGTACGGGTTGTTGAAGTCAGGAGACATCGATTCAGCCAAGCCGGGGGGGACCCTCACATCGAATACGGGCGTCAGGTTCACTGTCATAGACCCGGACATACTCGACTTCATCTCTAAGGCCAGGCGGGGTCCGCAGGCCATGACCCTCAAGGACATGTCTTTGATTGCAGGATATGCTGGCCTGCACACTGGGAGCAGGGTTGTTGAGGCTGGGACTGGCAGCGGATTGTTCACAATGTATCTCGCCCACATCATACATCCCGGGAGGGTGGTGACGTATGAGGTGAGGGAGGATCATGCGAGCATCGCTAGGAGTAATTTCGAGAGGTTCGGGATAGGGAACGTCGAATTGAAGCTGCAGGACGTTTATGAGGGAATAGATGAGGGGGGGTTGGATGCGGTGCTGCTTGACTTGACTGAACCGTGGCGGGTCGTGGAACACGCCCGGAAGGCGTTGAATGTCGGCGGCCGACTGGTATCCTACTCGCCGAGTATTAACCAGTCACGCCAGCTGGCTGAAAAGCTTGAGGGATTCGAGTACGAGACCTTCGAATGCATCCTGAGGGAGTGGAAGGAAGAATCCATGCGGCCTGACACTAGGATGTTGGGACACACCGGATTCCTGACGGTGGCGAGAAGGCTTCGGTAGGTGTTTCAGTGGATGTTGCAGTCGCATAATACGTTTATCTATTGCTTTTCTGCGGGTTTGTTTTGCAGGACTAGATGTTTTCTTACCCACCTGCCGAGATGATTCACCCCAACCACTAGGAGTATTAAGCCGATTATTATCGGAGCGTCTATCCTTATCCTGCCTTTGCTGGTATCGAGACATAGCTGGTAGGGGCAGCATCCACCAAAGCATCCGCTAAACCATCCGATCAGCGCAATGTCGAGTATAACGAGAACCATGTAAGCGAGGATGTAATGCTTTTTCCCGGACCCCATGATAGAGTATTATGTTAGAGGGGATTATATCCTGCCCCTGCGTTGAAGTCAGAACCCTTTACACTGGAGGCCGGACTATGAGGTCGGACCTGCCGTGTATTATGTCGAGGGTGTGGTATATGTGCTCGAAGAAGGGGTAGAGTTTCGGGCCGTAGCCGTCGAAGTAGAAGTGCATTGAAGTGTAGTTGAGCGCGATGACGACTAGTAGGGGGTATAGGGGGAGTGGACGGTCCTCGTGCCGGGATATCATCCTGGACTCGTATACGACGAGTATCGCTAGGAATGACGTGAACACCATCATGTTGTTCCACCGTTGTATGTCCCATCCGAGGAAGTGGGCGAAGAAGGGGGATGCGCATGATATGATGAATGCTGGGGGCATTAAGCCGCTGTTTGGGAAGCACCTTTTAACCAGCAGGTAACCGAATATCATGAGGGATAGTATCGATGGGGCGAGTATCAGGAGTGACTCCATGATGGCCCTCTGGTGGAAGCTGCCAGACCATATGGGGGACATGTTGCGGGTATGGTCTACGGCGCCGGTAGTGATTACTGAGAATACGTCCAGCCTCGGGGGGAAGTCAGAACGGGATCTTATGTGCTCCAGCAGGTCAGGCAGATTGAGTACGTCCAGCGTCCCGTAATAGTCGACCGCCAGCACCAGGCCGGACAGGATGATGACGGATATTATCAGGTATGCCCGCACGTCGGAGAATTTGATTCCCGCCTCCCTGCCTTCCTGGAGCCTGATCATCAGGGAGAAGAATAGTAGGGGGCCGAAGAATATGGCCATGACCTCGTGCAGTAGGACTAGGGTGCAGAGGCAGGATAGTATTAGTATGAAGTATTCTCCGTCACTCATCTTCCAGCCACGCGACTTCAAGAGCAGTAGGGATATCACTAGTATGCCCAACTGGTCGAAGTAGCCTATTATGTGGGCGTAGAAGCCCATCGCAGGGGAGGAGAAGAGGACTAGCGCCGGGAAGAGGAAGCTCTTCCTCCTGCCGTAAGCCCTGAGGGAGAGGGATAATAGGAGTATCAGGGAGGCGGCGAATATTATTGAGATTATGGATAGGAGGACGTTGTATTTGTAGAATTGGTCGCCCAACAGGGCGTAAAAGACGGTGCCTGCAAGCCCCCTTTTTATGAAGCCGTACTCGTAGCTGAACGTGTAGTGGGTTGCAGCCCACAATCCAGGGTATCTTATCCCCTTCAGTACTGATATTAAGGCGAATGCAAACAGTACTAGCGTGACCTGAACCCTCTCGCTACTCAACCATATCCTAAGCCGACTCCAGTCCAACATTTTATAAAGATGGGGGTTCGCAGTATTTTATTTCACTGTTATGCTAGACTGCTCGGCCCACATCTTATTGTACAAGTATATCTGATGGTTTAGGGCAGCCACTATGACGTCGTAGGGTAGGCCGTTGTTGGTCGTCTGGGTCCGGGCCAGCCCCTCCTCGTCTATCGTGATCTCCAGCAGGAACTTATGTTCTTTGACTTGCATGACTTCACCTCCATTAGCTGAACAGTGAATCCCATACCCTTCCGAAGAAGCTTCTCTGCACGACCTTCTGTATTTCAGGCTTTCGCTGGCACATGCAGCGGGCGTCAGCTCCTGTAGCAGACTGGGAGGTGAACACGCATTCGAAGTCGTCCGGGCAAGAGCCGATTGAACACTTGTCTGGAGACGGGTCCTCTATGCTCCTGCACTCGTTGGAAGGAACTGTTGGAAACATGGTTGTGGTAGTCGTATCCTGTGGCTCCACGCACTTGCAGTAGCCTACTCCTGCAGTGTCTACGACGTATCCGCACTCGTAGTCCGGTGGACAGACACCCTCCATACACATCTTCTCGTTTGGGTTCTTTAGGTCAGTGCACTTCCTGCCTGAAGGCATTGTTGTCGTGGTCTCCAGCACGCACTCGCACTTGCCGATAGCTGCGGAAGCGTACATCACGTAACTGCACTTGTGGTTTGGAGGGCATATGCCGTCCATGCACTGCATGGCGCCCGCATCGGTTATAGCCTCGCACCGGACCTGCCCGGATAGCGTCGTGGTTGTGGTAGACTTCATAACGCACTTGCAGTACGCGAGGTTGGCTGCTGCCGGGGACTGCACGTACTTGCAGTCATACTCCGGCGGGCAGATGCCTTCAGCGCAGGTCTCGTAGCCTGCCTGCATTGCCTCGCACCTCTTGGAGTCCGGTATTGTAGTGGTAGTGCCTTCAACGCATTCGCAGGAGCCTCCAGCGACCTGGGCCGCCAGGTAGCCTGGCGAGGCCCCTCCTGGCATGAAGACGCACCGTGTTCCCGGCGGACATACTCCCATCGTGCATGTGTTAGCGTTGGCTGGTGATGTCTCCTCGCACTTGCGGGGGAGTGTTGTGGTAGTCTCCTCCGGGCAGTCGCATGGAACGCACTTGCATGATGGTCCGGGCATGTTAGCAGCAAGGTATCCTGTGGTGGCCCCTCCTGGCATGAACCTGCATACGTAGTTCGGTGGGCAGTCACCCTTCACGCACATCCTGGCGGAGGGGGGTGATATGTCTGAACATGGGGGGTATAGTGTTGTTGTGGTCGTTGCTTGGATGCACTCGCATGTGGTATGAACGTTTTGCGCTGCCAGGTATCCGGCTGAAACGCCTCCTGGCCGGAGCATGCATCGCATGCCTGGCGGGCATGACCCCTGCGAGCAGGTGTTAGCGTTTGGATTCTCTATGGAACGGCAGTTGACTGGCGGCTGTGTTGTGGTGGTTGCGCCAACGCACATGCAAGCTCGGACTGCGTTGCCGTCCTCGTCATGTGTTACTACGTACTTACATTTCTGGTCTGGCGGGCAGAGGGCTTCCATGCAGGTCTTTTCGTTCGGGTCCTTGACGGCTTCGCAGCGGACCTGCGATAACGTAGTTGTGGTAGCTGCCTCGCACTTGCATTTTCCAACCTGGTTGCCTGCTGTGTCATAGCCTGTGGGGTAGAACGTGCATGGCAGGTTATTAGGGCATGACGCACGCTTGCATTTTTCTGGAGACGCGTCCTGGACTGCCTCGCACCGGACGATTGAAGGCAGTGTCGTGGTGGTCGTGTCGTCTACGCAAGCACATGCGGGGACTTGCATTGCGGCAACACCTTGGGCCTGGACGTAAATCAGCTTGCATACCTTGTTGTCAGGGCAGATGGCGTCCATACATGTCTTCTCATTAGGGTTCTGGACTGCCTCGCATCGTGTTACTGAAGGCTGTGTTGTAGTTGTGGCGTCCTGGGACTCTGCGCAAACACACTTTTTCACTTGACTGCTGGCGAATGTGGCGACGTAGTAGACGCATGGTCTGCCGTCCAGGCATGACGCACGCTTGCAGTTCTCAGGCGACGGGTCTGGGACAGCCTCGCAATCATAGTCAGAATACTGTGTTGTTGTTGTCGTCCGCAGGGTCAGTGACGTGCGACCCTCTTCCGCAGACAATACGCGTGCGAGCGTTGTCGTGGTCGTGACCAGGTTTGCCACTGGTATCGGGGTCTTGGCGATTGCGGCCGAAGCGTTTGGCGTTAACATAAAAAAAAGTGTCATTAGGATAATGGTCCGGGAAAGTGCTTTAGCAGAGTCCATGGTACGGGTAAAAAATCAGAGGGAGCGCTAATAAATAAAAAAAGAAGAGGTTTTAGAGGTCTTATTCGACCTTTATCTTCTTCTTCCCTGAGTCTTCCTTTGGCTTCAAGCGCTTCATCTTTACCTCTAGGATGCCGTTCTTGTATGTTGCCTTAACATCCTCCTGAAGTATTTCTGAGGGGAGCTTGAGTTCCTTGTGGTACCTCCGTTGGTCGTCGTTGACCTTGATTTCAAGCGACTTCTCACTGGCATTCAGTTCTATGTCTTCCTTGCTGACTCCAGGGATCTCGGCGATGACTGTTACCTTATCCTTTCCGTCGATAACGTCGACGAGAGGCTCCCGTTCCCCTGGGACTTGGACGTCACCCCTACGGGGCACGTTGCCGAACTCGTTTAATATGGGTTTGCCGTCTGGGCCGGAGTGCATGCTGAAGCCGTAAACGTAGTTCTTGCCGGGATGCATTTCGCTTGAGCCGACGCCAGCCATGGCCTCGCGTATTATACGGTTCATGTGCTCGTGCATCCTCTCGAAGTCTTCGTCAAAGCCGAACATGCCTCCGCCGAAGAAGTCGTCGAACGGTCTCCGCCTCCTCGGCTTGTCTTCATCATCCATTGGATTCACCTACTCTATTTTTATTTTATGTGACTTGTCTGTCTTAGATTTCTTCGCCAGCTTGATCTCTAGGACTCCGTCCTTGTATTTTGCCTTTGTCTTGTCTGCGTCCACTTCTGCGGGAAGCTTCATGCTCCTGAGGAAGCTGGAGTACCTTCGCTCGCACATGTGGTATCCTTCATCCTCCTTCTCCTCCTCTGACTTACGCTCTGAAGTAACGGTAAGGGTGTCGTCTGTAAGCTTTATGTCTATGCTGTCCTTGTCTGTGCCGGGGATGTCTAGCCGGACTGTTATGGAGTCCTTGCCGTCGATAACGTCGGTCAAGGGCCGTACAACAGGCTTGTCGTTCTTGCCGGTCAGTAGTGGCCGGTTAACGTCCCTGAACATTCTCGCGAATGCGCGGTCCATTTCCTCGAATGGGTCCCAGTAAGCCATTTTTCACATCACCTTTGTTTGTTTTATGGATATATTATGTAAAACGAATATAAAAATCCTGTGTTTTTCAATAGGTTTGAGTGTATAGCAATTGCCCTATTTATGCTGGTAATACGGTTTATTAACACCAGAGAGGGTTTTTATGCCTGAGGCAACAGTTGATCCCAGTAAGCGTGGAAGTCAGAGGGTGGATAGGAATCTCGCTGAACAGGGATTCACGCCAGAGGACATGAATACCCCCATAAAGGACCTTGAGCCTGTTAAAAGGAGGATTGCGCTGCAGCCGTTGGTTAAAGCGCTCTCAGACACCTCCAGCCGCATACTAAACACTCCAATAGGCGAGCTGAACACTGCATTGAAGCATGGGGATGATTTGACGAGACTGTACAGGTACCTGGAGGGCGGCACACCAATAATGGTTTCCGCCAACCCGCTGGACGGAGTAACAATCCCAAAACCTCCGCCAGACATACTATTGGCTGCTGAAGCCAAGAAAGCCAACCTAAGGGCCACGAGGTCGCCTAGGGGAGGGAAATTCATCAGGAAGGAACTTTATGAAATGCTGAATGATGAAAGCTACATAGTTCCGAGGCTTAACGCCGCACTGGAGCAGCTCATAGCGAACGGCTACATCTCGAACCCGCTTGAACTTGGGGCGGTAAGATATGTCAGGAAGAACGAGGACGTCAGGACGCCGCCAGAGACAGATGTCGGCTGCGTCCTGGTATTCCATCCTGCCACAAGAAAGGGCGCTAGCGCGGAAGACAGGAACCTCAGCCCGAGGAGGCCTGTCTCAGTAGAGTTCGACGCTGCCGGGAACATAACGAAGATGAAGGAGTACAGTCCCGCGCACGGGAGGAAGCTGTTGACGCCGATAAACGCGTACATAGACATTGTTGATGAAATGCGTCCTGGTGACGAGGAGACGTACTACTACAGGAGGCTGAAGTTCGAGCCCATAGAGGTTGCTGCAGGAGAGCTGGATGAGAAGGCCAGGAGGATAGTGGAGTTGGGTGAAAGGGATGGTACTGCCAGGACCTTCGACGGCAGTGAGATACGGTTCTATAACCTCAAGAGGCCCCGGGACGTGGATGAAGTCGGTTTTGGTGTGGACAGGATAGGTCTTGTCACAGAGATGGGTATTGAGGGTGGGGGGACAGTCTCAGGATTAATGAGAATCGTTGAAACCCCCTGCATACAGTCAGAGGTTGGTGGAGTGAGGTTTGGTATTCACCTGGAGCCCAATGACTTGGGGGTTCCTTCAAGGGAGACGCTTGAAAGCAGGATACATGAGATAGCGTCGCAGGAAAACCAGTGGACTTTCTCCGAGCCGAGGATGAGTTATACTGACAGGAAGGGTGAGATAAGAAGGGTTCTGACAGACTTGTCCAACGCTTCACCGCCCGTGCTGATGGCAGACCCTGCGTCACGTATGGAGTCTCAAGCCAGGTTCCTGGAGGAGATGAGTCCTGCAGTCCCGTACCTGATAGAATTAAAGCACAAGCTACCTGAATTCGTGAGACAGACCGCTGCCGAAGTGCCTGGGGAATCTCCGGAACTGAACAAGCTGGCGACCGCGTCATACGCGCAACTATTCCAGGCTGCAGCCAGCATGGTTGGTAAGGGAAGGGCGGTCAACATACTCTGGCCCCTCGAGAGCGTCGACAATTTTTTGGAAGGCTATTTGGATTATCTTGAAGCCAACGACCGGGAGTACGCCATGACTGTCGGGCATGTGGTTCAGGACGCAGTCAGGCCGTTGAACCTTCAGAACCAGAGCAGGATAATATCGGAACTCCAACAGCAGGGTGAGATGACTAGGAGGCATATCAGCTTCGAGGCGGGGAGGATCAGGGAGGAGATAGGCGAGACCGAGGAGGTGATGCTAAGGCACTTGGACAAGATTGGTGCGGATGGTGAGAGGCATGTTGGGAGGATAGCTGAGGCCCTGCCTTTGATGCAGGATGTTCTGGAGGAGATAGGCGCGGACACCACTAGAATAAGGGAGGCTTTACGCAGGAAGGATACCACGCTTGTGTTGGAGGCGGGGATAAGCACGTTCTTCGGCGGAGCCAAGCTGAAGAGGGAGATAAGCCTGGGCAGCGTTGATGATGCAGTCATAAGGGGTGCGGAAAGAATAAGGGAGGATGTGAGGCATGAGGGCAAGATAAGCCCTGAAGGCGAGTCGAAGCTGGGTAGGGCGATGAAGATTATCGGCGGGAGCCTGAGGTCGCTGGCCAGGATGATGAAGAGGAAGGACATACCCAGGGATGATGTCGTACAGCTGAACGAGCTACTTACCTACGAGGCTTTAAGTGCTTGAAGAGGCCCGTATTTAAGCGTCAAACACTATTTCTAAGCAGTATGGGCAAAGCGGACTACGTCTTCGAAGTATCCTATGAAGTGTGTAACAAGATAGGCGGCATATACACGGTTATAAAATCCAAGGCCGCCCAGATGATCAAGAGATACGACGGCAGATACTACACGGTAGGATACTATAATCCGAGTAAAGCCCGCAACGAGTTCGACCTGCTGGAGTCAACGCACCCTGAGATGGATGAGGCGTTCAAGAGGCTGGAGAAGAGGGGTATAAAATGCTATTGCGGAGAATGGCTTATACCTGGGAAACCGAGGACCATACTCATAGAAGCGAGCGGCATGAACAGTGAGATAAACGCGATAAAAGCACACTTGTGGGAGAAGTACAACGTGGACTCGCTCACTTCCGACTCGTGGTTCAATGACCCTGTGATATGGTCGCAGGCAGTCGGCATAGTCCTGGAGGAGTTGATGAAGGTAAAGCCATTCAGCGAGGGTAAGTGTGTCGCACACTTCCATGAATGGCTTAGCGGGGCTGCACTACTGTATCTTAAGGAGAAGAACGTTAGGATAGGTAGCGTATTCACCACCCACGCCACCATGCTGGGCAGGACCATAGCGGCGTCTGGAGCAGACTTATATGACATTGTGGACAAGGGACTTAAGGAAGGCTCTAAGGCAACGCCTGACATGGCTAAAAGATACGGCGTCGTCGACAAGCACACTATGGAAGCCGCTTCAGCCAAGGCTACTGACGTTTTCACGACCGTGAGCGAGATAACGGGCCGTGAAGCGGAGTTTGTGCTGGGCAGGAGGCCGGAGGTCTTGTTGTTCAACGGGCTTGACATGTCGAAGTATCCGGAGATGGAGGAGTTGTCCATACTAAGGCGGAAGTACCGTCACGAGATGCGGAAGTTCCTGAGGGCGTATTTCACCAGGTACTATGACATCGACATGTACGACATATGCAGCATGTTCCTCTCTGGGAGATACGAGTTCCACAACAAGGGCATAGACGTTTACATCGACTCGTTGGGCAGGTTGAATGAGAGGATGAGGAAGGATAAGTCTGAGCGGCGTGCTATCGCATTCATATTCGTGCCGACCGACACGAGGGGGGAGAACATACAGGTGCTGAAGGACATAACCCTTTTTGAGGACATGCACGACAAGGTGGAGGAGATGCTCCCTGAGATAAAGGACAACATAATGAAGTCAATTGTCATAAAGGGGGAGATACCGAAGAAGATCATAAGCGACGAGACCATGCAGGAGTTGAGGACCATACTCACACACTTCCACGAACGCAGGGGTCAGATACCGCCGTTATGCGCTTTTGACTTGAACTATCCTGAGGAGAAAGATGAGATACTGAAGGCGTGCAGGAGGAACGGGCTTCTGAACCGTAAGGAGGATAAGGTGAAGGTAGTGTTCTATCCCGCATACCTGACGTCAGCAGACCGTATGATATCCATGGAATACAATCATGCCACACTCACGTGTGATGTTGGAGTGTTCCCATCGTTCTACGAACCGTGGGGGTACACGCCACTGGAGTGCGCTGCGCAGGCAACCCTCTCGATAACGACGGACTTGGCAGGCTTCGGCTTGTTCATCAAGGGTAAGGGGGAGGGTGTGCAAGTCCTTAGGGTTGACGACCGCAGATACGAGGACATAGTATCGGATTTGACTGACATGCTGTATGAGATAGTGAAGCTAGAGAAGAAGGACATAACAAAGAGGCGTATAAACGCCCGCGACCTGGCTTTCCTAGCTGACTGGAGCGCTCTGGCTGAGAACTACGTGAAGGCGCACGACATCGCAGCGGAAAAACTCTAGAACGTCAGATTATGCCCAATGCTGGGAAGCCGGAACACAGTATGCCGCCCATTATGCTGGTTGAGACTGCGGCGCCGACCGTCGAATCGAAGGTCTCCATCTCTGGCTCATGCAGCATTTACCTCACCCCAGGCAATCCTTCAGTACCAGGATAATTGGATTTTATGATGCTTGTGACAATCTGCTGGGCCCTGACCTTGTCCTCATCCCCGTAGTCCCTCTCCCCCTCGCCGAATGGTGTTATGACGTTGAACTGGAATCGCCCATCCTTAACGACGAGTGCTATATGCCTTTCAAGCGGGGAGCCGAGTATGGACTCCAACTCATCATCCTCTGTGATTGCAGTCATTATCTTGGAGAGATAATCAAGTCTTATCCCAGTCAACTGTTCTGCCATGATAATTATACGGACTATTCTTTTTTATAATTACCCATTAGCTCGGACTCAGCGAGTACATGGCCTCCAATGGCGGTTAGAACATCTTTTTTACGGGATTCCTTCGTCAAACCGAGTTTTGAGTCGAGCGCGTAAAGCCGGAAGTAGTATCTGTGGGTGCCTGACGGCGGGCAGGGGCCGCCATATGACTGCCTGCGGAAGTCGTTCATGCCCTGGGTGGAGCCTGCAGGCACCGTGTCTTCAGGTATCACGGTAGTGTCGGCAGGTATGTTCCAGACTATCCAGTGGTCCCAGTTTCCGGAGGGCGCGTCAGGGTCGTCGACGATTATCACGAGTGTCTCGCATCCTTCTGGAACTCCGCTAATCTCTAATGGAGGGTTTATGTCGTCCCCCTGGCAGGTGTATTTGCGGGGTATCATACCCCCATCCTCGAATGCACGGCTCTTTATGTCCATTTTCACAACCTCCTTTCTGATCGTAGTTGAAGTTTCCTTGTGTTTTATGGTTGTCGGCGTGTTCACGCCAAGATTGGTTGATGTGGTCATTATTGTTTTGAGTGTTGATGTGGTCTCGAGCGTGGTTGTCTTAGCAGGATCGTTGGGTGATATGCATCCTGCCGTGATGACGATGAGCAATAGTAGGGAGTAGTAGTTCACATGATGTATATTCGCATGAGTATTTAAGATTCACGCATACCTTAGCACACGGTACACCGCATACCAGGGCGGCATCATCAGGAGGAATCGGATTTTCCGGAATATCCTGTGTGTCGCGGTGAATCCGGTGTCGAGCAGCGGCTTCAACTGTTTTTCCGGTAGCGGGGCTTCCAGGGCATGGAATCCTGAGTCATCCATCCTCCACCCATGTTTCGCAGCAGTGTAGTCCGAGTGAACGAGCTTTTCGAGGCCAGCCCACTGGCCACCACCTGATCGCCTGCCCCATTCGCTACGCCACATGTTGAAGTGGAAGTAGAGGAATTCATATCCATAGTCCTTGTTGTTCGTTATCCTGCCGTCGGACCAGTACCATTCATGTGGGTAATCCCATGTCCCGTCGGTCCACGGCCGGTCATTGGTGAATGGCGTGCTGAAGCTTTCCGCAAAGTAGTTTGATTTGCGGTCTATCACGCTGAAGAAGTAGAATTCATCGAACCGCTGGCAGCGGTCCGTCTCTATCACCCCCGCCCACCCCTCGTATCTGGAGTACATGTCCCTTACTTCAGGAGTGTTTCTCATGAGGCAGAAGTGGGCTGACACTCGGTCCCGGTGGAATGATATGACATCATGGGATAGCACCTCGTCTGTGAGGAACTTGCGCATGTCCCCGTAGAGTAGGTCCAGGTCCCCGAAGCCCCAGTAATCGTATCCCACAATGTGTTCCTCGAATAGCTTCCCGTACATCGGCTTTAGGTCGCATATCTTGTATGTGTTGGTTATCTTAAGGTTGACACCGAGCCGTGAGTTGGCGAGCTTGTTGAATTCACGCAGGCTCATGTCAACGAACTCCACGTTGCTGGTGGTGTTTTCAGGGGTGCCACAGTCAGTGAATATGATCCAGTTGATGGTGGGGTTATGCCGGCATGACTCGAGGAAGATGTTTATCCATTCAGGCCATTCCCCGAAGTAGGGTATCAGAACCGCTATCTTCTTCATTTACAACCGCCTATTTGGCCATGTATATTGTTTGCGAGGGGAACGCGAATTCTATGCCCTCCTTCGCGAATGTCTCTATAAGCCCCAGGTTTATCTCCTGCTGTGTGTCCATGTATTTCACGTATTCACTGGAGTTTATGTAGTATACTACCTCAAAGTTCAGGCTTGAGTCCGCGAACTCCTTGAAGTGGACTCTATCCAGTTCCGCGAGCTCTTGCTTGGATATTATGCCCTTCACCATTTCAGGTATGTTTCGGAGTATTTCTGGTGGCGTGTCGTAGGTCACGCCGAATCCGAACACTATCCTACGCCGCTCCAGGTGCTTGAAGTTGTGTATCCGCGTGTTCGTCAGCTCCTTGTTGGAGACTATGAGTTCCTCCCCGACGAGCGTCTTTATCCTGGTTGTCTTGATACCAATCTTCCGCACTTCACCGCGGTCCTCGCCAATCACTATGAAGTCGCCGACCTTGAAGGGCTTGTCCAGGTATATTGAAAGCGAGCTGAATATGTCCTCGAGGATGTTCTGGAGCGCGAAAGCGATGGCGATGCCGCCGATGCCGACACCCGCTATGAGGGCGGAGATGTTGAAGCCTATGTTGTCCAGTATTAGTAGTGCGGCGACAAGCCAGAGGGAGTACTTCAACGCGCCGGACATGTTTTTTATGATTGAAACGTCGTCGACCCTGTCTTCCTCACGCCTCTTGGCCACCACCTTCCTGGTGCCGTAGTCGAGTATGGACTGGATTATCCGCACGACATAGTATGTGCCGACGATCATCACCGCGTAGCTCAGGTATTTGTCGAGTATTCCAGGCAAGACTATGAACTGTATCGAAAAGTACAGTGAGAGAAGCAGGTAGAATGACCAGGGTATGGCGTTTATCACATCCACCAGCAGGTCGTCAAAGTCGTTCTTAGTCTTCCCAGCCAGGATGGTGATCCTCTTCAAAACAAGTCTTTTGAATAATTCCAGCACTATTAAGGCCAGGATGAAGACGAGAAAGGCAGAAACATACTCGCCAACGAGGTTGCTGCCGATCTTAAAGCCCAAAAAAGATTTAACATCAAGAGACATAGCTTAGTATCTATTACTAAAAACACTATAAAACTGTGACTAGCAGCCGTCTTCATTCACGAAGCAGGGGTATCCGCCCCCAGGCCACTTCCAGACGCTGCTGCTCCACCCGGAATACACTGGATGGGAGCTGCTGTAGAAGTCGCTTACGGCAGACGCCTTGCTGCAGTCGCTGCAGCTGCCGCAGTCACAGCACTCGCCATGGTTGTTGTAGTAGTATGAGTTGGTGATAGTCCCCCTGACGTAGCCCACGAGGCCGCCCCAGCAGACGTTAAATGGCGTCGGCAGGCTTCCTGCCGCGAATGAGGATGTCACGCTGCCTCGCACGTCGCCGACGAGGCCGCCACGGTATTGTCCTGAACCGGTTATCTTCACGTCAGCGTAGGAGTATCTTATGTCTCCCCTGCTGTCGCCGACAAGTTCCCCGACATATTGTCCACTGGATTTTATGCTGCCTGTTGCATAGCAGTTCTCTATTGTGCCGCCTATAAAGTTGTCGGCCGTTATCGGGCCTGCATACTGGTTACCGCTCGGGCAGCCTATCTCGACGTCTTTCAGACCAAGGTTCTTTATCACACCGCTGTTTATCATGAATAGTCCAACATACTGTCTGGTGCTGATGATGGATAGGCCGGTTATCTTATGGCCTCCGCCATCGAAGACGTCAGTGCTCCTCGGGCCGTTCAACGGCTGGAATCCGGGGTAGGCTAAGCAGTCTATGTCGTTTGTCATCAGATAGTGCTGTGATGTGGGATAGTATTCGCGCCTCACCAGCTGTAGCTGGCAGCAGTCGGTGACCTCCCAAGGGCTGGATGCTGAGCCATCCCCGTTCATTGGAGTGCATGATAGCGTGGTTGTGGTCGTGGTGCTGGATGTCGTCGTTGACGAAGTTGATGTCGTCGTGGTCTGGCCGAAAAGGGTGGTCGATGTCGTGGTCATCGGAGTCTGCGTGGTCGTGGTCGGGTCAGGGAGGGTAGTAGTGGCCTGCGGGAGGATGGTCGTCGTTGTGGGGACGACAAGTGTCGTAGTCGTCTGCACGACCACTGTAGTAGTGGTCTGGCCGGATAGGGTTGTGGTGGCGGCCTGCCCGGGGGACATGTATTCCCCGACTATCGGGCGTTCTCCTGAGAACGTCTTGGATACTCCGCCGGCACCGTACTCGTATGATACTTCCACCGGCTTGGAATATGTGCCGGTGCCCCCTGTTATAGACCCGGAGACCTTCTTTTTCTCCCCGAACTTTAGGAGTATAGGCTGTGGCAGTATGTTCTCCCCGTCGACCATCAACTCGGTTATCGTCACGTCTTCACCGGCATTGTTCCGGACAGACAACTGCACCTCCCCATCAGCAGTTATAGCCCAGTTTAGTATGCCTATCTCAGAACTAGTCCAGTAGGAGCGTGAACCCATTATGTCCTGAGCGGGGGAGGCAAGAAAATCACTTATGATGGAGACCACTATCACGCCGGTTATGACCACAACCGCCAAGACAACCAGGTACTCGGTGGACAACTGGCCATAACCCATAGAGTATTATGGGGCAGATGATTTTAAAAAAAACAGTCTAGACCGCGAAGAATGTCAGCCGGATGTACATGAATAGGATGTAGAATATCATCAGTACTGTGGACTCCTTCCGGTTCAAGTCAAGATGATTGTATAGGAGGAGTAGTGCTACGAGCGTTGCAGCAAGCCAGAAGACGAAGTCGAACTTAAGCACAGTCTGGGAGACGTTGAATCCCGCTATCACAGCCCCGATGCCGAACGAGAACAGGGGGTCTGTTATGTTGCTGCCGATCAGGTTACCAAGGGAAAGCTCGCCAGACTTTTTTAGTACGGCGCGTATGGACACTGACAACTCCGGCATGCTGGTGCCCAACCCCACGAACAATCCGATGATGGACTCCGTGATACCCCACTTCGTCGCCAGGGACACCCCGTTACCCACGATAACGTCGGCGCAGTATATTACTATTATAAGGCCGACGAATACTTTTATGGTGTCGAGGGTGATGTTATACTCCCGCCTGTGCATCTTGTCTTCGGCGTCGGACGACTTCTTCTCCTGAGTGAATATGTAGACAAGGTATGCTATGTAGGTTGCCACTAGTATCAGACCCTCCCCGCGGGTCACGTGTCCGTCTATCGCGGTAGCGTACATCAGGAGGAGGGCTATGACTAGCATGAATCCGTCGCGTCGCAAAGCTTTCATGGGCATAGTCAGGGTCGCTATGAAACCGGTTATCCCGAGGAGGAGTGTTATCTGCGCGAGCTCGCTGCCGATTATGTTGCCGACAGCTATGCCGGACGCGTCAACACCGGCACGCGTGCTCAATCCGGACATGATGTTTGTGAATATCTCTGGGAGTGACGTGCCTATCGAGGTTATAGTCAATCCTATTGTGAGCTCGGAGACCCTCAGCTTGCGGGCTATCTCCCGTGCAGCCTCAACAGCCAGGTCGCTGCCGAGGGACAATCCGACTAGGCCCAACAGTATGAGTATTAGCTCGCTCATAGGATAGAGTATTAGTTTTTACTTTAATATCATCTTTCACTCCACGACAGGCGAGGCATCCTGGTCGAATGGATTGGTCCTCATTGCGAGGGAGAATAGGTAGGGGTATTCCAGCTTCAGGTGGCGCATGTAGTCCAGCCACTCGTAGACTATGCGTTCATACGCGCGTTTAACGTCTCCCTGAAGGTGTTTCAAGTCGCTTTCAGGCAGTTTAGTGGAGTCTCTCCTGTTCTCAAGCTCTTCAGTCAGGTGGAATACCGCCTGCAGCATTTCCGTGAAAGAGTCATGCTCCAGCAGCGTCGGATTCTGCAGCATCCTCAACAGGAACCCTCTCTTGCCGACCAGGAACGAGCGCATGCCTGGAAGGTCTGCCACAGAAAGGTCAATGTCGTACTGATATTCCCCAAGACTGGACGAGACAGTTGCGAAATCATTATCACTCCAGTCGCCTTTCACAATCAGCTTGCCGCGAATCTCGTCTAGGCCAGGATCGTAGTCTGAGAATAGTGTGAGCAGATGAGTGCCCACTTCACTGAAGAACGCGCCTATCACCATGTTCAGCTTCTGAAGCCGGGAACGCTTCTCCTTCAGATTCAACAGCTCATGGATTATCAGGGTTACGAAAAGCACTTCCAGCGGGAGGAAGGCTATGTCGCCGAGCATATAGATGAATATGTGGTGGGAGTCCTTGAATATCAGATAGTGCATGTAATATAGGGCTGCTGTTGAGAATATCAAGACCAATCCTAGTCTAGCCTGCCAGGCCTGTTTTTTCATAATCTAAATCCTGCATTTTTTGTCAGGCCCTGCGGCCTCAGACTCGCCGTAGTCCGGCGCTTCAGCCCATATCCTCGACGCCTTGAGGTTGTCCTCCAGCTCCTCAAGCAGGTCCACAGTGGACTTCATCACTTCACCCTCCACATCCTCCCCATACTCGAAGCCTGCCAGGGTTGAGGCTATGACATGGTTTGTGACTGGAAGGGTCTGCAGGTTGTAGCCTCCCTCAAGCTCTAGGACCAGCTTGTCGTTGCACACATCTGAAGCCAGTTCCATCATGGCTCGCGTCATCGCCGCGAAGCCCGCGTCGGTGACATTCAACTGTGAAATCCGGTCTGACTGGTGAGAGTCCTGCCCAGCAGACACCACAACCAGGTCTGGCTTGAATTTCTTGGCGCGGGGTATGACGAACTCCTCCAGGAAGTACATGTAGTCCGCGTCGCCGGTGCCTGCCTGCACAGGGAAGTTGATTGTGTACCCCCTACCGGCGCCCTCGCCAATCTGGTGGACGAACCCGACTCCAGGATAGAATGAATGAGGGTCCTGGTGTATCGACATGTTGAGTACGGACGGGTCGCTGTAGAAAGTGCCCATAGTACCGTTGGGTGCGTGAGCGTCCCAGTCGAAGAGGAAGACTTTCTTGACGCCATACTTCTCCTGCATGTATTTGATCATTATGGACACGTTGTCGAAGTAGCAGAAGCCTGTGGCCTGATTGACTGAAGCATGATGTCCGGGTGGCCGGACCAGCGCGAAAGAGTTCTTAAGCTCCCCGTTCCACACCATCTCGCCGGAGGTAATGACTCCTCCCGCTGCTAGTAGTGCAGTGTCATAGGTTTCCTTGCAGACGTAGGTGTCAGAGTCTATTATGGAGAAGAGTCCGGGGCCGCCTTCACTCAGGCAGCGTATGTAGTTCACGTGCTCGATGGAGTGCACGCGCGTTATGTCTTCGACGAGCGCAGGGTCTGGCCGTATCAGTCTAGCAGTATCGAGGATCTTGGTCTTCATGCCGTTGAATGGGTCCAGTATCTCCTTCCTCCGGAAGTAGTCCATGGTGCACAACAACCTCTCCGGGCACTCTGGATGCTGCTGTATCTGCCTGTGCTTCAGGTAGTCTTCATGGTATATTATGCCTGTCTCCATCATCCATCCTTCTTTAAGTACATCGTCAGGCTGTCTATGTCAGCATCCCTCGTGGACTCTATCGTGAACCCTAGACTCTGCGCAAGATGCTTCATGGGCAGATTGTCTTTTATCACCGTCGCATATATTTTATCCAGGTTCTTCGCCCTCCCAACCTCGATAACCTTTTTCACAAGCTTGGAGCCTAAACCTTTCTTCTGCCAGCTGTCTGTGACGACAACCGCGAACTCGGCACTATATTCACCGGGATCGAACATGAGCCTGCTGATGCCAACCAACCTGCCTTCGTGCTCCGCGACAATCGCTATCTCGCGGTCATAGTCGTTGTGGCAGTATCTGACCAGCATCTCATGAGTTATGTCACGTATGACATGGAAGAAACGGTAGTGCATTGTAGTCTCAGAGAATGATTGGAACAATTCCTTGAGCTTGGGCTCATCCTCAGGGCGTATCGGACGCAGCATCACATTCTCACCACCCTTGACCTCATATATCTCCATGTATTCGGCGGGATAAGGCATTATGCACAAGTGCTCGTAGCCCTTCTTCTGCTTCTTCTCGTCTATGACTATCCTAGCGTCTAACGCTATGACCTTATCTTTACATGCCAGCAACGGGTTTATGTCGATTTCAAGTATGTCCGGATGATCGACTATCAGCTGCGAGAAACGGATTATGGTCTTCTCTAACTCCGTGAGGTCTGCTGGCGGACGATCCCGCGAACCCTTCATGAGCAGTTCATAGCTCCTAGTCTCCTCCATCATCCTGCGGGCTAGAGTCTGGTTCAACGGCGGCAGGCCGATGCCCTTGTCCCTCAAGACTTCAACCAGCGTGCCGCCAGAACCGAATGCTATGACCTGGCCAAAGACCTCATCCCTCTTGGAGCCCAACAGCAGTTCGAATCCGCGGTCCATTATCATCTTCATCACAGCCACCCCGCGTATCCTCGCGTCATGCTTGTACTTCCTGGCGTTCTCCATTATCCTGTCGAAAGCCTTCTCGACCTCATCATCCGCATATATGCCGAGCATCACGCCTCCAGCATCGGTCTTATGGGTTATGTCAGGGGATTCTATCTTCAACACTACAGGATACCCTATCTCGTTCGCAGCCTTGACGGCCGCCTCCTTTGTCTCCGCGAGGAATGCGCGATTCGTGTTTATGCCGTATTCGATGAGGAAGTCCTTGGACTCTCTCTCAGATAGCACGTAGCAGCCTTCGTCAGCATTCTTCGTTATTAGGTCAGCTAGCATGCGGTTGTTTGGGACTACTCCTGTGATCAGTTCTTCAGGGGTTTCGTGCAGGAGCTTGAGGTTGTTCCCGTACTCGTAGCCGAGTATCAACGGTGTGACCGCCTTCTCTGGAGTCGGGTAGACTGAGATGTTCTTATCCCTCAGGTATTTCCTGGCGTCCTCCACAGTATCACCTCCCATCCAGCATGCTGTTATGGGCTTGTCAGAGTCCTTCCAGACTTCCGCCACCGACCGGGCTATCTTATCGGGGTCTGTGCCGGCCTGGGGAGTGTATATGACGACTATGCCGTCTATATCCTTGTTTTTAACGCACTCTTCGAGAGCGCTCTTGTAGCGGTCAGGGCCTGCGTCACCCAAAACGTCTATTGGATTGCTCCTGCTCCATGCTGGAGGTAATTTCTTGTCAAGCCTGCTTATCGTATCGCCTGAAAGCCCGGCTAGCCTGCCGTTCAACTCGATTATCTTGTCGGTGGCCATAACCCCAGGCCCGCCGGCATTAGTGATTATGGCCATCATAGGGCCGTTGGGCAGACGGCCTCTCGCAAGCTTGTCTGATATGTCGAACAACTCGTCTATCTCGTTGACTCGGACCACGCCCGCCCTCTTGAATGCGGCAGTGTACACGTCGTCCGAGCCGGCTATAGCGCCCGTATGCGATACCACCGCCTTCCGGCCTTCCTCGAACCTGCCGGACTTAACGATCACTATTGGCTTCTGCCTTGCGAATCCGCCTGCAGCGCTCATGAACTTCTTCGCGTTCCTGACGGACTCCATGTAGATGACTATGCTCCTGGTCTTCGGGTCCCTGCCAAAGTAGTCTATGAGGTCTCCGTAATCCACATCCAGCATTGATCCGATGGAGACGAAGTAGCTGAATCCTATGCCCCTCTTGTTCGCCCAGTCTATGATGGACGAGCAGAGCGCACCGCTCTGGCTTATGAAGGCTATGCTGCCCTCCAGGGGCATGCTTATGGCAAAGCTTGCGTTGAGCCTTAACCGGGGGTTTATCACGCCAAGGCAGTTGGGGCCCACGATACGTATCTCGTATTTGGTGGCTATCCGCTTGACTTCCTCCTCCAGCTTCCTTCCGTCCTCACCAGCCTCCTTGAATCCGGCGGAGATTATCACAGCGCTCCTGACGCCAGACTCCCCGCATTCCTCAAGTATTGTAGGTACCGTCTTAGCTGGGGTGGCTATGACCGCCAAGTCGACCTTCGTGGGTATGTCCTTAACGCTCTTGTACGCGTGGACTCCCTGTATGCTCCCATGCTTTATGTTGACGGGGTACACTGTGCCCTTGAACCCGTGGCCCAGCATATTCGCCATCAGGGAGTAGCCTACACTTCCTTCCTCGTTGCTTGCGCCGATGACAGCTATCGTCTCCGGAGAGAACACCTCCTCCAATCCTTTTGTAGGCAAATCAATGCACCCCTTTTTTGTGATTTAGTTATGAGCAGGCAGATAAAAATGCTATGATGCGTTCAAAGCCCTCTTTACAGTGACGTTTAACGTGTTTATCATTGAACCGTCCACCAGATAGGACTCCTTCGTGATGGGGCTTAGTACGCCGTCCTTAACCAGGACTACGAGCGTGTGCTCCCCGTCAGGAAGGTTTCTTATGTTGTAGAATCCTTTCGGACCGGTAGTGTAGTATTCTGCCGAAGTGGACACACCAACCCTCGCGTATTCTATCGGCTTACCGTCCTCGTCCAGTATGAAGCCGGACAAGTCGGATCCTTCCTCGAAATCATGGTGGCCGTAGGGCAGGGTCTTGTAACGTATTTTAGCGGAATCGATGAGTAGATTATCCGCCATGACAGTCAGGTCCTCCACATAATACGGGCCGTCGAATCCCATGCTGTTTATCGCGGTTCCGCTGAAGGACAGGTTAACTGACTGTGTGTTCTTTTCCAGGAATACTGTCGTCTTGTTAGAGCATATCCTCCTGCTTTCATTGGAGACGAGCCAGCCGGAGAACGTGTAGTTAGCGTCCTCGCGGGTGCTTAACCCTATCATGAACACGATGCTGTCTAGAATACCATCACCATCAACGTCAGTAGTGTAGTCGTAGTCGTAGCTGGTGAACTCTATCATAGGCCTCCTGAACTGCTTGTAGTTACGGTAGGGCATCTTAAGGGACTTGAATTCGACGTGCTGGCCGTCTTCCACACGCCTTAATTCAATGTTGAGTATCATCTCCCCGTTGACTCTTGCCTTGTATATCTGGGAGCCTTCGAACACCAGGCGTTCCGTGTTCCCGCCTTCAATAAGGTACTTGTCGACCTGGTAGGAGACGAAACTGTCTTTTAAGACGCCCGTCTCAGGGTCGACATAATCCAGGTAGCCGCTCAACAAGTATCTCCCGGGATTCCACACCTCCATCTCCAAGTCAGCGTACATGTAGTCGTACAGGCCGTCACTGTCCTGGTCCCTCATGAACTCCCACACGTCAGATATCCTTGCTGGAGGCCTTTCAAATTCATCATGAGCGTATGATCCTATGGGAAGGTATGATGTCTCCGTATAGTAGCCTGTCTCGCCTTTACCGCATAGGGTCAGGTTCACGTCGTATTCCCCGTCATAGCCTGCCATGGATATGTCTTCACCACTGAAGTTAAGGGACACAACAGCCATGCCCGCAGTAAGGTTAAGGGGTAGGGAGTATAGTTCGCCTGAATCAGGCAGGCTCCTCACCCCATAGTCTGACACCAACTGTTTTTCACCGCCGGTCAAGAGGCCGGAAAGCATGTAGCTGCCGTCTTCATCAGCCTCCACCTCGACATTGACGATAAGACTATCATATACTCCGTCACCATCAGCGTCTTCAGGTATTGAGGAGGCCACTTGGATTATCCTCGGGGGGTGTAGGCCCGTATTGTCCTGCATTAGGGGGTTGCATCTTGGCCGGACTATCGGATTGGAGTCTGAGAATATCTCCGACTCGATGATGCTAGTGGCGTTAGTAGCGCCCTTTCCCTTGGGGATTGTCGCCATCGTAGGCACTGTGAAAAGCAAGCCCTTTATCGTAGATGACGTTGATGTTGTCACGGTTACGGTTGCTACAGGTGGTTCCGGTGGTCCCGAGCAACCTGAAGCAAGGACGAGCAATAGTATGACCGTAAGCCAACGCATATTAATGATTAGCATGCAATAAGAAAAGCCTATCTCCCCCGCAGATCGTATACGGCGAGGAAACCGCAGTTCAGGCTCTCCTTATCAGGGTAAGAGTAGGGTAGGCCGCATATTATGCTGGCGCCCGCGTCCCTGTGGAATCCCAGGCCCCAGTCACGTCGTTCTCCATCCATGACCTGCGCAACGTATTTGTTCACGGTTGCGGGGGTTACTTTGCCGCTATCATTGAATTCTCTTGCCGCCCCCGCGTCAAGGCGTATTTCAGGCAGCCTGCCGTACACGAAAACATAGTTAGAGCCCACCTTACTGCGATAGTAGTCGAGGACACCGCCTAGTATCTGCTGTGAGAGACCCAGGCCCTGGAGCCTGTCGTCGACTTCAGCCAGCAGCAGGAATCCTGCACCTGCACCATGCCTTAACTCCCCTTCCCGCATGTTTTCCAGTTCAGTGAAGTTGACGTAGGGGTTGGGGGAGTTCGGGTGGGTGACTGCGGAGGTAAGCTCGTCCATCGTGAACCTTCCTCTCGCAGCCAAAAGCTTCTCGAAGTATTCGTCAGGATAGGCCATAGTCTGCTTTGACAGGTTGCATCCGATTACACTACCTTTACTTAGTGTGAATGAGGCGCCTTCACGGGATTCTACCTTAACGTCATCGCCAGTGTAGCGGAGTACTGAAGGCCTGACAGGGATCGTGCTCATCCAGCCCACAAGCTTGGCTATCTCAGCGTCCTGGAACGAGCGGTCGCCTATTGACGGGTTCTGCCTGTGCCGGAATACCACATATTCGCGGAGTCTTTCATCAAGGTTTGACTGCCCAGGCTCTATCACCTCCAGCCGTGACTGCTCTGTGATGAACTGCATCGCCTCCCGGCGTTTCGCACCCAAATCCAGTACGCTGGGCGGCTGCGGGTTCCTTCGCTTCCCCCCATGCTCTTCGATATTCATACTACTCCTCCACTGTGGTGCAGCACGCCATCAATTCTTTGAGGAATGCCACCACCGCCTCCTCCTGCCATAAGTTTTGGATGTATTTCGGCCATATCCTACGGAGATTGCCTATCGCAGTATACCCGTCCAAGCCCTGTGTGTATCCTAGGTATGCTGCCAGCATTGTGCCTGTCCGGTCCCTGCCCAGGTAGCAGTGCACTAGCACCGTCTTGCCAGGGTTAGCCTGCATGTAGTCTATGAACTCGCGGAACTGGTGTTCAGAGGGGGTGGTGAAGTCTGGGACTGGGATGTTGATGTGGGAGATGCCGTAGGAGTCCAAGTCTTCCCTGCTGTAGGAGGGGGTATCGTATTCCTCATTGTTCTGGAGGGATACTACCGCGTCTATACCCTCCTTCTTCAATGCGTCCAGCTCCTTGACGCTGGGTGTCGCGCTCCCAGCCAGCCGGCCGTTTATTATCCAATGGAAGTTGTCAGGCAAGTCGCTCATAATACACCTTACTGGAAGTATGCGTTAACGACATACTGGGATACCATGCGATGGGTGTTGAAGTAGGAGCCGTTGAATGCTATATTATTCACCATCATCTTTATCCACCTGCCCCTGTTGCCGTAGTACATGGGGATTATCCGGTCCTCCAGCTTCTGGTAAAGGTCTTCCGCATCCTGGCCGTGGTCCTCCACCTCGTTAAGCTCCTCTGGACTGGGGCCGATACTCCATCCGGTGAAGTCCTCTATATGGCCTTCTATCCACCAGCCGTCGAGAACCGAGAAATTGAGGACTCCATTCACTGCGGCCTTCATGCCGGAGGTGCCTGACGCCTCCAGAGGCCTTAGGGGCGTGTTCAACCATAGGTCTGAGCCGGAGACGAGCAGTTTTGCGGAGTACATGTCGTAGTTGTTCAGGTAGATCATGTTTATCTTGCCGCTCAGCTCCCGCATCTCCTGGATTATCTTTTTCAGTAGCTTCTTGCCTTCAGTGTCTTTTGGATGGGCCTTCCCGCCGTAGATGACTTGTATGCCCCCCTCTCTCTCAGCCATGGCCAGCAGGCGGTCGGTGTCTGTCAAAAGCAGGTCAGGCCTCTTGTATGCGGTAGCCCTCCTGCCGAATCCGATTGTCATCGTATCATAGTCTAAGTCTGTCTTGTAGTGCTTGTTGACGAAGTCTATCAGGTTCTTCTTTGCGGTAGCGTGCGCGTTCCATACGTCTTGCCCGGGAATGCGGAGTGCGAACCGCATTACGTAGGGGTCTATCCTCCATGGGGGTATGTGTTTGTCGAATACTTTCGCCATGGGCTCGGAAACCCATGTAGGCGGGTGTATTCCATTGGTTATGGCCTCGATATTGTATTCAGGGAACATTTCCTGCGCCACTTCACCATGCATCTTGGCAACACCGTTGATGTATTTCGAGTGGTATAATGCCAGGTGGGTCATGTTGAGTCTCTCATCCTCGTCCAGTATGTCGTCGTGGTCTAGGCTAGAGTATTCCACGTAGTCCCCGAGAACAGTCTCGACCAACTTCCTCTCGAACCGGTCGTGCCCTGCGGGAACTGGAGTGTGTGTCGTGAACACGCAGAGTTCACGTACCCGTTCTATGTCGTTCTCATACCTGTCCATGAGCTCGAGGGATAGCAGAGCTGAATGCCCTTCATTCATGTGGTATGCCACCAGGTTGTCGTGGTCCAGGACTTGAAGCATCCTGACGCCGCCAATCCCGAGTATGGCCTCCTGCTTGAACCTGTATCTGCTGTCTCCGCCATATAGGTGGCTTGTCAGCTTCCTGTCCTCCGGGTCGTTGGTCTTTATGTTAGAGTCCAGGAAGAGGACTGGTATCTTATGCCCTCCAATGCCATCTACCTCATGGACCCAAGCCTGAAGGAGCACGTCCCTGCCCTCCAGGTTGACTGTCACCTTCTCGGACAAGAGCCTCATGTGCTGGGAGTGGTCCCAGTTCACGGGATTCTCCAGCTGGTTGCCATCGCCGTCGATGACCTGATAGAAGTACCCTTTCTCGTTCAGGAGGGATAATGCCACTACGGGAACACCAAGGTCTGCGAAAGACTTGATGGTGTCGCCAGCCAGTATGCCCAACCCCCCAGCATACACGGGCATCTCTTCAGAAAGGCCTATTTCAAAGCTGAAGTAGGCTACTTTCCTCTTCTGCGGAGCGTATTCCTGGTACTTGTTCATTTTATCCGAACTTCAGGGAGATCAACTCCCCGACGTAATTGCTTAATGCTATGACTATGACGGCAATCAATAAATGCTCTAGTATGACGCCAGCAGGCTTGTCGCCCTGGTCCCTCGCGATAACGTAGCTTAGGACTGCCAGAACAGAGAGGCCCCATGCTACGCTCACCACCATCGCGGAGCTCAAGTCTAGGAGTATGACTGGTATGATGAATGTGAGGGCGAAGATGAATTTGGAGAAGAATGTGGAGAGTGTTGAAGTCCATACCTCCTGATGGGTGTGCTTGTTCTCCGACTCCTCTGAGATGTGTATGCCGAGGGCGTCTGAGAAGGCGTCGGCTATCGCTATTGTCAGTATCCCCCCGACGACCACGAGCTTCGAGCCGGTCCCGGAATTCAGCCCCACCATCAGTCCGAGAGTCGTTATCGCCCCTGAAGTCAGTCCGAAACATAATCCAGTCTTGAGCGAGTGATCCATTGGTAGTTATTGGTCTTCATTTAATTTAACTCCCTCATAATCTATTTGAATGCTTGAGTCGACATTCCAGCACATCCAGGGGGTTGGCGAGAGGACTGAGAGGCATCTGTGGGAGCGCGGCTGCAAGAACTGGGATCTGCTGATCCATGATGACTTCAACCTACCCAAAGACACGTACAGGAGGCTTAAGGCAGGGGTCATGGAGAGCAAGTGCCGTCTGGAGTCCATGGACCACGATTACTTCAGGAATAATCTCCCCAGGAGCATAACCTGGAGGGCCTACGAGAACTTCAGGAACCATGCCTGCTTCATGGACATCGAGACTACGGGACTTTCCCCTGAGCATGATGACGTCACCACAGTATGCGTCCACAGTCCGGCAGGAACGGAAAGCTATGTTGCAGGGAAGAACCTTGGCAGGCTGAGGGACGATCTTAGGGAATTCAGATACATTGTGTCATTCAACGGCAGCCGTTTCGACCTGCCATTCCTAACCCGCCGGATGGGCGTCAGATTCAACCAGATACACTTAGACCTCCTGTACCCACTCAGACGCCTGGGATACTCTGGCGGCCTCAAGAGGATAGAGAAGATGCTTGGCTTCTCGAGGGATACTGAGGGGGTCGACGGCTATGACGCAGTCCGCCTCTGGAGGGCTTACAGGAAGAACAGTGAGGTTGAAGTTGCGGGACGGCGTGTTTCCGGAGAGGATGCGCTGAATCTTCTCGTCGATTACAACAGAGAGGATACGGTTAACCTGGAGAGCATCACGGAATTCGTCGTCAAGGAGATGAGGGAGAGGCACAGGAGATACTTGTAGGCTTATACTTCCTTGACGTACCGCTTGCAGTATTTGTAGACAGGGAGCGTGCAGGGTTGTTCTTCAGCGTGTATGAATCCTATTGGAGTGTCGTATTCACGCTCCTCGGTCTCGCATTGTATGGTTATGTTCTGCTTAGCATAGTGCTTGGCACTGTAGCTGTATAACGGCACTGTTCCAGGCAGGTTGGAGTTGTACACGTACCCCATGAAGCCGTTGATCACATAGTCATTGTCTGACGTGTCATTCGCGTCCAGGCTCAGGAAAAAGTCGCGTTTGCCCGCGTTATAGTACCTGTAGAGTCTGCTCGTGTCATGGCCTGGAGTCAGCCTGATGTAGCCCACGATCTTGCTTCTGGTATAGCCTTTCATCGAGTTCGAGACGAATGTTCTTGTATTCAAGCACGCGTCAGTGGATACTGTGTGGAGTCCTGTCTCCTCATTCTGGAAGAGCCAGAGCAGGCTCGAGTTAGGCTCCCAGTACCTGCTTGAATACCCCAGGTTATTGCCCCAAGAGAGCGTGTAGTTCTCCATGTCTGTCGTTAAATCAACACAGTCTGAAGTGCACGAGCTCTTACTGTAGCCTATAGTCCCGACACGCACATAATCAGAGTCAGCGGAAGAGTTGAAGAACGACGTGAGCTTGTGATTCTTTTCTCCTGTGCCGAAATCAGCCATAACCAGCATGTGCAACGGCTGCCTGCCGGACTCGTTGACATCGCCCAAATACCCTAGAGTGGATATCCGGGAATACTTGTTTGAAAACTGATTCGCCTCACCGCACTCGTCTATGCTCACCATCCGCTCAACAACACATACAGTGCGGGTACAATCCATCCCAAACAGCCAGCAGAAGAACCTGCCGATAGCCTCAAACAGGTCAGCGAGGAAGTCTACTATAGCAACAAGGACATCCACTATGAACTCCAAGACAGCCACTATAACGTCAGCAATCAACTCCAGAACACTGACTATGAGGTCGCCTATTGCAGCCAGGGCTGCAAGAGGGTCATACCAGAACATCGCAATATCCTGCAGGTCGCTGGCCAGACTGTCTATGAACTCGTTTAAGCCGGAGACCACTCCGCCAACAAGCTCGTCTGCCGCACCGAACACACCCCCAATCAACGGGACCTTGTCCGTATGACCCCCCCAGCCCAAGAGCAGGTCTGACAGTCCACTAACTATGGTTGTTACAGTTCCTCCAAACATTTCGACTAGTCCTTCAACAACTTCCCCATCCGCGAAGTCGTCGGCACCGTTGCTCATCATTGAGAGGGAGGTCGAGAACGCGAGCTCTGTTTTTATGTCATCTAGGTCTCCAGCGGGCAGAGACTGGTTGGAGACCGCTATATACAGCCTTTTCCACAACAGTATGTCACTGTCTCCGAGAGTCATCTGACCCCAGTACCTGGCCAGCCGGTCCTCTGGTATCTCATACTGGTAGCCCCACGGATTGTATATCGCATACACTGTCTCCATCTCACCGGGAACACCAGTAGGGCGTGAGCAATAGTTGACTACCACGATGAAGTGGCCGGCAAAAACGTTTCCAGTCCCGTCGGTCGTTAACACAAGCATTACCGGAATACCACGGTCTATGAACCGCCGTATCTCACTGAAGTCTCCGTTCTGGTATACCTCAGCGTTCACTCCCTGACTGCGGGCATACTCAACTAGTATGGTGGGGTCCCCGAACATGCCCCCTTCATTACCCCACGAGTGTTCTGAAGCCGAAGCCCTGCATTCATCGTCCACCGTGAAGTGGGTGTGGGAGTCGCTTCCAGTAAGGTACCTGAGTATGTATGCGAGACTGGTTGTACCGCACGCGTTCGTAGGCCCCTGACCCGGCAGCCATATGCTCTCTATCTGCGTGGTCCGCACCACCGTGCTAGTGTGCCCTGCCTCATCGGTTACTGTGTGGGTTATGTTGAACACGCCGTCACTCTGGTACTGGACTTGAACGTCTTCTAACGTTAAGTCATCTGACCATGGAAGACTCCAGCGGTAATCAGTGATATTAACGCCGGATACGGGATCGGAATTGTCGAAATGATCTATTGTCGCCCCCCGATTGTATTCTACAAAGAAATCAGCCCTAGGCAGGTCCGGCTGCGGGGAGCCGACCGTGATGCTGCGGCCCACTGTCGCCGACTCGCCGTCGTCGTCTGTCACAGTCAACCAGACCATGTGCTCGCCGTTGCTGAGGTCGTGGGAGAAGTTCTGTAGTGTGGTGTTGAATCCGTCGGCCTCAAAGTACCAGAGCCTTCCAGTGATGTTCCCGTCATAGTCTGATGACGCGTCCGTGAAGTTGAAGTAGCCGTAGAAGTGGTCCTTCTCGAACGTGAAGTCCGCGTGCGGAATCCTGTTCTTCGGTGGGGTGCCGTCCCATACTGGGTAGCCGAGTTCTCTGGGCAAATCCCCGTGCTCGTCACGATAGTATAGGCCTCCAGGGCTTTTGGACCTGCCTATCTTCATTAGGTCGTTTTCACCGCATGATACTTGAGTCATAGGCTCTTCACCGAGCTCTGATGCAGGCTCTCCGAGATCGGACAGGCCAGGTAGTTCTACTGTAATCCTCTGTGTTAGGTTGTTGTTACCCTCATTGTATTCATCAACACTGTGGCCACTGTCTACGAATGCGACCACGTCAAACTTGCCTGCCTTCTGGAATATCAGTGTGTTGTTCAATTGTATCACTGTGCTATTACCCGCTGGTAGTGGTGCGACGGGCACTGTGATGGGCTCGCACGTCCAGTATACAGTTAGATTCACTGCAGGAGCGTCGTCGAAGCCTATGTTGGCGACCTCTATCCGTAGTGAGACCACGTCGAGAAGCCCGACGTCGTCGGGAGCATAGTTTATACGGGTTATGGTCAAATCAGGGAGAAGCATGCACACGCCACCACTACATGCCTCGCCGCCCACACACCCTGTGAACAAGTGGCTTATCCGGGTTCCGTTACAATAGTATTCCTTAACGTGCGTCGTGTTAACACACTCATCATCGACTGTGGTAATGCACGTCACACTATCCTTCCTATGAGAGTCAACCGAACCCAAGGAGGGGCCGCTGCATGACGTGCATAGTAGTAGTCTCTTGTCGAAGACGTACCTGCCGTATATCGCAGGTTTGTATAGGTTATCACTGTTGAACTGCATGACTGAGGGCGTCATCATCGCCTTTGTCTTCGTCATATCAGCCACCTTAGCAGAGGTTAGGGGGGATAGGAGGATCAATGCTAGGAACATGAGCAGCATACGCTTCATATGCCACCTCCCACGGGCGCGTCGCCACCATATTCAATGTATATCGTATCGTCCTCGTCTATGGCGACGATGTAGTCGTCGTATTCTCCGCCAAGTAGTCTGCCTGCGGCTAGGCCATCGTACTTGGTGAACGGGAAATACATGACTTTAAGCAGGCCTGTGAGGTCGTAGACGAACACTGCGCCATCATCGTCCACGCCGACGAGGAATTCCTGCTTTTCGTCGCCGACAACGTCTGCCACAGTGAGGCCGTCGTATGGCGTGTACCTGTCCAGGTTCACCATCATCTTCTCGTGCATTAGTGTGTCGTAGACTGTAAGACGGTCGTTGGAGCTTTCGATGAATATTATCTCCTTATGCCCGTCGCCGATGACGTCTGCCACGGTAAAACCGTCGTGGCGGTCGTTGTCGCCGAGGTAGCGGACTCCGTTGAATCCTGAGGGTAGTGTAACATCCCTCAGCAAAGCCCCGGACGCGTCGTATATGTGGACCAGACCATCGTCGATTGACGCGACAAGCAGCTCTTCTTTCCCGCCACCCATGACGTCACCCACTGCAAAACCATCGTGAGTGTTGAAATCGATATTGTAGTTGGCTATAAAGCCGCCTGAACCGTCATAGATGTAGGCGTTACCGTCCTCGTTGTTTGCGATGATGATCTCGTCCATATCATCACCAGACACGTCGCCGACAAGTAGATGATCATACTGGGTGAATAGTGTGGTGAAGTTTGCGAGAACCGTCCCGCCAAGGTCATGGACTATCATCCGTCCGTCATCCTTCTTCGCATGGATTATCTCGTCCAATCCGGACGGGTGGACGTTGCCTACCGCAACATCATCCCAGTGTTTCAGTAATGCGTGGAAGCTAACGCCCTCCCTGCAGCTGCATAATGTGCCGATCTTGTAGTGGGACTCGTTGACCAACACCTTCTTGTTTATTGAAGTCGAGTTCACGTTGCCTGCCATGTCACAGGCACTCACCCTGTAGACTACAGTACTATAATTCATGAATGAAGAGTTAGTGTAAACACAGGACTCTACCGCACCACCGCTGAGACAGCAGTCGGCCACCCTGCGCTCGTCAACATAATTGCATTCTGTGTCGTACCCAGACTCGAATAATGTCATTGTACGTATGCCGCTCGCGTCAGAGGCAGTGTATGTGACATCGGCTTCGGTGAAGTAGAATATTGTCGCAGGGTCGGTGGTGATGTTGATTACTGGCGTGGTGAAGTCAACCCTGTCATACATGAAGTCCTGAGTTATGTCTCCTGCACACAGGTCATGGATGTTCAACGTCACGCTTGGCGGAATCCACGAGCCCTGCAGCGGACAGCCGTCACACAGACGCATGTCAGTGTATATGGGCGTCAGCTGCCAATCACCCTCGCCGAGACAGCCCTGGTACACTATGTGAGGGTCTTCAGGAGTCGCGTTAGCTGGTCCGGCTGGTATCGGAACCTCCCTGCCGCTGGACGTGTGGGTTGCAAGTATCATCACGTATGGCACGTGCTCGTCGCGGAAAGGCCTTACATCCCCCTTAACTTTACGGCAGCCTATCTCATAGCATGTTGTGCCAGTCCCACATGGTGTTGGAGCGCAGCCACATGGACGGTAGCTTAGGCCGCCAGGGGCCCCCAACGCAGCCTGAGCGGGGGTCAGGCAGGAGCATCCGCCAGGACATGTCGGCCCTGGCCGATAGCAATACATTGGTATTGGTGATCCGCCGGTTCCACCGTCAACGACGGTCCCTCCTCCCCCAGGTTCCATGGTTCCGCAGGTGGCTGTGCTGCATTGTTGACGGCTTGGGCCGAACATCATGCTGGCTTGGTCTGAGGTAAGGCACGTGCAGTCTCCACTGCATCCGGGAGTGTCACCGGACGTATCCTGCACGTCAATGCTTCCGTCGAGGGTCTCCACGTTGCCCATTGAGTCCGTTACCTCGACGACCAGCATGGTTCTGGCGGACAGGGGGTTCCCATCGTATGTGCAAGAGTATGTCTGCGCGTTAGTTGGGTAACATGTTTTAACCGTCTTACCGCCCAGCTTGAGTTTTACAAGCCGTATGCCGTCCAGGTCCACGACGTTCATGCTGTGGCCAACTCGGTCACGGTTCTTGAATGGAATCTGGGGGAAGTTACTGTATTCTATTGTTGTGGGGTTGTCGGAGACTAGGGTGGTTAGGGTTAGTCGGGTTATAACGTCGCCTGCCGTGAACATTGTCGTCGACGTGGTTTGGATTGTAGTCGTCTGTTTCTGGGTGGTGGTAGTGGCCTTTATAGTGCTTGTCGTCTGGAGGGGTAGTGTCGTTGTTGGCGATTGCTTTAGTGAGGTAGTTGTCTGGGAAGGCTTTAAAGTCGTGGTCGGAGCCTGGCAGGTGCACTTCCCATAGTAGTCAATGCAGAGCAGGTTGTTTGGGCAGTAGCCTTCACAAGTGTTGCTCTTAGGGTTTAGAGTACAAGGCATGAGTGTTGTGGTAGTTGATGTTGTTGCCACACAAGCACAGTATCCGCCTGGATGAGTCAGGTATAGTTTGTAGGAGCACGCCTGACCGGAGGGGCATGTGCCAGAGCATGTTGGTGGGTTGGAGTAGGAGCAGGTGTACTGCTGTTGAGAAGAGGCTGACACAGATAGTATCATCAATAGGCCGAATAAAACTGTCTTTTTCAACCAACCCACCTAGTTAGAAATGGTTTTTATCGTATTAAAGGTTGTTATGGATGGGGGTAATCGTTAGACTAGCGTGGACTGTTTGAGTTCCTTCCTCACAGTCATCTCTTTTTTGCCTTCAGTCCCTGCTTCTTCAGTCCTGCACCTGAACCGTATCTCAGAGACGGTGGGCCTCAGGTAGTTTAGGTCCAATGTTATTCGAGCTTCTCTAGGGCGCCGAATTTTCCTGCTGAGACCTGGAGTTTGCCTTGGTAGCTCTTACACCAGCCTTTCGTTATCTTGACTTTGTCGCCTATGCCGTACTGGTTGACTTGCTCGTTCCAGAGCGTCAACTGCACGTCTCCTGTGTCGTCTTTTGCTGAGGCGTTCTGTACTGGGCCGTAGCTTGTGTCTCGTGGCTCCTCTATGTCTGTTATCTCCAGTGTTATATCGTCCACTGGCGTCCTGTCTTGTAGTTCGCTGACTTTCATGTTCTAATGTATTCGCAATCAGACAATTAAATTAGTTAAGTATCTTTTTTATACCATAATATTTATATATGATATAATCATATAATGTATTACAAAGTATGAGTGCGGGGTGATCAGATAATTGTCATAAAAAAAGGCATTACAAAAAAAAGTGTATATATTACACTGAAAACCAATCAAGATATTGGATGGCTCGAAGGAGTAAGTAATGCAAAAATAAGACAATATCCCAGCGGGATGGGGATAAACCCCCTATCTGACCCTAAAGCACTCCAACAATAATCTATTTACTGACAGGCATCAGATCCTCAAAATAACACCTGACCAACTCGCCCAGACTCCACGCCTGACTAATGCACCCGCCATGGGCATGCGGCTCATCACCATCAAAGACCTCGCTGACACAACCAAGGCCTGCATCAAAGAGATGCCTGGATAAAAAAGACTCTACAAGATCTATGCAACGCGACCTGGCGCCAGCACCACGATAACGCAAAACCGCCCTGACATAGGGACCCAGAAGCCAAGGCCAGACGGTGCCGTTGTGATAGGATGCGGCCCTCTCATCAAAGCCTCCGACATACCTGCCCCGGTAGCGAGAATCGCCCCTAGCGAGAGTCCGCAGACCATAGGGTGTAAGGAGCTCAGAGTCCACCAAGTCAAGAATCTTCAATGCCTTGTCTTCAGGCACGACATTATAATCCATTGACAACAAGAGGACCTGGTTAGGCCTAATGCTACCGTCGCCAAGACAGTCATCCAGGTAAGAGCCGTTCCAATAGTTTTCCATGAAATTATCCTCAAAACCTGATATGAGGTCGTCTACCCCAGCTTCGTCTCCGACAAGCTTGGATAGTGACTTCATGACGCGCAGAGCATTGTACCATAAACCCTGGACTTCGACAGCCTGACTGCGGCTCAACGTGTCCATCCAGGTGCCTGAATCATGGTGTAATATCCCATCCCTACACCATCCAGAATACTTTTTGACTATGTCTTTCATAGTCCACCAGTATGCCCTCAAGAAACGCCGGGCATCATCATTGCCTGCGTACTTAGCATAGGAGTTAACCCGGTCTATTAGCCAGAGGGAAGAATCGAAGTCACGGTATTCAGGCACACCCTTGTTGAAGACGGTCGGTATCCTGCCGCCGTAAACATTCCTGAGGAATCCGCCGAGTATCCTCTCAGCCTCACCAAGCCGCCCGGTCACAAGACACAATCCGGGGAGGCTTATCATAGTATCCCTGCCCCAGTCGTCAAACCAGTGATAGCCGGCCATAATGCTCTTCCTGCCATCAGAGTCAACAAGGAATGAAGACGTGTTGCATAATAGAGTGTAAAGCCGCAGATCCTTGAAACCAGACTTCAATGGAGTCTTCGAGGAGGACAGACCAGTGAACACCCTCCCGCAATCCCTCTCGTCAACGCCAGACGCGACGGTGAACGAGAACTCGATTCCACTACCTTCATCAACACTTGTCTTAAAGTATCCGGGGTAAAAGCCGTTGTCAACGTGATCCTCCCCCCTCCGCTCATCCATGAAGTACTTGAAGTTACGATGCCAGTTGGAGCAGACGACAGACTCCATGAGGTCGTTGTAGACTAGTAGATACGTGTCGGGAGACTGGATGCCAAACGCCCTATCGTTGAATGACTTGCATTCAAAGATGTCTGAGACGCCGAGCAGTCCGTGAATGCTCCGGCAGGATACGACAGGATTAACCCTGAACTCAACAGGACCGGGAGAATTGTTGGAAAGCATGTAGGAGACCTTCAGCGCATTGAAGCCTTGATACATTCCCAACCTCTTCACCAGCGACACGCCCCCAACAGAATACCTCAACTCGAACGAGTGGGGGGTGGACTTGACTGAATCGAGGTAATTAATGCCTTCAGCCACCCGGGTGCCGTCAGAGTAATCGTTGACGCCCAGACCATGCCCCACACCCTCGACAAAAAGCTCTTCATCCAGCTTCAAGAGCATCACCCTCCGGTCGATGACTGGGAATGACGAGACCAGGAGTCCATGATACTTGCGGGTGTTCAGGCAAGAGATTGATGAAGAGGAATACCCTCCCAGACCATTGGTCAACAGGAATTCCATTGAAGACGGGTCGGCGACTGACTTCAAATCCAGCTCAAAACCATCACTAGCTCCCCTTTGCTGCATGTAATAGAGTATTTTTATGCGAACGATATAAATAAGATACCTCGCAGATTAGGTGGGTGGTATGACTTCAGTATGTTTTTACTTTCAAATGCACCAGCCATACCGGCTGAAATGGTTCTGGCCTGGAGACGACTATAAAGGCCCCCTCGAAGACCATTATTTTGACACTGAACTGAACAAGTGGACTCTCCACAAGGTAGCCGGAAAATGCTATTGGCCTGCCACCCAGAACATACTACACAACATAGAGCTGCTTAAGAACGAGAAGAGGAAGTTCAAGGTGAGCTACTCGATATCGGGCGCCGTGCTGGAGCAGATGGAGAGGTGGGACAAGGACCTGCTCGAATTGTTCAAGCAGCTGGGGGAGACGGGCTGCTGCGAATTCCTCTGCGAGACGAGATACCATAGCCTGTCCAGCCTGTTCGACCTGAGGGGGGAGTTCGTAGAACAGGTCAAGGACCACCGTCAGATGATTAAGGATTATTTGGGCCAGAAGCCGAGCGTGTTCAGGAACACTGAACTACTGTACCATGACACAATAGCGAAGGAGATTGAGGACCTCAAGTTCAAGGCGATAATGACGGAGGGCACTGAGAAGATACTTGAGGGGTGGAAGAGCCCCAATTATATTTACTCCAGGAAGGACGGGAGGATAAAGGTCTTGCTTAGGAACTACAAGCTGTCCGACGACATAGGATACAGGTTCAGCGCCAGATGGTGGGAGGGATGGCCGCTAACCGCCGAGAAATACGCGGACTGGCTCTCATGGACTCCAGGCGACACGATAAACATATTCATGGACTACGAGACGTTCGGAGAGCACCAGTGGGATGATACGGGGATATTCTATTTCCTCGACTCGGTGCCCTGGAAGATCCTGGAGAAACAGCATTTGGAGTTCAACACGCCCAGCGAAGTGGTGGACAAGTACCATTCCAGGGGGGAGATACAGGTCCCATGGTATGAGACGGTATCATGGGCTGACATGGAGAGGGATCCGAGCGCATGGCTGGGCAACCACATGCAGCACCTTAATTTCACGGAGTTGAAGCGTCTTGAAGACGAGGTTAAGAAATCAGGGAACAAGGAGTTCCTTAGGATATGGAGGATGCTGCAGATTTCAGACCACTTCTACTACATGTGCACGAAGGGTATGGGAGACGGTTCTGTGCACGAATATTTCAGCCATCACGGCAATCCCTTCGATGCGGGGCTGAACTACCACGCAGTGCTCTCAGACTTCAGGGAGAGGGTGATTAGGGAGAGGTATGAGAAAAGAAGGAGGTGAGTCACTCGAATATTGTTATCTCACTGACCGTCCTCATCCTAACTATCGCTGCAGGACCTGTTGTTATCACATACTCGGAACAATGCCCGGACGTTAGGAGGGTCTTGTTGCCGTAGAAGAGTATGTCCTTAAGCTGTTCTGAATCCAGGTCTGCGACGCAATCCCCAAGGCATTCGACAGAGTCGATGCACTCCTTCCCATAATCGTATGCGCGGGGGTTGCAGACCTTCTCTGTCGAGTTCCCGATAACCCCCCAGTAGCCGTCATAGTATATGCATGCGTCAAATGATGATGGCAGGCAGTAGCTGCTATTCCAGGGGGTAGTGTACCATATCCAACCATTGTCGATACCATGCTTCCTGCAGTATGGATAGCGCTTGATGAATATGCTCCAGTTAGCTGGCACTTCACCGATGATAGGGACTGTTGAGGTGGTAGTAGACTGCGTGCCATCATCCCCCGAAAAACCAGAGATAAGGTAGTGCGCGATTATAGAGCCGGCTAAAAGCAGGAGGATAACCTTTACTTCCACGTAAAAGAAATAGGTTCAGCACAATAAATACCAGCTTCATGAATGATGCGGCTTGAGTGTATGCTACTATAGTCTTTCGTAGACGCTAACGTATTTCTTGCTCAACTCGCTCCAGTCGAATTTACGGGCCTCTTTAACGCACATCCCAGCCATCTTCTTTATGCTCTCGCCAGTCGTGTCGCCGAACAAGTATTTTATCCCCCATGCTATGCTCTCAGGAGTCTGATGAACCTTAACCCCAGTCCTGAAATTGTCTATCACCTCTGAGGGGCCTCCAACATCACAGGCCACGACAGGAGTCCCGGAAGCCCACGCTTCAAGGGTTATTATCCCGAAAGGCTCGTTCCTGGAGGGCACACAGACTATGTCAGCAGCCTTTAGAAGCCTCTTCTTATCCTCCTCAGAAACGTAACCCAGTATCCTTAGGTTATCCTGCACGCCAAGCCACCATCCGCGGCCCCTTAGATGGTCTAGTATGTCTCCTGTGCCTGCGAAGACGAACACTGTCGAAGGGAAGTCGCGTAATACTATGGGTACCGCCTCCATGAGCAGGTCAGGGCCCTTCTGGTATGATACCCTACCGAGGAATAGGACGACTGGGGTGAAGGGGTGTATGCCGTAGGACTCCTTGACGCGTCCAGCATCGATTTTTCCCGCGTATTCGTCAATGTTTATCCCATTGTATATCACGGATATCTTGTCTTCAGGAATCTGGTATTCGCGCATTATCTCATGTTTCATGCCGTGGGATACTGTCGTGACCTGCTTGCTTATGTACCCGCCAAGCCACTCCCTGTGCCTTATCCTTGCTGAAAACCAGTTGTCCGCGAAGTGGTTCCCGTTCCTCCCGAACTCTGTGCTATGGCAGGTCCATACTAGGTTGTCGTAACCCTTGTTCGACTTTATGTTTGCTAAAGCATTCACGACATGCCAGTCGTGGGCGTGTAGGACGTCGAATTTCCCGTACTCTCCCTCGATGTGATGGAAGGAGGAGACCATGGAGTCGCCGAGATGGTCCATGTATTCTATGAAGTCTTCCATGCCGGGTGTGACACACCTGTGCTCGTGGACGCCGTTGATCTCGGCATGCTCAGGCTGCCCCTCCCCTATCCGGGTGAACACGTGGACTTCATGTCCTTTAGCAGCCAATGCTTCAGCAAGCCTTGTGGCTACTACTGCAACGCCTCCTGTGGGGACTGAGTTGAGAGTCTCCCACGAAAAGAATCCGATCCTCATGTTACTCGGCTAAAGCGATCATTAGCTTGTTTTTATCAGAGTCTACCCGAACCTTACCTTCACGGGCAAGCCAGCCCAGAGCCATGTCGAATAAATCGGTCTTTAGCTTTGATTTCTTCTTCAAATCCGTTGAAGTCATGGGTTTCCCGTTAGCGGATAACGTAGAATAGATTATCCCTGCAGAAGACCCTATTTCGCCCCATAAGTCCATTAAACCACCTCAAGATATATAGAGTTAGATATGTGCGATTTTGCTTAAAAATAGGTGTTTATATTGTCGAAATTACAATAACTTATGAGGTGTTGTGACATGTCTTTGACACTTGCTATAGCAGCTGGCGGGTTATTTCTGATAGGCTTCTACTGCCTTTTCTATCTAGCACACCTATTAGACTGGAGTGTTAGAACATTGAGCGGTAACAAGCAGGGGCTTATCTTCGACCTTGAGCCGGTTAAAAACGAGGATTGAATCAACTGTTAAGCGACTTCACGCGTGCTTCGAAGTCACTGCGTAGCTTATCCCCTATAAAGTCGCCTTTAAACGCGTCGGACCTGGAAGCCAAAGCCAGCTTAGCCGCGAAAGTACGGGCGATCTTGCCCCTCTGGTTCTGTGGGGCGCCCCTGATCTCTGGAAGCTGGAATATGACGCCATGCTTCGGCGGCTTCTTCCCTGTCTTAAGGAACCTGAAGAAAGCGTCTTCAGCGCCGAGTATCTGAATCGTTCCGGCAGGCATTATGGAAAGCCTCTTCATCCCGCCTGCGATAGTGATCACCCTAGCCCCCAGGAGCGGTCCTGCTAGCGCGCTAATGTTCGGCGCCACCTTAGACATCCTGCGGACTATGAAACCCTCTATCTCAGCCTTTGTCTTATACATCGAGAGTATCCTCGATGAAAGCTCTTTCACAGGCTCATAATCCTCCTCACCCCACCCTACGCCTATAGAGTCGGTAGAACATTCCACTATCCTCTGATGCTGGGAACCGTCCAATCCAGTCTCCGACTTGCTGAACGACTCCCTCAACCCGACTTCGTTCACGAGCCTAACATAGACTTCATGCTCTTCCACTATGTTCCCCAGCTCCGGGAAATGCAGTGAATACCATTCCCTAAGCCTAGTGGCCATGCGGTTCAGCACTTCTTCCAGGTCGTCTATGCAGCCGACGGCCTGCATTATGTCCTGCTCTTCCTCCACATCCCTCATGGCCTCGCGGGTTAGTATTAGGTTCACGTCAGAGACAAGCGAGTCCACCTCCTTCCTGGAGACTCCTATGTCCTCCGCAATCGAGTATATGTCGACTACCGCATCGTCTTCGATGAACTTCAACCCCAGCTGCCTGCCGTGGAATCTGGAGGGGTTCTTGACAGTAACCGAGTCTCCGCCAGTTGACTTGTATTCCCGGAGAACATCCTCTTCCTCACTGCAGACTGAGTCCACAGTCTTCTCCAGTATCGAGGATACTGCAGCAGCGTCCCGGGGGAATATGCGTTTGGACAGTATCCTACCGTCTTTAAGCAGGAAGCATCCTAGCACATTAGTCTCTAACCGCACCATTGTAGGAGAAAAAATATGGAATAGGGGGTTAATAAAACCCCCTCGAGGGTATATTCAGCCTCCGAGGCTGGATCCCTTGCCCTTATCGAAGCTTCCCTTGCGCTTTGAACGGAACAGGTGGGCGGCTATTATCACTATTATGAACAATATAGCCAGCACAACCAGCACGACAATCAGGGGCAGCAGCATGCCGGACAGCAGCGAGCTCTTCTTGGCGAATATGCCGGACGCCGCCTCGTATCCGTTGTCGCTGACTTCGAGGGTGTAGTTGCCTTCCAGCTCTGCGCCAGCCGACACTCTCCCGCTTGAACCGGTCTTCAGCGTCATCTTGTTGCCTGACGGAGACGTCACTATCACGTCGACCCCGGATACAGGCTTGCCCCTGCTGGTAAGGTTGATCACTATCTTGTCGTCCTCAAAGAAGGCGCCTATCATCACGGGCCGCGGCTTGACGTTGAATTCCGCGGATGCTGTGGAATAGCTCTGTTTTGATGCCTGCACGGTGTGTTTTCCTGATGCCTTCGGGGTGAAGGTGTATTTTGACGTGGCTTCCGTTGTTATGGTCCCGTCTGGGGCGGTCACCCTTATCTCGGAGTCTACTGCAAGCCCTGTTGAGTCGGTGGTGGTGATGGTTATGCTGCCGTCCAACTCGACTTCAGGCACGCTGAGGGCTATCTTAAGTTCGTCGCCTATTAGCAGGCTGGATTTTGACGTTGAATACCCGCTCTTGCTGACCACTATCGTGTGCTTGCCCACCTCAGACACCAGGAACTTGTATAGTCCGTTGGCGTCTGTGGAACCGATTATCGGCTTGCCTTCGACAGACACGCTCGCACCCTCCACAGGGTTCCCGCCTGAGTCCAGCACCTTCACTACCACTTCACTCCCCTTCTGCAGGGAGTCTGCGGCAGGTAACTTCACGTCGAAATTGTTCTCAACCTTGAAGGTGTCGGTAGCCTCCTCGAAACCGGTCTTCGAAGCCTTCACAGTGTAGTCTCCGGAGGATGACGGGGTGTAGGAGAGTTTTCCTTCGGTGTTGGTCTTCTCAGTTAGCGTCTGCGGGAGTCGCCTGCACGCACGATGGTTATCGTCGCGTCGGAAACGGGGTCTCCGTCAGCGTTCTTAACGAGTATCTCCACGGCTTTCCCCGAGTTCACGGACTCTGGAGTGGCTGATACTGACATCACCGGCCTTTCATCCAGTGTGACCGTCCTCATGACCAGGTCGTATGTCCCGTCGTCGCCTGCGGAAAGCGTGTACGTCCCCTTCGTGTTGAATGTGAATGATACTGAGCCGTCAATGCCTGTGCGTCCGGTGGTGTATGTTCCAGGACCGCTCACTGTCACGGTCACGCCGATGGCTGGGGCGCCGTCCGGGCGCGTCACGTTGACCTTGAATGCCTGCCCGACCTTCGGGGATTCTGGCATGGGAGCGCTCATCCTAAGGCTGTTGGAGACGTTGAATATTATGGTGTGGAGGCAGTATTCCGGGTCCTCATCCCACACGTCCAGCCGGTATGCGCCGTAGGCTTTGCTGCTGAACTCGTCTTCTATCGTGACTTCACGGGTGCCGTCGCTCTTAGTGTACTTGCTCCACGCGTCATCATCCTGGTCCCATGCGTTCTTGTCGCCCTTGTCTGAAAGCCAGGTTATGCGCATGTCAGCCCGGTCATCGTATTCGTCGCCGTCTTCGTTAGTGACTTCTATCGTAATCTGGTCCTCGAGCGTGGGATTCTCCATGCTCAGCGAGACGGAACCGAATTCCGCCGCGTCACCACCCATCTCGTAGTTGTCGTCTGCCTCGTAGTCGTCCATCAGGTCGCCGTCAGACACTCTAACGGTCACGTCGTGGTCGCCGCAGTCGTAGGCCATGAGGAGGGCGTTCCAGAGGTTGCGGTCGTCCTCGTCCTCGTCCTTGAATTTGTCGGAGTCTATGGTGTACTCGTAGTCTTCTCCTTCAGTGAACTCCAGCTCGAAGTCCTCCTCAAAGTGGACTCTGGTGCCGTCTATCTCGATGGTGAACTCCATCCGGGATTTTGACTTGTTTCCAGGCCCTATGTCCTCATCATCGAAGTCGACGTCCTTGAAAGTGATCTTCAGGACCAGGTCCTGGGCTAGATCCATGTTATCGTCGTCAATCTTCAGCTTAATCTCGTCGAATTGAACTTCATCGTATGCGGAAGCGGTTTGTGCCACAGCCAGAAAAAGAGCGAGAACAATAAAAAATACGGGTAAAATCCGGGTTATACGACCATACTCCATCATTGAAAACAACCTCCTTATAATTGTGTTTTTATTAATTTACCCCGACTGGTATCAAGGCTATTTTATATATTAAAAAAGAGCATATAAAAATGCTTTATAATACAAGAGAGTTGGTTATACCCCGCCTAGCCTGGATCCCCCCGACTCGTCGAACATTCGCGAAGACCCGGTCTTCCTGTGCTTGCCATGCTTCTTCCGGGGTTTTTTACCATCCACTGCCGGCGGCCCTCCCTTGTAGTGTTTCCACAACTGGATTCCCGCTATCAGGACTACTGAGACCGTTATTATCACGAAGACTGGGACTACCAGGAGCAGTATGCGGTAGGACCTGGCTACGTCCTCCTTCCGCGTGATGCTCTCGTAATTCCTGTTTCCGCCGGTGTTCGCGGTCACCGTGACAATCCCCTCGCCCTCTATATCGAAGGATGCCACGCCCTGATTGTTTGTGACTGAATTCTGGGTCCGGGTCTTGGAGACGACCGTGACGTTTATGCCTGTCACCGGCTTGTCCCTGCTGGAGACCTTGACCAGAAGCCTCTCGTTCTCAGAGACGCTTGACGAGATGCTTAAAGGATGCGGGCTTACCTTGAGGAGGGTGTTGTTTGATATGTAATTGGGTTTTGAGACCTCGATCTTGTATTCGCCAGGCTTCTCAGCCTTGAACTTCTTTTCCTGTGTAGTTGAGATTGTGGATATGTCGTCCGGGTCTATTATCTTTATGTCTGCGGCGACTTGGCCGTCGGGGCATGCGGTAACGGATGCGGTCACGTCATCCCCGACTTCAACCTCGTATTTGTCCAGCTGTATGTTCAGGAAGCCGCAGGGCTTGACTGTAACGCTCGTGTTCCAGTAGCCTTCCTTGGCGACTTCGAGAACATACTCTCGTGAATCGTTCAGCAGGAATTCCACCTTACCCTCAGGGTCCGTCATCTTCCTGAGGGATGTTCCGAGAACCCTGACGACCGCGTCGCTGACCAGCTTGTTGTTCTGGTCTAGGACTATTATCTTTGTGACCGCCACCACTGTCGGGGTCTCAGGCTCCACGTTCACCTTGAAGCTGTTTAGGATGGTGAAGCCTCCATGGGAGGTGGCGTACTTTTCTTTCTGGACTTCAACCTCATAGTCGCCGATCATCATGCCCTCCCCGTAGGTGACCCTGCCGTCGCTCATTGAAGTGAACTCCTTGGAAACGCCGTCCGGCGAGGTTATTATGACCCGTGCATCGGAGAGAGGGCTTCCCCCCGCGTTGAGCGATATCGTGACGGGAAGTCCTAGAGCCGGGGTTTCGGGGGATATTGCTATTGCTATGTCAGCCTTGTCGCGCACAATAAGGGTCTTGTTCACCCCCCAGTATCTCGTGCTTATGTCGCCGAGCGTGAGTATGTATTCGCCAGGCTCGCTTATCGTGAAGTTGGCGTAGCCGGCTATCGTGTTGCCGCGCACCACAGCATAAACCTTCCCGCCAGAGTCGAATATCTTCGTGCCTATGTCGGAGTTGGCTGGGAAGGCTATGACCACCATCTCGCCAACCACCGGGCTTTCAGGACGGGGGCCGTCGACTATCATCTCTTTCTTAGCGTAGAATTCCAGGTCCCCACAGTATTCGGAGTCGTCTATGTGGAGTGTGTGCTTCCCTGTGTTGTCTGGCTTGAACTTGAGGACTCCGTTGAATGCGCGAGTGCTTATCGTGTCCATCTGCGGGTGCCTGACTTCCACGTCCACCGTCGGTATCTGGCTGTTGGACTTCTTGTCTATCAGCGTTATCCTCACGTCCTTGTTCACTAGCGGAGCGGCAGGCTCGAACAGTATTTTAGGCACGTTGCCTATGTCGACGCCCATTGATTCGTTGTCTATCAGCTCTCCGCTGGACGTGAACAGCTCCACCCTCGCTTTGTGGGGGCCGCATTTTAGCGTATACCTGTCCCAGTTGTCCAGAACCCATTCCCCCTCAATCTTGTCTTCGTCTATCTTCCCCACCTTCGGGCCGTAGTTTATTTCGTCTATGTAGAATTTGGCGTTTACGCCCACTGCTTCCCCTGATATTTCAGCGGTTAGTGTGAATTTCTTCCCGTATTCTATGGGGTCCTTGTCGATAGTCAGCTCCTTTAGTCTGACCGCGGATGCTACTGAAGCAAGCATCGAAAGTACTGCAATGGCTAGAATAAGTCTCTTAAGATACATTTTTCGTAAGATTATTGTATAATGTGCTTAAATACTGTTCCCACCCCGTGACTTACTTTCCAACATTAAGGTATATAAATAATATCTTATATAATAAAAATACTTAGTCTAAGAATAATACCATTTGTATTGCGTCTTCTTTTTTGAGCGTATACTGCTTCAACAAAGCCTCGACAGAAAACCCGGAATCCATAAAGAAAAAAAACGCGTCCCTATTGGAAGACTTGACTGTCGCGACAACACGACCAACACCATGAGCCTTCAGGAAAGAGAGGACAAACCCCATCATTGAAGCGCCCACGCCACGCCCCCGATAACCATCGCCAACAGAAATCGGGCCAACCTCCGCACGACCGACAGTCTCGAAGAACAACACGCCGACATACCCGACAACCCTGCCGGAGTCCTCAGCCACAGCCAGACGAAAGTCGCTGCGCTCCGACACAGACAACACGAAGTCACGGTCCACCGGAAAGTCCTCGAACCATTGGGCGCTCTGAGAGTGGAGGCTGACAACATCATCAGCATCACCGGGCCTAAACCAACGCACCAACAGATCCATCCGTTATTATTAATCAAGCACCAACTAATTTAATCAAACAAGGCCAGGGATTATGAAGTACATAATAATAGTCGGCGACGGCATGGCAGACAGGCCCATAAGGGAGCTCGGCGGGAAGACGCCGCTAGAGGCGGCCAAAACCCCTAAAATGGATGAGATAGCCCGTAAAGGCCGTTGCGGCATGGTCAAGCACTTTTACAAGGGCATGCCCCTTGACTCAGGGGTCGCTAACCTTAGCATACTGGGATACGACCCGAGGAAGTACTACTCGGGAAGGGGGCCTCTCGAAGCAGTCAACATCGGAGTCAAACTCAATCCGGGAGACATCGCAATGAGGTTCAACTTCATCACCGTCGAGGATGGGAGGATAACAGACCCTTTCTCAGGCCACATCACCAACGATGAGACCAAGGTGCTCGTCGAAGAGTTGCGGAAGAATTTCGGGAGAGAAGGCGTTGAATTCTACCAGGGAGTCAGCTACAGGAACCTTCTCGTACTTAGGTCTGGTGCGGGATACAGCATGGAGTTCGAGTCAACCCCCCCGCACGACATAACCGGAGAGGATGCGGGAGAACACATGGTGAAGGCGAAGTCGGAGGCAGGCAGGAAGACCGCGGACTTCCTCAACAACATGATTGATGAATCCGCCAGGATACTGGGAGAGCACCCGGTTAACAGGAGGAGGATTGAGGAGGGGAAGAACCCGGGCAACATGATATGGGTGCAGGGCGCTGGAGTGAAGACTGAGATGCCGCAGTTCAATGAGAAGTACAAGCTCACAGGAGCGCTCATATCGGCCGTAGACCTACTGAAGGGGATGGCGAGGGAGATAGGCCTTGAAGTCATCAACGTACCCGGCGCCACAGGATACTTGGACACCAACTATGAGGGAAAGGCTGACGCCGCATTGAAGGTGCTTGAGGAGAAGGATTTCGTGTTCACCCACATAGAGAGCACTGACGAGTCCGGGCACGAGGGGATAGTTGAGCATAAGATACGGGCTCTCGAGGACTTGGACAGTAGGGTTGTCGGGAGGATTATGAGGGGGCTTAGGGGGGATTACAGGATAGCCATCACAGCAGACCATCCTACGCCAATAGAATTGAGGACCCATTCAGACGACCCTGTGCCTTTCGCGATATACGACAGCAGCATCGAAGACTCGGACGACGTGGAACGGTACACTGAGAGGGAGGTCATGGAGAAGGGCTCCCTTGGTAGCATCATAGGATACGAGTTCATGAACCTGCTGGTCAGACGCTCTTGAGATCCCAGTTCTCAGACATTGGAGTGAACTGGCTTGACTGGGGGCTCTCCGAGCCAGAGCCGAGTATGTTCGGGCTCTTTATGCCAGTGACTATCGTTATGACCTGTATCTTCTCCCTCAACGTCGGGTCGATGCGCGCACCCCATGTTACGGAAGCCTTAGGGTCAAGCTCCTTTGTTATCAACTCGCCGATCTCATTGGCCTCGCCGAGGCTCATGTCGTCGCCGCCTATGATGTGTATGAGCGCGCCGCTGGCGTGACTGTAGTTCACTTCAAGCAGGGGGTGGTTGAGGGTGTTCCTGACCGCCTCCTCTATCCTGCCGGGGCCCTCGCCTTCGCCGACGCTGATGACCGCAACCTTCCCTCCGGAAAGCACCGCCTTGATGTCAGCGAAATCCAGGTTGATGAGGCTTGGCTCCATGATGGTCTCTGTTATGCCCTTAAGCGCGCGGGCTGTCACCTCGTCTGCGACGCTGAACGCCTTGTCCAACGGCAGGTTAGGCACATACTCCACAAGCTTGTTGTTGTCTATGACTATGACTGTGTCGGCAGACTTCCTCATGTTCTCTATGCCCTCCCTGGCCTTGTCCAGGCGGGCGCGCTCCATCTTGAATGGGAACGTTACTATCGCAACGACTATGATGCCGAGATCACGGGCTATCTCAGCTATTACTGGAGAGGCTCCTGTGCCTGTGCCGCCTCCCATGCCGGCTGTGATGAACATCATGTGGGTGCCTGACAGGACTTCAGCTATCTCTCGCCTGCTTGACTCCGCCGCCTTGGCGCCCAGCTCAGGGAACCCTCCGGTGCCGAGGCCTCGCATAAGCTTGGCGCCTATGAGGACTTTCGTCACATTGCCCTGCAGCTTATGCAGGTCCTGCTTGTCGGTGTTTATCGCGATCAGCTCCGCGCCCTCTATGCCAATCCTCTGGAGGCGGTTGATCGTGTTGTTTCCCGCGCCACCGATCCCGCAGACAACTATGCGCAGGTGGCCCGCATCATCGAACTCATCGTAGAACCTTTTTTCCAGCGTACCGTGTTGTATAGCAGCGTCTACTATGGAGTCCACTTTATCTTGTAAGTTATTCATAGGGGAAGGTATTTAAACACGTAAGCCACTTATTCATATGGTGAACTAGGCTGGGGGGATAGGCGTCCCCTGTAACCTCAAACCGTCTTCATGGAGGGGCTGAAGCCTGGGAGGCGAGACATGAGCCCGGCTTTTGGTCTGGGCTCCAACAATGAATTCTCGTCTCACAGGACTGTGTGCTGTAGAAACCTGGTCAGGCCCGGGAGGGAGCAGCCATACCTATGGCGTTACGGTGCTTGTGAGGGTTCCGGGAACGAGGAAGAGTCCAGGTTAAACCAAGAGCCATGCTTATGACTCCACTCCCGGCGCGTTCACCACAAGAGAGAATGGATTTATCCTAGAACTATCTTGGATAGGAGCTCCAGAAACACGACTGCCACTGCGATACCGATTATTACTTTCGGGCTTACCTTAGGACCGCCCTCGTCAACGTCAAAGTAACGTATAAGACCCGCGCCCCCCATGGGACCCTCGCTCCTGTGCTTCTTCAATGACGGCATTTTACCTGTTAATATGGTAATTCAGGGTTTAAAAGCCCCTTAGTCCATCCTGCAGGTGAGGCATAATTCTTTTTTACCCCACACACCTGGTTCTGAGTCGGTTACAGTCCAGTTAATGGTGAAACTACCCTGGAGGGATGATGAAGACTGCCATCGGCTAACTGGAATCCCTTCTTTGAAGCATATCCTGACTTTGTCGCTAAAGCCGTTATAGTTGAAGCACTCTCCGTCTAAAGTTAGTCTGTCATATCCTGCACGCTTTAAAACATCCCTCATCACGGGGATTGTGAATAGAGACGACATGTTTAGCCTGCGTTCGCCACAACTCACGTTAGTCAGGTTTGCGTTTCTTTCAATCACATCGCATAGACAAACGTCAACACCATCCTCCTTGTCGTAGTGCTGGTAGCAGTAGTAGTTTCCAGAATAGCCCCAGTACCTCTTGTCATAAATTAGCTCGATTACTTCACCATCCCTCACCCTCATGTCATAGTTTTGGAAACCTGATGATCGGTGACCTCCTTTCATGCGAAAAACAACTGTGTACTCATTCAGGGTTTTGTTATCTTCGATTAGTTCCGTGAGTTCGTAGGCTAATACTTCTGAATTGTTTGTGCACTCATCTATTTTCTTGAGGGCGTTCAACTCTGGGTCGGAGAACATGCCGCTGCTCGCCATAGAGTATATCAACCTGCACTTGTTGCCCAGGTCAAAACGGTAGAAGACTCCTGTCTTGTAGGGTATTGAAGCCTGTCTGCTTCCAATGTGTATCCTGCCTTCCTTATCAAGTCCTTTAAAGGTGAGTGAATACTCGTTCCTATCGTATGCCTCACTGTACGTTTTCGTTATACTGGTTAGTCTTCCGCCAACCCATATCGGCTTGCTGCCATTGGACGCCCACTCATCGCATTCCGCGGCGCCTACAGAATCTATGTTAGCGTCAAAGCTCTTTGAGAGTTCAAGACACAAATCAGACTTCAAAGTTGTTGAAGTAGAGTCTTGTATGACATTAGTTGGCTGTGACACACACCCGCAAAAAAGCGAGAACATGAATGCAAAAAACAGTGTCTTGACTTTCATATTCAGTAAGTCTTCGCGACCTTTATCTTCTTTCCTTTTGCCCCGCATTTCGCGCATTCCATCTCGTCATCGCTCATCGAGAGGATTGTTGAGATTGATTCGATGGGCTTGGCACATTCCTTATCACCGCACCATCCGGTCGTGATGATGCCCTTACCCATATTCTCCCGGACGTCATCCATGGTCTCGGCCTCGTATAGGCGTTCGTCGAACTTCTTCTGCGCTGCATACCTCATGCTGTCCTGAACGTCATCCAATGCTTGATTCAAGTCGAGTTCAGTCAAACCGACACTCTTCTTCTCCCCGTTATCCCTCCTGACGACCACAACCTTGCCCTCCTTCATGTCCCTGGGCCCTGCCTCAATCCTCAATGGAACACCCTTCTTCTCCCATTTGAAGAACTTGTCTCCAGGACGCTCACCGCCCCTGTCAACCACGTACCTGACGCCACTCTTCCTCAGTTTATCCTCTATCTTGCCGACGTAGGCCATCACCTCGTCCCTACCGGTTTCCTTGAACAGTATTGGAACTACGACAACCTGTATGGGGGCGACCTTAGGAGGCAGAGCAAGACCCTTCTCGTCGCCGTGGACGGAGATGACTGCCGCGAGAAGCCTGCCGAAGCCTGGGCCGTATGAAGTCTGCCATGCGTGATGCTTCTTACCGTCCTCGTCGTCGTAGCTGAGGTCGAACACCTTGCTGAAGTGCTGGCCAAGGTTGTGTATCGTCGCAAGCTGCATGGTCCTCCCGTCAGGCATGATTGTCTCGAAGGCTATGGTGTATTCCGCGCCAGGGAACTTGTCCCAGTCAGGACGCTGGTTGACTTGAACAGGGATGCAGAGAAGCTCGTTTATTAGCCTACCGTATATACCCTTGATTGTCTCTATGTTCTCCAACGCCCCCTCCCGCGTAGCGAATGCCGTGTGGCCTTCATTCCACGCAATCTCCCTGCTCCTGATTAACGGTCTGGTGTGCTTGGTCTCGTACCGGTAGACGCACACTGTCTGGTGTATCTTGATTGGCAGGTCGGCATGGGTCCTTGTCCATAAAGCGAACATCGGGTACATGCACGTCTCGCTTGTTGGGCGTAGAGCCATCTTCCGCTCCAGCTGGTTCGCGCCTGCGTGTGTTATCCAGTAGACTTCATCCTCGAAGCCGGCGATATGCTCGGTCTCCTTGGCGAGCAGGTCCTCTGGTATCGCGACAGGGAAGAGCATGGGGTCGTGGCCGTCCTCCTCCAGAAGGTCCTCCAGGAACCTCTGCATCACACGGATTATCTTCATGCCGTAGCCGCGGTAGACTGGCATGCCCTTCACGGGATACCGTGTGTCGACGACCTCGTTCTCCTCCAGCATACGATGATACCATTCAGAGAACTCAGTCAAATCCTCATCATCACCCATAGACTAGTATTATACCATAAAAGTTAAAATAAGGGTTTATGCGCTGGAGGGATGAGTTGACGGCGGCAACCGCCGTAATTATCCTAACACTGATAATAGGCACACCGAGCCTGACGTATATCCTCGACATAGACCATGGAGAACACGCGTATGTCGCATCAGCATACCTGAGGGGGAAGACCATATACACAGACGTCTTCTTCGTAAGAACGCCATTGAATTACATCATATACGCCGTTTCAGAGGTACTCTTCGGCCATTCAATGATGTCGATAAGGCTGTTCGACATCATATGGCAGTGCGCCACCGCCCTAAGCATACTCGCACTCACAAACCGTTTCTACGGGCGCAAGTATGCGGGCATTATCTCCGCATTCATATACGTACTGCTGTACTACTCGAATAAGTATGCGGATACTGCGCAGGCGGACGGCTTCACCACACTCCCGGTGACCCTCGCCCTGCTGGCGTACGTTCACGCAAAGAAGTCTGACAGGCCATGGACATGGGTTTTATGCGGTATGCTCCTTGGGACGGCATTCACCATCAAGTACCCGATAGCGGTATTAGTCCTGATACTACTTGCGTTCATGACAAGGAGGGAGGGGCCTGGGGATTGGCCCAAACGCGTATCATGGATGATTGCAGGGTTCTGCGTGCCGCCGCTTCTAATGACCGCATCCCTTGCGGCAGAAGGTTCGCTCTACGACTTCCTGTTCATACAATACTATCACATCAAAGGCTACAGTTCAGAGACTGTGACCCTTAGGATAGCATTAATACTCTATTTCGCACTAACCTGGATGCCGTTCAACCTGGTGCCGCTATACGAGGCATACTCGCTGAGGAGCAGGAAATCCTCCACAAGCCAGTACTTGATATTGTTCTGGTGGATTGCGGGACTCGCCCACATGATAGTCCAGAATAAATTCCTCCTGTATCACAGGCTGCCCATGATAGCGCCACTGTCGATCATCACAGCCCGCATACTGATCGAGATGTACGGATACTACACGATTCACGCACCCAAAGTCAGGATAGTCTTCTTAAGCATACTGCTGATCGCAGGCTACAACATTTACGTGAAGCTAGGCCACAACGACTCGCTGACAGACTTCACTGACCTGATGCTCCAGAGGAGAGACCTCAACAGCATATACATGGAATCCGAGTTCGGGAAAAAAGGCATAATGAACGTGTCAGACTACATCAGGGAAAACTCGATGCCTGACGACACGATAATCGTGTGGGGCTTTAACGCGGGCATATACTTCCTCTCCGAAAGGGAGTGCGCGTCAAGATTCCCGTTCAACTACCCGCTCTACGGGAGATATGACTACACAGATGGATTCCGGGAACAGTATATCAGGGAATTAGAAGAAAACCGACCATCACACATAGTGATCATGAGAAACGACTCCATGCCACTGCTTGTGATGACAGACGAGGACTCCTTCCATGCGTTCCTCGAATTCAAGGAATTCCACGACTTCACGACAGAGAACTATGACAGGAAGAGGGAGATAAATGACTTCATCATATACGAGAGGAAGTGAGCGAGAGTGCTGCGGCGGCCGCACCTCCTTAAGCGGCCGCCGCGTTCTCTGGGGCCTCGTCAACGCCTCACCCTTTATGAGCCTGTGAATCGGATAGGTTCTTTAGCTGCCTGACTGCGTCGCTCAGGCTGGGTCGCTCTATCCCTTCCCTGATGCACTGGTTCTTCGCCCAGAGGAGTATCTTATGGGCGTTCTCGTCGATAGAGATGTTTTTCACTCGCAAATAACCTCGTAAAATGACTTGTAGAATTATTTGTATTTAGACTTTAAAAATACATTGTAAAATACACGGATAACTGGCGGGCAGTATTTTGTGTTGCGCGTGCTGGAGGATAGCCTCTAGAACTTGATTATTCCAGATACACGGATTATCTTGAGGATTATGAACAGCGAGATTGCTGCGAAAAACACCTTTACCACCCCTGAAAGCAGATTGTCGATGAAGAGGATGCGCGGGTCGAAGGACAGTTTGTCATGGGAGTAGATGATTATGATAAAGGATACTATGAAGACATAAAACACTAGTATTATTATTTTGTCTCCTAAATCATTAACCATAGATGAGATATGGAGATTAAGGTAAAAAGCCTTCTTGACGGGGCTAAAGAGGCCGCAGGCCTTACGGTGATGATAGACGTCTTCAGGGCATTCACCACGGCAGCGTACGTCATGAACAACAATGCGGACAGGATCATGCCGGTCGGCGGTGTTGAGAACTCTTTCAGGATAAAGAAGGAGAATCCGGACTACATCCTCATGGGAGAGAGAAAAGGGGTTAAGATAGATGGATTCGACTACGGCAACTCGCCTCACGCCATAAGAGATGTGGACTTCACAGGCAAGACTGTGATACTGACGACCAGCGCAGGCACACAGGGGATAGTGAATGCCGAAAACGCGGACGAGATAATACTCGGGAATTTCGTTTGCATGAAGGCGATAATAGGATACATAAGGAAGTCCGACTCCAGGGTGGTGACGCTCGTCCCACTAGGACACTTCGGTATGGTGAAGAACGACGAGGACGAGATGTGCGCCAGTTACATGAAGAAATCGCTTGAAGGTAGGGAACCTGACTTCAATGAGGTCAAGGAATGCATCAGAGCATCCAAAAGCGGTTCAAGATTCTTTGACGACACAAAACCGGAATTCCCACAGGAAGACTTCGAATTATCCATGGACTTGAACAGATTCGACTTCGTGCTGAAGGTGATGAAGACTGACGAAGGTGAGAGGATAATAAAGAAGGTGGAGGTAAGCGAGCTTACTTCCTGAACATCTTCCTAAGCTCCTTGCCGACGGTCTCCACCAGCAGAAGCTTGTCTCTCCCACGCATCTCCCTGAGCTTCTCCTGACCGGACTCGCACTCTGAAACCCATTCCTCAGCGAACTTGTCGGACCGAATCTCCTCCAGAATCTTTTTCATCTCCTCACGGGTAGCCTTGGTGATTATCCTCGGCCCGCGCGTCCTCCCGCCATACTCGGCAGTGTTTGAAACGCACTTCCACATGTATTCAAGACCATCCTGGTATATCAAGTCGGTTATAAGCTTTAGCTCGTGGAGCGTCTCGAAATACGCTATCTCCGGCTGATACCCTGCCTCGACGATGGTGTCGAATGAAGCCTTAATCAACTCCGAGACACCGCCGCACAAGTCCACCTGCTCTCCGAACAAGTCCGTCTCAGTCTCCTCAGTGAAGGTGGTCTCCAAGACGCCGGCCCTGGTCGCGCCAAGAGCCTTTGCGATGGCTAGTATCGTGTCCTTCGCATTCCCAGTGTAATCCTGTTCAACGGCAATCAACGCTGGAGTCCCGAAACCGTCCTGATACGTCTCCCTGACACGTATTCCAGGAGCCTTAGGGGCAACCATGATGACGTCAATGTTAGCTGGAGGCTTTATCCTCTTGAAGCGTATATTGAAGCCGTGACTGAACATCAATGCGTCACCCTCCTTCAGCCCAGGCGCTATCTCAGAGTCATATACCTTGGCCTGGACTTCATCAGGAAGCAGGATGTGGACTATGTCCGCCTTCTCCGCAGCCTCCCTTATGGGATAGACCTTGAAGCCCGCCTTCTCCGCCTTCTCCGCGGAAGCGTCTTTTATGGAACCTATTATGACATTCAGCCCGGAATCCCTCATGTTCAAAGCCTGGGCAGACCCCTGGTTCCCATATCCTATGATTGCAATAGTCTTGTCCTTGAGCACGCTTAAGTCAGCGTCTTCTTCGTAATATACCTTCGCCACCTCAGATCACCCTTGAAAATGGTTTTAAGTTATGGGAAGAGCGCATAAAAACGTTAGGTCACCTGCGTCTCCTGTTGAATTTGAACCTTCTGCGGTCTTTTATGGCCAGACTACCGCCGCCGGCAGTCCTGAACTTGCGGGAATGGTCGAGTATCCCCAGAAGATGCTTCGCGTCCGAGAGCTTCTCACTGTCCCCGGAATCCGCGTAGTCCGACAGGAGGCCGTTTATCTTCTGTAGATGATAGTCGCCCTTGTAGCGTTTCGCGAACTTGACGCACAACTGGACTCCCTTCTCATCGCTCTCGCCGAAAGCCTCCATTATCTCCTCAATCACGCTGTGGCTTGCGTTCATCATCAATGCTTGCGGGTCATGCGAGACCCCACTTCAAACCTGAAGAGCCGGTCCACGACCGTCTTCTTTATCACACCCACAATCTTGCCTTTGGAGTCGACCATGACAACCCTGTTGGTGGTAGTGTTCTTCAGAGCCTCCAATACTTCCCCGACGTCCGCATTCTTGTCGACCTTGACTAGCGGCTCCAGCTTCAAGTCACTGACCTTCAGCTGGGTCACGTTAACCCCGCTCCCTATGGCCCTAAATATCATGGAGTCGGTAACCATGCCTATGTACTCTCCATTAGCGTCCTTCACAAGAGCAGAACCGACGTTCTCATCCTCGAATATCTTGGCGAGAGACGTCATCGGGTCTGACAGCCTGCAATAAATCAGTTTTTTCCTCGCGTATTCAAACGGCATCCTCATCTGCGTCATCATTAACCCCCCATCTTTTTACGTTTAATCATCTTAAGCCTGAAGAACCCCTCACGCTCCCTCTCGTCAAGACGCATGTCGATATACTTCATTGTCGCCTTGATCCGCGGTATTACCCTGTATTCAAGAGCGTTGACCCTGCGCTTCGTCTTCTTAGTCTCCGCAGACAAAGCCCTCAAGGTGCTCTCAACCCCAGCCAGCTCCACGAGATCCTCCAACAGCCGCTCATAGGCCAGTGAAGTGGAGTCTGCGACAGGATGGCTGAGCATCATGCCATACCCCCTTGACTCAGCATCCCTGACTGAATCGGTTAGAGAAAGGCTGTCTATGCGGATGCCCATGATATTCTTTGAATCGCATTTCACAGCCAGGTCCCTGCCAATGGAAAGGGAGTATGACGCCATCTCACTCGGGCCGACAATGGATTCCGCGGCATTATACATGCGGTGGGCGTTGTGCAGGTTGTCTGAAGTCCGCGACACGACATTGTCAGCGTCACGGGCGGTATTCATGAACTCCACCATCAATGCATCACGCTTCTCCTTCAGAAGGCGGTAACCCTTGTCAGCGAGCCTAAGCTTGTGCTTAAGCCTCAGCAACTCCATCCTCGTCGGATGAACCCCCTCTATTATCTCCTCATTCATTCCTATCACTTACGGTGGGCTGGATGGAATTCCTCCAGAATCTTCGGGTCAACACGCTTAAGATCCCTCTCAGGCAACACTGTGAGAAGATCCCATCCAAGCTCAAGAGTATCCTCGATAGAACGGTCCTCATCACGGTCCTGCGACAGGAACTCACCCTCAAAACGGTCAGTGAACTCGAGGAACTTATGATCGCGCGTAGTCAAAGCCTCCTCGCCCACTACAGCCACAAGATCCTTCAGGTCACGGCCCTCAGCGTAAACCGCATACAACTGGTTGGAGACTGCGAAATGATCCTTTCTCGTCCGGCCCTCACCAATCCCATTGTTCATCAACCTGGATAGTGAGGGTAAAACGTCCACTGGCGGGTATATCCCCTTCCGGTGTAGGGGACGGGAGAGCACGAACTGCCCTTCAGTGATGTACCCCGTCAAGTCGGGTATGGGATGCGTGATGTCGTCGTCAGGCATCGTCAGTATCGGAAGCTGGGTTATGGACCCCTTCTTGCCGCGTATCTTTCCCGCGCGCTCATACATTGAAGCCAGGTCAGTGTACATGTACCCGGGATACCCGCGCCTGCCTGGAACCTCCTCCCTAGCAGCACCAACCTGCCTTAAAGCCTCGCAGTAGTTGGTCATGTCAGTCAGTATCACAAGAACCTGGTATTCCTGGTCGAACGCAAGGTATTCAGCACACGTTAACGCAAGCCTCGGCGTGATTAGCCTCTCGATGGCAGGATCGTTCGCCAGGTTAAGGAAGCTGACTATCCTGCCTGAAGACCCGCTGGACTCGAAGCTGCGCCTGAAGAACACAGCCTCATCATGGGTTATACCCATGGCCGCGAAAACAACCGCGAAATCCTCCTCCTTACCCAACACCTTAGCCTGCCTGGCAATCTGCGCGGCCAGGTCATTGTGGGGAAGACCGGATGCCGAGAATATAGGCAGCTTCTGACCCCTGACGAGAGTGTTCATGCCATCGATACTTGACACCCCAGTCTGTATGAAGTCCCGGGGATACTCCCTGGCTGAAGGGTTGAGCGGCATCCCATTCACATCCCTCCTGTCTTCAGGAGTCAAATCCCCCATCTTGTCTATCGGCCTGCCGGCGCCATCGAAGACGCGGCCCATCATGTCCGCGGACACTGGTAGCATGAGGGTTTCGCCCAGGAACTTTACTGTAGTCTCCTTGGTGTCCAACCCGGAGGTGGATTCGAAAACCTGCACAACCGCCTTGTTCTCGTAGGCGTCAAGCACCTGGCCCATCTTCCTGTTGCCCGCAGGGTCGGTTATCTCAACCACTTCACCGTATCGTATTCCCTTAGTCTTCTCAATCACCATCAGCGGACCCTTCACCTGGCTCACAGTCTTGTATTCTATGACAGTCATTCCTCAGACACCTCCTCTGCGCCAGCATCCCCCGGTTTTTTCCCGCGTTTAACCGGCTTCTTCACCGGTTTTTTGGTCTTCTTAGGCTTCTCACTCCCCTCAGGAACCTCCTCTTCACTGCTGTCATCAACTTCTGCAGGAGCGTTCTTCTTTTCCTCAGCCTTGTTCTTGGACTTGACTATCTCCTCGCTTGTGAACGAAGATTTTATCTTTGATAGTATGGATTCCGCGACCCCGTCGAACTCATCGATATTAACGTACTTCATGCGTGATATCTCCTCCACGACAGGCATGCTTATTATGTCCTCAACCAACATGCCCTCGTCGACCGCATCCGACGCCGCATGATAGAATTCCATTAATGTCTTCAACATGGCATACTGCTTCTTCAGAGGGCAGAACGTGTCCACCTCATGGTAGGCGTCCTGCTGGAGGAAGTCCTCCCTTATCATCCTAGAAGCCTCGAGCACCATCCTCTCGTAGTCGGGTAGGGCGTCCGCACCCACCAACTGCACTATCTCCATGAGCTCCGACTCCCTCTGAAGCAGGTTGAACGACTCCCTCAGGAGCGAGACAACGTCCTCGCTAACATTCTTCCTGAACCAGTCCTCAAAAGACTTGGCGTAAAGCGAATACGACGTGAACCAGTTTATCGCAGGGAAATGCCTGCGGTCAGCGAGCTTAGCGTCCAAAGCCCAGAAAACCCTGACTATGCGGAGAGTGTTCTGGGTGACAGGCTCCGAGAAGTCCCCGCCCGGCGGCGAGACAGCGCCGATAATGCTTGCAGAACCAGTCAATCCGCTACCCGCGCACTCGACTTTCCCAGCCCGCTCATAGAAGCTCGCGAGCCTCGCCCCAAGGTATGCTGGAAACCCTTCCTCGCCAGGCATCTCCTCAAGCCTCGATGATATCTCACGCATGGCCTCAGCCCACCGGGAAGTCGAGTCAGCCATCATCGCGGTGTTATAACCCATGTCACGATAGTACTCCGCTATGGTTATGCCGGTGTACACTGACGCTTCACGCGCAGCCACAGGCATGTTAGAGGTGTTTGCTATCAGCACCGTACGCTCGAACAACGGCCTGCCGGACTTGGGGTCTATGAGCTTCGGGAAGTCATCCAACACTTCAGTCATCTCGTTGCCACGCTCGCCGCAGCCCACGTAAACGATTATGTCCGCGTCAGACCATCTGGCGAGCTGGTGCTGGACCACCGTCTTCCCTGCCCCGAAAGGACCTGGTATCGCGGCAGTACCCCCCTTAGCCATCGGGAAGAAGGAGTCGAGAATCCTCTCCCCAGTCACCAACGGCTCGTCAGGCTCCAGCCTCTCGGCCACAGGCCTCGGAGTCTTCACAGGCCACTTGTGCATCATCGACAGTTCAGTGCCGTCCTCGAGGACGCACACCGTATCATCCACAGTATGCTCGCCTCCGCGGACTTCCCGAACCTTCCCGGACACGTACGGGGGCACGAGTATCCTGTGCTCCACAGCCTCCGTCTCCTGGACTGCGCCAAGCACGGAGCCGCCTGAAACCATGTCGCCCGCCTTCACTGTAGGCTTGAAATCCCACTTCTTCTTACGGTCCAAAGACTGCACCGTCAGCCCTCTCGCGATGAAGTCGCCGGACATCTCCTTGATCAATGACAGGGGACGCTGTATGCCGTCATAGATGGACTGTATGAGGCCTGGACCCAGCTCCAGTGATAGTGGGCTTCCAGTGCCCTCCACCGGCTCGCCAGGCTTCAATCCAGTAGTCTCCTCGTATACTTGTATCGAGGCGGTGTCGCCTATTATCTTGATTATCTCGCCGATAAGCTTCTCATCCCCAACGTACACCAGGTCATACATCTTGTCCCCCCTCATGCCGTCAGCCTCTATCAGCGGCCCTGCTATACGCGTTATCCTACCCATCTTAGCTCAACTCGAATCCTACAGTGTCCTTTATCAGGTCGCTTATCACAGTGTATTCGCCGGAATCCGGCGGCACTACCTGGACTATATTCTTTTTCCTCAGTTCACCGAGCCTTCCCTCCATCATCTTACCGGCGTCTGAAGACAGGATGATCAACGACTCATCATCCCTTATCCTCTCGTACACTTCGTCCATATTCTCCTCTGTCAGGACGTACGTTGTCTTTATTCCAGCCAGCCGGAATCTGCGGACAGCATCCCTGCCCCCGATGAATACCACACTCTTCTCACTCATTTTATTAACCGCCCCAGCTCGTCCGGGCTTAGGCCCAGATGCTTTCCAATGAGAATGGTCTTTAGTCTTGATGTTTCGTTATACTTGTCTTTAACGTATTTAAGTATGAAGTACTGGCTTAGCGGATTCATCATCGCGCGGTAGCCAAGCTCCCTGTCGACGAAGGAGTTCAGCTGCCGGAGGATGTAGTCCGGGTCGTCTATGTTCTTCACGTAATCCTGGAGTATGCTGCCATATCTCGTCTCAGACAATGCCTTCACGGCGCCCACCACGTCGGACTGCACTAACTCGTCGAACCGCCGTCCATCAAGTACTGCCCGGACTCCTGAGGAATACTTCAACGGGTCGAAGCCGGACGACTTAGCCCTGAAAGCCAGGGCGACATCAATCGCCTCCACCCTGAGCCTGAGATACCATTTGAGGGCGCCACCCACAACACCTATCTTCGACACCAGTATGTCCCGCTCGACCATAGACTTCAAGGAAGACAAGCTCTTATCATCCCCAAGGTATTGAACGGCCCTTTTGATCACAACGGAATATTCGGGCATTATGCTGCACAAACCATCTATTGTAGGGGCCTTCGACGCTGCCTCAATCAGATTCCCGTCCATCAGTCCGAGGGGTGATAAAGAACTGATTATTTCAGATGACTGCATGCCGGATAGTATGCCACCCACTATCGTGGACACGTTCCTAGCATCCCATTCGCCAAGGAAAACTATGTTCAACTCAGCAGCCTCGCGGGCTGGGATCATTGAGGAGACCTCCTTAAGAACCCTCTTGAAGTGCTTCATCAACGCAGCCTCAATGGATTCAGGGTTTACCCCATCGGACTTGATGCCCCCGACTTCACGGGCGTAGTCACTGTTCTCAAGAGTGGTTATTACCTCGAACGCACCCCTAGACTGGAGGAAGGACTCGTAGTCCCTCTGAGAGTACATCTTCGAGTACATTCCAGAAAGCCTACCCTGAGCATAGGAATACTTTGCGTTACCCAGACCCACTGTTATTGCAGGAAAGTCCACTTCTACTCGAACAATATCCTAGTCACCTTAGGCATTAGTGAAGGCTTCAGACGCCCGATATGCTGCCCCAGCCTGCCGTCAATCCTCGCGGAACCGTCCCTGGACTCTATTATGACCCCGAAGTCCCCGACATCAGACTCCCTCACCTCAAGCTTTGATTCAACGAGGCCCGCATACTTTCCGTCCACCAGTATGACCGGGTCTGGGCCGAGAAGCTCGTGCCCCTCAAGCATCTTACGGATTATCCCCCTCTTCTCATCTTCCGGGAGCTGTAGTATCCTCTCATGCAATCCCTGGAAGAACTCCCCCAGCAGCTGGTTTTTGAGTGAAGACACCCGCCTAGCGGAATCCATCCTCGCCCTGCCCACAACCTGCTTTTCCACGGATGCGGCATCCTTCTCAGCCTGCCGGATTATCTTCTCAGACTCCCGTTCAGCCTCCTCCCGCACCTCAGAATCCAGTCTGGATATCTGAGACTCTGACTCGGCCCGTATCCGGGATATCTCCTCTTCAGCCTCTTTCCGGATCTTATCCTTCAAGTCTTCTAAACCCATCTTCAGAGTATTCCGCCAAAGTTCAGCATCATGAAGGCGACAAGCAGCCCGAACAAAGCCGCAATCTCGGTCATGACTATGATTATTATCAGCTTGCCCATGATCTTCTCGTTCCTGGCTAACGCGCCTATAGATGATGCCGCCAGCATGCCCTGGAATACTGCTGATATGCTGGTCAGACCGACTGCAAGACCTGCTGAAAGGCATATGAACCCCTGTTCAATGGTCAAATCGCCCCGCCGTATCCCAAGGACTATGAGTATCGCACCCAACGCGCCGTAAATCAACTGCGTCTGAGGCATCAAGTCCAATACCAGAAACTTTCCGAAAAGCTTCTCATTCTCCGTGGTTGCTCCGATAGCGCTCTGCCCGGAAATCTGAAGGGCGTATGCCGCGGCTATGCCAGAGATTCCAATCGCAAACATCGCACCCAACGCCGCCAGGCCATTACCTGAAAATATCAGGGCGTGCAGTATGATGTTTGGTTCCGCTATAACCATTTAATCACCTCATGTTGTGTAAGTGTATATCCTTTCATCTTTAAGTGGCTTGAACTCCTCCCCACCTCCAGTGTAGAATGCGTTGAAGAATTCAACATAATGAAGCCTTAAAGTATGCACGAAAGCGCCCATCGCGTTCATGAGTATGTTAGTTAAATGGCCTAGAATAAAAATGCATGAAGCCAGAACCACCCCGGCCACCGGTATCTGGTAGGCCATGTATGCTATGAGATTTATGGTGAACGCCATCACACCGGTCGTCAACAGCAGGGCCATTATCCTCGCGTAGGATAGCGTGTTCCCCAAAAAACCGGAAACCTGGAGGTAAAACCCTATTGGACCCTCGTGGACGAACAGTGCGGCGAACCCCAGTGCGGCCGCGATTAATGCGGGAGTCGCATAGGACGGGCTTAGTGTGTGGGCTTCAGCAGGATACGCTGTCGCTGCTAGAGCTATGCCGGCCGCCATTATCAGGAACCATGACATGTACTTCAATACGGCGGTCCGGTAGTTTCCGTTGATCACGCTCTCGCAGAATCCGAGAGTGAATCCGGTGAAGATGTGTAGGATTCCTATCGCACATGTTATCGCCAGGACCAGTATCATGTTCTCCCCGAGCATGGGGTCGAATAGTAGGGCTATGCTCTCTGATGTTGTGCCGAGGACGTATTCACTGTAGAAATTGCCGAAATAACTTCCAGTCAAGACTCCTCCGAATACTGTTGAAAACCCCACCATAGCGGTTATTGTGGAAAAATCCTTCAGGGACTGCGAGTACTTCCCGTACATCCGGTAGAGGAGGAGGGAGGCAAACAGCATGAATATACCGTAGGGAACATCCCCCAGCATTATGCCGGAGAAGAGCATGAACGTGGGCGCGATGAATGGCGTGGGGTCGACCTCATTATACCTGGGTGAGGAGAACAGCCGGGTGAGTAGTTCGAATGAGCGGATTACCGGCGGATTATCTAGCAGCACCGGAGCGTCCTCAGGCTTCCAGTCCACTTCCACGGAATTCAAGCCCTGCGTGGACTCGTCTATGACGTCCAGTATCCGTTGGCAGTGCTTTCGAGGAGTCCACAGGCTGGCGTAAACCAGCTTTCCTGTTGAAGCCATGCTGGAGTAGACCTCGCAACGCTTCTTCTCTATCTCAAGAAGCTCCTTGTATACTATTAGCAGCTGGTAGTTCTCCTCATACAGCGCCCTCAGTCTCTTACGAGACTCCTCCAACGCCTTCCTGAAAGACTCGACCTCGATGCTCATCATGTCGGAGAGGCGGCTCAGATAGCCTTCGCCGAGGACTTCCTTGACCGGCTCGAACCTGCACTGGGAGAGTATCTCGTTCAAATCGCCTTCATGATTCTCCAGCACGCAGAATGCCGCCGGCATCTTGTCGTCGGCTTCCCCATACGCAGACAAATACTCCTTCCCGAACGCATCCTGGAGACGCGACTCCAAACGCTCCCTGAAGTCAGATGGTATTGAACCCGCGGTGACGTAGAGGAATCGTGATGGGCCGGAATACTTCATGTGGAAGTCGAAGTCACGGTATATCGAGTATTCAACAACCCTCGCATCCAGCTCCCCCACCATGGACTCCAACTGGGTTACGCTCTTAGAGTAGGAGTGCACGTCGTCTTCTATCGAGCCCGTTAGGAAGGACGCGTCCTCGATGATCTTTTCATGCAAGTCATCAACCCTGGTCTTAGGGGTCTTGTCCACGTTAAGAATATCCTCCAGGAAATTGGTTGACGGGCTGTGGAATGCCCCGAGCAATTCTATGAGAGAGTTAACCCTATGCAGTAGAGTGGACACTTGTTCGGCATGCTCTGCAGGACGGTCCCTGCTGAGGGAATTCTCCTCCAGGAAATCCTCCCTAACGTAGTCCACCTGCACCACACCCTCTGAACGCAAGGCCCCTACGAGAGACTCCTTACGCTCAGGCACCGTGACACACTCTATCCTACACATGCGGACAGGTCTGAACAACTTAAACACCCAGCTCCTTCAATACTGCGGCATAAGCCTTCTCAACGTTCTTACCGTAAGACTCTCTCAGCGTCTCAAGGAGCTTGTCGGCCTCCGCTGCAATGGACTCCGACTCCTTGCCAGCCCTTGACCCAGCGTCTTCGACAATCTTAAGGGCCTTAACCCTGGCTTTGCCCTTAGCCTCGTTGATACGCGTCTCACGGAGTGAGTTGGCCTCCTCCAGTGATCTGCCGCTCTCCTCCTCCACCTCAGAAACCTTTGAGGCCAGTTCTGCCTCGTATTTTTTTAGCTCCTCTATGTCTTTCATTTGCTAGTCTTCCTCTAGCACGTGTCTTAGGACAACAGCGTATCCAGGCCGTGTTATTAGTATACCTACGAGCACGCCCATAATAGTCGTGAAGGCGAAGCCCTTGAGCATTCCAGCGCCTATGCTGAGTATTGGAAGCATTGCGGCGATTATCGTGGCTGCAGCGGTGAATATAACGAAGAATGCCCTCCGTATCTGCTCGGACACGTTGACGATCTCCCTCTTCTTGGAGGAGCCGTGCCTCTTCTTCATCATCGTCTCGTCTGTTATGACGATCTGGTCGTTGACTCCGGTGCCCACTGCAGCTATTATTCCAGCAACCGAAGGCAAGTCTATGCTCCAGTTCAGTATTGACGCGAGGCCGAGCACTATGACGACCTCGCTCACGTCAGTGAGTATTATGGGTATTGATACCGACAGCCTCCTGTAACGCAGGTATATGACTACGCCGACAGTCAACAGTGCTATGACGCCGATCATGAAACTGTACTTTAGGAACTGCATGCCAAGCGTCGGTGGCGTCGTCGACTTTGAGCCGACTATTGCCTTCGCGGGAAGATTACCTGAAGTCAACAGTATCTGGTTCGTCTGTATGGACTTCCTAGCCTCCTCCAGGGTGAAGTCCGAGCCGGTTATCTCAGCATTGTATATGCACTCGCCCTTCGTCTCGAAGTTCAGCTTCGGAGAGCTCTTCAATCCAGTCAACCCCATAATCCACTCGCCGTAGGATATGTTACCCTTCTCCACGCGAACCGTGTTGAAGCCGTTCTCCTCCAGCTTGTTTCTCAAACCCTCTGGAAGCTCTTCATCGTCGCCAGCCAGCAACACATTATCGAAGCCGTCAATCTTCAGTGAATTCAATTCCTTAAGGGCCTGCCGGTCGTTCGAATAGGCTATTACAGGTATCCTCGACCGGTTCACCAGCAGGTTCAACGCACTGTCGCCGTAGAATATCCTGTCTGAATCCTGGGATGACGACAGGTTGTCGAGTATGCCGTAAACCACTGTCGGGACTATGATGGTGGTGTTGACTGGACGGTCCACGAATATGTCGACAGGCCTGCCCCTCTTCCCGTCACCAACCTTCCCGAACCTACATGCGCCTTCCTTGTCGTGCCTGACGCGGACAGCCCACGTGAAACCGTTCTGGACGGGGTATAGTTCCGTGCCGCTGGGGCCCAGGTCCACGGTAATCTCATCGCCGAGGACTGCGAGCTCGCCGTCTATCCGCTCCTCGAACCTCGCCTGCTGCTTCAGTATGTTCTCTATGTGCTGGACCTCCTCCGGGGAAGCGCCGGCAATCTGTATCAGAATATACTGGTCGCCCCAAGACCGTATGGGAATGTCCTTCAAGCCCATACTGTTCAGACGGTTCTCCAGTATGCCCCGCTCGACAGCCATTATATCCTGCCTTAAAGGCTTCTCCAACTGGAGTTGAAGCTCTATGCCACCCGCAAAGTCGAGGCCGTAGTCTATGCCGTTGCCCAAGCCGACGCCGGCATCACCGTTCATTGGGATGATGTTGGATATCAGGAGCAGTGAGAAGAACACTGAGACAGCCCACAAGACGACCTTCCAGTTGCGCAAGACCTTACCCCACTTCATATTAAACCCCCAGCATCCCCAGGATGCCCTTCCTCCTCTTCCTCGTCCTTGAGGCATTCCACTTTAGTATGCCCGCGTTCGTGAACCACGTCGTGAACAAGTCCATCAATAGCCCGAACATAAGCACGTATGCTATCGTGTTGAGCGTTGGAATCTGTATGAGGAACGTGGTGACCAGTATCACTATAAGCATTGTGACGACTATGGTGGACGTCATCATAAGACCTGTCTTCATCGCCAAGTCTATGTTCTCGTCGACCTCGCCTGACTTGAACTTCTTAACCCTCGCAGTCAGGAGTATGTCAGTGTCAACGGAGTATCCGATAAGCATTAGCAAAGCCCCGAGGGACGCGGAGTCGAATGATATGTTGAACAGGCTCATCCCAGCCAACGCCATTATGGGGTCGCATATGGCAGCCTGTATGACCGCGACGGACGGCACCATGTCCTTGAACTGTATGAACACGACGAGGCTCATCAGTATGAACGCCCAGAGGATGGCCCACTTTCCCTGCTCCCTGAACGTCTGCCCGAGCGTGGGTCCCACAGACTTTATGTTCATGTTCCGCTCCACAAGGTCGAACTCAGCCTTCTCGCCGGAATAGAATTCCACGGAACTCTCCAGATCCTTCTCATCCAAGTCGAGGCCGCTGACCGTCAGCTTTTTGCCGTCGAGTTTTATGTCGTAGTTGGTGAAGCGGGATTTAAGCCTGTCGACGATGTCTGCAGGAGGCTTCTCGCTTAGTGTTGCTGTGGCCATGTCTACGAGCGATAGCTTTCCGACATGCTTTTGAAGTAGGGGGGCGACGTCTTCCTCAGATACCATGCTTGTCGTGACTATCGTGAGCTTGTCTTCACCGGACGCTATGTCACGGCCGACGTACACGTTCAGCCCCGTCAGCCCCTTATCCTCCAGTGCAGAGGTTATCTTCTCGACCTTGTCGCCGGAAATGTCTTTTGACAGCACCTCAATCCAGGTGCCGCCCTGGAATTCAAGCCCGTATGTCATGCCGTTGAAGAGTATGATTAGCACTGCGATGACAGTCCATACCAGGGGTATGACCGCCAGTATGCGGTAGTCCACCCTGGATATCATGCGGCTGTACATGCTTTCAAACAAGCTGTCAAACATGTCTAACTTATAGTATTACGGTTAAAAATCCGTTAAACGAATATTATACTGGAGTGTTAGCCGCATGTTCAGGAAGATTGTGATTGGAGGCACCTTTAACGGGCTTCATGAAGGCCACAAGAGGCTTATAGAGACTGGATTTGAGAACGCGGAGTCTGCGGTGATAGGCTTGACTTCCGACGAGTTCGCCAACAGGTTCAGGGCAGAGGAGGTGAGGCCTTTCGAGTCCAGGATGAGGGAATTGGAGGAGTATGTCGGGGGATTAGGGAAGCCTTACAGTATTGTGGAGATAAACGACAGTTATGGTGTAGCCACCATAGACCCTGAAGTCGACTCTATAGTGGTTAGCGAGGAGACTCTGCTGAGGGCTGAGGAGATCAACACCATAAGGTTCAAGAAGAAGCTCCATAGGCTTGTCATGATAGTCGTCCCCCTGGTTTTGGACGAGAAGGGTATTCCTGTCTCCAGCAGCCGTTAACCGTACTTATGCTTCAGGTAGAGGATTGCGAGAGCGCATAGGAACACCATTATGTTGGCTGTTATTATGACTGGATCTCTGGTGTAGATGCCGTGCGTCATCCATAGTATGGTGGAGACGACCACGAGGACGTACATTTTCCCGGACACGTCCTTCAGGCTCTTGGTTCTATATCCCTTGATCACCTGGGGTATGAATTGCGCGGCAGTGACTGCGACCGCAAGCCAGCCGACGTAGCGGAGAACCATCAACTAGACCTCCGCCAGCAGGACGGTGTAGTTCTTACCGTAATGCTTCGCGCATTTCGGGCACGTCGTGTAGAAGAAGTACATCTTCTTCGCATCCCTGCCCTTTGACTTGACGTATTCACCCATCTGCTTCGCCCACTTGCCGGCATCCCTGTATGGTCCTTCAAAGACTTTTGTGAGGAATGTTCCGGACATCCTGGTCATCTCAGCGCCTGGAACCTCACGGGACACTTCAATGTATATGTCGCTGCCCCACATTGACTTCTCGTCTGACAGCATGAGCGGCTTGGGCGTTAGGGCTCCGGCCGCGGTAATCTTCTCCATGTCCCTGACTATGACTTTCCCGAAATTCAAGGGTATGTGGAATACGCTGGTGACATGATCCTTCAAGAAGAGCTTGCCGTCCCACATGACTTCCTTCCCGTCCCATGGTGCAGGGTCGAATCGCGGACAGCAGCCGGTCTCCGAATCCTCGTAAAGCTTGTCCATAACACTCATATTAGCTTAATCACATTATAATACCAGGATGATAGGCGTAGTCGACAGGGTCAGGCAGAGCATCGTTGACGGTAAGGAGGCGATAATACGGAAGATAAGGGAGATGCAGAAGCCCATACTCGACCAGAAGATCGACGAGATGCTGAAGGACGCCTCAAAGACCCAGAGGATAATGGTGAAATACCTGGGCATAGGGAAAGGCATCGGCAGGAGACTTGGAGGATTCATGGGAGTGGGCAGAAGCCTGCTGAAAGCATTCAGAATCAAGTGAGCATTATAGTATCGTCATCCAATTCTTCACCGCCCAACACAACCTGCTCACTGTCCCGTAGGCTGAAATACTTGTAAGCCCGCCCTATCTTAACCCTGTCCACCAGGCCGTTGCCCATAAGATACCTCAAGTCGGCTGCGATATTCTTCTCCTTGCGGCCCAGCTTCCGTGAGATGTCTTTCGCGGACGCCGTGTTCTCAGAGTTGAGTATGTCCAGTATCTTCTCGTGGCGGGGCTTAAGGTTGACAGGATCCTTGTAGACGAGCTCCAGGCTCGCCTCATCCACAGCCTCGTCCTCGATGATTCCTGAAGGCGTGTCTACCTGTTGTTCTTCACTGTCTGACGCCTGTGGCACAAGGTACTCCCTGCAGTCATCGCAGACGTGGTTATCGTTCACAAGCCAGTTAAGCCACTTAGTCTTCCCGCAGCAGTAGCACATTGACTCGAGCGGGTACTCGTTCCTAGAGTACTTGGGAGGCTCGGACACGTCCTTGCTTCCTAATGGCTCTGGCGTAGAATCCTTTGACTCCACCTCGACAACATCAGCCACCGAACCCTTCTGGGGATAGGGCATGCCTGAATCCTGTATGTACTCGTCCAACGCATCCAGTATGGCGTCAAGATCCTCGCCCGCGAGTATGCTCTCCAGACGGTCATTGGACAACTCCCTTAGGTTCATCCTTATCGTGGAAGAAGTGTTGCCTGATAAAGCCAGCGGCTCAGACCCGAATGAGGCGTCAACCCTGATGTTGTCGGAAGCCTTAAGCCCGAAATCCCGCATAAGCGGGTATTTTAAGCTGACTGTGGAGTGTGCGGGCACCATCACAGGCTCAGCGTACTCGCCGATAAGCTCATACCCCTTGATGACGCTCCCCGCTGAGGCAGTCATCATAGGTATGCCAGCGCCGTTCCCGTTACTCGTCTTCTCCCTCCACTCGCTCACCGGAGTGAGCTTGACAGCCCTCAGCGATGGCTTAACGTAGAAAGGCTTACCGCTCGTGTTCTCAACCACAAGCTCGACATGCTCATTCTCCTTGTCATAAAGGACGTCATTGAATTTCACTGGAGAATTTACTTTCCTGACCCTTAGAAAAACGTATGTGGCCACGCCTAAGCCGAGCGCTGCGTACACTGGGGTTAAATCTAGTTTCATCTGGTACCACACACAAAAAGACCTCTCTCAAATTATTCGTATAAGTAATATAAATATTATACTGTAAAAACGGCCGGAATATTTATAATCAAGGCGTTTTAATAGACTATTTGGTGATAGTGTATGACTGAAACCAAGGTGGGCGAGGTATTCAGTTTCTTCCCTAAACCAGGTGTCGCCGCATTGAGGATGACGAATGGGACACTGAAGGTGGGTGACAGGATACACGTCCTAGGCCACACCACAGACTTCACGCAGACCGTGAATTCAATACAGGTGGAGCATAACCAGGTGGGGGAAGCTAATGCGGGAGACCAGGTGGGTATAAAGGTCGAGTCCCGTGTGAGGCCCAATGACACGGTCTATCGGATAGAATAGGGCCGGTGGGTATTTAGGCGTTGCTTCTAGATTTGATTACTGTTTCCCATGTAAGACGATGGAATACCGTCCAGCATACATACTACGGAAGACAGTGTCCGCTCTGCCACCATCAGCCCACATATACTTGATGTTCTACCTGCTGGTTGTGACAGGCTTCGGATCCGACCTGCTGGACAGCCAGAACGACTTCAGGAAGGACTACTATGCGGCGGAAGCCTATTTCTCGGGGGGAAACCCCTATAGGCTGGATGATGCGCTGGCCTGGGAGCAGCAGCTTATGCCATACGTCTATCCCCCGCCAACACTGTACTTCTTCAGGGTATTCCTTCTGTGGGACTACGATACGTCTAGATACGTTTACGTTACGCTAAGATTCATCTCCCTTGCGTTGATATTGTACTTATGGTCTAAGGTTCTCGGGGAGGGAGGTATGGGTGATGACTTCATTATATACAGTGTGATGGCGTTCAACCTCACAATATCCGTTAACCTGAGCACCGGGAACGTGTCCCTGCTGGAGCAATTGTTCATATGGACTGGGATATACTTCTTCCTGAGGAACAGGATTGTCCTGTTCACTGCGAGCATACTAGCCGCCTCAGTGTTCAAGATAACCCCCGTGACGCTGCTCCTACTGCTGTTGTTCAAGGGGGATGGTAGGAGCCTTATGTGCCTTGCGTCCGGGATAATCATCTTCTCAGCATACATTGCCGCACCATACTTCACGTCCCCCATACTCTTCAATGACTACGTCGGGAATGCGTCGAACGCCATCAACCTGTCTTTCGAGCGTGGTCTGATGAACCCGTGCAACTACATGCTTACTGGAGACATCGCGAACATATTCGGACTGGACTCCATGACGCGTATAATCCTGTATGCAGTAATCGTGTCGACAGTCCTATCCATAAGCCTTGCGGCGATGATTAGGCTATACCGTGCAAAACCCGTTGGATGGGAGACGGAACTTGTGTTGTTCGCATGCATTGCATACTCGTTCACGACACTGCACTTCAAGGACTACTCGTACATACTCCTGATGCTCCCAGCATACTATGTGATAAAGAAGCCGGAATTCAGGAGAGTCTATAGGATAGTGTTCCTCCTAACACTCATTCCAATGCCCTACTACGACAAGACGGGGACGCTACTGGATCTGACTCAATACCACCAGCTATACCTGGCGTACATGGCATGGTTCATGTATCTGGCACACATATTCAAGGCCAGGAAAACATGATTTATAGCAGATTACCTGAATATTTGAATATTCCATCCCATAGGTTCAGGATATGCCTTAGGGGTTATTATTAACATATACCATATATTGGATAGGCCATGATAATCACGGAGAAGAAACCTTACGGAGAGGTATTAAGCCATCTTAAAGGATGTGGTAATGTCGCAGTCCTAGGTTGCGGTAGGTGCGCCACAACATGCCAGACGGGAGGCGAGGCTGAGGTGGCTGAGATGGTGGAATACCTAAAGTCGGAGGGGATTAGTGTAGAGTATAGTCAGGTTGTTGAAGCCCAATGCGACCAGAGGCTGGCGGTGAAGGCTGTTAAAGCGGCTGGAGACGTCGACGCCTTCGTCTCAATGGCGTGCGGGAGCGGGGCTTCAGCGCTCGCAGACCTGACGGAAAAGACGGTGGTGCCGTCAAACAACACCCTATTCCTGGGGGTCGTCAGGAGGATTGGGGAATACGATGAGAGGTGCAGCATGTGCGGTGACTGCACGCTCACCCAGACAGCGGGGGTATGCGTTAAAACCAGGTGCAGTAAAAAACTGCTGAACGGACCCTGCGGCGGGAGCATTGATGGCAAATGCGAGGTAGGCGGCGGAAGGGAGTGCGCCTGGGGAATGATAGTCAAAAAACTCAAGTCCAGGGAAAGCGTGGACGATATCAAGAGCATAAGGGAGCCGAGTAGGATTAGCGAGAACAACAGGCCGAGGAGGATGGGCGGATGAGCTTTAGGAGTAAGATACTGTCGGGAGGTTTCGCTGTGACCGGGGAGATAGCTCCCGCCAAGGGCGTTGACGAAAGGAAGATTATGGACGTGGCCAGCCTACTGAAGGATTGTGTTGACGCCATTAACGTGACAGACAACCAGAGGGCGTGCGTCAGGACATCGTCACTAGCAGTATCGAAGATGCTGTTGGATTCAGGGGTGGATCCTGTATTCCAGATGACGTGCCGGGACCGGAACAGGATAGGAATCCAGTCGGACCTGCTGGGCGCCCACATGCTGGGGATCAGGAACGTCCTGGCTTTGACTGGGGATCACCCGTCTTCAGGAGACCATCCTAGCGCGATGCCAGTGTACGACATAGACTCCACCCAGCTTATTCAAGCCATCAGAGGCCTCAACAAGGGGGTTGACATGGAGGGCAACAAGCTAGACGGGAAGACCGACTTTCTAGTGGGGGCGGCATTCAATCCCGGCGCTGAAGACAGGGATGTTGAATTATTGAGGATAAGTAGGAAGATGGAGGCTGGAGCCATGTTCTTCCAGACCCAGGTCGTCTATGATGCGGAAGACTTCATAGGATTCATGAAGGAGGTGCCGTCCAACGCGAAAGTGCTCGCAGGCATAGTACCATTGAAGTCCAAGCGTATGGCAGATTTCATGAACGAGAAGATTCCGGGAGTGAGCGTCCCGCAGAGACTGATAGACGAGCTTGAGGGGGCTGATAACCCCGTTGAGGAGGGGATAAGCCAGGCGGCAGACATAATAAGGGAGATAAGGCCATACTGTAGTGGAGTGCACATGATGGCTTTAGGCTCCGAAAAGCACGTCAAGACAATACTCGACAAGGCAGGGGTATGAGAGTCCTGATCACAGCAGGCCCTACGAGAGAGCCACTGGATGACGTTAGATACATAAGCAACCGTAGCTCGGGTAAGATGGGCTACGCGCTCGCCGAAGAATCCGTGAGAAGGGGCTACCAGACCATACTTGTCTCCGGGCCAGCAAGCCTGCAGCCGCCGGAAGGCGTTCAACACGTCACGGTCGAGACCTCTGACGAGATGATAGACGCCGTTATTGAATGGCTTGGTGAGGGTATTGACGTCCTCATATCCTCCGCAGCGATATCAGACTTCAAGCCCGATAAAACCAATGGCAAGATATCCTCTGGCAGCGGTCTTAATCTCGTCCTGAAGCCTGCAAGAAAGCTCATCAAGGTGGTGAGGGACTATGATAAGGAATTGTTCCTGGTCGCATTCAAGGCAGAGCACGGCGCCGACAACCAGAGACTTGTCGAAAAGGCGGGGAAGATGCTGGTGGATGATGGAGTTAACCTGGTTGTCGCCAATGACGTGTCCAGAAACATCTTCGACTCTGATGATACCGAAGCGGTCATAGTAGGCCCCAGAGGCGAGACCGTTATGAGCAGGATGAGCAAGGCTGAAGCAGCATCCATGATATGGGATGTCGTCGACGATGAGTTTAGAGTTCGGTCATCTTCTTGAACTCTGTCGGACCCACGCCGAAGAACTCCTCATTCAACTGGAGTATTATGAGGAAGAGTATTCCAACGACAACATCTATGGTCCTCGACTTGGACACGAGTATGGGATCTGTTATGCTCAGCATGCCGACTATCAAGAGCATCGAGTACATTAGCTGGGCCATGCCGACGTAGAACTTAAGCGCATCGGCTATGCTTTTCTTAGGGTAGGATATTAACAGGCCTGTTGTCAGCACCACCATGCACCCCATCAGGTAGATCCCAGTGTCGTCCGGATCCAGCATCATGAGGCCCGCAATGTATATGAGGAACACCAGCGTTATGATGACTGCTATATGCTTTCTCCTCATGTTTATCAACAGCATCACCCATTCGACAAAGGATATGAAGCTCCTGGTCTTCAGGTATTTCTCGTACTGCCTGTAGAGTATCAGAACCAGGGCGAGTAGGATGGCGCCGAGAAGGAAGTTGAGTATCGCAGTGTTTGGCGAGAGTATGAAGTTGTAGAGCAGGTAGAGGGAGAGCAGGGTGGACGCGATTATTAGTATGTCCCTGAGGTTCATGAAGAATGAGACTATAACGGAGGTGAAACTCCTCTTTGACGTGTCAGCGAAACGCCCGAACTTCTGTTTCACGGTATACTTGGGTTTCGCATCCTCCGCCACATCCCTCTCATGCTCCTCCAGCATGCGTACAATGTCTTTCTGCCTGTCCAATGCTTTGGGAGTGACCTCAAGCAGCGGCTCCCCCAACTCGTCTCCAGAAACCCTAATCCACCCTTCAGACTCTAGCTCGCTTATCCAAGCCTTACCCACCTCAGGACTTATGCCAATCTTCTTGAACGCCAGGTCTCGGCGCACACGCCCCAACTCGAACACGAGGGCCAGGAAATGCTTTTTAGTCAACCCCCTGTGAAGCCCTTTACCGCCTCCTTCCGAGCTTTCACCGGCTTCAACCATCTTTGTCCTATGGCAGCAGATTACCTGAAGCTATCTTCTCTGGCAGATACTTTTCAGCCACGAACTCAAGACTCTTCGACGCGAGCGCCTGCTGCTCTATCCTCACGCCCTTCTCAGCCATCAACTTCAGCTCATGACGCCACTCCTTAGCCTGGAACCAGGGATACTGGAGTAGCTCGTTAATCCTCTTCTTGTCCACGTCCTTAAGCTTCTCAGTCACCTTTTCAAGGCCGTATTCCTCTATATCGGTCACAGTCATGCCCACAAACTTGCTTTCAGGCGTTCCGAGACGCCTTGACTCGTGGGCCAACGCCATGGAACCAGCCTTCAGTACAGAGTATATGTAGTAACCCCACGGGTCGCCGTCAGTGAACATGATTATCGGAAGCTTCAACTCCTTGTTTATCCTGTTGACGAGCCTCCTGCAGCCACGCGCAGCCTGGCCCTTCGTGGAGACCATGATGCAGTCATTCTTCAGGTGATACTTTTCCTCTACAAGCCGGTCGAACATCGCGCCGGTCTCTATGACAAGCACGTACTGCGCGTCAAAGTCCCTGAACTTATACTGCTCGACTATGGAGGGTATGGACAGTCCGCTCCTCCCCAGCTTGCTGCAGTCGATGACGTCCCCGGAATCCTCGATGACTATCTTGCCGATAAGCGTCCCCTTATCGTCAGCCTTCAGGTGGAGTTCCTCCCGCAAAACCTCCAGCATTGTCTCCAAATCCACTATAAGCGGGTCGGACTCGCTCTGGTCTTCGAAAGTGTTCTCCTTAGTGTTGTCTATCGTATGCTTCATCTGATAGTACAACTCCCTTATGCTCGCGGTCTTGCCGCGCGAGACGAATTCCTTGCACTTTGACGCGATCAGGAAGGTTTGCATGAACTTCCTGGAGTGTGCTATGTTCATGAAGCTCCTCGATGAAGTCTTATCCCCTATGCGGAGCAGGTTCTCCTTCTTGTCGAAGATGACGTTCCCCAGACTCCTCTGCGGCACGTGCACGCTCAGACGCTCCTTCTTCGAAATCTTCTTCACCATCCCCTCGCCCAAAGCCGTAAGCTTCTCTACAACCTCCTTGTCCACGTTCTTTGGCTTGCTAGACTTGGATGTCATTCAACATCACCCTCCTTATCGTCGAAAGTCGTCTCCACTTCCTCCTCCTCCTCAGCAGCCTCCTCTATACCCTCAATCTTGAGGCGGTATTTAATCAGGTTCTGCAGGTCCTTAAGTATCTTACCCTCGTCCTTACCAGTCATCCTCGCTATCGCGGCAGCCAGCTCGGTACTGTACTTCATGAGCGAGTGCAGCCTCGCCTCCTTCTCGAACTCCCTCCGCTTCTTAGAATGGTAGCGCTGGAACTTCCTTGCGACCTCCATCAACGCCATGCGTATCTCCTTCACCACGTCAGGATTGGATGACACACTCTGCTTACCTGCTGAAGTGTACGGAACGTAGACGCTGACCAGGTTGACGAACACTGTTATGGGCGCGTTATCGAAGTCGCGTATGTCATACCTCTTCCAGTCGACGCTGCTCACAGCCTCTGAGATACCGCAGCCGCCGTAGTCGAACAATAGGGGCGCGCTGTTGGCGAAACGCATTACCTCGGACTTCTTACCCTCACCGGAACTCCTCCCAGCGTTGCCGCCATACGCGACCGCAACCTCCACCTGGAATGGTATGCCACCAGAATAGGTTGTCGGATTCCGCGTCACAATGGACTCGAACTCAGGCTTCAATATGCTGGTGACCGCGCTGTGAATCTGCTTCTCCCCGATAGGCCGCAAACCGCCGACCGGCGGGGCCATGAAGTCGACCTGCTCGAATGCCGCGGCTATCTCCTCTGCCTCAGCCCACGTCAGCTTCCTCGGGTTCTTCTTCAGGTCGAAGTTGACTTTAGCCTGTATCTCACCCACCTTGGACTTGCTGATTCGGGTGAAGTCTGATTCGAGGAAGCTTGAAACATGCCTTGAGATGGACTTCTTAGCCATCTGGAGGAGTTCGTCCGTGTCCATACCCTTTGGGTGAGGCTTAGTCTCCACCGGCGGCTTTGGCACCAACTTGCTGGACCTCTGGAACACTGACTTCCTGCCCTCAGGATCCATGAACGTTATCGACAGGTGGGGGTTGGCTATCGCAGTCCTTCGTATGTACTCGTATGGACCGTATTCGCCGAGGTTGAATAGGACTCCCTTGAGCTCGCCCTCTATCTCGGTGCCACGCCACTTGCCAGTTATAATCTTGGTTTCTATGACATCCGCCTTGTTCTTCACGACATCCACCAGCAGGTGGACTTCATGTATCTTCCCGTTGCCGGTGCTCGTGAGGATCTTCATGGGCTTCCCTGTAGTCATCTGGGAGAACAATGTGACGCCAGTCACTCCGATGCCCTGCTGGCCCCTCAGCTGAACGCTCCTGTGGAATTTGGTTCCAGCCAGCATCTTCCCGAACACGTCGTTGATGTGGCTCTCAGGTATCCCTGGGCCGTTGTCGGTGCTAGTGAAGCGGTAGTGCTCTTTCCCAACCTGCTTGATCTTGACGGATATTTCAGGCAGTATTCCGGACTCCTCGCACGCGTCCAGCGAGTTGGTGATAAGCTCGTGGACTACGGTGGTGAGGCTCCTAACCTTCCCGGAGTAGCCTAGGTGGGCTTTGTTCTTCCTGAAGAATTCGGTTACAGAGACCTCGCGGAACTCCTTGAATATTTCCTCAGCCTCCTTCTCCTTGACAGGCTCGTCCGGCTTCTTGTTCACTTGTTTTTTATCTGACATGACAATCCTTGGTAAAAAAATAACCTAATGTATTGGAAGTTGTTGGTTAATAAACTCTCCCCTAGAATCAGACCTCAATCCTCTTGTTGATGACCCTCTTCTCCAGCATACGGTATACGGTACTGTGTTTCGCTCCGTTCACGAGCATGGACACAGCCTCCCTCGCCAGCGCGACATCGTTGAAGGAGCCGATTATCCCGATGGTCTTGCCGTATACTGACAGCAGTGTGTTGGTGTTGCGCTCTATGAACCTTCTCGTCCGACCCTTCTCGCCGATAACCCTGCCCCTGACCCGCATCAGGTTCCTGGGTGACGAGGCGATCTCCCCCAGCTCGATGAGGTCGAAGACGTAGTCGTCCTTAAGAAGCTGCCTAGCCTTATCGGGAGCGAAACCCCGGCCTATAGCGTGTACGATATCCTTCATCTTCCACTCCATGACAGGGTCGCCTTCCACCGTTACTTCGGTCTCCGCTATGGTTATCCTAGTCTTGCTCCTGGACTCCAAGTCCCTCTTGGTCTGCCCTTCCCGGCCTATGAGGACGCTTACCCTATCTTCAGGTATCCTGACAGTCTGCATGTGTTTAGATTAACAGTTGGGGTTTAAAAGCATTAATAGAGTCCGCGTGAAAATGATTACTTATGAGGGAGGCGCTGCTCTACGATAAGGTTGGCGGAGGGGTTGTGAAATGCGGTTTATGCGCTCAGAGGTGTAGGGTATCGGATGGAAATAGGGGCGTCTGCGGCGTCCGCGAAAACCAGGGCGGAACCCTGTATTCCCTCGTCTACGGGCGTCCAGTGGCCTTGCACGTGGATCCGATAGAGAAGAAGCCTTTATTCCACTTCCATCCCGGCAGCCTAAGCTATTCCATGGCTACAGTAGGCTGTAACCTACGTTGCCAGCACTGCCAGAACGCGGACATCAGCCAGACGCCTAAGGACGGCGGGCTTGTGCCTGGAGAGGACGTCCCCCCGGAACGGGTTGTTGAGGAGGCTCTGGCATCCGGCTGCGCCAGCATATCATACACTTACACCGAGCCGACCGTGTTCATGGAGTACGCGCTCGACACCTCTAGAACCGCGGTTGATAAAGGATTGAAGAACGTCTTCGTGTCGAACGGCTTCATGACCCCAGAGTCCGTTGATTTGATAGCGCCATACCTGCATGCGGACAACGTGGACTTGAAGTCCTTCAGCGACAAGTTCTACCGTGAAGTCTGCGGAGGCCGGCTAGAGCCGGTGCTTGACACCCTGAAACTGCTGGTGAAGAAGGGCGTGTGGGTGGAGGTCACGACACTGATAATACCGTCATTGAATGACAATGTGGATGAGCTGGGGCAGATAGCTGAGTTCATTAAAAGCGAGTTGGGGGCGCACGTGCCGTGGCATGTGAGCAGGTTCCACCCCGACTACAAGCTGAACAAACTGCCGGCCACAAGCTCCGAGATTCTGAGGAAGGCGTTGGAGATGGGTGAGGACGCGGGCCTGAAGTATGTGTACGCCGGCAACATACCCCACGACGACAGCGAGAACACGTACTGTTATAAGTGCGGAAGCCTATTGATTGAGAGGGTAGGATTCAACGTGTTGGAGAACAATATCGTGGATTCGAAGTGCAGTGAATGCGGTGCGGAAGTTCATGGAGTAGGACTGGATTATCATGGAGAAACTGTTGAGTGAAGTCTTGGAGCGGGTAACTCCCACTGGGGAGGAGAAGCTGGGTGACGGGAGGATGGTGGAGTTGACTCTCGAGAAGCTAAGGTCCTACGGCGTCGAACCCATGCTGGTGGGCTCGATGGCGAAGAACACAGACTTGAGGGGCGACAAGGACATAGACGTGTTCATACTCTTCCCGCCTGAAGTCGGGTGGGATAAGCTGGAGAAGAAGGGTCTGGAGGTGGGCAAGAGGTTCTTCAAGGATGTTGGCGGCGAATATGAGATAGATTATGCCGAGCACCCGTACGTTAAGGGACGGTATGAAGGATTCGACATCGAAATCGTCCCCTGCTTCAAGGGAGGGGGCATACAGTCCTCCGTCGACCGGACCCCACTCCACCTGGAGTACGTTAAGAAGAAGCTGGACGAGAAGCCGGGGTACGCGGACGACATACGCCTGCTGAAGCAGTTCATGAAGGGCGTTAAAGTATACGGCGCGGAAGCGAAGGTGGAGGGTTTCTCAGGGTACCTGACGGAGATTCTCGTCATCAACTACGGGAACTTCATTGAAGTCCTCGACAAGGCGAGGAAGTGGAGTGGCGTCGAAGTGATAGACGTCGAAGGCCACTGGCCTGAGAGGGAGTCTCTGAAACACTTTTTCACTGAAGCGAACCTGATTGTCGTCGACCCGGTCGACAAAAACAGGAACGTGGCGGCCGCACTGTCATTGGAGTGCCTCGGCAGGTTCAAGAGCGCCGCCCAGGAGTTCATAATGCATCATAGCATAGACTTCTTCTTCCCCCCGGATAAGCCGTTGAGGAGTGCTGGAGAGTTGGAGGGCGTCATCGAGTCCAGGGGGACGCTGTTGAAGGCCATATTATTCCATCACAGTAAAATCAATGAGAACACACTGTACGCCCAGCTGCGGAGGAGCCTGCGCGCCCTCAGGGAAGAGTGCGAGCGGAAGGAGTTCAAGGTATTCAAGACAGGATTCTGGAGCAACGAGAAGGACGTGTCAGTACTACTCCTGGAGTTCAGCGTCCACGAGCTGCCTGAGATAGTACACCACCAGGGGCCGCCGCTGACCGCGGACGTCAGGCACATCGAACGCTTCAAGGACAAGCACCAGGACCAGGAGCCGTACGTGAAGGATGATAGGTGGGTTGTGGACACCGCCAGAAGATACACGGACGCGAACGTGCTGCTGGACGAGCTGGTGAAGGCCAGAAGAGGATT